>NZ_BOPH01000017.1 GCF_016863655.1 Virgisporangium ochraceum
ACACTAGAGGCCCTGTTCAGCCGCCCACCTGCGCAGCTCGGCCTCGGCCTCCTCGTGGGTCAGCGGACCCCGGTCGAGCCGTAGCTCCTTCAGGTGCCGCCACGCCTTGCCCACCAGCGGGCCGGGCGGAAGCCCGAGCAGCTTCATGATCTCGTTGCCATCGAGGTCGGGCCGCACCCGGGCGAGGTCCTCCTCGGCGGCGATCCGCTCGATCCGCTCCTCCAGCGCCGTGTAGTCGGCGGCCAGCGCGGCCGCCTTGCGCCGGTTGCGGGTGGTGACGTCGCTGCGGGTGAGCTTGTGCAGCCGCGCCAGCAGGTCGCCGGCGTCGGTGACGTACCGGCGCACCGCCGAGTCGGTCCACTCGCCCCGGCCGTACCCGTAGAACCGCAGATGCAGCGCGACCAGCCCGGCCACGGCGGAGATCACGTCCTTCGGGAACTTCAGCGCCGACAGGCGCTGCTTGGTGAGGCGGGCACCGACGACCTCGTGGTGGTGGAAGCTGACCCGCCCACCGGTGCCGACCGCCTTCGTGGCCGGCTTGCCCACATCGTGCATGAGCGCGGCCATGCGCAGCACGAAGTCGGGACCCTCGCTCTCCAACGCGATCGCGTTGCGCACCACGGTGAGCGTGTGCTCGTAGACGTCCTTGTGCTGGGCGTGCTCGTCGATCTCCAGCCGGAGCCCGGCGAGCTCGGGGAGGAACTGGTCGGCCAGGCCGGTGTCGACCAGCAGCCGCAGGCCGGCGACCGGGTCGACGCCGCACATCAGCTTGACCAGCTCGTCACGGATGCGCTCGGCGGTGATGCGACCGAGATCGGCGGCCATCGCCTCCATCGCCTCGCGGACCGGCGGCGCCACCTCGAACCGCAGCTGCGCCACGAACCGCGCGGCCCGCAGCATGCGCAGCGGGTCGTCGGCGAACGACTCCTCCGGCGTGCCGGGCGTACGCAGCCGGCGCGCGGCGAGGTCGGCCAGGCCGCCGTGCGGGTCGGCGAACACGTGGCCGGGCACCGACACGGCCATCGCGTTGACGGTGAAGTCGCGGCGGCGCAGGTCGTCGTCGAGCGACCGGCCGTACTTCACGATCGGGTTGCGGCTGACACGGTCGTAGGCGTCGGCCCGGAAGGTCGTGACCTCCAGGCGCAGCCCCCCGCGGCTGAGCCCGATCGTGCCGAACTCCTGCCCGGTCGTCCAGACCGCCTCGGCCCAGCCCTTGATGATCTCGAGCGTCTTCTCGGGCCGGGCATCGGTGCAGAAGTCGAGGTCGTCGCCGAGCCGCCCGAGCAGCGCGTCGCGCACCGAACCGCCCACCAGGTGCAGTTCGTGCCCCGCGGCGGCGAACCGGCGACCGAGCTCGTCGGCGACGGGGGAGACCCGCATGAGCTCGGTCACGGCCCGGCGCTGGGCCGCGGTCAGCTCGCGGTTCGTCGTCGAAGTAGAGGTCTCGGACATCGGACGAACCTTAGCTGGGACGACGAAAGCTCCGCGCCCGGGTTTACCATCCAGCGGACGCCGCAAGATCGGGTGCAGACCCGATCGACCGCTCCGCGTAATCTCGTATGCCATGAGCCGGCCCGGTGATCCCGACGAGACCGTCGCAGCTCCCGCCGGCACAGACCCGGAACAAACCGTGGTGGTGCCGCCTGTCGGCGACTTCGACCAGACGGTGACGATGGCGGCGTCCCCGGTGACGGCCCTCGACACCCCGATCGCGCCCCCGCTGCTGGTATCGGGACCCTCCCCGGCGGACCCCGACGCCCGGCCCTCGGTCGACGAGACGATCGTGATGGCGCCGATCCCCGACGGCGGCGCGCCGCACCCCCCGGTGCACACCCACCGTGCCCGGCACGCGGCGCCCCCGACCGCGGTAGGAGCCGCCCGCGTACCCGAGGCGCCCCCCGGAGGAGCCGCCCGCGTACCCGAGGCGCCGCGCCAGCCGTACCTCCCGCCGCACATGCCGAGCGCCGCCACCGGCCACGCGTCGGTCCCGGCACCGCCCCTGCACGCCGACCGGACGATGGCCGTCGGCATCCCGGGCATCCCCGGTGCCGTGCCGCCGCCCGTGACCGGTCACGCCCAGGCCCCGACCGCGGTACCGCCACCCGTGACGGGTTCCGCGCAGGCCCCGACCGCGGTGCCGCCGCCGGTGGTCGGCTCGGCGCAGGCCCCGACCGCGGTTCCGCCGCCGGCCGTCGGGTCCGCGCGCGTGCCCGAGGCGCCGGCCGTGCCGCCGACGACCGATGGCACCACCGGTCCGGACTCGTCGGTCGTACCGCCGGTCACACCGCCACCCAACCTCGAACAGCCCAACCTCGGACAGCCCGGCCTCGACCAGCCCGTGGCGGCCGGCCCGCCCGACGCGCGGCCAACCGAGGCTGCGGCTCAGGCTGCGGCGCCGGCCGAGGCGCGCAGCGTCGCGCGCAACAGTGCGGTGATGGCCGCCGGCAGCATCGTCAGCCGGCTCACCGGGTTCCTCCGGGCGGCGGCGATCAGCGCCGCGCTCGGTGCGGGGCTGGTGGCCGACGACTACCAGCTCGCGATCACCCTGCCGAACATGGTGTTCGAGCTTCTCGTGGGTGGCGTCCTCTCGAGCGTCATCGTGCCGATCCTGGTGCGCACGCGGAAGGCCGACGCCGACGGGGGACAGGCCTACACGCAGCGTCTGCTCACGCTGGCGGTGATCGCGCTCGGCGTCGCCACCGCGCTGGCGGTGGCCGCCGCGCCGGTGTTCACCGAGCTGCTCACCTGGTCGAACGACAGGATCCAGGACGAGGACAAGCGGCTCATCACCGACCTGGCGTACCTGATCCTGCCGGCGATCTTCTGCTACGGCATGGCGGCGCTGATCGGTGCGGTGCTCAACTCCCGGGGCCACTTCGCCGCGCCGATGTGGACGCCGATCCTCAACAACTTCGTCGTGATCGCCACGGCGGGCGTGTTCATCCTCGTGACGCGCGGCGACCTGGTCGAGCCGAACACGATCTCGAGGGCGCAGATCCTGGTGCTCGGCCTCGGCACGATGAGCGGCATCGTGGTGCAGGCCGCCGGCCTGCTGCCGGCCCTGCGCCGGGTCGGCTTCCGGTGGAAGCTCCGGTTCGACTTCCGCGCGCTCGGCCTCGGCGAGATGGGCCGGCTGGCGAGCTGGATGCTGCTGTTCGTCATCGTCAGCCAGATCGGGTTGTTCGTCGTCATCGGCATCGCCAAGGCGGTGGGCACCGACGGCGAAGCCGGCGTGATCGTGTTCCAGAACGCCTTCCTGATCTTCATGATGGCGCACGGCATCGTGGCTGTGTCTGTTCTCACGGCGCTGATGCCGCGGCTGTCCGGCGCCGCGGCCGACGGGCGCCATCAGGACCTGGTCGGCCACCTCAACAGCGGGCTGCGGCTGGTCTCGGTGGTGCTGGTTCCGATCACCGCCGCCTACCTGGTGCTCGGCACGCCGATGGCGGTGACGCTGTTCCAGTGGGGCAACTACAACTCCGAGGCCGCGCTGGCCACGGGTCCGGTGATCGCGGTCGCGGGCCTCGGCCTCGTGCCGTACGCGGTGATGCAGCTCCAGCAGTTCGCCTTCTACGCGCTGCGCGACACGCGGACCCCGGCGCTGCTCAACGTTCCCGTGGTGGCGCTGCGGGTGGGCGTCGACCTGCTGTTCTTCTGGCTGCTGCCGACCGCGGCGGTCACGGCGGCCCTGATGGGCGGCAGCGCGCTGTCGTTCGTCTTCGGAGCACTGGTGAGCATCCGTCTGCTCCGCCGCAAGCTGGGGTACCTCGGGCTGCGGCGGGTGGCGTCCGCGCTGGTCAAGCTGGTCGGCGCGGCTGCCATCGCCGCGCTTCCCACGTACCTTCTCGTAGACCTGCTGAGCGGCGAGTTCGGCACCGGAAAGGGAGCCAGTTTCGTGCAGCTCCTGGTTGGCGGTGCGCTGCTGTTCGGCCTCTACTATGTGTGTGCACTGATGTTCCGGGTGGCCGAAGTTCGGGACCTTACCCGGATGGTCCGTGGCCGGCTCGGCAGATCCGGATAGCTGACCGGATAACTGAACAGTCGGTTCGTCGCCGAGTGAGACGACCGAGGTACAAACCGGGCGCGCTGCGTCCTGTGGATTGGCGCAAGGCAGGTAGGGTCGCTCTAGACCGTCGTGTCCGCCGAATAGGCTGTGAGACAAGGTCCGGCGGAAGGGAGGACGGGTGACGCCGATGGACGACGACCCTCAGGCGCGTACCCCCGCTCCCCAGGTTCTGGAGTACGGATCACCGCAGGTCGGTGAGGTACTGGCCGAGCGGTACCGGCTCGAGGAGCACATCGGCGACGACATGCTCGGTCGCCAGCTCTGGCGCGGCGCCGACGTGATCCTCCAGCGTCCGGTAACGGTTGTGTTGCGGTATCCCGGTGGCGACTCGGCCGCCGAGATGCTGTCGGCCGCCGTCACCGCGAGCCGCATCGTCCACCCGCACCTCATCGGCGTCTACGACGCGATCGACGAGGGCGACCGGGCCTACGTCGTCCGGGAATGGGTCGAGGGCACGTCGCTGCGCAAGGTCGTGGCGAGTTACGGCCCGCTGGAGGCAGACAAGGCCGTCGCGATCGCGCACGCGGTCGCCGCCGCGGTCTCGGCCCTGCACGACACCGGTATGGCGCACGGCAACGTGCAGCCGGGCACGGTGCTCATCGGAGACGACGGCCGGGTCGTGCTCGGCGACGCCCGCGCCGACGAGGCCGCCACCGTCGAGTCCGACATCCGCGCGGTCGGCGCGGTGCTCTACTGCGCGCTCACCGGGAACTGGCCGCACGCCGAGGCCGGTGTCACGGCCGAGGCCGACGCCAGCCGGAACGCCGCCGGGGTCATCCTGGCGCCGCACCAGATCAAGGCCGGCATCCCGAACCAGGTCGATCAGCTCGCCGTCGACCTGCTCAACCCGAACCTCGACCTGCCAACGGCCGACGTGCTGGCCCAGGAACTGGGGCACCTCGACAACGCCGAGGGGTCGCTGTTCGCCGACGAGCCGCTCGACCTCGACGCGTTCGACTCCGCCGCCATGGCACCCGAGTCGTCGACGCCCACCGGCCGGAAGATGGCGATCGTCATCGCCGCGCTGCTGGTCATCGCGATCGCCGGCACGATCGCCGCGGTGAACACCCTGGGCGGCGGCAGCAGCGGCACTCCGGGGCAGCAGCAGGCCAACGGGGCGCCGCCGTCGGTCTCCGCCCCGCCCACCACGGGCACCGGTGCGGCGGCTCCGATCGCGATCCAGGCGGCATCCGTGCGCGTCGTGGCGCCGGTGAACGAGCGCGACAACAACGACCGGGTCGGCGCCGCCGTCGACGGCGACCCGAACTCGGCGTGGCGCACGAACCAGTACTTCGGCTCCGCCAACTTCGGCAACAACGGCAAGCCCGGCATCGGCCTGATGATCGACCTGGGCAAGGAGACCTCGGTCTCCGCCGTGCAGATCGACATGGTGCGCGGTGGCGCCACCGTCGAGCTGAAGGGCAGCCCGACGCCCGTCGACAACTCGCAGTCGGGCGACCAGGCCGCGGTCGCCTGGCCCACCATCGGTGAGAAGCGGGCCGACGCGCCCACGAAGCTGATCCTGCCGGGCCAGGACCAGCGGGTCCGGTACCTGCTGATCTGGTTCACGAAGCTGCCGAACTCGCCGAACGACGGTGCCGACCGGTTCCGGCTCGAGGTCATCGACGTCACCGTCCGCGGGGCCCAGTCACCGTAGGTCTCCACCGTTGGCGCGATCCGGATAGATTGCACGCCGTGCCCGTCGAAGACAGCCGAGACGACGCCACGCTGCTGCGTGCGCATCTCGCGGGCGACCGTGACGCGTTCGGCATCCTCGTCGGCCGCCACCGTGACCGGTTGTGGGCGGTGGCGCTGCGCACGATGGGCGACCGTGAGGATGCCGCCGACGCGCTCCAGGACGCCCTGCTCTCGGCCTACCGGGCAGCGGAACGCTTCCGCGGCGACAGCGCCGTCACCACATGGCTGCACCGCATCGTGGTGAACGCGTGCCTCGACCGCATCCGCCGGCAGAAGGTCCGCCCGACGGTGCCGCTGCCCGAGGTCGACACCACCGTGGCGCCGGCATCCGACCGGGAGGTCCGGCTCGACGTGCAGGCCGCGCTGGCCCAGCTACCGGTCGACCAGCGGGCCGCCCTGGTACTGGTCGACGTGTACGGGTACGCGGTGTCGGAGGCGGCGGAGATCCTCGAGGTCGCCGAGGGCACGATCAAGAGCAGGTGCGCGCGGGGACGGGCGCGGCTGGCCGGGCTCCTCGGGTATCTACGGAACCCGTCGGCGTCCGCGAGCGTCGGATCTGAGCGGGAGGAGGGTGCATGAGCGAGCGCGTGGACTTTGACCGGCTGGCGGACTACGTCGGCGGGGCGCTCGACGGCACCCCCGACGCCGCCGAGGTGCGCCGGCTCGTCGACACCGACCCGGAGTGGGCCGCCGCGCACGACACCCTGGCCGCCGCGGTGTCGACCGTCGCCGTCGACCTCCGTGCGCTCGGCGCCGTCGTCGACCCTGTACCGGAGGCCGTGGTCGCCCGGCTCGACGACGCCCTCCGTCACCTCGGATCCACCGACGACGCGGCGCGACCCGCCGCGGAGGCCACGCCCGGCGGACCTCCCGCGACCGCCGACCGGGTGGGGAGATTCTCGCCGCCCGGGCGCGAGCGGGTCGCGAGCGGACCGGGCGGCACGGGGCCGGGACGGGAGCGGAGGCGCCGGACGGCGCGGTGGGCGGCCGGGTTGTCGGCGGCCGCGGCCGTGATCGCGTTCGGCATCGGGGTCGTCGCGACGTTCCCGACCACAGACAGCGGGTCGGAGAGCACGGCCGCCGGCGACGCGGCCGCACCGGCCGTGGCGCCGTCGCCGGAGGTCGCCGCCGGCGCCAACGCCGGTGGCGCGGCGAGCACCGGGCGCGACTACCGGGCCGGCTCGTTCGACGGCCTGGCCGACCTCGCGCCAGTGCCCTTCGCGGGCTCCGACACGAGCCGCGACCGAACCGACGCCAAGGCGGCCCAGGTGCCGCCGGCAGACGGGGAGGCGCCGCCCGAACTGGCCCGGTTCCGGTCGCCGGCCGCCGTCGAGTCCTGCCTCGACGCGATCCGGCGGCTGTTCGGCGGCGACGTGCGGGTGACCGACCTCGCACGGTACGAGGGCCGGCCGGCGGTCGTCGTGCTGCTCGACAACTCAGTCGTTGGCGGGGGCCGGCCGCTGGTCGTGGTCGCGGGACCGCGCTGCGGGGAGATCCCCGGCGACGTCGACGAGGTTTACCACGCCCCCTTGGCGTGACCTGACACACGGACCGCGCACCATCGGGAATGACCACTTCGTACGATGGCGTTCTGCTGGTGACGTTTCGTAGAAGGAGCATCTCGTGGACGAGGTCCGCAGCCTCATCATCGTGGGGTCTGGCCCGGCCGGGTACACCGCCGCCGTGTACGCCGCGCGCGCCAACCTGAAGCCTCTGGTGATCGAAGGTGTGACCTCGGGTGGGGCCCTGATGACCACCACCGAGGTCGAGAACTTCCCGGGGTTCCCCGACGGGATCCTGGGACCCGAACTCATGGACAACATGCGCAAGCAGGCGGAGCGCTTCGGTGCCGAGTTCATCACCGACGACGCCACCCGGGTCGAGCTCGAAGGCCCGGTCAAGACCGTGTGGATCCACGAGACGGCCTACAAGGCCCGCGCCGTGATCCTGTCGACCGGTTCGGCCTGGCGGCCGCTGGGCGTGCCGGGGGAGCAGGAACTGCTCGGGCACGGCGTCTCGTCGTGTGCCACCTGTGACGGGTTCTTCTTCCGCGGCCAGCAGATCGCGGTGGTCGGCGGCGGCGACTCGGCGATGGAGGAGGCCACGTTCCTCACCAAGTTCGCCGAGAATGTCACGATCATCCACCGGCGTGACTCGTTCCGCGCCAGCAAGATCATGGCCGAGCGTGCGCTGTCGAACCCGAAGATCTCCGTCGCCTGGAACTCGACCGTTTCCGAGGTCATCGACGGCGGAGGCAAGGTCAGCGGCGTCCGGTTGACCGACACGGTCACCGGCGATTCGCGTGAATTGCCGGTCAGCGGGGTGTTCGTGGCGATCGGCCACGACCCGCGGAGTGAGCTTTTCCGCGGGCAGGTTCCCCTCGACGAGAACGGGTACGTACTCGTGGAGGCGCCGAGCACGCGCACGTCGGTCACCGGTGTGTTCGCCGCGGGCGACTTGGTCGACCACACGTACCGGCAGGCGATCACCGCCGCCGGCACGGGTTGTGCGGCCGCGCTGGATGCCGAGCGGTTCCTGGCCTCCCTGGAACAGTAGGAGTTGAGTTGAAGGTCGTTACCGACACGTCGTTCACCAGCGACGTGCTGCAGTCCGACAGGCCTGTGCTTGTCGACTTCTGGGCGGACTGGTGCATGCCGTGCCGCAAGGTCCAGCCGCTGCTCGAGGAGATCGCCTCCGAGCTCGGCGACAAGGTCGAGATCGTCAAGCTCGACATCGACGCGAACCCCGAGGTCACCCGGGCGTACCAGGTGATGTCGGTTCCGACGCTCACGGTCTTCCGGGGCGGGCGCCCGGTCAACACGCTGATCGGCGCGCGCCCGAAGGGTGACCTTCTGAAGCTGATCGAGTCGGCTCTCTAGCGCCTGCTGGGAGAGAGGGCCGAACTGTCGGACGTTTGACGGGCGCCCCGGCGGGACGGGTGATTGTCCCCCGCCGGGGCGCCCGCTTATGGTGGGCCGCTTGATCTTTTCGACCTTCCCGGGCTGCGGCCTTCTCGCGTTGGTTGTACGCTCCGGCCGGGTATCAGGCGTTTTGGCCCCGTAGCTGGCTCTGTGGTGAATCGTGTTATACGTGACACATCTAGGAGGCTTGTGGATGCGTCCGATCCGGCCCGGCGAGCGCGGTCCAGCCGTCGCGGAGATTCGTAACGTCCTCATGACTGTGGGTGCTCTCGCCGACGGTCCCGCGCATGACTTCTATGACGCCTCCACCGAGCAGGCGGTCCGCGCGTTCCAGCAGAGTCGCGGTCTCTCCACCGACGGCGTCGTGAGCGAGGAGACCTGGCTCGCCCTCGACAGCGCCCGCTGGCGCCTGGGGCAGCGCGCCCTCTACTACGGCGTGTCCGACCCGTTCACCGGCGACGACGTCCTGCAGCTGCAGGAGCGCCTCCTGGAGATGGGTTACGACCCGGGCCGTACCGACGGCATCTACGGCCAGCGCACGGCCCGCGCGGTCGCGCAGTTCCAGCGCGAGGTCGGGCTCGACTCAGATGGCTCCTGCGGGCCGCAGACGCTCGGCGCGCTGCGGCGGCTCGGCCGGAAGGTGGTCGGCGGGCGTCCGCAGTGGTTGCGGGAGACCGTGGCGTTCGGTTCCTCCGGTCCGGCCCTCCTGGGCAAGCGCATCGTGATCGACCCGGGCCACGGCGGCTCCGACCGGGGCGTGGTCGTGGGTCCGTACGCCGAGGCCGACCTGGCGTACGACCTCGCCGCCCGCCTCGAAGGTCGGCTGGCCGCCGCGGGGATGCGGGTGTTCCTGACGCGCGGACCGGCGTCCGGCGACGTCTCCGACCGCGAGCGGGTGTCGCTGGCGAACGAGCTGGGTGCCGATCTGTTCATCTCGCTCCACGTCGACGGCTACAAGAACCCGGAGGCGGAGGGCGTGGCGACCTACCACTTCGGTACGACGGCGGGCGTCTCGTCGACGGTGGGGGAGCGGCTGGCAGGTCTGGTGCAGCGCGAGATCGTGGCCCGCACCGGCATGCGCGACTGCAAGACCCACGGCAAGGTCTGGGACCTGCTGCGGCTGACCCGCATGCCCGCGGTGCGCGTCGAGGTGGGGTACCTGACGTCACCCAACGACCGGGCGCGGTTGGTCGACCCGCAGTTCCGGGAGCTGGTGATCGAGTCCATCATGGCCGCGGTGCAGCGGATGTACTTCCCTGTGGACTCCGATGTGCCGACCGGGTCCATCGACGTGAGCGCGCTGCGGGCGTTGGTGGCTGCGGAGTCTTAGTGGTTCTTCTGATGGCGGCCGGTCCCCTGTGGGGGCCGGCCGCTTCTCTCTCTACGACTTGTCTTTACGGCGTCTTGTTGCGACTTACCTTTACGAGGAGCTGCGGGTGGCCGGCGCCGGGCGGACGGGGCGCAGGAGCGCGTCGGGCGTCATCGAGCCGAGCAGCTTCTCCAGCGCGTACTCCACGTCGGACTTCCACGACAGCGCGGTGCGCAGCTCGAGCCTCAGCCGCGGGTAGCGCGGATGCGGCCGGACGGTCTTGAACCCGACGCTGAGGAAGAAGTCGGCGGGGGCGAGGCATCCGGTGCGGTTGTGGTCGCGCTCGTCGGCCTCGCCGAACTTCGCGTCGCCGAACGCTTCGATCGCCTTGATGCCCCGCTTGGTGAGGTCGCGGGCGACTCCCTGTACGAGCATGCGGCCGAGCCCACCGCCGGCGAACGGACCGACGACGTGCGCCGTGGTGAGGAGCACCGCGTCGGGCGAGACCGGCGACGTCGGGAAGGCCATCGAGCGGGGGACGTACGCCGGAGGCGCGAACATGACGTACCCGGCCGGCATGCCGTCGACGTAGATGAGCTTGCCGCAGGAGCCCCACTCCAGCAGCGTCTGGGAGACCCAGGCTTCCTTCTCGAGGGCGGGGTCGCCGGTGGCACAGGCCCGTTCGGCGGCTACCGGGTCGAGCTCCCAGAAAACGCACTGCCGGCACGAGCGCGGCACGTCTTCGAGCGTGTCGAGGGTCAGATTGACCAGGCGTCGCGACATACACCGATCCAGACGATCAGAGTTGGCTGGCCGAGGGGCCTCAGGCATCCAAGCAACAGATCGTACGCGCGTTGGGTCGATCAGGGGAGATGACGGTGATATTTGTCGTTTATGCCCTGTGGTGGTCGGTACAGCGGGTGACGGCCCTTTGTACTTCTCGGCCTACGCCTCCGCTTGGGCCTCTGCCTCGGTCTTGGTCTTGCTCTGTGCGCCGGCCTCGGTCCTTGCCTGGGCCTGGGCCTCGGCCTGGGTCCTTGCCTTGGACTGGGCGGCCGCCATTGCGTCGCCGGTGGGGAAGACCATTGTCTGGGTGCCGTTCCCGGAGACGCCGCTCGTGCCGAACCGCATCGTGGGGGACTGGTCGGCGGGTGCGTTGCCCGGGCCGCTCTGGGCGGCCGAGCGAGACCCTTCGGGAGCGCCCTGTGAGGCGGCCTGCGGGCCGGTCTGGCCGGCGTGCGGGTCTGTGGTGCCGGCGTGCGCGTCGGCGCGTGTGGCGGATCCTGTGGCGGGTCCTGCGACGCCTCCGGTGCTCGTTCCGGTGTCGTCCGCTCCGGGTTCGCCGTTTGCTCCGGCTGCTCCGGGTTCTCCGTTTGCTCCCGGCGCTCCCGGTGCTCCGGCGCCTCCGTTGCCGGCGCTGGCTCCAGCGCCGGTGGTGAAGCGAACCGTCGAGCCGCTCGCGACGTCGGCCAGGTTGACCGTCTCCCCGCCCGCCGTCCGAGCGGTGGGGATCCGGACGGTCTCGCCACCGCCGACGTCCGCCAGGTTCATGGTGCGGTCGGTTCCACGGGAAACCACGTCGTCCGTTTCACGGGCCGGCTGCCCGGTTCCCCGTGAAACCGTGCCGCCCGTCGTTCCGCGGGGGATGGCCACGGTGGTCACGCCGTCGCGCCCCACGGGGGCGGGCACGTGTAGTTCGCGGGTCAGCTCGCCGGTCTCGGCCGCGACGACGCTGGAGCCCATGCCACCGGTCTCGACCGGGTCCTCGGCGTCGTCGACGGCGAACGCCGGCTCGGAGTCGTCGACCTCGGCGCCGTTCGGGATGTTCAACAGCGCGGGGGACTGCCAGTCGATGTGCGGAGGCTCGGCGAGCGCTTCGCCGCCGAAGTCCGCGAGCCACGCTGCGACCAGAGCCAGGTTCTCGCGCCACTGTGTCTCGGGGATGCGGGGAAGGATGTCGTCCCACAGCGAGAGGAACGTGCCGCGGAGCTGGAGCCGACCGGCCGGACGCGCGAGGAACCAGACGTGCAGATGCGCCGACCCGTCGCCCCACCGATTCACGTGAACCCGAGCCACTCCGTCGAGCGAGCGGATCGCCCTCTCCAGTCGGACGGTCAGCACTCCGAGTTCCGCCGCGAGGAGGTTGGTCAGATCACCCATGTCGAGGTGCGACCGTGACTCCAGGATCAGCACCATCGGCAGCCCGGTCGGACGGTCGAGCGAGCGCACCCGCCACCGCTCGCTGATCCAGATGTAGGCCGAGTCCGGCGCGCGGCAGGCGCTGCACTCGGACGGATCCTCGCCGTGGCGGGGCGGCTCCTCGTCTACCGGATCGGCGAGCCGCTTGACCCGCAGATCACCCTCGAACGGGAACGTCGGCCAAGAGGTGAAGGCCGGGAGAGGGAGGGGTGCGTCCGACACGTGCCGACCCTATAGGACATGCGAGGGGCCTGTCGTTCCCCTGGTTGGCGCTCCTTCGGTCGACACCCGGTCGGCCATGAAACCGGGCCGGCCACCGGGTCGCCGCGCGGCCGGCCGCCGGGGCAACAGGGGAGATCGCCGACACCGTGGGGGCGACCGCGAACGGTCATCGTCGCCCACCGGGCCGAGCAGCCCCGGCGTTTGCCTAGCTCGGCAGTCCCGCCCCACCGGAGCTGCGCAGCCCGTCACCCCGGCGTTTCATCCACAGGCCCACAACGCCGCGACCGGCGGTTTCACGTGAAACGAGGCCCCCCTGTGGAAATCTCCTGTGGAAACCCGTGCGGCGGATGGGGCCGGCGGAGAAGGGGAGGCGGGTGGTTGCCGCCGACCGGTCCACGGACAAGCAGAACGGCCGGCGTCTCCGCCGGCCGTTCGATGTTCCTTGCCTCCCGCTGGAGCCCGGTGCGCTACTCCCGGCCTTCCATTCCGATGATGCCGACGATGCGCTCCAGGTCGTCCACCGTGGCGAACTCGATCGTGATCTTCCCCTTGCGACGGCCGATGTCGACCTTCACGCGGGTGTCGAAGCGGTCGGACAGCTTGTCGGCCAGGTCGTTGAGCGCCGGTGCGTGCGGCTTCGCCCGGCGCTGCGTGGGAGCGGGCTTGTGACCGTTCTCCGCGTCGGCGAGCGCCAGCTTCACCAGTTCCTCGGTCGCACGCACGGACAGCCCTTCGGCGACGATCCGTCGAGCGAGCTGCTCCTGCTGCTCCCCGTCGGTGATGGCGAGGAGGGCCCGTGCGTGGCCCGCCATCAGTACCCCGGCGGCGACCCGGCGCTGAACCGCCGGTGGCAGGTTCAGGAGACGGATCGTGTTGGAGATCTGCGGACGGCTCCGGCCGATCCGGCGCGCCAGCTCCTCGTGGGTCGCCCCGAACTCCTCCAGCAACTGCTGGTACGCGGCCGCCTCTTCCAGCGGGTTCAGGTTGGCCCGGTGGATGTTCTCGAGGAGCGCGTCGCGGAGCATCGCGTCGTCGCGGGTCTCCCGCACGATCGCTGGAATCGACTCGCGCCCGAGCGCGGTCGCCGCGCGCAGACGGCGCTCGCCCATGACGAGCTCGAAGCGGTCGGGCCCGAGTTCGCGGACCACGATCGGCTGGAGGAAGCCGACCTCCTCGATCGAGGTCTTCAGCTCGTCGAGCGCTTCGTCGTCGAAGACCTGGCGCGGCTGCTTCGGGTTCGGCGTGATCGCGCTGACGGGGATCTCAGCGAAGCGGGCACCCGGAACGGGAGCGAGCTCCTCGGCCGGCGCGGGCGCCGGTGCGGCCGGCGCCTCGGTCACCTCCGGTTCGACCGCCTTCGGGGCGGCCGGCGGCTCGACCGGCGACGCCGGCTCGGGCACGGTCTCAAGCGCCGGGACCGAGGGGGTCGGCACCGGCGGTGCCTCCGCGACCGCCGTCGCCGTGCCCCCGCCGGCCGGCGGGGGAGCAGTAGGGATCAACGCGCCGAGGCCCCGGCCGAGACCGCCGCGTCGGGTTGACTTCATCCGTTGCCTCCGGACTGGGTGCGCTGTGCGCCGGGCTGGGTGCGCTGAGCGCCGCGCAGCGCGATTTCCTGTGCGGCCTCAAAGTAACTCACTGCGCCCCGCGAACCGGGGTCGTACGTCATCACCGACTGGCTGTAGCTCGGCGCCTCGGAGACCCGGACGTTCCGGGGGATGACGGCGTTCAGGCACTTCGCTCCGAAGTGCGCCCGGACGTCCTGCTCGACTAGGTCGGCGAGTCGCGTGCGGCGGTCGTACATGGTCAGGAGGACCGTGGTGACCTCGAGCACCGGGTTCAGGTGCGACCGGATCATCTCGATGTTCTCGGTCAGCGCCCGCACACCCTCCAGCGCGTAGTACTCGCACTGGATCGGGATCAGCACCTCGTCCGTCGCCACAAGGGCGTTGACGGTCAACAGACCGAGTGACGGCGGGCAGTCGATGAAGATGTAGTCGTACTCGCCCTCGGAGGCCCGGATCGCGCGCTGGAGCCGCGATTCACGTGCAACCACCGAGACGAGCTCGATCTCCGCACCGGCGAGGTCGATGGTCGCGGGGACGGCCCACAGCGTGGGGATTCCCTCGACCGCCTGCGTCACCGCGTCGAGCGGGACGCCGTCGATCAGGCACTGGTAGATGTCCGGCACACCGGAGTGGTGTGGCACGTTCAGTCCCGTCGAGGCATTGCCCTGCGGGTCGAGGTCGATGACGAGCACCCGGTTGCCGTGGAGCGCCAGCGCGACCGCGAGGTTCACGGCGGTGGTGGTCTTCCCGACGCCGCCCTTCTGGTTCGCGACGCAGAGGATCCGCCGCTTCGGCGGTCGAGGCATGGTGATCTCGCCACTGGGATTCAGGATTTCGACCGCTCGCTTCGCTTCCTGGGCCAGCGGCGGATCCTCCGTTTCACGTGAAACGTAGGCGTCGGTCATATCGTTCTCCGCAAGATCAGACTCGGGAATCGGGCGCGGCGCGGGCCGGAACGGCGACTCATCCGATACTCCCCTGTGGGACGCCTCTTCGACCCGACCGACACGGCCATCGTCGGAAACATCGGCCGGACGGACAGGTGTGGGCGCCGGGGAGAGGCCGCCCGGGGGCCGGAACACGGGCGCGGCCGGACCCATCCCAGCGACCGTACTAGAGGGCACCCCACCGCCGGGCGGTCCACCCCGAGCTGAGACCGCCGGCGCCGGGCCGTCAGATGCGGGACGCGCGTGCGGCGGCCCGCCGGCTCCCCGGCGCAACGATCCCACGGGACCCGACTGTGGCGGCCCCGCCGAACCGACCGCGGACCGCTCGTCGCCCCCAGGCTGGAGCCCGGTTGGGAGATCGGCCTGGAACCCGGTCTGGGTTCCGGCCTGGAGCCCGGCCGGCCCTGGCCCGCCCGCGGGCTCCGGCGATGCTCCTCCCGAACTGGCCGGGTGGAGACCCTCCAAGGGCTCCCACGATGGCTCTTCCGGGCCCTCCGAACGCAGTCCACCAGAACGTTCCTCTGACGGTTCCCTGAAGTCCGCTGGGCGCAGCCCTCCGGAGGGTTCGCCAGAAGCCGCTGGACGAATCCCCGCCGAGCGACCCTCGGACGCCTCATCGGTCGGCCGCAACCCACCCGAACGCTCCCGCGCCGGGGCGTCCGGGTCGGCGGGCCGGAGACCGGCCGACCCTGTCCGCAGCGGCTCGGGAGAGCCCGACTGCGGGGAGCCCGGGATCGATGGGCCCGGGACCGACGGACCTAAGGGCGGCCAGTCCGACGCCGGCGGGGCCGGTGGGCCCGAGACCGGCGGGGCCGAGACCGGTGCCGGTACCCCCGACGACTGAGCCGAGACCGCAACCGGGGACCCCGCCACACCCGCCGACGCACCCGGAAGCGGGGCGACCGGCACCGTTCCCGACTCCGGCGACGTCTCAGGGGACCCGGGCGACCCAGCGGTCCCAGAGGTCACCGGATTTCCGCCTCGGCCGTAGACCGTGCCCGTGCGTTGGATCGGAGCGGGCAGGTGATCCGCTTCCGCTGTCGCGACCCGGGATGGCGCGGCCGCGCGTCCCATGAAACGGCCCATGTCGACCGTCGAGGTCGCCTCCTCGTCCAGCGGACGTGTTTCACGTGAAACCGGCGGCCCTTCTGAGCCGCCCGCGTTCCGTTCCGGAACGAAAGCGTTGTCGCGCACCGTGTCCGATCCATTCGATCCCGATGATGGGGCGCCGCGAATGTCCGTCGACTGCGGCGCCGAGCCCGATTCCGACACCTCGGTGTCCGTATCGATTGCGCGCGCCAAGCCTACGGTCGACGGCTCAGCCGTGCTATGCCCGTCTGACTCACAACTTGATTCGGACCGCTTCCGGCGGCCCCGAAAGGCCGGAAACATGGTCCGAACCCGCCGCTTCAGCCCCGCCCAACCGCCCCGCCGATCCACTGCTTCATGAGGCTCTCCGACGTCCCCCAACGCCAATCGCCGCATCCAGGAATCCCCCGCTTCTATTTCCTCGGGTGATCGCCCCCGTCACCCGATCGCGCGCCCCCATGCGTCCCTCGGGCATCACGGGCCTCTTGCGCCCCGCGGCCTCCGGACCGTCCTGCACCGGCGGAGCGGGCTCGTCCGCCCGCTCGACCACCGGCAGGCTTCTTCTCCACCCGAGCCTCGCCCCGAGCCGCGTGTGCGTCATCGCGGGCCTGGGCACGGGAGTCACCCCGAGCACCGGCGCGGGTGTCACCCCGAGCATCGGCCGGCGTTCCGCCCCGGGCCTCTGCCCGCGGTTCGGCTCGGGAGCCACCACGCGAGGAACCACCATGCGAGGAGCCACCACGCGAACCGGCCCGCGACTCACTCCGGGAGCCGGCTCCCGCATCGGTCCCAGACCCACCTCGAGACCTGACGGACCCGCCGGCCGTCCCCGTGTTCCGGATCTCCACGACCGTCGTCGGCTCGGGCAGCAACCGCATCCCGCACTGGACCAGCGACGGAGACCCACCACCCAGACGCCGCACCGCGGCCCGGTGCTCCTCGATCTCATCCGCCGCCGACGAGCCCTTGATCGCCAGCAGCACGCCACCGGGACGCGCGAGCGGGAGGCACCAGGACGCAAGCCGGTCCAGGGGGGCGACCGCGCGGGCGGTCACCACGTCGGCCGGTTCGAGTACGTTGACGCACTCCTCGGCGCGGGCCCGTACGACCTCCACCGACGACAGGCCGAGCTCCTCGACCACCTCGGTCAGGAACGCGGTTCGACGCGCCAGCGACTCCACGAGGGAGATGCGAAGGTCAGGGCGCGCCACCGCTAACACGATACCGGGCAAACCCGCACCGGAACCTACGTCTACAACATAGACCCCAGACGGTACTAATTCGCCCAGAACCGCACAGTTGAGGAGATGCCGGTCCCAGATGCGGGGAGCTTCGCGGGGACCGATCAGACCCCGCTCCACCCCCGCGGTGGCGAGCAGGGAGGCGAACCGCTCCGCCAGAGGAAGGCGCTCGCCGAACAGCTCGACCGCCGCGCCAAGCAGCAGATCAGGAATGCCGTCAGGAAAAGATTGAGGAACAGCGCCAGGAGCGGCAGGAACACCGTCCGGAACGGCATCGGGCGTCGACGCGGCCCGCGTCGACGCCCGATCAGGTTCTGCCACCGATGTCAGGGAGCCGGACGCACGACGATGCGCCGGCTCGGCTCGACACCCTCCGACTCGCTCTCCACCCCGGCGAGCGCGTTGATGACGTCGTGCACGCACTTCCGCTCGAACGCGCTCATCGGCTCGAGCCGCACGGCCTCGCCGAACTCCTTGACCTTCTCGGCCGCGTTCTTGGCGATCGCGCCCAGCTCCTTGCGCCGGGTCGCCCGGTAGCCGCCGACGTCGAGGAGCAGCCGGCTCGGCGAGCCGGTCTGCCGGAACACCGCCAGGCGGGTGAGCTCCTGCAGCGCCTCCAGCGTCGCCCCACGGGTACCCACGAGCGAGTTCAACCGCCCACCGACGACCTCGACCATCGGACGGCCGCCCGACACGAGCTCGTCGATGTCGCCGTCGTAGTCCAGGATGTCGAGCAGGCCCTCGACGTAGTCGGCGGCAATCTCGCTCTCCCGGAACAGGTCGGTCTTCGCCGAGGGCGCCGCCCCGTTGCCGGACGCCTCAGCGCCCGAGTCGTCATCATCGTCCGCGTCGTCGTCATCGTCGGAATCGTCCGAGTCGTCGTCCGAGTCCTCGTCCGAGTCCTCATCGTCGGAGTCCTCGTCGTCGGCGGAGTCCGAGGAGGAGACGGAAGAGGGGACGGAAGAGGCGTCGGGGGAGGAGGTCTCGGTATCAGCGACCGCCTCGGCCTCGTCGACGTCGGAGTCGGCATCGGCGACGGGCGCGTTCACCACCTCGTCCTCGGTCGGCCGGGTCTCGATGCCGCTAACTTCGTTCACGTATTACTCCGCACTGTTCGGGGCACCCGCAGGCACCTGACGTCCGTCTAACGGGCGGCGAGCCGGTGGGGGAGCGCCACACCGCCCGGCAGCCGACTGCGGCTCCCGGGCGGTGGTCGCATCAACCCGACGATGGCCGGCGGGCCGTACCGCCCTTCTTGTTGCGCACCGGTTTGGCACCCACGCGGGGTCCCTGCACCTTGGTGGGCGGCGCCGCTGCGTCGTCCGCCTTCTTGCCCTTGTTCAGGTTCGGCTTGGAGGCCTTGCCGTTGGACGCGGCCTTGTTCTCGGTGCGGTTCCGATCGGCGGAGCCCAGGCCGAACGGGTTCTTCGAGGCCGGCTTCGCCGGGGTGTTGCGGCTGGCCGCCGAGCCGGACGCCCGCTCGCTCATCGCCTGGTACGAGGTGCCGGCCGAGGACATCTTCGGCGGCGGGTACTTGCGCAGCACCCAGAACTGCTGGCCGAGGGAGAACAGGTTCGTGGTGACCCAGTAGATGACCACACCGATCGGGAACAGACCGCCGGAGATCAGCAGCGAGAAGGGGATGCCGTAGAGCATCAGCTTCTGGATCATGCGCTGCTGCGGGTCTTCGGACCAGCCGGTCTTGAGGATCATCTGACGGCTGGTCATGTACGTGGTCACGATCATGATCGCGACCAGGAAGCCGGCGACGATCTTCACCGTGACGCCGCTGCCGTTCAGGTCGGCCAGCTGCTCGGCGCTCGACGTGAAGTGCGCCGGGATCGGCGCCTTGAACAGCGTCGCGTTGGCGGCGCTCTCGAACTGGTCGGCGGTCCAGCCGTAGAGAGTCTGCATGTTCTCGGGCCGGCCCGGGCGCACGCGCTTGAGCACGTGGAACAGGCCGAGGAACACCGGGATCTGCAGGAACATCGGGAGGCAGCCCATGAGCGGGTTGGCCTTCTCGGTGCGGTAGAGCTCCATGAGCTCTTTCTGCATCGACTCCCGGTCACCCTTGTGCTTGGCCTGGAGTTCCTTGATCTTCGGCTGAAGCGCCTGCATCGCCCGCTGCGACTTGATCTGCTTCACGAAGATCGGGAACAGGATCACCCGGACCGTGATCACCAGGAACACGATCGACAGGATCCATTCCCAGTTCGTTCCGAGGAACGCGCCATCCGGGAGCACCGCATCCCAGAGCCCGTGCCAGCGCAGCAGGATCCAGGAGATCGCGGTGTAGATATAGTCCATCACTTCGCGGCTCCAGAAGCTTCGGTGTCAGCCTGTCCAGTGTCGGCCTGTCCAGAACGGGCGGGCGGCACCGGGTCGTAACCGCCGGGGTGGAACGGGTGGCAGCGCAAGATCCGCCAGGTGGTCAGAAGCAGTCCGCGCACGGGGCCGTGCACAGCGACCGCCTCCAACCCGTATGCGCTGCACGAGGGGTAGAAACGACAACGCGCCGGTATCACCGGGCTGATCCATCGACGGTACCCGCGGATCGGGGCCGCGATGATCCGGCCTCCGAGCGTCGCGGGCTCGGGAATGGTCACCGTCTCCTCCCGGAGGTCGCGCGGGCGAGCGCGCCGTCGAGATCGGCACCGAGCTCGGTGTAGCTTCGCTCGGCCGCGGCCGGCAGCGCACGTACCACCAGCATGGCACCGCGCGGCAGCGCGTCGATGCGCGCCCTCACCAGATGCCGAAGCCGGCGCTTCACCAGGTTGCGCACGACCGCGCCACCAACGGCCTTGGAAACCACAAAACCGGCCCGCGGCGGAGGCAGGGCCTCCGCCGAGGCCGGAGTAGTCGCGGATCGCGCCGGTTCCGGGTTCTCCGGGACCGGCGGCGCCGCGGCCGCAAAACCATAGTGGACGACCACAGCGCCCCGAGCCGCTCGCCGGCCGCCCCGGATGGTGGCGGCGAAGTCGACCCGCCGACGTAGCCGGTGGGGCGCCGCGAGCACGAGAGAGGTCCGCTAGGTCAGGCGGCGAGACGGCCGCGGCCCTTGGCCCGGCGGCTGTTGAGGATCGCGCGGCCCGCCCGGGTGCGCATCCGCAACCGGAAGCCGTGGGTCTTCGCCCGGCGACGGTTGTTGGGCTGGTAAGTGCGCTTGCTCACGTGAGGCTCCGATAACAGTTCGGTATGAACGGGCAGGTTCAGCGGGCACAGAGATCAGCCGCGCTGACCCAGCACAGCCGTTCCAGAGTACGCACCCGATGGGGTGAGGGTCAAAACGGGCCCGACCCCGTCCCTCAACCTGTGCACAACTGTTGAGGCCTGTGGACAACGCTGTTAGCGTCGCCCGTTGCGCGGAACGCATCGACGGTCCGCGCGGCAGTCCTTGGGGGGTGGCCAGCCGACGCCGCGAACGAGTTCGGCCGGTCACACGGTGTGGTGTTTGTGCACCATAACCACATCTCGTCGGGCCCGGATTCCGATCCGGGCCAGTTTGTCCAGGCGGGGACAGACCGTTGGCGGCGGGTCACTCGTTGATACACAGGTTGTGGATAACTTGTGGACAGCGACCCCGCTCGGTCGCTGCCGCGAACAGCGAGGGGGGAACCGCGCGTGGGGGACGCGATCGACTTGGCGGCCACCTGGGACGCCGCCACGGACGAGCTGGCCGACGGCATCGTCTCGGCGCAGCAACGCGCCTACCTCCGGCTCACCCGGCTACGCGCGATCGTCGACGACACGGCGCTCCTGTCGGTGCCGGACGCCTTCACGCGCGACCAGATCGAGTCCCGGCTGCGCCCGGCGATCACCGACGCGCTGACCCGGCGGCTGGGCCGGCCGATCCAGGTCGCGGTCACCGTGCGCCCGGCGAAGGAGACGCCCGCCGGTGGTCAGCCGGTGCCGATGGCCCGCAGCGGCGACCGGCTCTTCGACGACCCGGCCGCGCCGCTCGACCCGGCCGGCCCGTACGAGGCGACCCGTTACGAGGCCGCCTCCTATGAGACAGGTCCGTACGAGCCGAACCCGTACGGTCCGGCCCCGTACGAACCCGTCGCCTACGAAGCGACGGCGCCGACCAGCCCGGCCGCGCCATACAGCCCCGCTGCGGGTCCCGCGGCGGACGACGCCCCGGCCGGCGGCGCGCCGGCACCCGCCGAGGTCGGCGCCACCGGGGTCTTCGAGACGACCGACCCGGCCGCGCCGGTCAGCCCCGCCGGTCCGCGGACGGTCGAGCCGGAGCCGGAGCCCGTGCTCGCGGTCGAGCCCGTCGGGTCCGCGCTCGCCGGCGGCCACTCCGCTCCGGCCGACGACCGCCCGTACGAGCCCGCCTACCGGGGTGGGTACGAGGCCCGTGAGAGCTGGAACACCGTCCGTCCGCCGATCGAGGAGGTGCCTCCGCCGCCACCGCCCCCGCGGCAGGGGACCGGCCGCGACGAGCGCCGTCCCGCGACGGCCGACACCGGCGGCAACCGGCTGAACCCGAAGTACACGTTCGAGACGTTCGTCATCGGTTCCTCCAACCGGTTCGCGCACGCCGCGTCGGTCGCGGTGGCCGAGTCACCGGCGAAGGCGTACAACCCGCTGTTCATCTACGGCGGGTCCGGGCTGGGCAAGACCCACCTGCTGCACGCCATCGGCCAGTACGCCACCCAGCTCGGTCATGTCCGACATGTGCGGTACGTGTCGACCGAGGAGTTCACCAACGACTTCATCAACTCCCTGCGTGACGACAAGACCAGCGCGTTCCAGCGCCGTTACCGCGACGTCGACATCCTGCTGATCGACGACATCCAGTTCCTGGAGAACCGCGAGCGGACACAGGAGGAGTTCTTCCACACGTTCAATACCCTCCACAACGCCAACAAGCAGATCGTCATCAGCTCCGACCGCAAGCCCAAGGACCTGGCGACGCTGGAGGACCGGCTGCGCACCCGGTTCGAGTGGGGCCTGCTGGCCGACATCCAGCCGCCGGACCTCGAGACCCGGATCGCGATCCTGCAGAAGAAGGCCGCGCAGGAGCGGCTGTTCGCGCCGGCCGACGTGCTGGAGTTCATCGCCTCGCGGATCTCGAACTCGATCCGGGAGCTCGAGGGCGCGCTGATCCGGGTGACGGCGTTCGCCAACCTCACCCGCTCACCGGTGCAGCTCGCCCTGGCCGAGGAGGTCCTGCGGGACTTCATCCCGGACGGGTCCGGGCCGGAGATCACCGCGGACCAGATCATGGCGTCGACCGCCGACTACTTCGGCGTCAGCCTCGACGACCTGCGGGGCCACTCGCGCTCGCGCGTGCTCGTCAACGCCCGCCAGGTGGCCATGTACCTGTGCCGCGAGCTGACCGACCTGTCGCTGCCCCGGATCGGGCAGGCGTTCGGCGGGCGCGACCACACCACAGTCATGCATGCAGATCGCAAGATCCGTCAACAGATGGCCGAGCGTCGCTCCCTCTACAACCAGATCGCCGAGCTGACGAACCGCATCAAGCAGACGACCTGAGTCGCGTCTCCCTCCACCGCCGTCATCCACAGCCTGTGGACAGTGGCTGGGGACAGCGCTGTGGACGTATTCGATGGGTATCCATCAGGTGACGGAAAGGTGTCTCCCATCAGGCCAGATGCGGTGGACGAGCCGTGTGGATAACCCTGGGTAACGGTGGACCGAGGGTGGACAGCTTGTTGAAAACTTCTGTGGACAACCCGGCCTGTGGATGGAGGGGCCATTGATGCACGGGGTTGTGCACAGGTCGTCCACCGCCCCCATCAGGCGATGACCTGCATCAACAACCTCTGTCCACAACATCCACAACGCTGATGATGACGATGTTTTGATCTTTGATGAAGAAAACCAAAAACCATCTGTGTGTGGAGAGCGCCCGTCAGGCCCCCGAAACACTCGGTGTGCCAACCCCAGGGGTCCGTTGCACGGATGCCCCCTCGACGCCCTAAGGTGCGAGGGGCACGATGTGCAGCCAGTGCTCTACGGGGTCGTTGAGGTATCCGGTTCGTTCCCAACGGGCCCTCCCACCAAAACTCCGGTTTCAAGATCCAGCCCACCGTGACGCGGAGGATCCGCGAGATGAAGTTCCGAGTCGAACGCGACGCGTTGGCCGACGCTGTCGCGTGGACCGCCAAGAGCCTGCCCAGCCGGCCGTCGGTGCCCGTTCTGGCGGGTGTCCTCCTGCGGGTGGCCGACAACCGGCTCCAGGTGTCGGGGTTCGACTACGAGGTCTCGAGCCAGGTCACCGTCGAGGTGCAGGCCGACGCCGACGGTGCGGCCCTGGTCTCCGGCCGGCTGCTCGCCGAGATCGTGAAGTCGCTGCGGGCCCTGCCCATCGACATCGCGGCGGTTGGCTCCCACGTCGAGATCACCTGCGGCAGCGCCCGGTTCACCCTGCCGACGATGCCGGTCGAGGACTACCCGTCGTTGCCCGACATGCCGGCGACCGCGGGCACGGTCGAGGCCGGCGCGTTCGCCGCTGCCGTGCAGCAGGTGGCCATCGCGGCGGGTCGCGACGACACGCTGCCGGTGCTCACCGGCGTGCGGCTGGAGCTCACCGGGAACACGCTCACCATGCTCGCCACCGACCGGTACCGGCTCGCGATCCGCGACCTCGAGTGGCACCCGGACGAGTCCGACGCCGACCTCGCCGCCCTGGTGCCGGCCCGCACCCTGCACGACACCGCGAAGACGCTCGGCCCGCTGGGCGGTGCGGTCACCGTGGCGCTGTCGCGGGGCGGCATCGGCGAGGGCATGATCGGCTTCGCCGCCGGCACCCGCCGTACCACGTCGCGGTTGCTCGACGGGGAGTTCCCGAAGGTCCGGGCGCTCCTGCCCGACACCCACAACGCCCAGGCCCGGGTGCCGGTCTCGGCGCTCACCGAGGTGGTCAAGCGCGTCGCGCTGGTGGCCGAGCGCGCCACCCCGGTGCGCCTGTCGTTCGGCGACGACGGCCTGGTGGTCGAGGCCGGTGGCAGCGAGGACGCGCGGGCCAGCGAGGCCATGGACTGCGAGTACACCGGCGAGCCGATGACCATCGCGTTCAACCACCAGTACCTGCTCGACGGGCTCTCCGCCCTCGACGGACCGGTGGCCG
The DNA here is from genome assembly GCF_016863655.1 of Virgisporangium ochraceum. GTDB lineage: Bacteria > Actinomycetota > Actinomycetes > Mycobacteriales > Micromonosporaceae > Virgisporangium > Virgisporangium ochraceum. The sequence goes on from NZ_BOPH01000017.1 coordinate 24,357, forward strand.
TCCTGTCGTTCACCGAGCCCAAGAAGCCGGCAATCATGTCGCCGGCGGGAGAAGATGGGCAGGCGTCGTCGAGCTACCGGTACCTGATCATGCCGGTACGAATCGGCGGCTGAGCCGGGCAGACGGGAGGCCGGCTCGCGGGGCCGGTCGGAAAGGGTCGGCGGTCCCGTTCTGGGGGGCGCCGGCGCCGTCAGGCCGCCGGCTCGCAGGAGGAGGAGCACCATGCAGCTTGGTCTGGTCGGCCTGGGCCGGATGGGCGGCAACATGCGCGAGCGCATCCGTGCCGCCGGTCACGAGGTATTCGGCTACTCGAACGATCCCAATGTCGCCGATGTGAAGAGCCTCGCCGAGATGGTCGAGAAGCTGACCGAGACGCCGCGGGTGGTCTGGATCATGGTGCCGGTGGCGGCCACCGAGGCCCTCGTCGACGAGGTCGGTGCGCTGCTGTCGCCCGGTGACATCGTTGTCGACGGCGGTAACTCGAAGTTCGACGGCGACGGAGCCCGCGCCGAGCGGCTCGGCAAGCGCGGGGTCGGCTATGTCGACGTCGGCGTGTCGGGTGGCATCTGGGGCAAGGACTACGGCTACGCACTGATGGTCGGCGGCGAGAAGAAGGACGTCGACGCGGTCAAGCCGATCTTCGACGCGCTCAAGCCGGAGGGCGAGTTCGGCTACGTCCACGCCGGCCGGCACGGTGCCGGGCACTACGCCAAGATGGTCCACAACGGCATCGAGTACGGCATGATGCACGCGTTCGCCGAGGGCTACGAGCTCATGAACGCCGCCGAGATCATCGACGACGTGCCGGGCATCATCAAGTCCTGGCGCGAGGGCTCGGTGGTCAAGTCGTGGCTGCTCGACCTGCTCGACAAGGCTCTCGACGAAGACCCTCAGCTGTCGAAGATCCGCGGCTACGCCGACGACACCGGCGAAGGCCGCTGGACCATCAACGAGGGCGTCCGGCTCGCCGTGCCGATGAACGTGATCGCGGCGTCGGTGTTCGCGCGCTTCGTCTCGCGTCAGGAGGACTCGCCGGCGATCAAGGCGATCGCCGCCCTGCGCAAGCAGTTCGGTGGGCACGCCGTCAAAGACGCCTAGAGTCGGGTAGATGTACGTCCGCCGGCTCGAACTCGTCGACTTCCGCAGTTACCAGCGGGTGTTCGTCGAGTTCGAGGCGGGTCCGGCCGTTCTGGTCGGACCCAACGGCGTCGGCAAGACGAACCTGGTGGAGGCGCTGGGCTACCTGGCGACGCTGGGTTCGCACCGGGTGGCCACCGACGCCCCGCTCGTGCGCGCCGGCGCCGAGCGGGCGGTGGTCCGGGCCGAGATGATCAACGAGGGCCGCGAACTCCTCGTCGAACTGCAGATCGAGCCGGGACGCGCGAACAAGGCTCGACTGGGCCGGGCGCCGGCCACCCGTCCCCGGGACATCCTCGGCGCGCTGAAGCTGGTGCTGTTCGCGCCCGAGGACATCGCGTTGGTGCGCGGTGACCCCGACGGCCGGCGCAAGTTCCTCGACGAGCTTCTGGTGGCCCGTCAGCCGCGCATGGCCGGCGTCCGGGCCGACTACGAGCGGGTCGTCAAGCAGCGCAACGCGTTGCTGCGTACCGCCTACCTCACCAAGCGGGTCCGCGGCGCCGGCGGCGACCTGTCCACGCTGGACGTGTGGGACGCGCACCTCGCCCAGCACGGCGCCAAGCTGTGGGCGGCGCGGCTGGAGCTGGCGGCGACGCTGGCGCCGCTCGTCACCACCGCGTACGAGGCGGTCGCCGCGGGCAAGGGCGCCGCCGGTCTGGCGTACGTGTCGAAGACCCCGGCCCCGGAGCCGGCGTCGCTGGGGCCCGCGCCCGCGGAGGCGGGCGCATTGAGCAGAGCCCCGGACGGCGCGGATCTGGAGAAGGTGCTCGCCGAGGCGATCCGGGAGCGGCGGCCGGCCGAGATCGAGCGTGGGGTCACGCTCGTCGGCCCGCATCGCGACGACCTGGCCCTGACCCTGGGCGACCTGCCCGCCAAGGGCTACGCGAGCCACGGGGAGTCCTGGTCGGTCGCGCTGGCGCTGCGGCTGGCCGCGTACGAGCTGCTGCGGGCCGGCGGCTCCGAGCCGGTGCTCGCCCTCGACGACGTGTTCGCCGAGCTCGACACCGGCCGGCGGGAGCGCCTCGCCGACCTGGTTTCCGGAGCCGAGCAGGTGCTGGTCACCTGCGCGGTCGACGACGACGTGCCGGCGCGCCTGCGCGGCGCCCGGTACACGGTCCGCGACGGTGAGGTGCGGCGTGGCTGACGAGCCTTCTGAGAAAAAAGACATTCCGGGCGTCCCCGAGGGCCTGGCCGGTCCGGAGCTGGCCCGGGCCGCCCTCGACGCGGCGCTCGCCCGCCGCAAGGTTCCACCGCGGCGCAAGGCCGTCGGCGATGGCGGTGCCGGTGGACGCAGGCTGCGCGGCTACTCGGGGCCCGGACCCGACCCGCGCGACCCGCAGCTGTTCGGGACGCTGCTCGCGAGGCTGGTCAAGTCGCGGGGCTGGCAGAAGCCGGCCGCCGAGGCCCGGATCTTCGGGGAGTGGCCCAAGGTCGTCGGCGCCGACCTGGCCGAGAAGTGCCGGCCGGTGAAGCTCGAGAATGGCGAGCTGACCGTGGAAGCGACGTCGACCGCGTGGGCCACGCAGCTCAAGCTGCTCAGCGGCAAACTGATCAAGAGCATCGCGGCCGAGGTCGGCGACGGCGTGGTGCGCAAGCTGTACATCCACGGGCCGGTCGCGCCGTCGTGGTCGCGGGGTCCGCGCCGGGTCCGCGGCCGCGGCCCGCGCGACACGTACGGCTAGAAGTCCGCCCTAGAAATCCGCGTAGACCGCGAAGCCGCGGTCGGCGCACCGCCGGTAGAAGGCGGCCAGCACGGTCAGCTCGGTGAGCGTGAAGCTCCACTGCGGCGGCTCGCCCGACTCGTCCCGTAGCGCGTCGAGCCGACCGTCGAGCCAGCGCAGCTGCTGCTCCGCCAGCCGGGTGCCCTCGAGGGCCTTGCGCATCACCGCGCCGACCGACTCGAACGTGACCTCCTCGCCGTGGTCACGGTGACCGGCGAGGAAGCGCTCGAGGCCGCCGGCGACCCAGGCGCACTGATCGGGGTCGAGCACCGGGTCCTCGTCCTCTGCGCTGGCATCAGTGGCGTAGAGCACACCGCCGAGGCCGAGCAGGAGGTCGACGAGTTCGCTGTAGCTGGTGGCGCGCACCGTGCCGGTCTTCGCGATGTGGTCGGCGAGCGCCGCGGCCGGGCCCGGCATGGTGGGGTTGCTGTCGGCCATCGCCTCGAAGTCGACGAACTCCGCCGGGGCGACGGGATCGTAGAAGCGGCCCGTGCGGGGCCACTGAACCGCCACGTTGTCCAGCCCCATCCGCCCGCTCACCTCGCTCTTCGTCCCCATCGTGCACCGTGTGCCGCGCTCCGCCACCTCTGAAACGCGCTCACCGCGTCCCCTTAATACGGTCGTGTCCCGTTCAGGCGTACGTGCCCATCCACCGCGCGCGGAATCTACGCTAACGGCGACGGTTTGGCGAGCCGTTCTCGTCGGCCCAGAGCCTGATGAGCGCCCGACCGCCACTTCCGGTGCGCAGCGGCTCACGGGCGGCTCGGCCGCCCACCCCGCGTGGGGGGAGATGCGACGGGGGATTTTCTCGCCGCTACGCGCGCCACAGGTACCTGCGAGGCGCATTCTGTCGTCCGAACCCAGTAAGATTGACGGAGCACTCCAGTACGCGTGCGTCGCGGTCGCCACACGGGTCCGTCCCGTCCGGGTTCCCAATTTCGGGGCACTGCCCGGGGCTTCCGCGTGCCCGCCCTACCCTGCCCGGCCGCCAGGTTCGGGCAAGAAAGCGACCGAGAGTGGCATCGCCGAAGCAGCAGTCCGAGTACACCGCCTCCACGATGACAGCGCTGGAGGGCCTGGAGGCTGTCCGTAAGCGACCGGGTATGTACATCGGCTCCACCGGCGAGCGCGGCCTGCACCACCTCGTGTGGGAGGTCGTCGACAACTCCGTCGACGAGGCGCTGGGCGGCTTCTGCGACAGCATCGACGTCACGATCCTGGCCGACGGCGCGATCCGGGTGATCGACAACGGCCGCGGCATCCCGGTCGACGTCAACCCCAAGACGAAGAAGACCGGTCTGGAGATGGCACTGACCATGCTCCACGCCGGCGGCAAGTTCGAGGGCAAGGCCTACCAGGTGTCCGGTGGTCTCCACGGGGTCGGCGTGTCCGTGGTCAACGCGTTGTCCGTGAAGGTCGAGGTCGAGATCCGTAAGGACGGTCACGTCTACCGGCAGACCTACCTCAACAGTAAGCCTGCCGCGCCGCTGGAGAAGGGCGAAGCCACGCAGGAGACGGGCACCACTGTCACCTTCTGGCCCGACGACAAGATCTTCGAGACCACGGTCTTCAACTACGAGACGATCTACCGCCGGCTCGAGGAGCGCGCGTTCCTCAACCGCGGCCTCACGATCGCGCTGCGCGACCTGCGCCCCGGCGCCGAGGGCGAGGAGTCGAAGCCGCGCGAGGTCACCTTCTGCTACAAGGGCGGCATCGCCGACTTCGTGCGGCACCTGAACAAGACCAAGACCGCGATCCACAAGTCGGTGATCGAGTTCGCCGCGGAGGGCGAGGGCATGGCCGTCGAGGTGGCCATGCAGTGGAACGAGTCATACGGCGAGAGCGTGTTCACGTTCGCCAACCTGATCAATACGCACGAGGGTGGCACGCACGAGGAGGGCTTCCGTACCTCGCTCACCGGCATCGTGAACAAGTACGGGTCCGACAAGAAGATCCTCAAGGGCGACGAGAAGCTCTCCGGTGAGGACATCCGCGAGGGTCTCGCGGCGATCATCTCGGTGAAGCTGCGCGAGCCGCAGTTCGAGGGTCAGACCAAGACCAAGCTCGGCAACACCGAGGTGCGCAGCTTCGTGCAGAAGGCGTGCAACGAGTGGCTGGCCGACTGGCTCGAGCGCAACCCCGCCGAAGCCAAGATGATCATCACCAAGGCCACCCAGGCCGCCCGTGCGCGTATCGCCGCCGCGCAGGCGCGCAAGCTGGCCCGGCGCAAGTCGCTGCTCGAGTCGGGCTCGATGCCGGGCAAGCTGGCCGACTGCCAGTCCACCGACCCGCGCGTCTCGGAGCTGTTCATCGTCGAGGGCGACTCGGCCGGCGGCTCGGCCAAGCAGGGGCGTGACCCGGTCACCCAGGCGATCCTCCCGATCCGCGGCAAGATCCTGAACGTCGAGAAGGCCCGTATCGACCGGGTGCTGAAGAACAACGAGGTCCAGTCGCTGATCACGGCGCTCGGCACCGGCATCCACGACGAGTTCGACATCGCGAAGCTGCGGTATCACAAGGTCATCCTGATGGCCGACGCCGACGTCGACGGTCAGCACATCCAGACCCTGCTGCTCACGCTGCTGTTCCGCTTCATGCGTCCGCTGGTGGAGCTCGGCCACGTCTACCTGGCCGCGCCGCCGCTGTACAAGATCAAGTGGAACAAGAAGGGTGACGACGCGCAGTACGCGTACTCCGACCGCGAGCGCGACGGGCTGATCCGGCTGCGCCAGGAGAAGCGGCCCAACGCCAAGCCCGACGACATCCAGCGGTTCAAGGGTCTCGGCGAGATGAACTACCCGGAGCTGTGGGAGACCACGATGAACCCGGCCACGCGCACGCTGCGTCAGGTCAACCTCGACGACGCCGCAACCGCGGACGAGCTCTTCAGCGTCTTGATGGGTGAAGACGTCGAAGCCCGCCGGTCGTTCATCCAGCGCAACGCGAAGGACGTGCGCTTCCTGGACATCTGAGTCCGCTCTGATTGGCCCAGCCCCGCCCGGCAACCTTCGACAGACCAGTAAGGAAAATCAGTGACAGAGCCTGATGGCGCGCGTCCCGACGACGATGCGACCGATGCGGCCACCGGAGGTCAGCCCGATCCCATGAGTGGCCCGGTCGGTGCCGGTGCCGGCGAGACGCCTACCGAGGCCGGTCTCGACGGCGCGGCCGCCGGCAACCCCGGCGACGGCACCGGGAGCCGCATCGAGCCGGTCGGCATCGAGGTCGAGATGCAGCGCTCGTACCTCGACTACGCCATGAGCGTGATCGTGGGCCGGGCGCTGCCCGACGTCCGCGACGGTCTCAAGCCCGTGCACCGCAAGATCCTCTACGCGATGTTCGACTCGGGCTACCGCCCCGACCGCGGGTACGTGAAGTGCTCCCGGGTCGTCGGCGACGTCATGGGCCAGTTCCACCCGCACGGCGACTCGTCGATCTACGACGCGCTGGTCCGCATGGCCCAGCCGTGGTCGCTGCGCTACCCGCTGGTCGACGGCAACGGCAACTTCGGCTCGCCGGGTAACGACCCGCCGGCGGCCATGCGGTACTGCGTCACCGCCGACACGCTGGTCCGCACCGTCGACGGCACGGTCCGCATCGGCGGGATCGTGCCGGGCGCGGAACCGAACTCGACGCACGACATCGACCTGAAGGTGCTCGACCGCAGCGGCAACCCGGTTCAGGCGACGAAGTTCTTCCACTCCGGCAGCCACCCGACGCTGACGCTGCGCACCCGCGAGGGCTACGAGGTCACCGGCACCCACAACCACCCGGTGCTGTGCCTGGTGTCGGTCGGGGGAGTGCCCACGCTGCTGTGGAAGCTGCTCGAGGAGATCAAGCCGGGCGACCGGGTGGTCGTCCAGCGCACCCCGGCCCCCGAGGTGGGCCTCGCCGCCGCGAAGGAGATCGACGCGGCCGTGGTCGCGGGCGCGTTCGCCGCGGCGGGCTGGGTCTCCGGCGACCACGCCGGCTTCTGCACCACCGACGAGGAGTACTTCACGCGGGTGCTCGCGGCGTACGACTCGGCGGTCGGCGGGGAGCGCACGGTCAACGAGCGTCCCGGCGGGCTCTACGAGCTCGACGTGCGCACCCCGGCCGAGCTGGTCGCCGCCGACCGGGTCCCCGAGTTCGTCTGGGGCGCGGCTCCGGTGGTCAAGGTGGCGTTCCTGCGTGCGCTCTTCGAGGGCGACGGCGTCACGAATGTTTCACGCGAAACCATCCAGGTCTCGTACCCGACGCGCGGCGTGCGCCTGGCCCGCGAGGTGCAGCAGCTGCTGCTGGAGTTCGGCGTCGTCAGCCGGATCCGGCGCCGGGGGAGCACCGGCTTCGCGGTGGTCGTCGGTTACGGGGAAGTGCGCGCATTCGCGTCCAATGTGGGTTTCCTCGGACGCCGCCAGCGCAAGCTCCAGACGGAGCTCAGCCGCGCCCGCGCAGCCTCGGCCCGGAACGGTCGCGTGCCGGGGCTGGCCGCGTTCACCCGCGAGCTGTCGGCGCACCTGACCGACGGCGACCTGCGGGCCGTCACCGAGCCGCTGGCCGACGGGCGGTTCCACTACGCCGAGGTCATCGGGGTGACGCCGGCCGGCACGCAGCCGGTGTTCAGCATCCGGGTCGACACCGACGACCACTCCTTCGTCACCAACGGCTTCGTCAGCCACAACACCGAGTCGCGGCTCGACCCGCTGGCGATGGAGATGCTGCGCGACATCGACGAGGACACCGTCGATTTCCAGCCGAACTACGACGGGCGGGCGCAGGAGCCCACGATCCTGCCGTCGCGGATCCCGAACCTGCTGGTCAACGGCTCCGAGGGCATCGCGGTCGGCATGGCCACCAAGATCCCGCCGCACAACCTGCGTGAGATCGCCGAGGCGGTGCAGTGGTGCCTCGACCACCCGGACACCGACGAGGCGACCACGCTCGACGAGCTGATCAAGATCGTCAAGGGGCCCGACTTCCCGACCTACGGCCTGATCGTGGGCCAGCAGGCGATCAACGACGCGTACCGCACCGGCCGCGGCTCGATCCGCATGCGCGCGGTCGTCGACGTCGAGGAGGACCGGCGGGGGCGCGCGACGCTGGTCGTCAGCGAGCTGCCCTACCAGGTCAACCCCGACAATCTGGCCGAGCGCATCGCCGAGCTGGTCAAGGAGGGCAAGCTCGCCGGCATCGCCGACATCCGCGACGAGTCGTCCGGCCGCACCGGCATGCGGATCGTGATCGTGCTCAAGCGCGACGCGGTGGCCAAGGTCGTGCTGAACAACCTGTACAAGCACACCCAGCTGCAGGAGACGTTCGGCGCCAACATGCTGGCGCTGGTCGACGGCGTGCCGCGCACGCTCAACCTGGCCCAGTTCGTGCGGTACTACGTGGCGCACCAGGTCGAGGTCATCGTCCGCCGCACCCGGTACCGGCTGCGCAAGGCCGAGGAGCGGGCGCACATCCTGCGCGGCCTGGTCAAGGCGCTCGACGCGCTCGACGAGGTCATCGCGTTGATCCGGCGCTCGCCGACGGTCGAGGAGGCCCGCGGCGGCCTGATCCAGCTGCTCGACATCGACGAGGTGCAGGCCACGGCCATCCTCGACATGCAGCTGCGGCGTCTCGCCGCCCTCGAGCGCCAGAAGATCATCGACGAGCTGGGCCGGATCGAGCTCGAGATCGCCGACCTGCAGGACATCCTCGCGAAGCCCGAGCGCCAGCGGAAGATCATCTCCGAGGAGCTGGCCGCGATCGTCGAGAAGTGGGGCGACGACCGGCGCACCCAGATCGTCCCGTTCGACGGCGAGGTCTCCATGGAGGACCTCGTCGCCCGGGAAGACGTGGTGGTCACGATCACACGTACGGGTTACGCCAAGCGCACCAAGGTCGACCTGTACCGCTCGCAGAAGCGCGGCGGCAAGGGCGTCGCGGGTGCGTCTTTGCGCCAGGACGACATCGTCAGTCACTTCTTTGTCACGTCGACCCACGACTGGATGCTGTTCTTCACCAACAAGGGTCGGGTGTACCGGGCCAAGGCCTACGAGCTCCCCGAGGCGAACCGGGTGGCGAAGGGCCAGCATGTGGCCAACCTGCTGGCGTTCCAGCCGGAGGAGCACATCGCCCAGGTCATCCAGATCAACAACTACCAGGTGGCCCCGTACCTGGTTCTGGCGACCAGGAACGGCCTCGTCAAGAAGACCAAACTCGAAGAGTTCGACTCAAACCGGTCGGGTGGCATCATCGCGATCAACTTGCGCGACGATGATGAACTGGTCGGTGCGGCACTGGTCGGGCCGGACGAAGATCTGCTGTTGGTGAGCAAGCACGCGCAGGCGATCCGCTTCACCGCCAACGACGATGTTCTCCGGCCGATGGGGCGGGCAACCTCTGGAGTGATCGGCATGCGCTTCACCGACGGTGACGAGTTGCTGTCGATGGAGGTGGTCCGTGACGGTATGGATGTTCTGGTAGCTACAGACGGTGGATTCGCGAAACGGACTCCGATCGAGGAGTATCCCGTACAAGGGCGAGGCGGTAAGGGAGTCCTGACCGCTAAAATCACGTCCCGCCGGGGCGGCCTGGTGGGAGCGGTGGTCATCGATCCAGATGACGAACTGTTCGCTATCACCTCCAACGGGGGAGTGATCAGGACTCCGGTCAAACCTGTACGTCGAACACGAGACCGGAACACAATGGGGGTCAAGCTCATGGACCTGCCCTCGGGCGTGACCCTCATCGCGATAGCACGCAATGCCGATGAGCCGGACGAACAGGACTAGTCGATGACGGAAACTCAGGCGGCCGCCAACGCACGGGCGGCTGAAGCCGCGGCGGGACGGGACGGAAAGTCCGACCAGGAACCCCCCACCGCGGCGCGCGGGGCCGGGGCCGGCGCATCGCCGGGCTCGGCGCCCGGCGGGTCGCCTGGGTCTCCGCCCGGTGGTTCCGGCCCGGGGGGCTCCTCCGGTCCGGCTGGCCCGGCGGGAGGCAACCGACCGGGTGGCCCCGGCGCGGCGCGACCCGGCGGTGGGCCGAACCTGGCCAAGCCCGACGACGCTCCGTCCTCCGACGGTGGCCGCCGTGCACCCAGCTCGGGCGCACCCGGCGGGTCGCCCTCCGCCGGTGGACCGCCGCGCAGTGACTTCGGCCGGCCGGTCGGCACGACTCCGACCCCCGGCCCGGGTGCTCCGCCGGTGTTCTTCCCGCCGCCGCCCTCCGGCGCGGTGGGTGGGTCGCCCGCTCCCACGTCCGGCTCGCCGGCGTCCGGATCGTCCCGTCCGGTCTCCGGCTCCGCGGCCGGCCGGGCCGTCGTCGGGCGCGCGGCCGTCGGCGGTGAGACCACCGGACCCGCGCCGTCCTACACACGGGCGCCGGGCATGGCACCTCCGCCCGACGTCCTGGTTCCCTCGCAGGGCGGTGACTCGGTGGGCACGCAGGCGCTTCCCACCGGTGTCGGTGGGCCTGGCCGTCCCGCCGCCGCTGCGGCACGCGGTGCGGCGAGCGTGGGTAACCGCCCGCCCGGCTCCGAGCACGACCGGGACACCACCGGTCCCATCACCGGTGCGGCGCGGGTCACCGAGGCGGTGCGGGCAGCGCGTGCCACGGTCGCCGGCGCCGCCACCGGTCGCGCCGGTGGCACCAGACGGGCGCGTCTCCACATCAAGCGGGTCGACCCGTGGTCGATGATGAAGTTCTCGTTCGCGGTGTCGCTGGTGCTCTTCTTCGTGGCCGTCGTGGCCACGTCGGTGCTGTACCTGGCACTCGACGCGATGGGCGTCTTCGACGAGGTCAACAAGGCGCTCTCCGAGCTGGTCGGCAACGCCGGCGGCTCCGCGGGTGGCGGCTTCAAGATCACGGCCAAGGGCGTCGTGGGCGGCTCGGCCCTGCTGGGCGCGGTCAACGTGGTGCTCTTCACCGCGCTGGCCACGCTGGGTGCCTTCATCTACAACGTGTGCGCCGACCTGGTCGGCGGCATCGAGCTGACCCTGGCCGAGAAGGACTGACCACGTAGCCGGCGAGATCCGCGGGCCGTGTGGCCGGCCTGCGGATCTGCTCGGGCTGCCTGTCGTGCGTTCCGTGCGGGGGTGGCGGACTTTGTGAGCTGTGCGCGGGCCGCGGAGCTGCCGGGATGGCGTTAGGGCGATACCGGTTTGAGGGCGGCGAGGGGCGTGGGGTAACCTTGCTCGTCGCTGCTGAGAGTGCTTCGGGGCTATAGCTCAGTCGGTTAGAGCGCAGAGCTGATAACTCTGAGGTCGCTGGTTCGATTCCAGCTAGCCCCACCGAACCCCCTCCACCAGGCATTATGCCGGTAGCTCCCGAGAATCGGGAGACCGAACAATGCTCACGCAGTACAGAGCAACGCCCCGTCCACCGATACGGGCGGGCGGGGCGTTTTCGGCAAGGTGGTCGTCGTGACCGCAGCCGGAGCCCGCAACCCCCGCCCGCCCGTACCCACCTGGGCGCAGCCCTGGATCGACAGCTTCCGCCTCTACCTCGAGGCCGCTGGCCGCGACGAGAAGACCGTCTACCGCTACACCGACGCCACCGGCTGGCTCGCCGGCTGGCTCGCCGCCGAACGGCCAAAGGTGGACGACTGGGACCAGGTCGACCACAAGCTCGTCCAGGCCTGGATCGTGGCGCTGCAGCAGGCCGGCTACAGCCGCAAGTACGTCAACGCCATCGCAGGCGCCGTCCAGCAGTTCTGGGCATGGTGGGCGGCCGAAGAGGACCTCCCCAACCCGATGACGCGCGTGACCATCCCGGCCGCGCCGAAGCTCGGCGAGGAGCCCCCGCCGGTCCTCGCCGCCGAACACCTCGCCGAGCTGATCCGCGACGCCGAGAAGGGCCGCGACTTCGAAAGCCGGCGCGACGCCGCGCTGCTCCGCCTCTTCGCCTCGACCGGCGCCCGCCTCGCCGAGGTCGCCGGCCTGGCCCTCACCGACCTCGACCAGAAGAAGCGCGAGGCCACCGTCACCGGCAAAGGCAGCAAGCGGCGCACCGTCCGCTACGACGCCAAGGCCGCGCTCGCCCTCGACCGCTACCTCCGTGTCCGGACCAAGCACCGCCACCACGAGCTGCCCGCGCTGTGGCTCGCCGTACGGGTGCGCTCCGCCACGCCGGCCGGAATGACCCCGTCGGGAGTGCGCCAGGTCGTCCAGCGCCGCGGCGCCCAGCTCGGCCTCCGCCTGCACCCGCACCTCTTCCGGCACACCTTCGCCCACCGCTGGCTCGACGCCGGCGGTGCCGAGGGCGACCTCGAAGAGCTGTGCGGCTGGGACTCCTCCCAGATGCTGCGGCACTACGGCCGGTCGGCCCGATCGGCGCGCGCTCGGCGGGCTTACGACCGGGTCGACGTGATGGGCGGCGTCTAGCCGGCCTCACGGTTCAGCCGGTCGACGGCGCCGGCGAGGTAGGCGTCCATGTAGCCCGCGCCCGTGCGCTCGTCGAGTTTCGCACCGATCGCCTCCAGGACCCTGCGCTGCTTGCGGATCTCGGCGGCGAGGTCGTCCTCCACGTCGTCACGCTGGCCGATCGCGCGGAAGAGCTGGCGGCGTTCGGCCCGGCTCGCGTCGATGGCTCTCTCGGCGCGGCGAACGTGGGTCATGAGCCAGGAGACGCCGGCGACGAGGCACAGGGTGGCCGCGGCCTCGGCGAGGTCGGAGGTGGCGCCGGCGGTGATGGTGGCGGCGACCTCGAGGAGGACGGCGGCGGTGGCGCCGGCGGCGATGACGGTGGTGCGAAGACTCGGCCGCTTCGCGGTGTGTCCCATGGGTCTGGCTCCTGATGCTCCTCGACGGTCAGATGGGCGATCTCTTCCGGCGGTAGTCATCAGATCGTGTGCAGGGCACTTCGCCCAGTAGCCGGACGATCATCATCCGTGTGGCCGGTAAGAGACGTCGCGTCACCGAACGGCCACGGTGTCCGATGTGACCGACCAGCATCGCGTCACCCGGACGGGGCCGCTGGCCGGACGGGTGGATGGGGTGCGACGAACACTCCCTTGCCCGGGATGCCTTCGACCCAGCCGGACGCTTCGAGGATGCGCTCCGCGGTCTTGATGGGTGTCTCGGAGCAGTCGAATATGGCCCTCAGCTGTTGGTACGAGGGCAGGCGATGGCCGGGCGGCCATTGCCCAGACTCGATGTGAGCCTGCACGTAGGCCACTATCCGGTCCACGATCGTGGCGCGCGGCAGCATGGGTCTCCCTGATCAGCGAGATCCATTCAACCGCCAGCCTGGGATCCTAGGGATCCCAGGTGTTGCACCTAGGATCCCTAGGATCCTAGGTTGGGAGCCGGGCCGGCCTTCTCCCTGATCAGCGTCTCGGCGACGGCCGGCCCACCCCACGGGTCGGTGGGCATGCACGAAGACGCCCGCCCCGGCTCCGGTGTCGGCCGGAACGCGGGGCGGGCATCGTTGCAGAGTCAGCCGCGGTGCAGCCGGCCGTCCTTGATGTCGGCGACCAGGTCGGCGACCGCCGCCGGGTCGAAGCTGAGGATGGGCGACGAGTCGCCGAGCTTGCTGTCGCGGACCTCGCGCCGATCGCCGTTGTGGCGCATTTCGACGCAGCTGCCGCCGTTGCCTCCGCTGTAACTGCTCTTCTTCCACGGGGTCGGTGTGGTCTTGCTCATCGGTACTCTCCGATCGGTACGGACTGGGTGTAGATGCGCTCGAAGATCGCGCGGTACCTGGCCACCTCCTCCTCGATCTCGATGTACCGGCCGTCCACCTCGGACTCGACGTAGGCCACGTCCGGGTCCTCGCCTTCGGTGTACGCGAACACCCTGAAGGCGCCGGTCATCGCAGCATGCGCTCCGGTTGCGAACGGCAGGTAGCGGATGTCGATGTGATCCTTTTCCCCGAGCTGGCGGAGGTGGTTGACCTGGTCGGCCATCACCTCACCGCCACCGACCTGGCGCGCCAGGACCGCCTCGCCAAGCACGATGGTCAGCCGTGGCGCACGGGCGAACAGCCGCTCCTGCCGCTGCATCCTCACCTCGATCTGCCGGTCGACCGCCGCTCGGCCGTTGTCGCCATGCGCCGCAACGAAGACGGCCCTGGCGTAGCCCGGCGTTTGGAGCTCGCCAGGCACGACGGAGTCCTCCCACGCCCGGATATGGTCCGCCGTCGCCTCGAGGTCGACGTAGATCCGCAGCCACTCGGGGATGACGTCGCGGAATTCCTGCCACCAGCCCGGCCGGCTGGTGGCGAGAGCGAGGTCGACGAGTTGCTCGGTCTCCGCGTCGGTGGCGCGGTAGACGCGGCACATCTCGCGTACGTCGGGGACCTTGACCGGGACCTGGCCGGTTTCGATGCGCCACAGCTTGGCGTGTGAGCCAAGGTGCGCTGCCTCCGCCTGCGCAAACGTCATTGTGGCGGCCTCGCGGAGCCGCTTGAGACGTCGTCCGAGCTGGCGCCGGGCCAGGGTCGGTCCGGATACGGGCACTGTCACCTCCTGGGGGGACATAAGTGTTGCACGGTGCAATACACCTTGCGAGACGAAGCCGGCGGTAGCCATCTGGCTAAGAACCGTTGTTCACCATGTGCTATTTCTCGCCGTGAAATATTGCACGGTGCTGATCCTCGCGGTTAGGTGGGCGTGCACGGCGCGTCACGGTCGGCCTTTCCGCTCGACGCGTCGTCACCGGGCGCGGCGGATCTCTTCCGGCAGAAGTAGCCGTCGCGCCCACCAAAGCAGGGGTGGAAGGAGCCGCGACCGGGTGGCCGCCACCCCACCTAAGCCGGCCGGGCCGCGTACCCCGGGACCCCCCTGCGCGGTCCGGCCGCCAAGGAGGCGACATGGCACACGGACCCTCTCTCGGATCACGACTCGCCGCGCTGCGGAACCCGGGACGCTACCGACCGATCTGCCGCGTCGACGGCCACGCCTGGCCCTGCCCGGCCGCCACCGAGGCCGGCCGCTGGAGCGGCGACGGCCCAGTCCCCGACGGCGACCGCTACCCCCCGGACCCACCCGAGCAGGTGCCCGCCGACTTCATCCTCAACGGCAAGCGCCTGTTCCCCATCAACCGCAACTTCGGCAAGCCCCAATGACCGGCGCTGTCCCCGACGACGGCCGCGACATCACCTACGGCTCGGACGAGCTGGTCACCGAACACGACGGGGACTACGACCACCTGCCCCCGCACCAGCGCGAGGAACTGGAATGGATCGACCGGCGGCTCGCCGAGCGTGAGCGGACGCGCGGTGCCCGGCGCGACCAGCCCGGAGGGAGGTGACCATGAACATCATCAGTGTTGGCGACGACACCTGGACCGAGAAGGCCCCGAACGACCTGGCCGACCTGATCGAGGTCATCGCCTAGCGCCCGAAGGACGGCCCGGCCACCACCGCAGCGGTGGCCGGGCCGTTGCACGTCTTACGGCTGCTCGCCGGCGTCCTGGCCGGGTGGAGGCACATGCCGGTGCACCGTCGTGCGTCCGCGGCTCGTCTTCCCAGCGATGAATCGCGCTGGCACCCGCAGCTTCCGAGCGACGCGAGCAGCTGCCCAGACCCTTTCCCGGGCCTCATCGATGATCGCCTTCGCCTGCTTCTCCGCATCCTCGAAGGCCTTCACCGCCGCCTCGAGGTCAGCGATCGCGCGGCGCTGCTCCTCGTTCTCAGGTTCCACCCACTTCGGCCGCGGCATGGCGATGATCCTAGGCCCCCGGCTGTGCTGACGCGTTGTCCCTCTGTGATCGGCTCTGTTAGTGTTCCACACGACTGAACACTAACCCGATGGGAGTCAACGTGACCCCGCGCCAGCTGCACCGGATCCGCTGGGCCGTCCGCGCCGTCCTAACGCTCGGCATCGCCGCCTCCATCGCGGCCAACGTCCTCCACGCCGAGCCCAACCCGATCGCGCAGTCCATCGCCGCCTGGCCGCCCATCGCACTGCTTCTCACCGTCGAGCTGGTCGGCCGCGTCCCCGTCTCGCGCCGCCTCGGCTGGGTCCGCGCGCTGGCCACCGCGGTCATCGCCGGCATCGCCGCCTGGGTGTCGTACTGGCACATGGTCGGCGTGGCCCAGCGGTACGGCGAGACCGACGCAGCCCCGTACCTGATCCCGCTGTCCGTCGACGGCCTGGTCGTCGTCGCCAGCGTGTGTCTGGTCGAGCTGACCGGCCAGATTAGGGCTGTCGGATTGCTCCGGCTGCAGGCGCCCGAGAGGCGGGCAAAGCGTCAGCCCGGTCGGCCCTCGAACGCGCAGGTCAGGCCAGCCGCCGCACACGGGCAATCCGTCACCGCACCGACGCCGGCGAAGCCGCGACGGATTGCTCCTGCCAAGAGCCGGGCGGACGTCATCTCGGACGCCATCGCCGCGGTGCTCCGTGGCGCCGACGTCGAGGAGACCGCCCGGGCGGCCGGGGTCACGCCGCGGACGCTGCAGCGGTGGGCCGACGAGGCCGCGGAGAAGACGCGCCGACCGCGCGGCGGCCCCCGCAGGCAGGCGGCCGAGCCGCAGCCCGAGGGCGAGCTGGTGGCCGCCGGAGCGTCGACCGGGGGAGGTGGTGCCGGTGCGCGATGACCTCGACTGGTCGAAGTGACGCGGCGGGCCGGCCCTCTGCCGGCAAGCGAACGGCCGGCCCCCGCACCCCACCCGGACAACCGAACGGAGCAGCACCAGCATGACCGAGACGATGTACACCCGCGACCTGCGGGTGATCTGGTGGCCCAGCCACGAAGCCTTCACCCTGCCCGACGCGGAGCACCCGTGGACAGTGGCCCGCAGCGGCGACACCGGCCTCTGGCACGGCTACGACGCCCACGGCGACGCCTCCATGGACGTGTCACGCAAGACCCACCCCGACGAGGTGATCCACGGGATCATCGGCGAGCCGCAGGACGCGACCAACGAGGAGGCCTTCCTCCTCCTGGCCGCCCAGAGCGAGCCGATGCCACAGTCCGTCGCCTACGACACCTTGGCCGCCGGCAAGGAGATGGATCACCTCATCGAGCGGGGCCTGTTCGAGCAGGTCATCCACAACGAGGTGACCTACTGCCAGCTGACCGAGGCCGGGGCGGCGAAGGCGGCGATGCTGGCATGAGCAACTACACCGCCTGGGACTACGACCTGCGAGTCGTCCAGCTCAACGACGCCCACTACCGGCTGTTCCCCGACGGCGCCGACGCCTCGTACTGGCAGCTGCACCACAACGGCGCCCACTGGAACGTCTTCGACGACGCCGGCCAGTTCCGCCAGGAGCTGTCCGGCCACGACGAGCGCGACCTCGGCTTCGCCGCCGTCCTCGGCGAACCGCAGGTCCCGGCGTACGACGACAACCAGGCCCACCTGCTCACCCACGCCGCGGCGATGGGCGGGTGGCTCGGCGCGACGTACTGCGAGCTCGAGGACCTGGCGGAGGCGACCGCCCAGCTCGTGTACTGGGGCCGCCTGGTGTACCAGCAGGACGGCAACTTCAGCCGGTACCGGCTTACCGTCAAGGGGCAGCACGAGGCCGCCAGGCTGGCGGGCTGACCCGATGGGTGGCGCGTACTACTGGGGCGCGGAGATGTCGGCCGCCGGCATCTTCGCGACCCTGCTCGCCGCGCTGATGGTCGACGGCTTGTCGATCTTTCCGCAGGCCTGGCGAGACCGGATCGCATTCGTGCTCGGGCTGGCCGCGATCAGGGAGGGCTGGGACGGCAGCCCGGTGGACCGATACACCGTCCAGCTGCTCTCCAGCTGGATCGACGCCGCCAAGGCCACGGGCAACAGCACGCTCGCGCAGGCCGCGACCGCGCAGATCCTCGGCGTCCTGGTCGCCGCCATCGCCGTCTACACCGCCGGCGTGCTGATGCCGCCGTCGTGGTCGGCCAAGGCCGGCGAGCTCGCCAAGCTTTCGTGGTCGAAAGGCAAGGGGGGAGCGGGCCCGGTCGGCCCGCCTGGCTCCGGTGGCGGTGCCAAGTTCCGGCTGACCTCGAAGCTGTGGATGTGCGCATTCTTGCTCGGCCTGATGGCGGAGCTTCCCAAGGGGATTATCGGGACTCTGGTCCTCGGCATTGTGACCGGAATTGTTAATGCTGTCGCTCCACTGCCGGGCGTTCTATTTGGAGTTGCGTGATGTGGGGTAAAGACGGTTGGGGGCAGCTACTCGCACTCGTGCTCGCATGGGTGGTTTGGCGGGTCGGGCACAACATCTGGACGGGGTGGAGGAAGGCCCGCTCCGACCACTCCCCCATCACCGTGGCACTCGTGCTGTCTTGGATCACCCTGCAGGTCAGGCGTGATCCTGATCCTGACACCGACACCGAACTCGACCCTGCGCCGGTCCATCGGAAACGGGTCGGTCGGCGCACGGTCCAGGTCGCCGAGAACCGTTGGAAGATCGAGCGATACGACCTCGACAAGGACGAGCTGCCGCCCGCCACACCGACACCCCAGGCACCGAACTCGCAATTGCACATCTGGATCCGGCGCAGTTTCGACGAGGGCGCTCGATACAGCGATATCGTCCGCGACGGACAAACCTTGTTCAAGCGCTCCGAGGCGAGCATAAAACGCGCAATTCGCGAGGTCCGGAAAGGCCAGAAGAATGCGAGGGCTGGACGGTGAAGTGCGTATTCATCCGCTACGACGGTCTCCGGCTGTGCGAGAAGCGCATGGATCTGCCGCCCGTCCGCGGGGACTACGTCACCGACCTCCCCGACCAGGGCACCCAGGAGTGGTACGTCGAGCGCCGTCGCCACCGTGTCGAATTGGAGGTGATCGAGCTGTGGGTCAGCCTCACGACCTGAGTCAGCCCGGACTGGGTGCACGCCTGTTCAGGGCGGTGACCGGCCGGCCATGGGTGACGGTGCGGTCGATGCGTGACGAGTTCGGGCCGCCGCCGGCGGAGCACTTCGCCGGCGAGCTGGCCGGCCTGGGCGACGACGAGTTGCTCGCCGGGCCGCAGCGGCGCGCACCGCGGCGGAGTAGCCGTCGTACCGCCCTGGCGCGGTGAGACCTGGGCCAGACACGAGAAGAGCCGCCCTCCCCGCCACGAAGGCGAGGAGGGCGGCTCTGTGCATGCGTGGGGGTGGGTCAGGCGCGCCGGTTCGGCACCTTGTACACCGTCGCGACGGTCACCACTGCGGCGACGATGCCGGCGACCAGGCCGCCGACCTCGCTGGTGTCGAGCACGTTGTCGGCGAAGACGCTCGCCACCACGGTGGCCGCGCTGCCGACGCCGGCGGCCCACGCCTTGGCCTTGGTAGTCCTGACGATCGGGTAGTTCTCGGGCATGACCCCTCCTTGTTCGAACAGTCGTACGATGCGGTGATGAGCGAAGCCACCCTGGCCGCGCGAGCTCGAGCGCTCGCCGACCTACGCGCTGCCCGGCAGCGGTACGTCGACGCCCAGGTGCCGATGGAGAACCCGGACGGCAGCTCGCCGCGGTGGACGTCGGACCAGCACATGGCCGTCCTGGGCTACGTCCGGGCCTGGGACACGTTCTGGCGCGCACACCAGAGCCACTCGGAGATGCCGTCCTAGTCGCGCGTCAGAGCCACCCTCGCCGTCGGGTCGATATGACCCTCGTTCTGATGCCACGTGACGTGCTGGCGAAGCAGCTCGGCGTCGACGGTGACAGCCGCGTCGATGCGGTCCACCGCGTCCTTCAGCGACCCGCCGGAGTTCGGGGTCACCTCGTGCCGGATGGTGGCCACCGACTGCTCCAGCACCCGCAGACGGGCCGGGATCCCGGGCACCTCGTCATGGCCCGGCCGGCCCGGGCGGCCGTTCCAGTCCTCCAGGAAAGCGGCGACCGGCCGCCAGCGGTTCCGGACCCAACGCGCGCTGGCGCCAATCGCAGCCAGCGCACCACCGATCGCACCGATAGCGCCGGCGATCTGCACCGGATCCACCGGCTACGCGCCGGGGTTAGCGACTTGGGCCAGCTCCTCCGGCGAGGTGGCCTCCTCGTCGACAACCGCCCGGATCTGCTCGAGCGACGGCACACCCTCGCGGATGCGCAGCCCGAGCTCGAGCAGCTGGTCGGCGGTGAGAGTGGCCAGGAGCGGCGCCGGGTCGTCGTCGAGCCGGTCCAGGTTCACGCCGAGCAGCTCCTTGTGCGCGGCGTCGTTCGGCCACTCCCAGATCGTCGTGCCGAGGCCGTTGCTGGTGAGGGCCTGCTTCAGCACCGGGAAGCCGGCGCCAGTGACCCAGCGGTTGGTCATGAAGTTGTCGACCAGGTGCACGGTGTCGTTGCCGGCGAGCTTGGCGAAGAAGAGCAGGGGCGCCATGTCGTCCTCCAGAGAGTTGCGTCGGGCCCGCCAGGTGGCGAGCGGCTCGCCGGACAGCAGCGAGAACAGGTCGGCCATCGCCACCGGGTCGTTGCAGTAGACCGTCAGGACGCCGATGTGCATGTGGGTCTCGTGCGACCGGTCCGGCACCCGGAACTTCTTGACCGGGTAGAAGACGTAGCCCTCGGGCTGCCGGTCTTCCGGGGTCTGGCACAGGACCTCGAACAGCATGTAGGTTCGTGGGTCGTTGGTCTCCCACGCGGCCTTGATCCGCAGCGAGTAGATGCCGATCTGCGACCAGTCACCGGACCATGCCGACGGGAAGCCCCAGTCCCACGCCCGGCCGTACCTGCCCTGCTCCGGGGTAAACACCCGCTGCTTGGGGCCCTGCAGGCTGTAGTCGTTGGGGCGGTTCGCGAGCAGCCACGTCGCGTCGGCGTGCGAGCCCGGCTGCCGGACCCAGACGCCGGCCTGTTCGTCCTTCATCGCGACGGTCGTGGTGAGGTTGCAGCACGGCACGATCAGCCGGTCCCACATCGCCGTGGAGATGCGTTTAGGGTTGGGGTTTGTGGCCACGGTGCGCCTCCTCAGGCGAGTCGAGTGAGGACGATGCGGGAGCCCTTGCGCAAGATCGTCGCCGTGGCGTTGCTGGTCGTCTGCGCCCACTGCACCGTCAGCGCACCCCCGGTCGCGCCGACGTGGAGCGTGCCGGCTAGGCGCACCGGCACGTTGCTGCCGGTTCCGACCAGACCGGTGACCGCACCACCCGGCGAGCTGACCCCCGATGCGAGCGCCTGCCACTCGTCCGTGCCCGGGTCATAGGCGAAGCTCGCCGCCTCCCACGTCCCCGACGGAAACGTGAACTGGATCTTCATCTGGCCGGTCGCACCAGCCTGGTACAGCCCATAGAACTCGACGGGGTACACACCGTTCGCCGCCACCGGGACGGTCAGGTGCGGGTCATCCGTATACGTCGCCCCCGTGGTTGCCGACGACCGCGAGGTATCCGACGCCTTGTACGCCCCGGACACAACAGCACCGGCCAGCAACTCGTTGGCCGCGTTCGCGTACTGCTCCAGCTCGGCCGCGGTGGGCACGTGCAGCGCCGGCAGAGAGGGCACCGGTGACGTCATGGGCTCCTCCTCACAGTGCTGTCCTCGCCGCGCGCCACAGCCGCAGTTGGCCGCGGCCCGGGCCGGCCGACGGTGGCTGGATCGGCCGGTCCCAGCCGTCGATCCCGCGCACGACCGTGACGGTCTGCGGGCTGCTCGCGCCCGACACCGTGGTGATGCGCATCGGCACGCCGTCGACGAGCACGTCGCACGGGTAGTCGCTGCTGTCCGTGGACAGCAGCGGCCCCTCGGTCGTCGCCACCGACAGGCTGGTCACGCCCGCGCCGTACGCCTGGGTGATCTCGGCGGTCGCGTCGAGCCGCCACGGCGGCGACGTCAGCCCACCGAGACCCTCGATCACACCGACCGTGTATGGCGCCGCCGGCGACGTAAACAGGGTGACCCGCCACGACCGGCGACCCCACACCTTCTGCTGCCTGCCCTCGACGAGCTGGTCGACCAGGTCCTCCGCATGCCCGAGCCGGCGCGCGCCGTGCACCTGCATCCGGTCGCCGAGCTGCAGCGCCTGCCACGCCGGCAGCAGCTCCTCGTGCCGGCCCAGGTCGGTGCTCAGCGACGGGTACCGGTAGCCGGGCACGGTGCCGATCGCGACCCGCGCCTGGGCCTGCAGCAGCATCGCCAGGTGCGTGTCCGGGTTGATCGCCGCGGTGTCTTCGAACCGGCCCCGGGACTGGGACTCCTCGTCGACCCAGACGACGCGGCCGAGCGGGCTGGACACCTCGACCTCGTTGCGGATGATCGTCACGTCCCGCTTCGGTGTGAACGGATCACCCAGCTGCTGCTCGGCGACGTCGAGCTCGAATGCCGGCGCCTGGTTGTACAGGGTGTTCAGCGGCCGGTAGTGGACGCCCCACGTGCGTTCGGAGAGGCGGCCCATGCCGGTGCGTTCGCACTCCTGCGCGATCTCGATGACCTTCGCCGCGGGTTGCGCACCCATGCGGACGGCCAGGTCCGTGATGACCACCTGGTGCCAGGAGAAGACCACGGGCTTGGAGTTGGAGTTGCCCGTGCCGACGCCGGAGCGGACGCCTGCGAAGCCGGTGCCTCCGAGGTTGTCGTCGGTCTCGGTGGCGTGCCAGCCGGCCGGCTCGACGTCGCCCTGCCACACCTTCATCCGGCAGCGTGTGCCGATGATCTGTGCGCGGATCTTCAGCGGCTGGCCGGCGTCGTGGACCAGGTCGGGCACCGTGGTTGTCTCGATCGCGGTGTCGACGTTGTCGACGAGCCGGCGCAGCTGGGCCTGCACTGTGCCGCCCGGGGCGATGACCGCCCGGGCCAGGTAGTAGTCGACGCTGCTCGTGCCGCGCAGCATGATCGTCGGTTCCAGGTCGCCACCCGTCGGCGCGGCGACGGTGACCTCGGCGTACACCTCGACGTCGCCGAGGTACACGTCGAGGTAGCTGAACCGGTACGCCGCGGCGGCCGGGACCGAGTGCAGGCCCGAGCCGCCCGCGACCGACCAGTCCGACGCCGACACGGTGCCGCCCGAGCCGAGGTTCGTCCAGGTCTTGCCGCCGGGCTCGTCGCCCCAGCCTGGGCTGACCGTCCGGTCGAAGTCGTCGACCACGTCCGTCATCCCGGGGTCGACGGTTACCGGGAAGCCGGCCTCGCGGCCGATCCGGATCAGCCGCTGCGAAGGCGTCTCCCCGGTGAACCCCGACGCCGCAGCACCGTGGTCATTCGTGAGCGTGGCCGTGTTGTGCACCACGAGCCCGGACAGCGCCGCCGTCTCCATCACCGACCCTGGCGTAGCGGGGTCCAGGACAGTGGGATCGTTGGGGTCAGCACCGACCCGCACCCTGGTGATCGCGCCCAACGTGTAGCCGGTCCACGTCGAGACGTCGTGGAGGTCGCCGTTCGCCCAGACCTGGACCTGGACGTTGGCGCCAACCTGTTTGCAGCTGACCCGCCAGTGGTGCCACGCCGCCGTGCCGAGGAAGCTGGTGCCCTCGGCCTCCTGGATGCTGTTGTCGGCATCCAGTGCGAAGACGGTGAACGAGATCTGCCCGTCTTCGGGCGCGACGGCGCCGACCAGCTCCCAGCCGCCGACGCCGATCGTGCCGGTGGTGTTCCAGCGCGCCAACACCACTGAGGCGCTGAACGAGTTCCCTGCGCCTGCCACCAGGTAGGCGTTGCCCTCGACGGTCCACTCGGTGGCCGACCCGCCGATGATCGGGGCGACGATCTCGCCCGTGAACGCCGCCGACTCGATGAGCAGCGGCACCGAGTCGGGTGCACCGGCCGGGCCGGCGAGCGCGGCCGGCCGTGGGAGCAGCCCGGTGGCCGAGCGGAGCGGGGTGCCGGCGGCGAGCGCCGAAGCGTACTCGCTGGCCTCGGATCCGTCGGCCAGCTCCCAGTACGCCAGCGGCGCCGAGGCGAGGACCGCGCGCCGGTAGGCGGAGGGGAGTGGCCGCTTGCCGCGGCTGAGGAGGCCGAGCCGGCCGAAGACGGCCATGTCGACGACCTTGTGCCGGCCGTTCCTCGACGACCAGCGGGGCGTCAGCCCGGAGAGGAACCCCTGGACCAGGTCGTAGTCCTGGCCGCCGGTGTTGATGGTCCACCACAGCGGGGTGCCCTCGACGACGTGCGGCCACAGCTCGCTGCGGGCGTCCTCCGGCGTGTAGCGGCCGTCCGGGTTGCGCACCTCCAGCGCGGGGCTGACCGACAGCGTCTCGGCCTGGGTAGCGCCTTCGGACCGACCGTCCTTGATCGTATACTCGGGCGCCCACTCAACATCCTCGTGGATGTCCGACCACACCCACGTGGACGGGTCATCGCGGAGGTCGGAGCCCCAGGCGACCATGATCCGGTGGCGCATGTCGATCGTCACGGCGCGTCTCCCAATGCGGCCTGGACGTCACCGCCCAGGTTGGCGATCTCCTGCCGCAGGCCTGCGATGACGTTGGCGAACTCGATCAGCACACGGTGCGTGATGGTGCCTCCCCGGCCGGGCTGCTCCTGGTCGCGGAGGCGTTCGGCCTGGGCGGCCGGGACGACGCGCTCGCCGGCATGCACGACGGCCAGGCCTGTGCGGGTGATGTCGCCGCCGACGTCGAGCAGCGGGACGCCGGGCACCCGGAGGGTCATGCCGCCCCACACCTGGCCGATCCCGGGGATGCTCACGCCGGGGATCTTGAAGCTGAGGTTGTTCCACTTCGACAGCACCCAGTTGATCGCGCTCTTGAAGCTGTTCTTGATCCCGTCCCACATGCCCGACGCGGCCGAGGAGATCTTGCCTGGCAGGCTGGTCACGAAGGCGACCAGCCAGTTCCACTTGTCGACGATCCAGCCGACCGCCACCCCGACCGCGTTGAAGACCATGGTCCAGGTGCCGATGAACAGGTCCAGCCAGGCCAGGAACGCG
Source organism: Virgisporangium ochraceum (assembly GCF_016863655.1). GTDB lineage: Bacteria > Actinomycetota > Actinomycetes > Mycobacteriales > Micromonosporaceae > Virgisporangium > Virgisporangium ochraceum. Next base: position 48,913 of record NZ_BOPH01000017.1, read on the forward strand.
GTCTTGATGAAGTTCCAGTAGATCTGGACCGCGTCCCACCACAGCTTGGCGCCGGCGACGATGCCGTCCCACACCGCGTTGACCGCGTTCCTGAACCACTCGACGTTGTTGTAGAGCAGGATGAACCCCGCGACCAAGGCGATGATCGCCAGGATGATCAGGCCGATGGGGTTGGCGTAGAGCGCGGCGTTCCACAGCCACGTTACGAACGTCACGATCTTAACCACGCCGGCGAGGACCAGCAGCACCGTCGCCAGCCCTCCGAGCGCGCCGATTACCGGCACCAGCCACGACTCGTTCGCTGCGCCCCACTTCGCCAGGTCGGTCAGGTACGGCACGGCCTTGGCGACCTGCTCGACCAGGGCGTGCTGCAGCTTCCGCTTGAACACCTCGAGCTGCGCGCTCGCGGAGCCGCCGAGAGCGTCGGCTGCCTCCTGGGTCTCGCCGGCGAAGTCACCGATCCCGCGCTCGGCCTTCTTCAGCCGCTCCAGGAACTCCGGGATCTCGGCCTTGTTCATGTCCTCGAGCGGCGTACCGAACAGGGCGATGGCCAGCTGCGCCTGCTTGGCCGGGTCCTTGACCGCCTGCAACGCAGTCACGATCTTGAAGAAGGCGGTGTTTGCCCGATCGCCGCCCGCGAGCAGGTCATTCGCCATCTTCTGGGCGTCGAGCCCGAGCGCCTTGTACGTCTCGGCAGCCGCATCGACATCGGTCGACAGCAGGGTGAACTCCTTGATGCTGTCGCCCAGCTTGTCGATCCCCCAGGTGCCCTTCTCGCTGGCAGCCGCCAGCGCCCCGAAGACCTCTGTGCCGGAGAAACCCAGCGCGCCGAAGAACTGGCCGTACTCGTCGACGGCCATGAGCAGGTCCTGGCGGAGCGCCATCGGCACCTGCCGGCTCGCGGCCAGCATCAGGTCGAACGCCTCGGTGGCGTCCTTCGCCAGCCGCGCCTGCAGGATGGTGTTGGCATAGTTCGCCGCGTCGGCCACGTCGATGCCCAGCACCTGGGCGAGCGCCTGCGCCTGCGACGTGACGGTGGCGATCGCCTGCTGGGTGGCGTCCTCGTCGACGAGCCCGGACGACCAGATCGCCTGGACAGCGGTCATGTTGTCCCGGACCGACTCGCCCCAGCCCTCCATGTACAGCTGGCCAGCGACCTCGCCCATGTGCTTGGCGAAGGCCTCGTCGCCGAGCGCCGCCTCGAGCTCGTGCTGGGCGGCGTCGACGTCCATCGCCTCGACCAGCGCCGCGGTGAGTGCGGCACCGATGACGGCGCCGGCCGCCGCAGCGGCCATCTCGATGCGGCCGGACCACCGCTCGAAGCGGGACTCGGCCTGGTCGAGGCCCTGCTGCATCTCACGGCCGTCGGGCGCCAGCTCCCGGTCGACGGCCTCGGCGGTGGCGTCGGCGATGTCCTCGACCTCGTTGCGGAACCGGTGCATCGAGGTCTCGGCCCGGTCGAGGCCCTGCTCGAACTCGCCGACGCGGGCTTCGATGGTGGCGGTGAGGTCGCCCAGGTCCAGCGCGGGCATGGGCGACCTCCGTCACTTCTTGTCAGGGTTGAGCGCCCGGTTCAGTCGGGTGTCGGCGGAGAGCAGCCCGACGATCCGCGTGCGCAGCCACCGCCAGGACCGGTGCCGGAGCAGGTCGGGCTGTTCGACGTCGATCCCGTACGTCTCGTGGAGGTCCGCCTCGACGAGGTGCCACCGGGTCAGGATGTCCGACCAGTGGACTTTCGGGCCGAAGCCTTTGTGGGCGCTGCTTTCCGGGATCTCGTACCACTCGTAGTGGCCGGTTTCTTCGTCGTAGTCGCCCCGCCCGTACTGCGCGATGGACGCGAGGCCGTCCGTCGCGCTGCCCGGTTCGGGGCCGCCGATTCCGGGCGGCCACCCGCCTGCAGGTAGCGCTGGGCGGCGTCGGCGTCGACCAGGACCCAGATGTACGCCGCCTTGGCCAGGATCTTGATCGCCTCGTGGTGGATGCCGTCGGTGATCAGTTCGGCGTGCAGCGGGCCCAGCATGCGTTCGGCGACGGTGAGGTCGCCGTCGAGCTTCGGCAGCGCGTCGATCTTGGCGACGGCGTCTGCCCGCTGCTCGTCGGTCTCGGCCTCACGGACAGCACCGGCGACCTCGGCCATCCGCTGCGCCCACAGGCCGGTGAGGCCGTCGACGGGCTTGATGACGTACTTCTTGCCCTTGAGCGTGAACTCCAGTCCGGCGTCAAGGAGGTCGTCGAGGGCGCCGAAGTTGGTGCTCACGCGAGCGGGTGGGCGATGACGCCGAGGCCCTGGCCGTAGTCGGAGAAGGTGACCTTGATCTTCTCCAGGTTGCTCGACCCGCTGGCCGAGGTCTCCCATTTGACGTTGAGGTACGCCTCGTAGGCCTCGCCGGTGTTGTCGTTTCGGTCGTACCACCGCACGTGCACGACGCCGTCCTCGCCGAGGAGCAGCCGCGACGCATACAGCTTCTGCGCCGCGGGGTCCTTGACCCCGACCAGGGTCTTCTCCCGGAAGAACGTCACCTCGCCGGAGATCTTGAGCTTGGTGTGGCGGGTGCCCTCGTAGTCGCTGTCGTAGTCCGACTTGGTCTCGGCGATCGGCTCGACGGACTCCGACGGAGGCTTGAAGTCGTCGATGCCGAGCAGCGGCGACCAGCTGGGGCCACCGCCCGGGTAGCCGGTGTCGACGTCGATCTTCCAACGGCGCGCGATCTCGGTGGTATGCGTGGGCGCGGTCACGGTGTCCTCCTGCTCAGATGGGTCGGTGCGCGGTGGGTCTGGCCGCGTCCGCGTAGTAGTTGCTGGTGATCTCCCACAGGTCGCGGCCGTCGCGGACCTGTCCGAGCGCGGCGCTGGAGCGCCGCCACATCTGCTTGATGTGCGCCGTCCCGAACGTCTGATAGGTCAGCCCGTGCAGCTGCTCGTAGACCAGGTCGTCGAGATCGTGGACGGCCGTCGGGTCCGGGCCCGCGCGGGTGCGCACCTGTACCGCGGTGACCACGTGCGGCAGGGCCACGTTGTCATCGACCGGGTACGAGGCCAGCACGATCGCCCGGGCCGGATCCGGTGGCGTCGCGGCCAGGTAGATGCCGGTCTCGGTCGGCTGGTAGACGCCGGTCGGGCGCCAGGTGCCGACGCCTTCGTCGGCGAGCAGCTGCGCGAGGCCTTCGAGGAGGTCGTTCACCCAGCCCATTCAGCACCCCACCGAAGCGCCCAGGGCGAAGGCGAACACCAGCACGCCGACGCCGATCACTGCGAAAAGCACCTGGTACACCCATTCGGGGGTCACCGGAGAGCCCGCCGGATCTGGGCGGCGATGATCGCCTGCATCGTGTCCCGCTCGGTCGCCATCGGCGTCTCGAGGTACTTCGCCTGGCGGCCGGGCGCGTGCCGGTAGTTCAGCTCCTCGTGCTGCCGAACGGCATACGGCGTGTCGTAGGTGACCGTCGCGCGGAGGTTGGTCTCGTCGACGACGACGGTGCCGGAGCGCTCCAGGGTGCCCTCTTCGAGGGGGACGAGGGTGCGGCTCTCGCCGAGGAGGTGCTCGGCGGCGAGGGTGATGCCCTGGATGGCGGCGGCGCGGACCTTCTTCTTGATCTCTTCGCCGTTCCATTCGACGGTCGCGCGCTGGGGCATCGCCGGCCTCCTATTCGAGGGTGATCTCCAGGTGCTCGGCGGCCTCAGCAACGCCAGCAGCACGGCGCTGGGCGGTGCCGATGACCAGGGCGGTGTGCCCGTCCGGCAGCGTCACCCTCGACCGCGGCGGGCAGCTGGTGTCGAGCGGTGCGAACACCGTGGTGCTCGATACGACCTGTGACCCGTTGGGCGCGCGGACCAGGCGGCGCTTCTGGTCGACGAAGCACGTCACCGTGACCGGGTCGCCGTATACGTCGCCGCGCCCGGAGCTGCCCTGGTACGGCTCGAGCTCGACGGTGTGCGGCTCCGGCAGCACCTGGGCCAGCCAGGTCAGTAGATCCATCCGGGCTCCCCGACGGGATGTCCGGTGAGGCCGGCCTGCTGCAGGAGGTCCCAGGCTGCCTGGGCCCAGCGCGGGTTGCCGTCGACACCAACGCCCGCCTTCGCCCGGGTGTAGCTGAGGGAGCCGAGGCCGACCTGCGTGATCGCACCAGCGCCGACCAGGTTGGCGTCGCCGGTGAGCTTGGCGTACTCGGCCTGCGCGCACGTCGCGAGCTTCATCGCCTCGGCCACGTCGGCATCGGTCGGAAGGCCGTCGTCGTCGACGTCGTAGATGGCCGTCAGGAGCATCCGGTCGACCTCCCGGGACGCAGCCGCGAGCGCCCGCCGCGCGCCCGCTGGCGGGGCCGCCAGGAGGTAGGTGGCGTAGTCCGTCGTGGTCGCGTACACGCGCATTCCGGTGAGCGCCGCGGCGGGGTCTGGGGCCACGAGGAGCGTGGTGCGCTGCTTGCCTGCACCCTTGCCCGTGACCACCCACCGTTCGACCCACTCGCCGGCGGCGGTGAACTCGTACGCCGCTGCGGTGTGGGTCGCGCCGCCGTCGGAGGGCGTGACGGTCGGCTGCGTGGTGGTGCCGTCGGGCCGGATGACGGTGAGCACCGCGGTGGTGGTGCCGTCGCCGGCGCTGCCATCGGCGTCGACCACGGACAGGGTGGCGATGCGGAAGTCGCCCTCTTCGTGGCTCACGGCCTGCCTCCTGCGGTGAGCGTGCCGGAGCGGCCGGCAGCGGTGAGAGTGGCCGACCGGCCGTCAGCGGTGAGGACACCGGGCGCGACCAGATCGACCGCGAGCCGCACGGTCAGCAGGCCTGACGCGGTTAGCGCGGTCGAGGCCCGGCGAACGGCCCGGGGCGTGGCGGTCAGCGACGCGGAGGCAGCAAGCGAGACAGCCGCCCGCGCGACTGCCCGCGGCACCACCGTGAGAGCGCCGCCGGCCGCCAGCTGCGCGGCCGATCGGGCTACGAGTCGTGGGGCGACGAGCAGGGTGCCTGCCCCGGTTAGAGCGACCTGGCCGGTCACCACTTCGCCGCCGAACTGGACCAGCGGTGAGACGTGGTAGTTCGCGCCGACGCCGGTCGTCGGCCGGGCAACGCCGGCGCCGTAGGTGAACCGGCCCGCGTTGGATGCTGCAGTGAACAGGGTGTCCGTCGTGTCGGGCCACGCGTAGCCGGACGTTGCGGCGATCCGGTTGCTGTGCCAGCCGGCCATGTAGTCCACGCCGTCGACTACGTCCACGGGGTCGTCGAAGAGGACGTCGACAAGGCTGCCCAGCGGGCTTGGCGTGAACGTGCGGGTGGCGAGCTGGTCGCCGGTGATGTCGTTGTAGGCGAACGCTGTGACGGTGATGCCGGGCGCCCCGGTCGGGAGCTGGATGCGGTTGCCGATCCACGATCCAGGGGCGGTGGTGGCCCACAGGAGCCCGACATTGACCGGGTCGTCGCTCGCGTCCGGGATGCCCGGGTCGCCGAAGTCGAAGGCCTCGGTCGCCATCGGACCCTCCGATCAGGTGACGGCCAGGTCGAGGTCTCCGACCGCGATCTCCAGCACGCCGTCGGTGACGTTCTTGGCGCCGCCGGTGAACGCCCCGTGCCACCAGCGGAACGGGGTGCCGGCGCTGTCCCAGATCTCGATGCCGGCGACGCTGGTCGGGTTGGGGATGCCCTCGAACCGGACGATCGCCTCGTTGGAGCTCGCGCCGCTCGCGACGTTGGCTGCGTCGAGCTCGACGGGGGCGTAGGTGCCGCCGGCGATCTCGGTGCCGGCGGCGCTGTCGGAGCCGTTGGCGGTCATGGCGCGGACCATGAGCGGCAGGGTCGGGGCGGTGGTGGCCTGGCCAAGGAGCCAGGCCAGCGTCCGTGTCTCGGCGGCGTCGGTCAGGGAGGTCACGCCGACGCGCCGATGATGACCACGTCGTACGTGACGCTGCTGCCGGAGCTGCTGTTGGCGATGTTGATCAGGTCGCCGGTGCCGGCAGTCACCGCGACACCGGTCGCGTCGGAGCACGCCCACAGCAGCATGCCGCCGGGCCGCACGGAGATCGCGTCGGAGGCGGCCGAGAAGATCGGCACCCCGTTGCTGGCGGGGCGCGAGACCACCACGTTGTTGGTGTTTCCGGCCGCCGCGGCGACGTACAGCACCTTGATCCGGGCGAACGTCAGCGTGGCGCCGAGCGCGTCGGCGAGCACGCCGGCCAGGTCGAGGTCCTCGTTCCCAGACGCGGCGATCGTGCGCGTGTCCGAGAAGATCCGGTCGGCCTGCCCGCTTCCCGTGCCTGACGCGAGCCGGATGGTGTCGGTCAGGGACAGCGGCGCGGACGGGGTGGTGAGGTCGGCGGTGCCGGTCAGCGCGGCCACCAGGGAGACAGAGATCTTGCTGGTCAGGGCCACGACGGCTCCTCCGAAGGTTGTGGGTGAGAGGCCGGCCGCCACCCTCCAGCGGCCGGCCCCAGATCAGTGCGTCAGGTGACGATGGCGAGCGGGCACTTGGCCACGCCCGTCTGCGTCCCCGTCGTGCTCGGCGCCGTGTCGCCGGTGGCGGAGCCGAAGGTGAAGCCCATCGCCTTCGACTGCGAGCCGGCCACGATCGCCGATGCCGTCACGATCGGCGCAGCGCCGATCAGCGTCTGCACCGTGCTCGCCGTCGTGCTGGTGGCGACGATGTAGAAGCCGTCCGCCGTGATCGTGTACGGCGCGGTCAGGGCCAGCTTCCGGGCGGTGTTCGCCGCCCACGCCGTCGCGCCCTGCGCGGCGGACTGGGCGAGCTTGTTGCCGTCCGGGTCGTACAGGGCGTGCCAGCCGGCGGTGCCGGTGGCCAGCGCGGTGTTGCCCGCGACGAACGCCAGGTTGGTGACGACGTCGCCCTTGCGGAGGAACACCCGCGTGCCGATCGCCACACCGGTACCGGTCGCCGCCAGGTCGCTGGTGCATGCCCAGGCCGGGATGTTGGTACGGATGAACGTCTTCTGGTCGACGCCGGGCAGGGCGTTGAACGGCAGGTCGAACGCCGGCGCGTCGGCCAGGGTGCTCTCGAAGTAGCGGCCGAGAGTCGTCATGGCTCAGTCCCCCTTCGGGCCGAGGAAGCGCTCGGCCAGCTGGTCGCGGGTGAGGGCCTCGGCGTCTGCCTCGGTCATCCCCTGTGCGGTGGCGTGCTTGACCCAGTCGCCCTTGGACGCGCTGCGGGTCGGCGGGCCGGCCGGCGGCTGTCCGCCCCCGGTCTCGTCCGCTCCGGCCGGTTCGGTGGCCTGCGGGTCGTCGACGGGCTGGACGATGTAGCCGCGGTGGCGGCGGAAGTAGGCCACCGCCGCCCGGTGCTGGACCTCGTCCACGGTGGCGACGCCGTCGACGAACGCGACGCCGACAACCTTCGCCGTGACCGGCTTCGGTGCGGTGATCTTCAGCATCACTGCACCTTGACCTTCCGGATCACACCGCACGCCTTGGTCGACTTCAGGACCATGGCGACGGGGCCCATCTCGACCTCGCCGGACTTGTTGGCGCCCGGGGTGGTCCAGTCGGGCAGGTAGGTCTCGACCAGCGGCTTGCCGGCCATGCTGGCGCCGTGCAGCGCGTCCAGGCCGAACGTCGCCGCGTAGATGTCGGTGAGGCCGGTGATCGTGCCGCCGCCCCCGCCGCCGTCGGCGTCCGCGCTGTAGATCGGCACAATCGGGCTGGAGCCCTCCTGGCCGTTGCCGAGGTCGGCCAGCACCCAGTCGCCGTACCGCTCGATCCGGCGGCCGACGTCGTCCTTGTCGGCCGTGTACAGGCTGGCCCACCGGGCCAGGGCCCGGATCCGGGTGATGCTCTTCGTGTTGCCCAGGAGCGCCTTCTCCCCGGGCGGGAGCGCGCCCGGCATGCCGAGGTCGCCGCCGCCGGTCTGGCTGGGCGTGATGCCGGACAGCATCTCGTCGAGCCGGTCCAGGGCGGCCATCGCCAGCGGCTGGGTGTTGATCGTCGTCGCGGTCCAGTCGAGGTAGCCGGCGGTGACCCCGTTGTCGAGCGGGTCGTACTCGGTGCTCGCGTCGGTGAGCGCCTTGTCGAGGCCGTCGAAGCCCTTGTCGTCCACGGCGGTGTCGCCGTTGATCAGCTCCTCCTGGAACTTCTGCCGCGTCGCGGTGAGGAGCTGCTGCATCTGAAACGTCATCTCGTTCGTCGATGCCTGGCCGAGGTTGCGCAGCACGCGGTCGAGGGTGAACGCGCCACCGAGCGGGTGCAGGTCCACGTCGTAGCGGGTGCGGGTGGCCTGCTTCGCCGTGTACTCGGTGTTGAACGCGCGGAAGTCGGCGGTCCGTGGCGTGGTGAGCCGGGTGTAGGCGTAGGTGAGGGTGGCGCCACCGGTGGGGTTGACGGTGTCGTCGAAGACGATGCGGTCCAGGAGCCAGGAGTAGCGGCGCAGGTCGTCGATCACCGCGAAGGCGACGTCGTCCTGCGTGTTCACCTGGGCCTGGGCGAGAGTGATAGCCACAGCTGGCTACTCCGTTCCTGGTTGGTGTGGTTACTGGCCGCCGCCGAGGCGGGTCGCCAGAGCTGCGCCGAGCCCTTGCGGACGGCCGGTGCGGGTGGTGCCGCCGCCGTGTTCGGCGCCCTGGCGGGCCGGCCCTTGGCCTCCCGAGGCGCCGGTGGCGGCGTACCGTGTGGGGTTGTCCTTGACCGCGTCCTTGATCAGCGATGCCACGCTCTTCGCGTAGTCGCTCGCGGTCGGGTCCAGCTCGGCGAGCTTCTTCGCGAACTCCCGGCTGTCCTGCAGCGCGGCCGCGTCGGCGCCCAGCTTGGGCGCGTGCTTCAGCACGGCGTTCTCCGCCCGCAGCTCCCGGTTCTCGGCCTGGGCGTCGGTGAGCTCCTTGGCCACCTTCGCCGCGGTGGCGGCCGGGTCGGTCTGCGGGTCGGGCTTCAGCCCGAGCGCGACGAGAACCGCGTCGAGCTTGTCCTTGCCTTCCTGTTCCAGCTTCTGCCGCATCTCGCGCTCGCGCTTGGCGTCGTCTCGGGCCTTGCCGAGGTCGGCCAGCGCACGCTCGGGGTCGTAGTCCCCGTCGAGCTTCGGCTTGGTGCCCGGCTCGCCGTCGCCGGCGGGCTTCCCGCTGGTGCCGGTGTCGCCGGTGCCTCCGCCTGCGGGCGGGTTGGGGTGCGGCTGCCCGGTCGCCGGGTCGTCCCGGCGCCATCCTCCGCGCGGCGGACCGAGGGTCGGCCAGCCGGACAACGATCGCAGCGCTACAGCGCGTGCGTGGTACTTCATTCGGACCCTCCTTGGGGTCTCGAGGTGGGTGGGGCCATCCGCCCTTGGCGGAAGTCGGTAGGTTGCGCGGCGTGACCCGACGCCAACTGGCCGCGATCATGGCGGTGCTTTGTTGTGCCCTACTCGCGCTCGCCTGCTCCAGCGGAGGCGACAGCACAGCGGGCGAGGTGGAAGAGAAGACCACCCCGCAGGCCGTTCCGCCGATCAGCCCACCGCCCAGCACCGACCCAGCAATGGCCAGTGCGCTGGCCGAGAACGGCATCCCACCGTCTCCAGACGTCAGCACCCAGAGGGCCTACCTGGAAGCGCTGATCGCGATCAATCCGGCTATCGTCGGAAAGAAGGCGGCCGACACGATCGTCGACCGAGGCCGCAACCAGTGCGGCTCGATCTCCAAGTACCCGAACGACCGGGCGAAGTTGGTCGAGCTGACCAACTCGCGGTTCAGCGCTCCGGAGGCTCCGAACGGGTTTGGCCTGCCGACTGCGGAGAAGATCCTGGACGTGGTGCACGAGCACCTGTGCCCGACCTACCCGATGGCCAAGGCCTAACGGTCCTTGGTGCGGGGCTCCTCGATCGGCGGCCCAGTTGGGACCGGCTCAGGTTCGACGAGCACCTCGACCGGGCCGACGTCAGCCCACCGGTCGGCGATCGAGGAACCCTCCTGCTCACGCCTGCGCTCTGGGCCCGTCATTCCTCGATCACCTCCACATCGATCCGCCGAACGCCCATCGCGTCCACCCCGTGATCAGCGATGACACGCATCCGCCTGCCACGCTCGATCAGGATCTCGGCCTCTTCATCCAGAGCGAGGGGCCTGCGATCCTGTGGCGCCATGTCGGACAACCGAACAGCACCGGTACCTCGGGGGAGGACCATCCGCATGATAAGGGGAGCCACCCCGATTGCGAACTCATCGGCGACCCGGACATCCGCCGAGGTCGAGACGAAGGCCTGCTCGCGCCACTCCAGCCCGGTGACGTCCAGGTCGTTCCACGCCGCCCCGAACACCGAGCGGGCGTCGCGGACGCCGCGGTGGGCGGTGACGTCCTGGGCAAGCCGGGACGCTGCCATCACATCGTCGAGGGCTGCGGTCAACCGTTCCGCAGTGGCGTCCGGAAGGTTCGTCCGCAGGTGCCCGTTGATGAGTGTGTGGACGCCACCCTGGTAGTCGTTGAGTGCGTCGGTAGCGCGCACAACGCGGCCAGGGTTCCAACCCGGCGGCGTCGGGCGGAGCTGGGCATGTTCACGCCTGAACCGGACGGAGTCGAGCGCCGCCTGGTCCGTTAGTGACGCCGCCTGGCGACGCTGCCACGCCTGCTCTCGGGTGGCCTGCTGGCGGAGTCTGCCCAGCCGGTCGAGGAGGTCGATCTGACGGGCTATCAGCGTGTCGGCCAGGTCGTCGTCGAGGCCGTGCTCGGCGACGATGCGGCTGATCGTGTCCGGGTCGATGCGCTCGACGCGCTCGAGCGCGGCCACCAGCTCGGAGCGGTCCATGCCGCCGAACACCCGGGCGGCCTGCGGCGCCCGGGATGGGTCACGCAGGCTGTGGAACTCCTCGACGGTGTTGCCGAACGCTGCGCCTTTCGGCTCGCCCTGGGCCCGGAAGCGGAGTGACCCGCCGACGTCAATCCGGTGAGCGCGGCCGCCTGAGATGACGACGTTGTCTAGGTCGAGGCCGACGACGTCCCAGTTGCCGAGCCATGCGTCGAGTCCGAAGCCGCGTCGGAGTTCGGCGGTGCGGTCCGCGAGGTTGCCGTCGTTGAGCGGGCTCGCGTCGTCGAGGAGCCGGGTCGCGGTGTGGTGCCCGTCTGGGAGATCGGGAGTGCCGCGGCCGAGGCGGACCTCGGGCACGTCGATGCCGGCCTCGCGGTACAGCGCTGCGGTGACGGCCTCGTTGCGTGCGTGAGCCTCGCTGCGCTGCGCCTTGACGTAGTACCGCGTTCCGTCGGGCGCCTCGTAGATCCCGCCCGGGTTGGAGCCGCCTTGGGGTCCGACGCGTCGAAGTTGGCTGAAGTCGCCCGCCTCGACGCCGGTGGGCGCCGGCGGTGCTTCCGGTTCGGGTGCCGGGGCAGGCTGTGGGGCGGCCTTCGCCGGGGTCGCCTTCGCAGGCTGGGCGGCCTTCGCCGGCTGGGTCGCCGGGGCGGGCGCGGTGTTCGCCGGCGGGGCGGCCTTCTTGGCCGCGGTCTTCTTCGCCGCCGGCAGCTGCAGCTCGGGCGCTGCGGTGCCTCTACCGAGGTTGCTCGCGCCGGGCTGCTCGCGGTGCGGTTGCCGCAGCAGGCCGGGGTTGGCTGCAAGGTGGTCGCGCATCTCGGCCTGCTTGGCCTTGACCCGCGCGTTCCACCGCTTCTTCGCCTCGGGGTCGAGCGCGAGCTCGGCCTGGGCCTTGGCCTTGCGGATGTCCCGCTCGATCTTGCGTTGCCTCTGCCGGGCAGCGTCACCCTCCGGGTCGGCGGTCGGCTGCGGCTCCGGCTTCGTGACCCCGGGCAGGTACGCCCTGACGCTGTGCCTGCACTGCGGGTGGAACAGTCCGCGCGACCTGGCGATGGGCAGCGTGGTCATCACGTCGACCGTGACCATGCGGTCGTCGTCGATGGCGTGCTCGACCTTCACCTTGCCGACCGTGCCACCCGACTCGCGGGCCAGGATCTTGCCCTCGAACGGGCGGCACAGCTCGCACTCCTGCGGCGCGTTGGACACCTGGACCAGGTCGACGCCCAGCTCGCCGAGCCGGTCGGTCTGCCCCTGCACCGCAGCCCGCTGGCTGGTCGTGCGGACGGCCATCTCGACGTACGTCGACAGCTCCCATCGCCTGCCCGCGCGGTCGGTGAACCCGGTGATGCCGCGGTCCACCAGCGCCTGCCAGGCCTGCTGCGACGCCTCCAGACGCGTGACGCCCTGCGTCTGCATCCGTGCGACCGCCCCGGTGATCACGCCGCGGTAGGCGTCCTGGACGTCGCGGAGCACGTTGCCGGACCGCTCGCCGATGTCGCGCACCAGCGCCGCCGCGAGGGACTCGACCACGTCCGTGCCCGGGATCACGTCACGCGCCGCCCGGGCCGCTCGCGCCTCGATGCGCCGCTCGCGGGGCAGCTCCTCGAGCGCGGCCGCGCCGCCGGTGCGGTACGCGGCCGCCATGGCTTCCCGGGCCGCCGCCGCGCCTCGGTTGCGGAGCCGGTTCGCGATCAGCTCCGATGCGCGGCGCAGCGCCGACGAGGCGGCCATGCGCCCGACAGCCCACTCCGGACCGGTCTCGTTGCCTGCCCGCAGATGCTCGGCGATGACGCTGCCGAGGGCCATCTCGCCGTCGCGGTAGATCGACGTGACCACCGAGGTGATGGCGTCGACGTCGGCCTGGTCGACGGGCATCGCTACTCCTCGACGGGTGGCTCACCTTCAGCCGCTGCGGCCTCTTCGCCCTCCGCCGCCGGCGGCGGCTCGCCCGGCGGGGTGTTGCCGGCCAGGCCGCCGAGGGACTCCTCCGGGGTCGCCGCGGTGGCGCCCTGGATCGCGGCGACCTCCTTGGCGACCTGGGTGTCGTCCCAGTCGGGGTGCACCATCCGCACGAGGGTCTCGGTGGAGGCCGCCATCGCGGCGGTGAGGAGCTGCGCCGTGCGTGCCACCGTCTCCGGGGACTCGGTGACGGAGTCGGCGAGTTCGACGTCGGGCCGCACCGGCGCCGGGCCAGCGAACGCCGCGGCCTCGATCGCGAGGTGGACTTCGACGTACTCGGCGATCGATGGGCGCCAGATCTGCCCGTCGCTGGCGCGCGTGGTGAAGCTCAGGCGCTCGCGTGCCTGGGCCTCGGTGGCGGTCATCGGGGTGTCGCCCTCTTCGCCCATGGTCTGCTGGCTGTAGCCGGCGTGCCGGGTGGCGACTTCCATGAGGGCGTCGATGGTGGCCTTGTGCTCGACGTGACGGATGGCGAACTGCGAGAGCGTGATGCCGCCGCCGGTCATGTCCTGGGGCAGCGCGTTGACGGCCGAGTACACCTCCCGCTCGGCGTCGAAGCTGGCGCCCTGGCCGGGGCCGTGGGACTGCAGGTACGACTCCGGGACGGTGAGCCGGCCCTTGGCCAGGCGGATGTCGCGCAGCCACGACGTCCACACCTCGTCGATCTGGTCGAAGATCGGCTCGTTTGAGTCGAAGTCCGACCTGCCCAGGTGCTTCAGGTTCGCGTCGCTGCGCCAAAGCCGCTGCGGCCCGCGGTTGGGGAAGCGCACGACGTCGAGGCGGTCGATCCCGGTGGGCTGCACGCCGGCGCTGTCGACCAGGTCGGCGAGGTGCCGGGTGGCATCGAAGCCCTTGAGATCCACGCGTCGGCCCAGGTCGGTGATGCTGCCCTCGAACACGGCGTAGGTGATGCGACCGACGGGCTTGGCCGGGTTGCTGCGGTCGACGTCGTGGTGCTCCAGCCAGCGGACTACGCGGTTGTTGTCCCGCTCCAGCTCGGACCAGAAGGTGACCTCGACGAGCTTGCCCCAGCGGATGACAGGGATCGCTGCGTCGGCGTGGTGGACGGCGACGATCGCCTGCTTGGGCGCCACATCCTGGTCGATGACCGGGGTGAGGTAGACGTCGCCGAGGACCGCGCTGGCCTCCTTGGCGTGCAGGAGGGTGCGTGTGAAGCCGTCCTCGACGAGCTTCTCGATCCGCTGCATCACCGCGGTGTCGGTGGCGCTGATCTTCGGCGGCTCGGAGAAGAGGAGGTTGGCGCCGATGACGGCGAGGTCGGCGGCGATGGGGACGTGGAGGCGGGTGTCGCGCGCGGTGGTCGAGGGCGGGTTGCCCCACAGCCAGCGGGAGAAGCGGCCGATGACGCCGCCGGCGGCCTGGCCGGGGAAGCGGCGCTGGGACGGCGGCAGCGATGCGCCGTAGGAGCCGCGGTTGGCGTAGACCTGGCGGAGGCGGTCGGCGTCGCCGGCGTACCAGGCGTCCCAGTCGCGGTAGGCCGCGTAGGCGGGGGCGTGCGCCTTGGGCGGCCAGGGCCCGTCGGTCGGCATCGGCACGGCGGGCTCCCTGGCCTGGCAGGTATGGAAGGGCGATCAGTGCTCGACCTCGGATCAGATGTCGTCGCACATGGGGTCCGTCGGCAGACTTAAGGGGGGATCAGGAGCACCTGTGCGGCGTCGAAATGTCCCTAGATTCCTAAACCGCCTGTTGACGCAGCTTTAAGACTCGGAAATCCTGCGGAGCAGGGCGGAGTCGTTACCTGACCGATTGCTCATTCGGGAGCAATGTCGATCAGGAAGGGAACTCCGTTGAACGCCACGAACCGCGGCCTGTGGCTCGCGATCTTCGCCCTCGGCAGCCTCGTACTGGCTCTCATCGCTGCAGGCCTCGTGCTGGCCAAGACGCGCGACTGGCAGGACGCCATCTTCACGGGCGGCGCCACCTTCGCCGGCGCGCTCGTGCTCGCCATCACGGCCGCTGGCTTCATCGGGGCGGGGTGAGGTCAGACGGCGATCCAGTCGTCCGCGAGGAGATCGGTCTGGCTGGCCACCCACGGCACGAAGTCACCCTGGGCGGTGCGCATCATCAGGTAGGGCCTGAACGCGCACACGGTGCCCGGCTCGATCCCCGTCGCGCGGGCGGTGTTCGCGTTGATCGGGATGCCGTCGGGGTAGCCGGCCTGGTGGACGACGAACATGTCGTTGCCGTTCCAGCCCTCGCGGCTCAGGCGTTTGCCGAGCTTGAGGCGGTGAAGCGCTGCGGAGAAGTCCACGGGTCTCTCTCGGGTCAGGCGGCGAGCACCAGGTCACCGCGCACGTACGGCCGCCACGCGGCCTCGGGGGTCTTGATGCCATACCGGCCGGCGTCCAGCGAGTGGTCGAGGGCCTTGATCGGCTTGTCCTCGCCCTTCTTCGCCGCCTCGTCGTCCCAGGAGTAGGCGCCGACCTCGGAGATCCAGCCCTCGCACGACTCGTGCACGAGCAGCAGGCCTTCGGCGAGGAGGGTGGCGACGAGGCGGATGCCGTCGATGACGGCGTTGTCGGCCTGGGTGGGTGTGAGGCCGTCGCGGTGCAGCTGCCGCACGAACGACGCGGCGGATGGGTCGACGCAGGTCCACTCCGGCCGGACGTCCATGGCGTCGAGCCAGCCGCGGAGGCGCGCGGAGTACTCGCCGTCGGTCAGCTGCCGCTGCTTCTTCTTGCTGTCCCACCGCCACTCGCGGGCGAGGTACAGCTTCCCGTCGACGCCGAGGCCGATGAGGATGCCGGCGAACGGGTTGACGGTGCCGTAGTCGACGCCGAGCGAGATCCAGCGGGCGATCTGGGGGAGCTGCTTGACCACGTGCCGGTCGGGGTCCCAGCCCTCGTAGATCGCGCCCTCGGCCAGCACCCACTCGCCGTCGATCATGCGGCGCTTCCACATGCCGGTGTACTGGCGCCGGTACCGGGCCTTGACCTTCTCCGACAACGCCGGGTTGTCGTCGAGGAGGAACTTGAACACCTTCCAGTCGCCGGCGAGCCGGCCGCCCGGCTTCGCCTCGTCGATGCCCTCGGCCTTCAGCCAGTGCATCGGGTTGTCCGGGTTCGTGTTTCCGAACAGCTGGGCGCCGTCGATGCTGGCGCGGCCGAGGAGCTGCTCGTGGAAGCTCTTCGGCATCAGGGACCACTCGTCGACGTAGGCGCCGGCGCAGGTCATGCCTCGGAGCCGGGCTTCGGCCCGCTCGTCGTTGAAGGTGACCACCTCGATGGTGCGGCCCAGCACCTTCGCGGTCGGGGCGCCGCGGGTGTACGACGTGGCCCGGGCCAGCGGGCCGAACAGCACCGGGTTCTGCAGCACGTTGAAGACGTTTCGGACGGCGGTGTCGTACGTCTTCGCCGTGATGAGGAGGTCGCCGCCGGCGGGTGCGGTGGCCACGTAGATGAGCCACCGCAGGCAGCCGCTCGCGGTCTTGCCGCTCCGGATGGCGCCATCGGCGAGGTTGACGAACGCGTCGGACTCGACGACGTACTCGACCTGCTTGCGCGACAGGGGCAGCTCGTCGAGGTTGATCACGGCTGCTCGGTCTGCTCGGCGTGGGCCTTGCCGGCCTGCCAGGCGGCGCCCAGCTTGGCGGCGAGGTCGACGAGCATGGCCTTGTCGTCCTCGACGCCGGTGTTGCGGTCGTACTCGTCGAGCTTCATCGAGCGTTCGGCGGCGACGGAGACGGCCATCATGATGTCGCGCTGGTCGCGGAACGACGGCTGGGCGATCAGGGCCTGGTTGAAGGTGTTGTCCTTGCCGCCGAAGTTGTAGACGGTGCAGGACTCCCACAGCGACTTGCGGAGGCGCTCGGCGTCCTCGAGGAGCGCGAGCGCCAGGGCGGCGCGGCGGGCCTTGGCGTCGATGACCTTGGCCTGGGTGGCGGCCTGGACCTGCTCGCCACGCTCGAAGGTGAGCCCGAGTTCCTTGGCGAGCCGGCTAACGGTACGGCCAGAGCGTCCAATCCGGCGGGCGATCTCGTTCCGGCTGAGGCCTTCGCCGTGTAGGCGGGCGACTTGGGCTCGGTCCTCGTCGCCGATCGGCTTGGGTCGCGGCATGGGTCACGCTCCGGCGCCGGCCTGGATGAGGAGTCCGCCGATCAGGATGAGGGCGTTTGCTGCGGCGGACGCGAGGTGGCTTAGGAAGCAGGGGTAACTAACACGATAATCGGAATTATCGTGCATGCTCGCCGTGATCATCTTCGCCTGGCGAGCAAGGCGATCGCGTACCGGAGCGGTCCCCGGATTACCGGCGCCTATCCGGCCCGCTGCTCGGCCGGGGCTACCCACCGCGTCGTGTACCCGACGAGAGTCGAACTCGCAGGGCCCCCGTTTCAGACCATCGGCCTTGGTGTCCGCTTGGTCCCGGGCCGGGCACTTGAATGTGAAGAAGCGACGTGTTCCCGGGGTCTGGGTACACGTCGCCTGTTGGCGATCACTGTGAGAGAACGCGATCGCCATGTCAAGCGCTCTTCGCTTCGGGCGCGTCGCGGCCGACCTTCGCGGCCGCGCGCTCGACGTCGGGGAGTGGGTACCAGCGCCGGCGGTCGGAGAGCAGCGACCGGTCGGCGCCGTCCTCGTCGACGACCAGGCCGCGGCGGTGCCAGTCGCGGACGTTGGTTGCGTGCACGCCGTCGAGGTGGTGGCCGGCGCGGTGGGCGGTGACGAAGAGCACGCGTTCGTCGCCGAGCTGGATCCAGACCTGGTCGTCGCGGACGTCGAGGTCGAGTGCGGCGCGCAGCTGGCGCGCGCAGTCGACGAGGTCGTCGGCCATCTGCCGGGCGAGCGATGGGCCGACGTGACCTACGGCGATGGTGAGGAAGTCTCGGGTTCCGTGCAGCGTGATGGTGATCGGGGGCCAGCCGAACCCGCGGCCGCGGAGCACGTTCGCGGCGAGCCAGGCGAGGTCTCGCATGGTGACGGCGGTGAGGGCTTGGGCGTCGACGACGTCGAGGGCGACCGGGGCCGGGCTCGCGGGGAGTGCGCCCATGCGTCCGTAGCGCTGGACGGCAAGCAGCCGGTCGTCGCGCTCGGCTCGGACGAGGGCGTCGAGGGTGAGGCGGGCTTCGGCGCCCATCGGTCGTGGGTCGGGGCGCCGGCGGCGGAGGGCGGCGTCCTTGGCGTCGGGCAGGAAGGGCCAGGCCTCGGTGATCTGGGTGAGTGCGTGGCGGGTCTGGCGCACCGCGTCGTCGGTCAACCGAGGGCCTTTCCGCAGTCGAGGCAGCGGGCGGCGGCGTAGTTGCGCTCGTCGCCGTGGATGGGTCGGGTGCGTGGGTGCTGGCAGTTGCGGGTGGCCCATAGCCACGACAGCCAGCGCAGGACGGCCTTCACGCTGCCGCCCGGATGAACTCGGTCTGCGCCTCGGACCACGCGATCGACTCCTGGTTGAACTGGGCAGCCGCCCTTGCCAGTCGGCTGCGGATCGAGTCGCGCTGGCTCAGTGGCACCTCGACGCACCAGCAGGCGTTCTGCCATGGCCGGTCGCTGGGAGAGAGGCCGGCGAAGTGCTTCTCCAGGTGCCGCAGCAGGTAGTCGATCTCGTCGACGAACTTCGACCAGCGGGCCTGAGCCAGCTTGTCGTCGCTGTTGCCGATCTGGATGAAGACGGTGATCTTGTTCATCGGTGCTCCTGTGGGTCTGGGTCGGTGTGGAGGCGGCCGAGGACGTACCCGATGGCGAAGCCGGCCAGGGCGAGCAGCAGGCGGCTCACAGGACACCGGCCGGCAGGACCGGCGTGCTGACTGCTGCGCAGCACAGGGCGAGGGCGGCGAGGAGCACGAGCACGCCCAGGACGAGGAGGCGTTCGGGGGTCACACGCCGCTCCCGCAGTGGGTACAGGCCTGGTCACCGTCGCAGTGCGGGCAGTTCCGCTGGGCGCAGCGGCAGGTGGTCCAGGAGCGGGCGCCTTCGACCCATTCGGCTTCGCACTCGTCGTCGTGGCTCTCGGTCGGTGCGGGGCCCGCGGCGATGGCGACGGACCGGTCGACCGTCTCGGTGTCGGCCTCGGCGTACTGGCAGCCGGGTAGGTGGTAGCCGTTGTCGCAGCCGATGGGCTGGCACGGCTCGTCGGGCTCCGGCGTCGGCACGGTGGTGTCCGGCGAGCAGTGGTCCCAGCCCCAGACCACCACAGCGGCCGCGCAGCCGGGCTGGAAGATGTGCTCGTCGACGAGCTGGCCGGAGGCGCGGGCGATGCGGGCGTGCTGGGTGCAGGCGGCGAGGGCAACGCCAGCAGGGTGCTGAGCGTCGGTGATGAGCAGGTGGATCGTCGCCTCGTCGTTGCAGGTGGCAGGGCCGGGGTTGGGGCCGCTGTAGGCGCAACGGTCGCCTCCGGAGGTGGCCTCGCCGATGCCGGGCTTCGTGCGTGTGGGTTCGGCCTTCGCCTGGCAGATCGCGCAGAGGACGCCGGCGTGGCCGGTGGGCCAGACCCGCTCGCCCGGCCAGACGTCGTCACCGCAGCCGACGCAGGTCCGGGCGTCCGTCGTGCGCGTGGCGGCGACGGAACCGGGGCCGCTCGGACGCCACGCTGGGTTGTATGCCGCGTTGAGGGCTATGGCGGCGAGCTGCTCGACGTGGACGGGATCGTCGGCGAGGTTGGGCCAGGCGTCGATGAGGGCGGCTTCGGCTTTGCGCTGGTCGGCGGTGCTGGGTCGTCTGCTGAGCTGGTCGAGTTCGTCGTGGGCCTGGCGGAGGGCTGTGCGGGCTTCCTCGAGTTCGCCGTAGCGGATGCCGAGTCGGCGGGCGAGGGAGTCGCGTTCGCGGATCGGCTTGGCGGCGACGAGCGGTGCGATTTCGGCAGCGACGGCGGTCATGAGCTGCCGGTTGGGCTCGGGTACGTCAGCCCAGGGGACGGCGGAGGCCTTGCGGGTCTCGTAGCCGAACGAGGGCGCCAGTCGCTCGTAGGCCTCGTGGAACGCACGGGCGATGGCCTCGGCGTCGAAGGTGTCAGGCACTGGTGGGCTCCTTGGGTGTGCGGTAGCCGCGGCTGCGCATGGTGCAGCCGCAGGCGATGAGGGTCTGGCGGATGGTCTCGGTGGAGACGCCGTGGCGGCGGGCGAGGTCGTGGAGGCTGGCGCCTTCGGTGGTGAAGCGGGCGTAGGCGTCGATGATCTGGCGGGGTGTGAGGGTTGCGGTGGGCATCAGCTGGCTCCCGACTGGGCTGGTCGGCAGGCGGGGCAGAGGCGGTCGGGGTGGTCGGTGGGTGCGCAGCAGCCGAGGCAGGCGCGGAGCTCGGCCTGGCGGGGGCGGAACTGGACGACGTTGTCGGCGGCGGGCGGCTCGGCGGTGTTGAGCTCGCGGGTGGCGACGACGCGGCAGAGGGGGCAGGCGGGCTTGCCGTCGTCGCGGAGGCCGCCGGCGAGGCCGTGCTCGGCGCACTTCGACTTCCCGGGGATCTGGGTCTTGGGCGGCTGGGTCGCGCGCGGTGCAGTGACGGCCGTACGAAGATCAGCATCAGGGTGGTCGGTGCTCTTAGGTGGTCGGTCTTGGTCGGTACGCGGGTCCGGCGGACCACCCGACGCGGGTCCGCCGGACCCCCCATAGCCGATCTCGGTGGGTCCGCCGGACCCCCCGAGCTTCGCGACGATCGACCCGTCTGGGTGGTCCACCGGACCCCCCACAGCGGGGTTATCCACAGGGGGCGTGGGTGGTCCGCCGGACCCCCCACGCTTGCCGCGCGCGGCCTCCCGGACCGACCGGGCGGCAAGGAGATGTTGAGCCGGCGACAGCACCTCCACCCGGTCGAGGAGATCCCCGGGGATCGTCAGCCGGTACTCCTCGCCGGAGCCGGCACGGCGGCCACCGACGCGCTGCAGGAGGCCGAGGTCGAGCAGGGTGGTGCGGATCGTCCGGACGGTCTTGATCGAGCACTCGACGTCGACCGCGATCGTGGCGTCGCCGGGGCGCACGCTGCCGCCGTCGGTGTTGGCGTACGAGGCGAAGGCGAAGGCAACGGCCTTGAACAGCGACGGCGAGACAGCGCCCTTGGTGGGCTTGCCGTTCTTACCGATGTGGTCTGAGGCGCCGACGAGGCCGGTCGCGCGAGTGCGGCGGAGGATGCCCTCCCACTCGTAGCGGCCGGCTGGCCGGATCTCACGCTCGCCCATCAGGCGCGCCCCCATGATCGATAGACGTTGATCGACTGGCCGGTACGCGCGTGGCCCGGAGCCATACCCCAGCCCCGGGCCACGCGTCGACCGGGACTACCTCGGGACCGGCGTCCCCCGGAGCACCGTCGCGTCGCAGGCCTCGCCCAGCTCGCCCAGCGCATGGTCGAAGGCGCTGGTGATGACGTCCTGAGGCCGCGCCAACTTGAAGCCGAGCTTCAGCGCCCCACCCTCGATCCGGTGCCGGAACCGCGCCTCGAGCACGTGCGCCTGCTCGGCACCCTCGAAGACCGGCACAGCGACCTGGATGACTGTCGGGATCGCGAGCTCGCCCTTCTGGCCGGCCCGGGCGGTCGACGTCTCGACGAACCCGATCCGGCGCTGGCCGTCGGCGATCCGGTGGCCGGCCTGCCAGTCGACCTTGGTGGTGCCTTCGAGCGTCTGGGCGATCTCCAGCATCTCGGCGGCCGAGGGGGAGTGGATGTCGGCGCGGTTGTCGTCCAGGAACTCGGCGAACTGCTCCTGGGGCATCAGCCGGCCGTCGGCGCCCAGCCAGGCCGTCAACGCCGACGAGTGCACCAGGGTGAGGACCAGGCGGTGCTCACCCCATCCGGCGATGCCGGTTGCATGGGCGTCGAGCACCGCGGTGACGGTGCACCGGCCCCGGTCGGCGTACACCTCCGACACGCCCTTGGTGGAGTGCTTCGCCCAGTAGGCGACGAACGAGCCAACGTCGCGGACGTGGACGGTGCCGGTCTTGCGGGCTGGCACGTCGCGGTACTGGTCGGTGGTGAGGTCGACGACCTGGACCTTGTCGCCGAGGCGGAAGGCGTACAGCTCGCCGCGGGTCAGCTCCTGCCCGATGGCGCCGTCGCGGACGACGTCGGTGAGCTGGTCGATGAAGGATGCGTCGAGGGTCATGCGGTGGCCTTTCCGGGCACGATGGCGAGCGGGAGCTGGGGCTGGGTGGGGTCGTCGCGGCGGAGGTTGCCGGACGCGTCGGCGAAGAACACCGACGTCGGAGAGGCGTCGTCGCCCTCAGGGACCTTGGCGGTGCTCGACGCAGTCACGACGAGGGTGTTCTGGTCGGCCTTCTTCAGCGGCTCGACGCGAACCTTGATCGTGATCTCGCCTTTCTTGCCGGTGTCGCGGACGGCCGCGGTCAGCTCGGCGAGCTGGGCGGACAGGCGGGCGTGGATCTTCCCGCCGCCGATCTCGGTCAGGACAGCCGAGAACGGCCGCACCTGCTGGTCCTGCTGGGTCATGGGTCTCCTCGTTCGGGTGTGGGTTCGTGGTGCACGCAGGCGGGCCAGGAGGCCCGGATGTCGGTGCCGGGGCCGTGGGTGAGGCGCGGCCACCCCCGCGCCGGCCGCACCTCCGGGTCGGGCCAGAGGCACTTCGGGTAGGTGCGTGCCCCGCCGGAGACGAGGCGTCGGAATCGGCAGCCGCCGCACCGCAGCCCAGGTGCGGCCGGGTATGCGTACGGGCCGGCGTCCGGGTGCAGCCGCAGGACCAGGCCGAGGGCGGCGTACAGCGGGTGGAAGCCGCCGGCGGCGGCCTCAGCGTGGCGCTGGCGGCGACGCTCACCGGTGGTCAGCGGCTCCAACGGGGCGGGCGGCTGCACGTAGAACGGGGCGAGGTCGAACAGGTCCATCACGTCTCCCGCTCGCCGAGCCGCCGCGCCTCGTCGGCGAGCTGCTCGCCGCTCACCGGCGGCACCTCGTGCGAGACGTGCTTGCGGATGAGGCCGCAGGTGCAGAACCCGGGCACGTTCGGGTCGCGGACGTACAGGTGGGTCTTCGCCCTGGTCCGGGCCTTGCCGGGCGGAACAGGGCTCATGCCGCGTCCTCCCGGTCCAGGTCTCGCCACCACGCGATCTCCCGCAGCGGCTTGTCGACCGGAGCCATCGCCGCCAGCACGCAGCACAACTGCTCCAGCTCCAGGCGGTCGAGGCGGCGGATCCTGCGGTGAGCGGCGGCGACGTCGTCCCGGATGTCCTGGGCCAGGCCGACCGCCTGGTAAGCCAGGCGGTCCTCCAGAGCGCGGAACGTGCTCACCGCGCACCTGCGCCGGTCAGCTCGAGCCAGCGGCGCAGGGCGGCCGGGTCGCACGGGCACTTCCCCGACCCGCCACACCGCGGGCACGGCGCCGGCGAGGCCGTGGCGTCCCAGTCGGCCTGCTCCTCCGGCATCCCGGTCAGCTCCGCCGACAGCGCCTCACGGCCGGCCTCGCGGAGAGCGACAGCCTCAGGGGTGCCGAGGCTGGACGCGTCGAGCAGCTCGTCGACGGACGGCTGGGCCGGGTTGAACGGCGTCCAGTGGTCCACCCACTTCAGGCCCTCACGGCCCAACACCCGCTGTGCGCGGGTGACCGAGACGTACGCCAACATGGCGTCCTCGCGCGGGATCTGCGGGTGCGGGTTGTCCTCCGTGGCCACCGGCTCGCGGAAGTCGTCGGCGATCTGCACCCGGTCCCACTCGCGGCCCTTGGCCTTGTGCGCCGTCGAGACGACCACAGACGCACGGTCCTCGGGCACCAGGTCCCGCAGCACCTGCACGATCTGCCGGGCGCCGTACGTGTCGATCAGCTTGACGGCGACCTTCAGGTCAGAGCCGGCCGAGTCCTGCTCGACGTAGTCCTGGACCTCCGACCAGCGCTGGAACATGCACAGCTCGGCGTGCTGGGTGGCGCCCATCGTGCGGAGCTCGTCGGCGGCCTCGGCCAGCGCGATGATGTCCCTGCCGCCGCCGACGAGGGCGACCGGTGCGCCGGCCATCCGGTACGACATGACCTGCCGCACGGCCTCGGCGTTGGAGCGGCACAGCACCGCGTCGGGGGCGACCTGGTCGCACACCTCGGAGGCGAGGCGCTCGAACCCGCGGAGCCGGAGCGGCGCGCGGAGGATCGACAGCCACTTGTTGGCCTCGTCGGCGATCGCCGGGCCGAACCGGAACGACTGGCTCAGCATCAGCCGGGTTCCCGGCGCCTTCGACATCGCGTCGACAGCGCCGCGCCAGCCGTAGATGGCCTGCGACCGGTCCCCGACCCAGATCCGCTGCGCCATCTGCCCGGTGACCAGCCCGGCAACGCACGGGTTGGAGTCCTGGGCCTCATCGAGCAGCACGTAGTCGG
Source organism: Virgisporangium ochraceum (assembly GCF_016863655.1). GTDB lineage: Bacteria > Actinomycetota > Actinomycetes > Mycobacteriales > Micromonosporaceae > Virgisporangium > Virgisporangium ochraceum. The sequence continues at coordinate 72,817 of NZ_BOPH01000017.1, forward strand.
CGCCGAGCTGCGGCTCCGACAGGGCCCAGATCTTCAGGTACATGTCGTGCGTGAAGCGGAGCCGGCCCGAGAACGGGACGATCTCGGTGTCCCACGCGCGCTGGGCGATCGGCACCAGGTACCGCGCCAGCTCGGCTCGCTGCGGCTCGGTGTCGATGCCGTTGACAAGCGGCACGTGCCGCCGCTCGATCTGCTGCTCGGCGCTGTAGCAGAACCGCTGCAGCGTCTCTCCGACCAGCCTGGCGAGGTGCTGCGGCGCGATGGACGGCCGGTCCTTCTCCAGCTGCACCGGCTCGCGGATGCCCATGATCTGCGCGGCATGCTGGGCCGGGATCCTCGGCCCCTTGATCCGCGAGATGTACTGCCGACCCACCGGGCCGAACGCGAGACCGTGGGCGGTCTTGCACAGCACCGACGTGGGGAAGGAGCGCTGGGCGTCGTCGGCGATCGCCTTGTTGTAGGCGATGTACACGCCGCGCTGCCGGCCCAACCTGCCGGCAACGAGCTTCAGCGTCGAGGTCTTGCCGGTGCCGGCGCCGGCCTCGACGACCAGGTCGTCGCCGGCCGCCGCGGCGTCGACGATGGCGGCCTGCTCCGGGGTCGGGGTGTGGCTCACGCGCCACCGCCCGAGTTGTCGAGGAAGGTACGGGCGAGCCGGGCCGCGGACTCCTTCGCCGACGTGGTGGCCCGGACCGAGATGCCCTTGGGCCGGCCGCCGGGGACGATCCGCAGGCCGGGCACGTCGCGCGGCTCCTGCAGCACGCTCTTGCGGAGCAGCTCGTCGAACGCCGGCCGGACACGGCGGATCGTCTCGATCTCGGTCGGGTAGGCCTCGGCGACGTGGGCGAGGTAGACGGCCTCGTCGTCGACGACGACCGCGTCCTGGGTGAGGGACAGGGGGATGGTGCCGACGCCGGGGACGCGCCAGGTCGAGGCGGCGCCGGTGGCGGCGTACTCGGCCTTGGCCTGCTCGTCGAGCTGGGTGCGGGCGGCGGTGGCGCGGGCTTTGGCCTCCTCGGCCACCGCGGCCCAGAACAGGGCGCGGTGGGCGAGGTCGGCGCGGGTCGGGGCGGTCATGCGTTCGCTCCGACCGGCTCGGCGCCGACGGGCTCGGCGGCGGCCTGCTCGAGCGCGTCCATGACCTGCTTGGCCTCGGCCTTGGTCAGGTCGTTGGTCGAGGTGATCTCACGGGCGACGACGGCCGTGCAGAATTTCAGCTTCTCGTCGCGGTCGGTGATGCGAGCCTGGCCCATCAGCAGGTGCAGCCGCGTCGACTGCGGCCTCGTGATCATGTTCGGGTCGGCGATGGCGTCGAACCGCGCGGCCAGCGCTGTGCGCAACTCGGCCGCCTCGTCGCTGGTCAGGCTGCCCGCGTCGACCAGCGAGCTGACGTAGCGGCCGATCTTCTCCAGCCCCTCCGCGTCGGTTGCCTCCGCGATCGCCTTCCGGGCCCGGCCCATCCGCTGCTCGCTGACGGCCTGCTCGGACTGCTGGCCCTGGCCGTGCGGCTCCTCACGCTCGGCGCGGCGATTGCGGACCTCCTCGGCCGACGCCACACCGCGCCGGGTGTCGGCCGCGAGCGTCGCAACGATCGCCCGACCCCACGCGGACGTCTCGGCGTTCTGCAGCTCGCTGCCCCGCGTGTACGGGGTCTTCCCCGGGTAGGCCTCCTGCGCGATGCCGATGCCGGGGCGCGGGTCATCCGGGGTCCGGTAGGCAACGGCGGCGTAGACCACGAAGGTGTCGCCGCCGATCGTTTCGATGCGGTACGGCTGGTCCGGGTTGAGCGGCTGGAGCGAGCCGTCGGGGTGCTTGGCGCGGAACTCGGCGATGCGGCTGGCGACGTCGACATAGTCGCCGAGCTGGAAGTTGTTGCCCTGCTGGCCGTTCTGGCCGCGGCGGTTGTTCATGGTGTGTGCCTTCCGTTGGCGGCGGTGCGGCCGGCAGGCCCGGGTAGTCCGGGGGCTGCCGGCCTGGCGCCGGATGAGGAGTGAGGTCAGGAGCCTTTGTGGCGGAACGCGTTGGAGCGCAGCTGCGTGCGCGGCCAGCCGCTGGCGGCGAGCTGCTCGAGCACGTCGTCGCGTTCGGGTGCGGCGTGCCGGCCCCGGTGCTCGGCTACCGGCGGAGGAGGTAGCTGGAGCGGCCGGGTCTCGTCGGCGCCGTGCGCGGCGACCGCGGCCCGGTCGACGACGTCGCGGTCGGCACGGCCGGACACCGGCAGGGCGAACGGCCGCGGGGTCTCCGGTTGGCCGGCGGCCAGGTCGGCGGCGAGGCGGGCCAGCTCCGCGGCGAACCGCGAGTCGGTGCGGTGCGGGATGTCGGGGTCGGCGAGCCGGGTGACCTCGGCGTTGTGGCGGCGCCACCAGTCGGTCAGGCGGGCGCCGGAGGCGACGATGCCGGCGACGGCGACGATGACCGTGGAGGCGGTGAGGAAGATGGCCACGATGATCACGACTGCTCCTCGGATGCCGGGATGAGGTAGAGGTCGGCGAGGCGTGCGATGTCGACGGCGGCGAGGTCCGGGTTGGCGGCGACGAGGGCGTCGAACGCGCTGGGGACGGCCGCGCGGCCGAGTGCTCGGCCGGTCGGGCGGGAGGGTGCGGCGTCGACGCGCTGGCCTGGGGTCGGCCGCTGGCGGCGGAGGTACCAGCGGGTGGCGCGGATGGCCTTCCACGCCTGGTGGGCGCAGACGGCGAGGCAGACGGCCAGGAAGACGGCGCCGAGGGTGTAGACGTAGGCCTCGTCGGGGATGCCCGGCTGCATGCCGCCGGTCGGCTCGGCGACGATCACCGTGGGATCCCGTGGGTGGGCTTCGACGGCGGCTCCGGGTTCGGCAGCGGCGCCAGCATGTCCAGCTCTTCGGCCGTCGCGAGACGACGGGCCTGAGCAGCCTCCTCGCCGGCGGCCTGCTCCCACGCCTCGCAGTCCGGGACCGGCATCGGCCCGACGTTCGGGATCGCGGTCGCAGCGGCCAGCGCGAGCGTGGCGTGCGCCTGCGCCTTCGCCACGTAGTAGTGCTGCAGGTCGTCGTCGGCGGGCAGTTCCGCGGCCTGGTCGAGCAGCAGCTCGGCGTACCGGTAGTGCTCCGGCCCCGTCATGCCGCACCGCCGGCGAGGACGGCCCGGTCGTGCTCGTCCTCCGTCGGCAGATCGGCCTCAGCAGCGGCCTTCTGCTCGCGGTACGCCCGCTGCTCCGCGAGCGTCTTGTGCCGGTAGTGGTGGGCGTAGACCTCGAACAGACCGTTCTCGAGCTCGCAGTCGAGGGACGTGGTGAAGGCGTACTCGCTCTCGCGCTCGTCGACCTCGCTCCCGAGCAGCGTCGCCAGCTGGCGCACCGCCTCAGGCGAGGACAGCCCGCCGAACTTCACCTCCAACCGGGGTCCCACCGGCGCACCGCTCTGGATCAGCGCGATCAGCCGCTGCAGCCGGGCGATCGTGGTCTCGCGCGCCTGCTGGTCGCGGATCGCGACCTGGTGCTGCTCGTAGGCGTCGGGGTCGGCCAGCTGGATGTCGCCGTGGTCGAGCCAGGTCACCGTCTTGCCACCGGCGAATACGACGAGCACCTGGTTGCGGCCGACGACGGGCTCGACGTGGCGCACCTCGGCGTACTCGCGCACGGCGTCGAGGGCCTTGTCGTCGTCGACCTCGACGCCGAGGAGGTACTCGTGGACGATGTCGCCGGGCTGCAGGTCCTGGGCGGCGACGGGGCCGATGCGGGCCTTCACCGGGCACCGCCGATCGGGCCGAACGCCTCGTCGAGGAGGGCGTCCAGGTCGGCCGTGGCGCACGGGTCGTGGTCGACCTCGAGGTCGTCGACGGGGGTCGGGTCGAGGCCGTCGGCTCCGGCCGGGATGGGCAGTACGATCAGGTTCGTCACCGTGATCTCCTTCGGTTTGCGGTGCGATGGACGGCCGTCGGCGGGTGCACGCTGGCGGCCGTTTGGTCTGTTAGGTGGCGGCGCGGGCCTTCGCCGAGGCCAGGGCCATGCGCCGGTAGTGCGCCTTCTTCAGCCGCTCGACGGCCTCGTCCAGCTCGTCCGGCGCGAGCTGGCGCCCGGCCTCCTCGATCGCCTGCTGCTCGAGCTTTCGGCGGCGGCCGTCCCGCATCGCCTGGGTCGCCTGCCGCCGGCCGTCCGCGCCATGGACGCGGGACCAGCGGGTCAGGGAGCCGACGGCGGCGGCGAGGCTGCGCTGCGCGGGTGATGCCATGTCACGCAGCCTTGCGCAACGTCTCGGGCCGGACGCGGAGCACGCCGGCGAGGCTGGTGAGGACGGGGCGGCTGACGCGCGTCCGGAAGCCCGTCTCGAGCTGGCTGACGTACTGGGCGGTGATGCCGCAGAGTCCGCCCAGCTCAGCCTGGGTCAGGCTCCGCTTGTCGCGGGCGGCGCGCAGGGCCGCGGCGTCGATCTCGACCGGTGCGCTCGGCGCCACGGTGGCGGGGTTCGTCATGACGCCGACTGTAGCTGAGTTGCGCAAGCTTGAGCAACATTGCCTACATGAGTTGCGCAAGGTGATGAGTGAATGACCCGAAAGTGCTAACTCAGCTAGACTTAGCTAGATCTAGCTGGGAGCATCACGACCGTGGATGACGCAGGTTGGCCCAACCTGGCCCAGGCCGTCCGGAAGCGGCGGCTTGAGATGGGCCTCAGCGTGCCCGCCATCCTCGAACGAATCCCTGGCGCCATGGCCCGGAACACCTGGGAAGCCATGGAAAAGGGCACCCGGAAGATCTCCGATACGAAGTGGGCCCAGGTTGAGCAGGCTCTCGACTGGGCGGCCGGCAGCATCCAGCGGGTGATCGACGGCCAGGGCCCGATCGCGACCGTGACCTATCACCGCGATCCATCCAGGCCCTCGGTGACCGCACCGTTCGGGTCGGAGCTCGACGAGGCGCTCGCCTTCAACACGCCGCCGGGGACGCAGGCGTCACCGGCCGTCGCGGACGCGATCGCTCGAGCGCTCGACGCCAGGGTGGCGACGTCGCCGGGCGCGCAACTCGTGGCCGAGGTCGCGCGGATCAAGCTGCTGCCGATCTCCGCCGACGAGAAGATCCAGCTGACCAAGGCCGTCATCGACCTATTCGAGGAGCGCATCCGCGAAGTGGCCGACGCGGCCTCGCGGGGCAGCCCCTCCGGCGGCGAGTAGACCCGCTAAGCTCCACCTGTCACGCAGTACAGAGCTACTGGTTTTGTGCTCACGCAGGGCACGGTGAGAAGTCGGGACCGAACAACGTACAGACCGCGAGAGCTGATAACTCTGAGGTCGCTGGTTCGATTCCAGCTAGCCCCACCAGTTGAATCCATGAGGAGACAACCCATGCTGAAGAAGCTTCTCATCGTCGCCGGCGTGCTCGGTGTAGCCGCTGTCGTGGTCCGCAAGGTGCGCACGGCCAACGAAGAGCGCGCCCTCTGGCACGAGGCCACCACCGCCCCCGACCTGCGCTAGCCCACGCCACACGCCGAACTGCTGGCGCCGCCCAGCAGCCCGAGCGATCATTGACGGGTAACAGTGCCGGCCACGGTCCGGGGTCGGCACCGCTACCACTGGGGGCGTAGCTCAACTGGCAGAGCACTGCCTTTGCAAGGCAGGGGTTAGGGGTTCAAGTCCCCTCGTCTCCACTTTCTAGCCTCCTGATCAGGGTGTTTGTGACGCCAAGATCGTCGGGCACACTTTGGGCACACTCTGGCTTTGATCTTCATGCTGTGCCGCCGGCTGTCTTCGGTGCAGATGCGGCCCGCAGGAGGTTGCCGATCAGGCCTCGCTGACGATCGCGACGCGGCCACCAGTGCACGTAGATCTCCAACGTGATCCCCAGCGACTTGTGACGTAGGAGACGCTGAACGTCCTTCGGGTCGGCGTGGTTCGTAATGTGCGTGGTCGCGCAGAAGTTGCCTGAGCGAGTGGAACGTGCCGTGTGTCGGCCAGCCCGCAGCGTCTCGCCAGCCGGCCCACTCGCGGGACCAGGTTCGGTCGGTGAACGGGTTGCCTCGCGTCGTGCTGATCATGAGTTGCGCTGTCCGGTGGACCGGCTCACCGGATGTGAGGTCGGGAAGCTCGATCTCCAGCGGCGGGAACAGGCTCACATGGTCGGCCAGCACTTCGGCGACGACCGAATCGAGGTCGATCGTCCCGGACGAGCCGGCCTTCGGCTCGCCCAGGTAGAACCCGCCGTGCTCCTTGGGTGAGTAGCGCAGTTGCTGAACGATGTTCAGCTCCTCGTTGGCGCGGTCGATGCACCGGTCGGTGTCTTCCATCCCCAGCGCCTCACCGAGCCGGCACGCTTGGCCAGCTCCCAGCCAGGCCACCGCCTTGTATCGGCGCGGGATGTTGTCGATGAGCTTGAGCACCTGATCCTCGGTCGGGACCCACTTCGGCGCCCGGGACAAGCCGCGCAGGATCTTCGACATCTTGATGTTGTCGCAGGGGTTGTCCGGGATCACCTTGTCCGCCACCGCACCGGTCAGCACGGCGTCGAAGAGTTCGAAATACAGCTTCAACGAGGTCTTCGGGGTGCCCTCGGCCAGCCGAATCGTCAGCCATTCCAGAACATCCGTGAGCGTGATCGCGCGGAGAGCGCTGTCGCCGAACTGCGGATACAGGTTGCAGCGAAGGTTGGACTCCACGCGCTTTCGGGTCTCCACCGCCCAGCCGACCTCACGACACAGGCGCCACCGCTCGCCGTACTCCCGGAACGTCCGCAGCCGCTCCGACTGGTCAACCTTGCTCTCGTCCGTCGGGCCGGTCCGGACGGTCAGATCCCAGTCGTCGGCGTCGCGCTTGAGATCGAACAGCTTCTCGCGCCGTTCGCCGGCGGCATCCTGGTACCGCACGCGATAGCGCTTGCCGCGCCCGTGTCGTTGGGACGGGATCCGCTTGTTGCCCGGGCCTCGCTTCGACAGATACCAGAGATCGTCGACGCCCATGTCAGGCCGCCCTCTCGCTGAACCACGCGCGAACGTCGGCGGGGTCGTAACGCAGATGCCGGCCGACCCGAGATGCCCGCGGCCCGGTCCGGCGGTGCCGCCACTGGTACAAGGTGTTGACCGGGACACCGAGGAACGCCGACACGTCTTCGACCGTCCACAGAGGTTCGATCCGGTGCACGTTCACTGCTCGCCCTCCCCGTTGGCGCCAGTTGCCGAGAGATTTCGCTGTGCCGCCCTGTCTTTGGCGGCGAGGAGTTCGGCGCGCCATTGCGCCCGTTCGGAGATGGATCGCAAGAGCCGATGGCCGATCGGCGGGACGTCGGGATCGTTTGGCCGGGCGAGTTCCCAGGCATGCCGCGACGCCGGCGCTGGCGTGTCCTCGTCGACCTGGCCGTCGCCGGCGTGGTCGAGGTCGGTGGTGACGCCAAGGAGAGCGCGGACCCAGGCACGGGCGTCGTGCTTGTGGTCGGCGAAGGTCTTGCCGGACCAGTCGCGGGAGATGAGGATGCGCCGGCCGCCGATGCCCAGCGTGGCCCGCTGGTGAACCTTTCCCTTGCACCGTCCCGGCTTCAGCTTGGCGTGAGCCTTCTTCGGCTGGATGCCGTAGAGCAGCCAGTTGCCGCACCGGTCCGTGCATGGCGTTGTGCGGAGTTCGTGCCAGAGCCGGTCGAGATGCCCCCGCTGCCGATCGGTGGTCGGGGTATGGACGTCGCCGGCCTGCTTGGTGATGTACTTCGTGACGTAGCGGATCGTCTTCTCCGCCTCGCCCGTTCCCGGCATCACGCCGCGAGCGTCGACCTGCGAGCCGAACCGGACGACATGGGCCGGTTGGGCGTCCTCGGTCTGATCGATCGCGTCCAACGCATCAGCCCACGTCTGCAACGGCTCACCGGTGGCCGGGTCGACCCAGGCGCCGGCGGACTCGTCCCAGACTGGCGGATCGTCGGCGGTGTACCGCTGCTCGCGGGCATCCGGCCACCACACTTGGTGGTAGGTGGCCGCCGCCACCGTCCGCAGGGTGTCGCGAGGGATGGTGCCTCGGATCGCGAAATGGGCGTGCGGCGCCAGCCGGCGTTGCGGCTCGACGCAGCCGGCGTACTGGACGTTCCAGCCCTCGCACCGGCGGAGGTTCTGCCAGAACCGGTCCAGGAGCCGGGGGAAGTGCACCGCGTCCCAGGCCGCGCGCCGGTAGTCGTACCGGTCCGGGTGAACCGGGGTGCCGTCCGATAGAACCGGCCCGTAGCTGTCGAGGGTGAGGGTGAGCCACATCGACGGCTGGTAGGTCGACCCGTCCGGCGCCGTGTAGACCCGGCCGAGGGTGCGCCGCTCCACCTTCTTGCGCGGTAAGTCTGGAGCATCCTGCCGCCGGCGGGTCGACCGAGTACGACGCTTGCCCTCGTCGGCCTGGCCGTCGCCATCCGGGTCCGTGTGCGGAGGTGCCACCCGACCGCGAAGCCCTTCCGCCGCAAGGGTTTCTTCCACCTCCGTGATCGCTGCATCGATGGCTTCGACCTCGGACCAGTCCGCGCGGCTGGTGGCGTCGGCACGGGCGAACTCGAAGTGCGCGCGCAGGACGACGAGTGCCTTCTGTTCCTCGGTCGCCGGGTCCGGGCCGGGCAACGGCTCGTCAGATCGGTGCCAGCCCTCCCGCAGTTGCGCCCGCCGCAGCCGCAGGTTGCGCTTGGCGCACGGCGGGCACTTGTCCTCCCGGGTCGCTCCGCAGGGCAGGTCGATGATCTGGGTCTGCCCGGTATCCAGATCGGTGCGGCGCATCGACACCGGGCGGATGCACACGCCGTACTCACCGGCGATCTCGCGCAGCACCTCAACCGAGCGCGGCAACGCCATCCGGGCCGCCCGGGAACCGGGACGCGGAGTTTCAACCGTCGTGGTCATCGCCGCTCCGCTGTCCGTAGAGAAAGTCCAGGATGGCGAGTTGCAGGTTGACCAGATCCCGGCCGTGTTCGGGGGCCGGGTAGCCGTGGTCGATGAGGACCTGCCGGACGTCGAACAGCAGGCCGTACGTGAACTTCGGATCGTCGTCGGGACGGGGCAGCGGGTAGATGCGGTCGGTCATGGCGTGCCTCCGATTCCGTCGAGGTTGAACAGGGTCTGTTGCACCGGGCGAGGTGTCTTCGCTGTGGGCTGCTCGACCTCGGTCACGCGGAGTCGGCCACCGCGAGCGGCCCACTTCTCGACCGCCGACCGGTGCCGCTCGCACGCGACGGCCGAGCGGATCGCGTACCGGCCCCGTCGTCCGCCCTCGATGAGGACGACGGCCAGCGCGGTGCAGCGGGAGCAGAACACCGGACGCACCCACGTCATCGGCTGACCGCCCGTCGCTCAGGGCCAGCCAGCGCACGCGTCGTCCCGGTAGCTCCGTTCGCCGCCAGCACGGCACGGATCATCAGGTCGACGCCAGCGGGCAGGGCTCTCGCCGCAGCGCTGGCCGTGGCCGGGTCGAGCCGAACTGTGGTTCGCAGCTCCAGCCGTGCGGCGCCGTCGATGCGCTGAACCGCAGTGGTAGCAACGCTTCCGTAGCCGGTCGTCCAGATCATCGGTTCCGAGCGGTGCTCACCGGACGGGTAGCCGAGCCGGGCCGTGCACCGGTGGTCGCGTGCGCACCAAGCCGGGCAGGTCAACGGCCGTCGCTGCCACCGCCAGCCAGTGACGCGGCGATCGTTGAGTGCGCGAGCCAGGTTGAGCGCCGTGGTCCACAGTGGACTATTCATCGGATCACCCCTGCGGTCAGCACCGCGCCGTTGGTACGGGCGGGAACGGTCACATTCGGCACCACGGCGACGGCCTCGTCTGTCGACGACTCGGTGACGGTGGCCTGCCCCACCGAAGCCGGTTGCGTCGTCAGGACGAGCTTGGTCAGCGCGACGAACGCCAGCGCCGGAACCGCGGACAGCAGCCAGCCGGAAAGACTCAGCTTGGCGACCGCGAGTTGCGCGGCCAGGGACAGGGAGACGCCGGCGACGAGCACGCCGAGCGGGTAGCCGATGGGCTGGCCGAGTCGGCGTCGACGGCGGATGACGAGCGCGCAGGCGGTCGGCACGAGTTCGGAGATGACGGCGTTCGCCCAGCCGAACCATTCACCGGTGCCGGCCGGCGAGTTGTCCATGGTCCAGGTCTTGACGTGGGTGAACGAGGCGGCGCCGGCGAACCCGGCCACGACGAGCAGGATGACCACGAGGACCAGGCCCTCGATTCGCTCCGCGAGTCCGGTCACCGTTCCCACCCGAACCCGTCGGCATCCTCGGCCACGATGCGATTGCGGATCTCGGTTGCCAGTTCGATGACCGGGTCGGTGTAGGCGTCGTACCGGCGCCGGCTTGGTCCGTAGAAGAGGCGACCGGTGCGCGTGTTGTCCCGCGTCGGTCGACGTCGATCGGGCTTCATGTCGAGCGCTCCAGTCGGTCAGCGAGGCTTGGCGGGGACGGTGGTGCGGATCCACTCCGGGGGTTGGCCGAGCGACGCGACGGCCTCGGACAGGCAGCGCCACAGCGCCCACGCCTCATCCGGCGTCAGGTACATGCGTCGGCGGCCGGCACCGACCGCGAGGTAGAGGTCTGCGCCCGGCGTGACCCGGACCGTGACGGCCGACGAGTTGCCGTCGACGCGAGGCGTGCGGAGTCGGTAGAACTGACGTCCGTCCGGTTGCTGATCGGCAGTCATCGTTCGTTCTCCGTGGCATCGGCCAGCGCTGCCAGCAGTGAGGCCGGAATCAGCGTCTTGTCACCGCTTCCGCGACGGCCGTTGTCGGAACGGACCGGCGGCGCGACGGCGTCGGCCGGAGCCCCACTCCGATCCGCCGACAACGAGTCCCGCCGACGAGCCGGGAATGCCGCAGCGACGGCGCGAATGTCGTCATCCGTGGGGAAGCCGGCGCGGACCCGATACGGTTCCGGGTTGCCGTCCTCCAGCTCGTACGCGGTTCCCTTGGCATGCAACGGAATCTGGTCCGCACGAGCGCCGCGAGCGTGTGCACCCTCGCCGAGGACCATGTCGACCTCGGACGGCGTGTCCAGACCGAGCGCCACGCGGTGAGTGAACAGGCCGCGCATCGGGACGGTGTCCTTGCGCGGATCCTGGACGTAGCCACGAACCAGGAACCCGACCGCGGCGCCCTTGGTCAGAACTCGACCGATCGCGCGCTCCGCCCGTGCGGCGACCATCGGACCGGCGTAGAGAGTCAGGGTCGCCAACTCGTCGATGACCAACAACTTCAGCGGCGTGGCCTCCGAGACGGCGAACTTGCGGACGACGCCGCGGAGCTGGTCAGCGCGAGCGTCCATCTCGTCGGCGAACGCCTCGATGGCGTCGACCATCGTCTCCGGGTCGGAGTAGACGAACCGGGTGAACAGGTCCCGGCCGATGGCCAGCTCCATACCGCCCTTGGGATCGATGCCGACCAGCTCGACGAAGCCGGCCGCGACAGCGGGGGCGAGAGCGATGATTTCGCCCCACAGAAGCGATCCCTTGCCCGAACGGGAGCGCCCGGCGACAAGGCGATGGACGTCGAGGACGGGCACCCGCCAAGGCAGACCGTCATCACGGAGGCCGAGCTGCACGCCGTGGTCGACGAAGGCCAACCGATCGGGCGGCAACGGCGTGACGGGAACGACCTTTGCCAGCAGGTCCCGCCGGCGAATCTCGATCCAGACCCGACCGGGGCTTTCCACGCGTACGCGGCATTCTTCGGATCGGGCCGCGTTCGCGATCTGGTCCGCCGCGTCGACGAAGGTTTCCGGTGTCGCACCGATCGGAACTTCGACCAGCAGCCGATCGAGCGCCGGCGTGCAGCGCACACGGGCGAGCTTGGGAACCAGGTGACGCCCGTTCTCGTCCCGTGTGGTCAGATGGCAGCGACGCATCCACAGCGGCCACGCCGGGGCGTAGACCGTCCACCGTCGCAACCATCCCAAGGCGCGCGGCCAACCGTGCGCCCGGAACGACGAGCGGTGGATCAGCGCCCAGCCCGCCAACACGACGACCGGGACGAGTGCGAGCGCGACGAGGCCCCACCAGCCGGGGTAGCCGACGCGAGCGGAAGCGCGCCACGCCAGCCAGCCGGCGGCAGCCGTGGAGGTCGTACGAGGATGACGCAGCGGCCAGGACACCGCCAGCGCGATCATCATTGGAGTGCTGAACCGTTCCCGCGCCGTGCTTGCGGCGCGCGCCCCGACCGCTGTCGAGGCAGCATGAAGCGACGACATAGTCTGAATTCCCTTGCCCGTCTGCGATGGGCGAGCGCGGGGCGGTCCTGGCTTCCTACGGCTACACAGACCGCCCCGCACCCACTCGATGGCTTGGTGCAGGTGTTGACGCTCCGGTCACGGAGCAGGTGATTGCGCTACGGCTGGAGTCGGCGCCACGCGACGAAGACGATGATGAACGCCTCGCGCAGCTCGTTCCGCGCCTTGCCGAGCGGGACCGACAGCTCCTCGGCGCCGATCTCCTCGACCTGCCGGTGGAGCCGATCGATCGTGTCGTGCGACTCTCCGAGGATCCGGAGCCAGCGCCGCACGATCGCTGCTGCCTCGTTCTGAGCCCGTCCCTTGAATGCGGCCCGTACCGTCACTGCCGTTGCTGAGGCCACGGATCTGAACCCCCGTCCGAGTTGCGATGGATCGAACCGGCCGGGTGGTCTGGCTTCCTACGGCTACACGACCACCCGAGCCGCCTTGCTCACGCGTTGCCGCGCGACGGCCGACCTTCCGGCTTCGGGGCGACGATGCCGGTCGCCCGGATCGAGTACTGCATCCGGCCCTTGTCGTTGACCCACGGCGTGACCGTGACGCCCTCGAACTCGACCTGCTGAAACGCGCCGACCGGCGGGACCGGCTGAACCGGCGCGGATAGCTTGACCACGACCTCGCGTGAGCGGCCCTCCAGGTCGGGATCCAGATCCATGACCCGGACCGACCAGACCCGCTGCCCCGTCACCTTGTCGATGTCCTGGTCATCGGCGCGACCGCGCTTCTCGAAGTCGGTCACCTTGCTGATGATCGTGTCCGGCCCCATCACACAGCCGGACGGAAAGACGTCTGCGAACCCGACGCTGAACCGGGTTCCACCCTTGAGCGCCACCACTCCTCCTGTAGCTGTCGCCGTTTCCCACTGCTGCGGGATCGATCGATGTCAGTAAGACTAGCCACGCTAACTTGGCTAGTCAACCAATATGGCTAGTCAAGTTATGAGAGAAGATCACGGATGACGTTTCAGCAGGCAGAGGCGCTAGGACGCCGGGAAATTCTCGTCCAGACCTAGCCGGGCAGGCAGGAGGAATTCAGCTCCGACCAGCGCCCGACCCGTTCGGACGCGGAGCAGCATCACGATGACGAGCAGGCACTCCTTGGACCCCGTCGCCAGCAATCGAGCCTCGTTCGCGGACGGCCGACGCGCGGTGACGTGCTGACTAACCCGGTCGATCGGGAGATGTCGCAGTCGTCGCATCAGGCTCTCGTCAATCAGCCGCTTGTCACCCAGCCCGGTGCCGACCGCGACCTCGGTCGGCGCAAACAGCGTCCCCAACTCGACAGGGTCGCCGGTAGCGGACCGGACAAGGCGCCGCCGGACAACGATCGGCGTTCCGGTCGGAACACCGAGGGGTGCGGCAACGGACCGAGGAGCCGCGACGGTACCGGCCGCCAGGATCTCCGTCGGGCGAGCTGTTTCGGACTTGTTGAAGAGCGCCAGGCCGTGACAGGTCGAGTGGCGCCGATCGACGGTCGGCACACCCAGCACGAACCGCCCCAGTCCTTGCCGGCTTTTGATCCAACCGTGCTGACGGAGGTAGTTCAGCGCGCGGACCAGCGTGGGTCGGGCCACGCCGAACTCTCGGGTGAGTGCGGCTTCGCTGGGGAGCATCGCTTCCGGTTCGTAGGTGCCGTTCTCGATCCGCGACTGGATGGCGTTGATGATGCCGACGTACTTCGGCGGTAGGGCGTCGAGTCGCGTGGCTTGTTCCATGCCTGCCCCCCTTGAAGCGCCGAGGCGGACGAGCATGGCCGCGTCCGCCCCGGGCAATCTGCGAGGTGAGCAGCGCATCGATGACCGCTCACCAACTTGGCTAGCCATCAAGGAAAGTACGGTCACCTAGCTGGCCAAGCAAGCCATCGAGCTAGATATGTTTCTTCCTGGCTAGTCAAGCTGTAACGTACAGTCATGTTTGGCGATGGCCTCAACCCAGACGACCCCCGACCGGCGTCGCAGCAGATCGCGAACCTGCTCCGGGCCGCGATCGTCAACCGGCAGCTCGCACCCGGTGACCGCCTTCCGTCGCAAGGCGCGCTGGCGCAGCGATATGGCGTCGCACGGGAGACCGTGAAATCGGCGCTGCGCATCCTCCGAGACGAGCACCGCATCGTGACGCGGCAGGGTTGCGGCACGTACGTGCGCTCCCAGGCCGAGCGTCCGATCGGGCTTCGCCCGCATATCGAGGCGGCGTTCACCCGCCCACACGTCACGGTCGACTTCGCCGGCTTCTCAGGGGAGACCTTGCACGGCGCGCTTCAGGAGCCACTGGACCAGATCCGAGCCGGGATGCTCACCCCGGAGTCGATCGCCGTGCGGATCCTGCTTCCGGACCTCACCACGTTGGCCCTTGTGCCGTCGCCCGTTGACGCCAGCAACCTCGGGGAGAAGGCAAAGATCCGCGAACGCGCTCGCCGGATCGCCGCACGCCACACCGAAGCGATCGTCGAATCGGTGCTCGAACTCGCCGAACTCGGCCTGACGCGGGGCGCGAGTGTGGAGATCCGGCACCACGGCACCGCGGCGCTCTTCAAGCTCTACCTACTCAACGGCGAGGAAGCGTTCTTCGGCTTCTATCCGCTGGTGACCCACACGGTCACGATCGAGGACTCACCCGTCAACATCGTCGACGTCCTGGGTAAGGACGTCCCGCTGTTTCACTTCGTCCTCGGAGACCAGGCCGACGACATCGGCACGCAGTACGTTGACCAGGCCAAATCGTGGTTCAACAGCGTATGGGCCGTGGCTCGTCCGCCGGCGGCGTGACGGACCTCCGCCGCGAACGGAAGTGACCCACCCGGCGGGTCGGATGGGCCACTTCGATTGGGTGGTCTTACTTGACCATCACTCGATTGACCGGCTCCTCGAAACTGACCGTCGTCGACATGCGGAGCAGGCCGGGCAGGTCGGCCAGTCGGTCGAGGATTGCGTGGGCGAGACGGTGGGCATCGTTGCAGTCCACGGCAAGCGTGGTCAGGTTGATGATGTAGGTCTGTTCGGAGGCGTCGACTTCGGTCGACGTGGAGTCGACGGGCCGCCGGGACGACCGCCTGCGTCTTCTCAAGAGGTGACTCCTTTCGATTGGCCGCGCGGCGTGTGACGTCGAGGACCAATTGGTCAATGAGCTTCTCTACATCACATGGCCGTCTTGGCTAGTCATTTGAACGTAAGCGTGGCTGGCGGAGATTCGCAAGGCGCGTGACCCGATATTTCTAGCCTGGCTAGCCAGGCTGTAACGTGGCGCCCATGAGCGTCGATCTCGGTCAGCTTGGCGATCTGGAGCCGGACGATCCGAGGCCGGCATCCCAGCAGATCGCCAACCTGCTCCGGGCGGCCATCCTCACTCGACGGTTCGCACCCGGCGAGCGCCTGCCCTCCCAGAACGAACTGGCCGAGCGGTACGGAGTCGCACGCGAGACCGTCAAGTCGGCGCTCCGCACTCTTCGCGACGAGCGTCTGATCGTCACCCGGCAGGGCAGCGGCGCCTTCGTGCGCGCCCAGACCGAGCGGCCCGTCGGACTCCGGCCGCACGTCGAGGCCGCGTTCGAGCGGACCCACGTCTCAATCGACTTCGCCGGCTTCTCAGGCGAGACGCTGCACGGCGCCATCCAGGAGCCGCTCGACAAGATCCGCGCCGGTCGCCTCACCCCGGAGTCGATCGCGATCCGCATCCTGCTGCCCGATCTGTCCGCGCCGGCCGCTGTCCCGTCACCGGTGGAGAGGGGAGCTGATAGCGCCGGCGTGCGGGAACGGGCCGAACGCATCACCCGCCGCAGCACCGAGGCCATCATCGAATCGGTTCAGGAATTGGCGGACCTCGGCTTGGTCCGGTCCGCGACCGCGCAGGTCCGCCGCCACGGCGCCGCAGCCCTGTTCAAGGTCTACATCCTCAACAACGAGGAAGCCTTCTTCGGCTTCTACCCCGTGGTCGAGCGCAGCGTGACAGTCAAGAGCAAGCCCACCGCCATCTATGATGTGTTGGGTAAGGACGTGCCGCTCTTCCACTTCGCCGCCAGCGACGAGACCGAGTCACTGAACAGCCAGTACGTCCACCAGTCCCGAACCTGGTTCGACAGCGTCTGGAACACGATCGCCAGGGACCACCCCCTGTGACCGACGACCAGTTGGCTGCCGTACTCAGCCGCGCCCGCGTCATACTGCTCGACTTCGACGGGCCGATTTGCTCGCTATTCGCTGCGTATCCGGCGTCGCAGGTTGCCGCCGACCTTCGCGCCGCGATCGAAGCCCGGTTCGGCGAGGTGCCAATGCTGGCGGACGTCGACGGCCCGTTGCAGTTGCTTCGCCGTTACAGAGAGGTCTGCTCTCCGGAGATCGCCACCTTTGCCGCCGAGACCCTGCGCGACTGCGAGGTGGTGGCCGCCGGTAGCGCCATACCGACTCCAGGAGCCACCAACGTGTTGGAATCCGTCCGCGCTTCGGGCAGGCCGGTCGCGGTCGTCAGCAACAACTCGGTCGAGGCCGTTGCCGCTTACCTCGACTGGCACCAGTTGCGCCACTGCGTCGACCTGGTCGTCGCCCGCCGCGTCGACATGGACCCGCGGCTCCTCAAACCTGACCCTTATCTGCCGAGGCAAGCGCTCGCCGGAATCGGGATAGGCGCGGTCCACGCTGTGCTGGTGGGTGACTCGATCAGCGACATTGAGGCCGCACGTGCCGCTGGTGTGCCTGCCATCGGCTACGCGAACAAACCCGGAAAACGCGAGGCACAGGCTCACGTCGGCGCACACGCGACCGTGACCGCGATGACGGAACTCGTCGACGCCCTGAATAAAGGATGACCGATGACCGAGGTTGACGCAGACGGGCCGACGGATTCGCGCCTTCGCGTACCTGACCGGGTCATCGACGGCGTGCGGCTCCGGTGGCCGGATCGCGCCGAGGGCTGGATTGCAGCCGCTGCCGCGGAACTTCGCGAACTGTGCGCGGCTAATGGCGCCAAACCTCGAACCGTATTCGCCGCTCGCTATGGATACGTCGTTGCCGCCGAAACCCCGACCGGCGGGATCGTCTTCCGCTCCACTCCAGACCCTGACGGCCCGCTTCAAGGTAAGGTCGCCAGCGCGCTGGCCGATATCGGTGCCGGGCCACGCGTTCGCGCACTCATCACCACAGCCACCGGAACCTGGACCGTCATGGACGAGGCGCGGCCAGGCACACCGTTGCCGCATGCCGACCGATCCAGCCTTGACCCTGTGGCTCTGCTCGCCCCGATACGCAGGATCGTCGACCAGCCCGCGCCGGCACCCGAACTGCCGTCCCTCATCGACTGGCTGCGCGATCGCCTCGAAAATGACGATCTTGCCGACTTGGCTCCGAACACCACCGTGGCACCAGCGGAGCAGCGCGAACAGGCTCTCTCGATCCTTGACCAACTAGCCCTAGACCACGTGCCAGGTTTGTGTCATGGGGATGCCTCCGGCTGGAACCTGCTCGCCGACGACACTCATGGCTGGCTCCTTATCGACCCTCGTGGGGTTTCTGGCGAAGCGGCATACGATGTCGCCGTACTCGCATTCAAATTTGCTGGGAACCGAACCGACAGGGCGATCGTCGACTTGGCTTGCCATTTGACGGGGCAGGACCCCGAGCGGGTCAATGCATGGATATCGATTGCTGGTGCCGCTCGGATCTGAGTATCACTCGCAGCTATCTCTTGATCACCAAAGGCGTGTATCCTCGGGGGCTAATCTGCGAGTGTGAGCCCAACCTCAGTCATCGGCGAGGGGTGGTATGAGCAAACAGGAAGACGATACCGCTTTCGAGAATGAAGTTCGGCGCATTGCGCGGTGGCTCTACCCCGGCACTGATGGACAGGGGGCGATGTCAATTGCGGGTCGCGAACGTGACGCAATACTAGTTAATGACGATGTCGCAGTCGCAATTGAGGCGACCGTGTCGCGGAACTCGGCGAAGGCGCGGTCGGACGCGGAAAAGCTCATCGATTCCCTCAACTACCTCAGAGCAACATATCCAGATCGACCGGCCCAGGCATTCTTCATCACATCGAGTGAGCCGTCGGACCAACAGCGAGATGCAGTCGAAAGGGTCGCCGGACAGGCTGTGACGTGCATGTCGCTCGACGTATTTCGTAGTCGACTAGTCGATGTTGGAGAGTATCTGACTCTTCGTGACCTGGCGCCGTTCGGAAGCGCACGCGATCCTGCGGACGACCAGAATCCAAACCCAGGCGACTATAGTCCAATCGATTTGTTGGATTTGAGGGATCAAAGCACTCACACCGTAGACGGGTTGACGGAATCGATTCGCGCCGGCAAGCGGTGGGTACTTCTCGGTGACTACGGCGCTGGGAAAAGCATGACACTTCGCGAAGTTTACTTTTCTCTCGTCCGAATGTATCGCTCCGGGACTGATTCGTACCGTTTTCCACTGTATCTCAACATGAGGGAACATCAGGCTCAAACAGATCCTGTAGAGGCGATTGAAAGGCACGCACGGAAGATTTCCTACCCTCGTCCGGATAAACTCGTGAGAGCTTGGCGTAGTGGAATGTGCCACTTGCTAATCGACGGCTTCGATGAGATCTACTCGCCGCCACTTGCTGGTGTCAGCCGCGATGCTGACTCTCTGCGAGAATTGAACTATCAGGCCGTGGAACTGGTGCGTGCGTTCGTGCGCGAAAGCCCGTCGGGTCCCGGGTTGGCGGTAAATGGCAGGACTCATTACTTCGCGAGCCAAGAGGATCTTCTGACCGCGCTCGACCTAGATTCCGATACACCGATCTATAGTCTCTCGGACTTCTCTGCTGGACAGATGCGTCAGTATCTATCGCGGCATGGCTGGTCGACTGATGTCCCAGAGTGGGTACCCCGTCGCCCGCTCCTCTTAGGATGGCTCGCTTCGCGGGGACATCTACAGAGTGCCGTTGATGCGAATCATTTGTCTCCGGCTGACGGGTGGGACTGGTTGTTGGGCGTGATTTGCCGACGAGATGCCCGGGTAGAAGGTGGGATTCCGGGAGATCTTCTGCGGCAAGTGCTGGAGCGGATTGCAACCAACGTCCGACACACCGCAAACGGTCTCGGCCCGGTCTACGTCGATGATCTGAGAAGCGCTTTTCGCGATGTAATGAAATACCCGCCGAATGAGAAACAGGAAGTCCTACTTCGTCGTTTTCCGGGGCTTATCATCGACAACCCATCGACAGGAAGCAAAAGATTCATAGACGCTGATGTAGCGCAGGTTGCACGAGCAGGTGATATCTCTCGTTACGTAATGTCACCGTCGTCTTTCCTCCTGGATTCCAAACTATGGATGAATCTGCTTGGCCCCCTAGGTACGGCAGTATCTGCCGCGCTTCTAGAAAAGGTTCTCCAAGAGAAGGCTTCGGGGGCAATCAATCACGCCCTCACGCACGCGTCGAGGCGTCATCAAGATACGTTGGTCGTTGACCTGTTCTTCCTTGCGTTGGAACTAGATGTGACTGACTTTGACTTCCGACTCACCATTCGAGAAGTGATTCTGCCTGAATTTCGGCTTGGTGAGGACGAGGCAAATCTTGGCAGCGTCGAGTTCCAGGACTGTATCATCGAGCGGCTCGAAATTGGAAACTATGACAACGTCGATAAGCTTCCCAAATTTTGGGGGTGTGAATTCGTTGAGATAGACGGCGTCGCGCGTTACGACGATCTTCCGCCCCTCTTCAATGACTGCAAATTTGGTAGCTTTTCACGGGAAGCTAGTACTACAAACGCACTTGTCAATCTGAACCTTCCGCGAGGCCTTCGATTAGGACTGGTCATCTTGCGCAAGGTTCACGCGCAAAAGGGGGCGGGGAGAAAGGACACGGCCCTAAGGAAGGGGATCCCACCACAGGAACGCCAGTATGTAAACGCCGTTCTAGACGTGTTGGCGTCCGCTAGGCTTGTCTACGCCTCGAAGCGAGGATCGGTCACGGTGTGGTTGCCGGTCAAATCTCAATACCCGCGCGTTCGAAAATGGCTGAGTTCTCCGGAAACAGCAAGGGACGATGTCGTGGATAAGCTACGAAGCATTTGATTCGATGTCCGGCCCGAGCGTCATCCGGTTCGACGGGTCACGCTGGCTCGTCTCGAGATTCCCGTTCCATGGCGACTGACTGCCGAATTTTTCTCTATTAGATCAAGGGCCGCGCTCCGCGCGGCCTGGCGCGGTAACCCGGCCCGGCGGTCATCCGCCCCGGCTGCCTGCGGCGCCGGGGCGGGAAGCCGCCTGACGGGCCGGCTAGCCGCGCCGGAGTTCGACCCCTACAGGGGTGCGTCGCGACGGTCGCTAGTTCGGCCGCCACCGTCTCGCACACGGGCAATGGCTGCCGCGCCGCTTCGCGGCTTGCCACCGAATCAACGTCCCCGGCCGCCGTCGAGTTCGACAACGACCAGGACTGACGCAGCAGCCTCCGCCGCCCAGCGCCTTCACGCCGCCGCCGGGCGCCAAGGACACCGAGCCTGGCGTGATGGCCCCTACGGTGACCTCTCGACTTGGACCAGGCAAGATGTTTCGAAGGGCCTCCCCCGGAATGGCGTCCAAATATCAATGACCCTTACTAAGCCTCACGTAGCCGCCAGCGATCGAGGCTTATCACATTGTCGGGCTTTGGCGTCGGCGGCCCGACCGATTCTGGTTGATTCACTTTTGGGCGCTGTCCACTGATCATGGAGGCGACCAGGTCGGCTGGCCAAATGCCCGACATTTGAGCTACCGCGTGCGGAACGGCGATTCCGAGGCAGCGCTCCATCCAAGTAACCAACAGTCGTGGGCGTTCTATCTCTCGCGCATCCCAGCCAGGTTCGTCTCTTCCCCAGCTTCTGCCAGTGGCCGAATTCATGCGGGTATAGAGTTGGCGCCGCAGCGTCTCGAATCTTTCTGCATCAACCAAGTTGTTGGCGTGTAGGTGTGTGATTAGCGCTCCGAGCGAGATGCCCCAACGCAATTTGACCTCAGTTAACGAGGCAAGAGTGACATGCGCGGGGAGCTCCTTACGGACGGCTGACGCGGGCGCAAGTAGCTCGCTCGCAAAGGCGCTGGCCTGATTCTCAGAATCGGGTGTTAGTCCGCGACTATGTAGGGTGATGTGTCCAAGTTCATGTGCCACCGTCCATCTCACTCTTTCCCAGGACGGATTCGCCCGGAGCACGGTCACGGGCCGATCAGCGTGCTCCCCGACTCTGGTGGAATAACCGAGGTGCTTTTCTGTGACGGCATCAAGGGCGAGGTCTTCGGGATCATGGATTGCCATTCGCTGAATATTGCCGCGCACGATGACCGGAACGCCTGCTCGTTCCATGAGGTGTATCAAGTGCGGGATAGGCTGATCGTCCGGCAAGCTCAGTGCCCGACGGACTTCCTTTCCTGCTTCGGCCATGGACGTATCGGCCGGGAGCGTGGGTATCTTTACGGCTGGCAGCCGATGTCGGCCATCCAGCCACTCAAGGACTTCGCCGACAGCCCGTGCGAACTCGGCTAGGTACGCCTTTTCCTTTTTTGGTGTTGCCACAGGTGCACGAAACAGGAGGTCGTCAATCGTGACAGGCGGTGGAGGCGGCTCAAGGAAGTATTTTTCCGGAAACTGTAGGAGGCTGCTAATAATAGCGAGTTGTTCAGGATCAAGGAACGCGCGCTCGGAATATTCGAGACGCGTTTGTTTTGACGCTGGCCACCCAAGTTTCGTGGCGACCTCCGACGATTTCATACGTCGGAGAGTGCGGGCAGCGCGAACTCGATCACCGAAGACGTTCACTAGCACGGCTTGCCACCAACTGTTTTGAAGTTGGAAGCCGCGATCACTATGCCAGGTCGTCGCCCGTGTCCTCGTTCGGGAACTCGTCGTCCCATCCAAGATCGATTGCTGGCGGCGGTGTCTTCCTCGCATAGAGCGCGGCAGAACCGATCGGAATTTCTAGCTTGCCGAATATCCGCGGCGTTTCCTTGTCCCGTTCTAGCGCTCCGAGCCACGCCTTGCGTAACGACTCGGTGCCCGGGTCGGCATCCCAGAGCACCGCCGGCTCCCAGGAGGAGGCGATCCAGTTGAGACCGAAGAGCGTGTCCTCTTCTGGGTGAGTCACAGGGATGAGGGCGTCGTCGGGCTTGACAACCGCAGCGAGTTCTGTCCGGTTTCGCCGGGGATGTTTCCGAACGCGTATCGGCGTGTCCGCCGGATCGATCAGGAGGACGGAGCAGTTCGCTCCCTCCTTGACACGGAGCTTTGCTTTCTTGAATTCGTCCAGCTCCGAATGCCAAAGGACCAGATTCCTGACGTTGGTGGCCAACACCACGCCGCGGAGCTTGTGTGGCGGAAACTTCGGCCTGCTCTGCGCGTACGTCTCCTGGATGGAGGCGTCCAGAGCCGCCGTCACGTACAGCAGCGCCTCGCCGTTCCGGTCGTGGATCACTTCTAGGATCTGACCGATGCGCGGGTGTAGGTCCACGCCTGAAATTTTGCACGCCAGGACCTCCATGCGCAAGTAGTAGTGGCTCCATAACGCGGTCGGTTGTGTTCGAACAAGCTGTTCGAACGGTGAACGTACCTCATGATCGATGTGTGCTTCGGCTACTAGTGACCAATCACCACAAAGTGGAGTGCCGGATCGGTGACGGAAGCCTGCCTGCTTCGGCCAGGTTCGAGGTAACGACAAGCGTCTCGGATTGGTACCGTCGAGGCATGAGTCAGGCGACCCCGGACCAGACCCAGCCGACGTCCAACGCGGAGCGGCTGCGCCTAGCCATGGGGTGGGAGCGGCTTCCCGAGATGAGCCCCGAAGAGCGGGAGAAGTTCGACGCCGACCAGCGTCGCTTCGATGAGGAGATCCGCCGCTTCTACGCCGACCCCGCCGCGTGAGCGAGGCCCGCGTACTCGACCACACCGCGATCATCGCTCTGTTCCAGGGCAACGACCAGGTGTTCCGGCTGTGGCAGCAGGCCGACGAAGGCGAGTTCACCCTTGTGATGCCGGCCGTCGCGGTGGCCGAGGCCAACAACGTGATCGGTGCGACCAGCGACGCTTGGCGGCCCTTGCTCGACGCCGTCCGGGTTGAGGTGACCCCGCTGGACCAGTCGACCGCCATCGACACCGCGACCGGCATCGGATCGCTGATCGTCCGCCACGTGCTCCACGAAGCCCGGGAGATCCGGGGCGGCATCGTTACCGGCGCACCGTGGCAGTACCCCGCCGGCGTCGTACCGATCTGGACCATCTGACTTCTCCCTCCCGACGGCAGTTCGCTGGAGTGGGCCGGCATGATCATCGGGCACACTTTGGGCACACCTGAGCCTGGTAACGGCTGTAAGACGTCGGCAGGCGATGACGAGTAACTCGCAGGTCGGGCCGTCTATTCGACCGATTTCTATGGGCTTGATCCGGCCTCGCGGAGTAGGGGTTCAAGTCCCCTCGTCTCCACTCTTCACCGCCACAACCAGGCGACGCCGCGTCGGCGCTCCTGGCAATGCCACCACTGGACGTAAGTCTCCAGCGTGATTCGCGGGGTCGTGTGGCGCAGGAGCCGCCGCTGGGCGGCCTGCGGTTCCCGCAATTCGTGCTCTGCGGTGTGGCGTGGAAGTGCCGCACTGCGTCCTCCTGGGTGGCCGGCCAAGGGCTTGGAGTTCGCACCGGATAGTGGCTGAGTTCGTCGCCGGACGGGATGACGGTGTTGCGTCGCCGGTCGGCTAAGTCGGCGGGTTTGTACGGCCTCCAGGTTCGACCGGGCCTCGACCGGGCCTCGACCGGATCTCGACCGGGCCGTCGGCTGACAGTGTCGAGCGGGCGTACGGGCTCGACTCGCACCGGTCTTCACTGGATCTCCTCGATATCGACCCGGGTTGTGCTTGCTGAGCGGGCACCATCGTCGATTGTGGGGATTCCTTGCTCGCTCCGGTGGCTGCCCGTTCCGGCCGGGATGGTGGGCGTCGCCCTCGGCTTGTATCTGCCGCTTGGGGTTTACGACCTTGGGCATCCCGAAGTGTTCGACCCGGGCAGCCCGGACATGACCGGGGCGGTGGCGGTCCTGGCGGGGATGGGGCTCACCGTCGGGGCGTTGGTGGGTGCGCCGGTCGTCATGGTGGTGTTCGCGCTCGGCACCGCCCGGGTGCGTCGGGGGAGTCGGCGGTGGCATGGCGTCATGGTGTTCTGCTGCGTCCCCGGCGTGCTGGTTGGCTTCTCGTTGGGAAGAGCGGCCATGTCGTCGGCCGTCTGGGGCGCCCCGCAGGCGCCGGCCTGGCATGGCGCGCTCCTCACGGCCCTGCTGCTGCTCTACGCGGCCGGCTCCATCGGGAGTGCCATCGCACTGCTGATGCCGCAGACGTACCGGTACCTGCGTGCCGGGGTCAGATAGCGGTGGACAAGGCTTGGGACAGCCTGTGGACAACGCATCGAAGTCGGTGCACAGGGCGGTTCACAACCTGTGGACGAGTGGTGGGGCTTCTCGGTCATCGCGGGATTGAACTGCCAATACGGTGTCCACAGGCTGGGGGTGGGGGATCCCGGGTTCGTGCGTGTCGTTCGTGCCCCGAAAAGACGGGGATAAGCTGGCACCGTGCTCCAGGTACTGAGCACCATCTGGGCCGCGGGCTGGCTCTGGGCCAGCCTGCCCGCCCAGGACATGGTCTCGCTCACCGCCGCCGCGGCTGTGGCCGTGCTTGCGGTCCTGGCCGCCGGCGCTCTGCGCCGGGCCGCCGTTGTCGGCGGCGGGTCGTACGGGGTCCGTACCGGGGTGGTGGTCGCCCGGAGGTGGACCTACGCCGTCCCCAAGATTGGGGACCCGGATGCGGCCGGGCGGGCGCGACCGCGCGCGCCCACGGCGGACCCGGCCGCGTAGCAGTCGCTTTTCCCCAGATACCGGTACACCGCGCCTGCGCGTGGCCTTCCGTGCTGTCCACAGCCGACAACCCGGAGGTTCGCGATGTCCCTGACCATGCCCACGTTCGGGCCGCTCGATGCGGCGGCCGACGTTGCCTACGACCTGCTCTCCCGGCTCGCCGCGGCGCTCGCGCCGATCGACGGCGGTGCGGCGACCGTGCTCGCGATCGTGTTGTTCACCGCGGCCGTGCGGTTCGCGCTGATACCGCTGTCGAAGCGGCAGGTGCGGGCGGCAAAAGCGCAGGCCGACCTGCTTCCCCGCGTGCGTGACCTGCAGCAGAGGTACCGGACGCAACCAGAGCGGCTCCGGACGGAGCTCGCCCGCCTGTACGCGGAGGCCGGCACGAACCCGCTCGCCCCGTTCCTGCCCGCGCTCCTGCAGGCGCCCGCCTTCATCGTGCTGTACCACGTGTTCACCGGCACCGGAGCGCTGCTCTCGACCACGCTGTTCGGCGTACCGCTCACCGCGCAGGGACTGGCCGCCGGATGGGTGCTCGCCGGCCTGGTGGGTGCGCTGCTCGCGGTCGCGACGGTGTCGGCGCGGCGATCGGTGCGGTCCGGGCAGCCGCGGTGGACCCTCGCACTGCCGTACCTGACGGTGGTGCCGGCCGTGTTCATGCCGGTGGCAGCCGGGTTCTACCTGCTCACGTCGGTGACCTGGTCGGCCGTGGAGCAGGTGGTGCTACGGCGTTAGCCGCTCTCGGGGGAGACCTGCGGCGTCTGCTCCCGCTGACGCCGCCGGTCGGCCTCGAGCATGCCGTCGCGCACGGCCAGCCGGATCACCCAGTAGAAGCCGTACAGCGCGACCCCGGTGAAAACCAGGCCAATGAGGGAAGTAAGCGCTGAGCCCATCACTTGACGGTAATTGGCCGGCCGCTATCTGTCATGCCGATCCCGATGGAGGGGCGCGTCCCTCCATCGGGAGCCGCGACCGCCGACGTAGGTGTGCCGTGGATCCCATTACGGTCACCGTTTAGATGATCTTCGCGTTCTTCGCCCCGAATCAGGGGATTTGTATAGGCAGCTTTAGCACTGATTGATGTGGATATCACGATCTGGCGATCGATCGGTTACTCAGCAGATATTCACCTCCAGCTAAGTCGTGCATAAGGTGCCCGGGTTACCTCGTGCCGTCGTTCCTGGGGGATGGCTTGTTCACCCGTGCCCGTCGTCGTTCCATTGCCCGGATCTCCGCCGTGCTCGCCGTTGTGGCCGGAGCCGCCGTCGTCGCGTTGAACCGGGCGCCCAGCGCGGAAGCGGCCACGCAGCTGCCACCGGGCTTCGCCGAGCAGGTCGTCTGGGGCGATCTGAACATGCCGACGAACATCGAGTTCGCTCCCGACGGCCGGGTGTTCGTCGCCGAAAAGGGCGGCGTCATCAAGGTCTACGACAACGTCAACGACCCGCGGCCGACCGTGTTCGCCGACCTGTCGCGCAACGTCCACAACGTGCACGACCGCGGGCTGATCGGCCTCGCGATCCACCCGGAGTTCCCGGTGCAGCCGTACATCTACGTGCTGTACACGTACGACGCGCCGCCCGGAGCGGAAGCGCCGTACTGGAACGACGACTGCAACCGGGTCGGCGGGCCGACGATGGGGAAATGCGTCGTCACCGGACGGCTGTCCCGACTCCAGGCGGCCGGCAACGTGATGACCGGGTCGGAGCAGGTCCTGATCCACGAGTGGTGCCAGCAGTTCCCGAGCCACTCCGTCGGTGACCTCAAGTTCGGCGCCGACGGCATGTTGTACGTCAGCTCCGGCGACGGGGCGAGCTACGACTTCGCCGACTCCGGCCAGTGGGACAACCCCTGCGGAGACCCGACCAACGAGGGCGGCGCCCTGCGCTCGCAGGACCTGCGCACCACCGCCGACCCGACCCAGCTCAACGGCACCATCCTGCGGCTGGACCCGTCGACCGGCGCCGCCGCGGCCGGCAACCACAACGGCGCCAGCCCGGACGCCAACGCCCGCCGCATCGTGTCGTACGGCCTGCGCAACCCGTTCCGGTTCGCGATGCGTCCGGGTACCAACGAGGTCTGGCTCACCGAGGTCGGCTGGAACGGGTACGAGGAGGTCAACCGCGTCCCGACCGACACCATGGGCAACTACGGCTGGCCCTGCTACGAAGGCAACGGCCGGCAGGACGGCTACGACGCCGCGAACCTGCCGGTCTGCGAAGAGCTCTATGGGACGGACGCGGCCCGCGGCCCGTTCTTCACCTACTCCCACGACGACAAGGTGGTGCCGGGGGAGAAGTGCGTCCCCGACAACGGGTCGTCGTCGTCCGGGGTGGCGTTCTACCCGTCCGCCGACGACACCACGTTCCCGGCCGAGTACCGCGGGGCGATGTTCTTCTCCGACTACAGCCGCGGCTGCATCTGGGTGATGATGCCGACCGGCGCCGACGGTCTGCCCAACGCCGACGACCGGCGCACGTTCGCCGCGGGCGCCGAGATGCCCGTGGATCTCGCGATCGGACCGGGCAGCGACCTCTACTACGTCGCGGCGACCGGCTCGGTGCGGCGCATCCGGTACTTCTCCGGCAACCAGCCTCCGGTGGCCGTGATCCAGGCTTCGCCGACGTCGGGCGACTCGCCGCTCGCGGTGCAGTTCGACGGGTCCGGGTCCACCGACGCCGACGCCGGCGACCAGGCGACCCTGACGTACGAGTGGGACTTCACCGGCGACGGCACCGTCGACTCGACCGCCGTCGCACCGACGTTCACCTATCAGAAGGGCGTGTACACCGCCCGGCTCACTGTCAAGGACATGTTCGGGGTGACCGGGACCGCGACCGTGCTCATCCAGTCCGGCAACGGCGCGCCGACCGCGTTCATCGACACACCGACCGCCGGAACCACCTGGCGCGTCGGCCAGAAGATCGAGGTGACCGGGCACGCCACCGACCCGCAGCAGGGCACCCTGCCGGCGGCGGCCCTGGAGTGGCAGGTGAACCTGCACCACTGCGAGACGATGGACGCCTGCCACGTGCACCCACTCAACTCGTTCACCGGCGCGGGAGGCACCGTTCTCGGTCCCGACCACGAGTACCCGTCATGGGTGGAGCTCGTGCTGACGGTGACAGACGACGAAGGCCTGAGCCACTCGGTGTCGCGACGGCTGGAGCCGCGCACGGTGAACCTGACGTTCACCAGCAACCCGGCGGGGCTGCGGATCGCGGTCGGCTCGTCGGCGCAGGCGACGCCGTTCACGAAGACGGTGATCGAAGGATCGAACAACCAGATCAGCGGCGTGACGCCGCAGTTGTACGCCGGCAACCAGTACGTGTTCGTGAAGTGGAGCGACGGCGGGGCACAGACGAAGATGATCGTCGCGAACAGTTCGACGGCGTACTCGGCGACGTTCGCGCGTCCGTGCGTCGGGCGTCCGCCGGCACCGTCGCGCTGTTGATCCGGACGGCGCGCTGTTGATCAGGCGCGCTGTTGATCAGGCGCGCTGTTGATCAGGCGCGCTGTTGATTCAGACGGCGTGCGCCCGCAGCCAGTCGAGCGCCGGCGCCGCCGTGGTCATCACCGAGATGTGACCCTCGGCCGGACGCAACCACAGTTCAGCCGAGGGGCAGCGGCGCGCGAGCCACTCGCCGTGCGCGCTCGGGATGATGCGGTCCTGTCCACCGTGGACGATCAGTACCGGCACCCGGACATCGGCCGGGTCGAAGCCCCACGGCGCCATGTAGGCCAGGTCGTCGTCGATGCCCGGGCCGGGACCGTTGGCGTTGCCCGTCCGCACCACCTCGCCGAACCAGGACCAGTCGCCGTCGAGCGCCGCCCAGTCGGCGGGGGTGAACTCCGGGTCGTACTCGTCGGCGGTGGCCTCGTACCGCTCCTTGGCCTCGCGTCCGCCGGCCGCGGCGGTCAGGGCGCCGATCCCCGAGGCGTTCATGCCCGCGAAGTAGTCGAAGTCCGCGGGGTACGGCGCCATCGACGACACGCTCACCACCGCCGTGACCCGCTCCGGGAGCAGCGCGCCACAGGCCAGCGCGTGCGGCCCGCCGCCGGAGTGGCCCATCGCGGCGAAGCGCTCGATCGCCAGGGCGTCGGCGACCGCACTGGAATAGGTCGCGGCCGAGTGGATGGGACGGTCGGGCGCGGGCGTCGACCCGCCGTACCCGGGCCGGTCGTACGAGATCCACCGGATGCGGAGCCGATCGGACTCGGCGAACAGCGGCCGCGGCGGCGCACCGGTGTTCGGGGTTCCGTGGTGCCAGACCACGACCAGGTCGGCGTTGGCCTGACCGGTGTCGTAGGCGTGGAGCACCGAACCGTCGGGAAGGGTCAGATCGAACTCTGCAACCACGCGGTGACACTAGCCTCGCGATCTTCCTACCCGCGAGGCTCTTTTGGGTAGTTTGTTCGCATGACAGTGCAAATGACCGAAACGTCGGAGGCCGACGCCGGTCCGCCGGACACCGTCCTTGGCCTGCTGGTCGGGTCGATCAACAACCTGACCGAGCCCATCGAGGACGGCTCCCCGATCAACCTGTTCGTGCAGGGAATCCTGTTGAGCGGCCAGATCATCCCGGACTGGCAGTGGTTCGAGGAGCAGGCGACCCTGAACCCGGGCGCGTCACCGGAGGCGATGATCGCCGAGATCTTGAAAGACAAGCGGGACCGCGTGCGCCGCCTCCGCGGCCGCGTCCTCGACGATCTGACGCCGGAGGAGCACGAGGAGGCGTTGGCCCCGCCCGCGTTCATCCACCTGAAGAACTGCCGGGTCTTCATGCCGCAGCCGGTGCCGTCCAGCGGCGACCTCTACTGGCGGGGGAGGCTGGCGGACATCTCCGGCTGGTCCTACGGGCAGCTCATCCCGTCGGGCTGATCCGGGCCAGGTCCTCGATGACCTGGGCGCCGGGCAGGTCGGCGAGAGCGGCGCCCGGAAGCTCGATCTTGCTGCCCCGGATCCCGCTGCCGATGATGACCCGCGCCGTGGCCGTGACCCGCGAGTCGACCAGCACCGGCCATTCCGGCGGCAGGCCGATCGGCGTGATGCCGCCGTACTCCATGCCGGTCAGCTCCACGGCCTCGGCCATCGGCGCGAAGCTGGCCTTGCGCACGTCGAGCAGCTTGCGGACCACTCCGTTCACGTCGGCGCGCGTCGTGGCGAGGATGACGCACGCGGCGTACCGGGTGACGCCCTCGCGCTTGCCGGCGACGACGACGCAGTTGGCCGACTCCTCCAGCCCCACGTCGTAGGCGGCGCAGAACGCCGCGGTGTCGGCGAGGTCCGGGTCGATCGGCGCGACGAGCACGTCGTCGACGGGCCAGGTGGTCAGGGCGTCGACGACCGGCGGGGCCAGCAGGTCGGCGCGGTCGCGGGCCGGTTCGGTGGCGAGCTTTCCAAGCACGGCGTCCATCTTGGCACCCCGCGAGGCGTCCCAATGAAGGGCATTGACCAGCACAGATGTGGTTGCACGTGAAACATCGGATTCACCCGTCCGGTGACAACCCGGACGGCCACACGTGACGTCTACTAGGGCAGTGGCCCCGTCGTGCGCGGGGCCACGCCAGACCACCTTCCAGTCAGGTAAACGAAACGGGCCTCGCCTCCAGTGAAGGCGGGGCCCGTTTCGTTACCGGGGGGAGGAGAACGTCAGTTGTTCGGCTCGGCCGAACTGATGCCGCCCAGCACCGACTCCGGGTCGATCCGTTCGGCGAGGTCGCCGATCGACACGACCCCCACCAGGCCCTGGTCGTCGTCGCAGACGAGGAGACGCCGGACCGCGCGGTCGCGCATGAGCAGCGCCGCCTGCTGGATGGTGTCCTCGGGACGAACGGTGACCAGCTCCCGGGTCATGACCTCACCGACGGTGGTGGCCTCGGGGTCGCGGCCCTCGGCCACGGCCCGCACCACGAGGTCGCGGTCGGTCACCATCCCCGCGAGGCTGGGACCGTCGGCTACGACGACGTCACCGATGTCCTGCTCACGCATGGTGCGGGCAACCTCGGCGATCGGGGTCTCGCTCGGCAGGTAGACGACGCTCGTCGTCATCACATCTTTGACCGTCTGCATGCGCCATCGGTTACCCAGTGAGGTCGGCCACTAATCGACCGACGGGCACCTCCGCGTGCTCTCCCGTGGCCCTCTGGCGGAGCTCCACCGCACCCTGGTCGAACGCCCGCCCGACCACCACCGTGGCCGGTGCCCCGATCAGCTCGGCGTCGGCGAACCGCACCCCCGCCGACAGGCCCGGCCGGTCGTCGAGGAGCACCCGCAGGCCGGCCCGCTCCAGGTCCGCGGCCAGCGCGGCCGCCGCGTCCAGCTTGTCTTTGCCCAGAGCGAGCAGGTGGACGTCGACCGGCGCGATCAGGCGCGGCCATGCCAACCCGCGGTCGTCGGAGCACGTCTCGGCGATCACGCCGACGAGACGCGAGATGCCGATGCCGTACGAGCCCATCGTGATGCGGACCGGCTTGCCGTCGGGACCCGATGCGTCGAGCCCGAACGCGTCGGCGTAGCGGCGGCCGAGCTGGAAGATGTGCCCGACCTCGACACCGCGCCGGAGCGAGAGCGGCCCACCGCACGTGGGGCAGGGGTCGCCGGAGCGGACATCGGCGGCGTCGATGGTGCCGTCGGGGGTGAAGTCGCGGCCGCAGACCACGTCGACCGCGTGCTTCCCGGGCTCGTTGGCACCGGTGACCCACGCCGTACCGGGCGCGACCCGCGGGTCGACGAGGTAGCGCAGCTTGATGTTCTGCGGTCCGATATAGCCCTTGACCAGATCGGGCCTGCCGGCGAAGTCGTCGAACATGCTGACCTTGGCCGGGTGCAGGGCGGCTTCGACGCGCTTGAGGTCGACCTCGCGATCGCCGGGCACTCCGATGGCGACGAGTTCCTCGCCCACCCGGACGACCACGTTCTTGAGCGTCTGCGCGGCGGTCCAGTCGGTGCGGCCCTGCAGTGCGAGGTGGTTCAACCGGGCGACGAGCGTGTCGATGGTCGGGGTGTCCGGTGTGTCGAGAACCGTGAGCGGACCGTGCTCCGCCTCGTCGGCCGCGGCTGGCCGCACCGCGATCGCCTCGACGTTCGCGGCGTAACCGCACGACGCGCACTGGGCGAACGTGTCCTCGCCGGCGTCGAGCGGCAGCAGGAACTCCTCGGACCGCGAGCCGCCCATGGCGCCGGCCATCGCGCTGACCGGAACGGCGGGCAGGCCCAACCGCGCGAAGATCCGCTGGTACGCCTCGCGGTGCAGCTGATACGACCGGTCGAGGCCGGCGTCGTCGAGGTCGAAGGAGTACGAGTCCTTCATCAGGAACTCGCGGGCGCGCAGCAGTCCGGCGCGGGGGCGCGGCTCGTCACGGAACTTCCACTGCGTCTGGAACAGGACGACCGGGTAGTCCCGGTAGCTCGCCAGCACGTCGCGGACCAGGAGCGTGAAGAACTCCTCGTGGGTCGGCGCGAGCACCGAGTCCCTGTCCTTGACCTGGAAGAGGTCGAACTCGCCGGTGCGGCCCGTCCGGTCGTAGACGTCCCGCGGCACGAGCGCGGGAAACAGCACCTCCTGGGCGCCGATCGCGGCCATCTCGTCCTTGACGACGCCGGTGATCCGGTCGAGCACCAGTTTGCCGAGCGGTAGCCACGTGTAGCCGCCCGGGGCGGTGCGACGGATGTACCCCGCGCGCACCAGCAGCCGGTGACCACGGACCTCGGCGTCGGCCGGATCCTCGCGAAGGGTACGCACGAACAGGGAGGACATGCGCAACATGCGTCCGACCCTACTTTGTTCAACAACCGGTTTACGGGCTGCTGCAGGCGTTACGGGGTGCGTAGCTCCACGCTGCTGAAGCCCACCCGGCCGGCGCCGAGATCACGGGGGACGGCGATGCCGAGCGCCATCCGTCCGCCGGGGAACCGGCCGTCGTCGTGCCGACCGACGAACCCGTCGTGCAGGTACAGCGAGATGTCGCCGCCCCGCACGACCAGGCCGACCACCGTCCGGATGCCGGTGCCCAGCTCCGGGACCGGGAACCGCGCGAACTCCGCGATGTCGCCGGCAGCGTGGTGGTGACCGAGCACCAGCTCGGTGCGGCAGACCTCGAGCACGTAGCTGGAGTCCTTGCCGGCTTCGTGCAGGCCGCGCCGGAACCAGATGCCGGCGCAGGCCTGCCCGTCGAGCAGGTACACGTCGAGCCGCAGGGCGAAGTCGGTGAGCTCGTCGCGCTGGCCGGGGCAGCGGAAGATGCCGCCCTTGCGCATGTCGACCTCGAGCCGCCCGTTGCGGAAGCCGCATTCGACCTTCTCGGCGACGTCGGCGGTGGCCGACCAGCCCCGCTGGGTGCCGAGTGAGTCGGCGTACCGCACGGCCCACGTCGGGAACGGGGGACCGGCGGAGGGCCGGGCCGCGTTCCGGTCGCGCCCGGTCGGCACGGTGACGATGAGCGTCACGGCCGCGGCGGCAAGCAGAAACACGACCGCGAGCAGGGCGACGGCAGCCCGTGCCCGCCGCGGCTGCGGCGCCCGGGTAGGCGCGACGTCGTCCGGATGCGCCCGTCGCGGAGGAGCCGGCGGCCCGGGCGGAAAGGCCCGGTCGTCTCCGACAGCCGGTCGCTGCGCTGGTGGTGGTTGCGCTGGCGGTGGTTGCGCTGGTGGTGGTTGCGCTGGTGGTGGTTGCGCTGGTGGTGATTGCGCTGGCGGTGGTTGCGACTCCAGTGGCCGGGTCTGAACCGGCGGCGCTTGCTCCACGGGCGCGAGGATGTCCGGTGGACCGGCCGGCTGTACCGGGACCCGCAGCATCCTGGTCATCGGTACGGGTTCGGCCGGTGGCGCCGGCCGCGGTGGGGCGGACCAGTCGGGCGAGACCTCCTCGGTGACCGCGTCCTCATCGTCGACGACCGGTGGGGTGACGGCGGGGCGTCCGGTCAGCGGGGTCAGGTCGGGCCAGCCGTCGGCGCCGAGCGCGGAGGCGTTTCCGGCGTGGTGTCCCGGGTTGCGCTGCAGCTGGCGGGCCGGGCCGGCGTTGCGGGGGGTTCCGTGCGAGGCGGGAAGCAGGCGAGCGGTGTCGGCCGTCGACTCGACGCCGGCGGCCAGGGGGTGGACGGCGATCGCCGGTGGGAGCGGGGGCCAGAGCAGGCCGGTGCCGGTGGACGGGTCACCGGCGCGGGCGCCCGGTATGGCGCCGGGACGCAGGGCGCTGGCCGGCAACGTCGCCACGGTCGGCGATGTCGCCACGGCCGAAGCGGCAGAGGAGCCGGCGGCGGGGGCGGCGGAAGCAATGGCCGCGCCGGAAGGGGCGGCGGAAGAAACGGCCGCACCATCGAGGGCGGCCACGGGGGCGCTGGCAGGGGCGCCGGCAGGAACGGATGCAGGGGCGCCGGCCGGGATGGCGGAGGAGGTAGCGGCAGGAGCGG
Source organism: Virgisporangium ochraceum (assembly GCF_016863655.1). Classification (GTDB taxonomy): domain Bacteria; phylum Actinomycetota; class Actinomycetes; order Mycobacteriales; family Micromonosporaceae; genus Virgisporangium; species Virgisporangium ochraceum. The sequence continues at coordinate 107,239 of NZ_BOPH01000017.1, forward strand.
CGGGGGTGGGTACGGCGGGTGCGGTGCCGCCGGGCATGGCGGGGAGCACGCTGCGTCCCAGCGGTGCGGCCGGTAGCGCACCCGGTCCGACGTCGGCCGTGAACGGCTCGGTGCTCAACCCGGCCGCCACCGGTAGCACCGTGCTCAACGCCACCGGGTCGCGGTCGTCGTCCGGGGACCGGGTAGCCGCCGGCGGGACGCCCGGTGCGAAGACGCAGCCCTCGGCCACCACGGTCTCCGGCTGCTCGGTGACTGTCGGCGGTACGCCGAACGCCCGGTGCAGCGCCGTCGCCACCAGGGGGATGCGGCTCGAACCGCCGACCAGGAGCACCTGCGCGGGGGTCACCTCGCAGTAGCGGGACAGGCCCTGTGCGGTGCGCACGGTCCGGTCGATCAGGGGTTGGGTGATCTGTTCGAACTCGGCCAGGGTCAGCGGGACCTCCTGGTCCAGCAGCGGCGGCCGCATCACCACGGCCGAGGTGCGCGACAGCATCTCCTTCGCCACCCGGGCCTCGGCCCACAGGTCCTGGCGCAGCCGGCGGTCCTCCGGCGACCTCGGCCGCGACAGGCGGTCCCAGGCCTCGTCGGTGTACTGGTCGCGCAGCCAGGTGACCACGGCGCCGTCGACGTCGAGGCCGCCGACGTCGTCGAGGCCGTCGCTGCCCAGGACCTCGAACGAGGTGCCCGCGCGCAGCACGGTGACGTCGAAGGTGCCGGCACCCAGGTCGTAGACCAGCATCGCCGCACCGGACGGGACGCTGCCCCGCAGCACCGAGGTGAAGTACATCGCCGCCGCCACCGGTTCCGGGACGAACACCGGCGTGGGCAGGCCGACCGCGGCGGCCGCGTCGGTGAGGGTCAGGCGGCGGACCGGGCCCCAGCCGGCCGGGTGCGACAGCACCAGCGTGCCGGGGCGGTGGCCAGCGACCCGGGTCGCCTCGTCGGCGACGCGGCCCAGGACCGCGCCGATGAGGTCGGGAACCGCGCACTCGAGGCCGCTGAGCAGCACCGTCCCCTCGTCGATGTGCCGCTTCGGGTTCGGCTCGAGCCCGGCGGGGCGGTGGCGTCCGTGGTGCAGCGCGTCGCGGCCGACGAACAGCACCCGGTCGGGGGCCGCGAAGACCGCCGACGGCAGCACCGGCGTGCCGTCGAAGAGGAGTGGCGTGACGCGGCCGTCGGGACGGCGCAGCATCGCGACCGTGTTCGACGTGCCGAAGTCGACACCGAGGACAAAACCGTCACCCCCCGTCATGTCCCGCACTCTACGGACGCGGGGTCCGTCGTCACAGAGCGTGTACCTCTTGAGGGGTAGGTGGGGTAACGCAGCCCACACCCGAAACCCGGTGCCGGTCTGTACCAGCGGCTGTCAGGATGAACGGATGCGGTGGCGCAGCTTCGTGGCGCTCGGCGACAGTTTCACCGAGGGCATGGACGACCGGTACGAAGACGGTCGCGGTTACCGGGGATGGGCGGATCTCGTCGCGGGGCAACTGGCCCTGCGGGAGAAGGACTTCCGGTACGCCAACCTCGCCATCCGTGGTCGCCTCTTCCCTCGCGTGGTCGAGGAGCAGGTGCCCGCGGCACTCGCGATGGAGCCCGATCTCATCACGTTCGCCGCCGGCGGCAACGACGCACTGCGGCGCGGCTTCCAGCCCGAGGTGCTGATCGAGAACTTCGACAACACCGTCCGTGACCTGCGGGCCGGCGGCGCCGACGTGGTCCTCTTCCGGTGGGCCGACGTCACCGACCGCCTGCCCGGCGGCCGGATCGTCGGCCCGCGCGTGGAGATGATGAACCGGGCGGTGTCGGCGACCGGCGAGCGGCACGGCGCTTACGTCGTCGACCTGTGGGGTGACGACGCGTTCCGCAACACGCGGCTGTGGAGCACCGACCGGCTGCACCTGTCGGCGGCGGGTCACCGGCGGGTGGCCGCGCACGTCCTGGAGGCGCTCGGCGTCACGGCGGAGCCGAGCTGGCTGGCGGCGGTCCCCCCGCCCGAGAAGCTGAGCTGGACGCGGGCGCGAGCGGCCGACGCACGCTGGGCCACCCAGCACCTCGCGCCGTGGATCAAGCGGCGCCTCACCGGGCGGTCGTCGGGCGACCTCGTGCAACCGAAACGTCCGGCGCTTGAACCCGTGACCTGACCACCTCACGATGGGGTGATGGTCACCCGGCGCGGAGTTCTCGCAGCGGCCGCCGCCACGACGGCCGCGTGCACGACAGAGACGACAGGCGGGCAGGACTTCGATCCGTCGAGCTGGGCCAGCGTCAAGGCCCAGTTCCCGCACGACAGGGACAGCGCCAACTTCGCGGCGTTCGTCTTCGCCAGCCACCTGCCGCCCGTGAAGCAGGCGATAGAACGCTACGCCGCGAGCCTCGACCGGGACCCGACCGGCTTCCTCGCCAGCGACGAGGACAGGCTCGACCGCGAGGTGGCGACGAAAGCCGGCGACTACCTGAAAGCCGACCCGGGATCGATCGCGTTCACCGACTCGACGACCGCGGGCCTGGGGCTGATGTACAGCGGTCTGCGCCTCGGCTCGGGCGACGAGATCCTCACCACCGAGCACGACTTCTACGCCACCCACGAGTCGCTGCGGCTGCTCGCCGCCCGCACCGGGTGCACGGTCAAGAAGGTCCGCCTCTACGGGGACAAGCCGACCGAGGACGCGATCCTGTCCGCGTTCAGCGCGGCGTTGTCGCCGAAGGTCGCGGTGGTCGCGTTGACGTGGGTCCATTCCGGGACCGGCGTGCGCCTGCCGATCGCGGCCATGGCCGACCTCGTGCGGGAGAGGACGCAGGCGCTCGTGTGCCTCGATGCCGTGCACGGGTTCGGGGCGCGGCGCGAGCGTCCGCAGGACCTGAAGGTCGACTTCTTCGTGTCGGGCGGGCACAAGTGGCTGTTCGGACCGCGCGGCACCGGTCTCGTCTGGGGTTCGCCGAAGGGCTGGGAGCGCTACACGCCGGTGGTGCCGTCGTTCAGCCGCGCCGCGATCGGCGCGTGGATCTCCGGACGCGCGCCCAGCGGGTCACCCGGTGAGCTCGCCTCACCGGGCGGCTATCACACGTTCGAGAACCGCTGGGCGCTTGCCGCCGCGTTCGACCTGCACAAGCGGATCGGCGCCGACCGCATCGCCGACCGCACGGAACAGCTGGCCACGAAGCTCAAGCAGGGCATCAAGGACCACGTCCGGCTGGTGACGCCGGAGTCGCCGGCCCTGTCGGCCGGCCTGGTGTGCTGCGAGGTGGAAGGCGTGCCGCCGGCCGCGGCCGTCGCGCAGCTACGCGCGAACGGGATCGTCGCGAGCGTCACCCCGTACGCGACGACGCTGGTGCGCTTCGGCACCAGCGTCGCCACCGACGAGTCGGACGTCGACCGCGCCATCGCGGCCGTCAAGGACCTCTAAAGCTGCTCGGGTAGGTTCAACACGTAGTCCAGCACCTCGGAGTACCTGGCGGTCGCCACGGCGATGGTGCTGTCGGCGGCGCCGTAGTAGAGCCGCAGCTCCCCGGCCTCCTCGTCGTGGGTGAGGCCGGTCGGGAAGACCACGTTGGGCACGTCACCGATGCGCTCGTACGGCGCGTCGGGGCCGAGGACCCACGACGGCGTGCGGCGCAGCACCTTCGTCGGGTCCTCCAGGTCGAGCAGCATGATGCCGACGCGGTAGATCGACGTCGCCACCATCTGCTTCACACCGTGGTAGAAGCACAGCCACCCGTGCGGCGTCTCGATCGGGGGCGGGCCCATGCCGATCCGTGTCGCGTCCCACCAGGGTCCGGTCCGGCTCTGCAGCACGGGTTCCGACGCGGTCCACGACCTGAGGTCCGCCGACCGCGACAGCCAGACGTCGGCCCGGTGCGACGTCGCCGACACCGGCCGGTGGAACAGCACGTACTGGCCGTTGATCTGGCGGGGGAGGAGTGAGGCGTTCTTGTCCTCCGGCGGCATGATCACGCCGTACGACTCGTACGACTTGAAGTCCTGCGTCACGGCGAGCGCCACGCACGGGCCGCTCGGCCCGTAGGCGGTGTAGGTGATCGCGAACCCGCCGAGTTCCTTGATCGGCGTGATGCGCGCGTCCTCCACGCCCCAGCAGGTGGTGGGGTCGGCGGGGTCGTCGGCGATCAGCGGCTTCGGTTCGACGCGCCAGCCGGTGCGTCCGTTCTCGCTGCGGGCGACGGCCAGGTGCGAGATGCCGCGCCGGTCCTCGACGCGGGCGAGCAGGATCGTTTCGCCGTTGAGCATTGCCGCACCCGGGTTGAACACGCTGTTCATCGGATACGGGAAGTCGGCGGCACTCAGGACGGGGTTTCCGGGGTGGCGGTGGAACAGCTCGGCTTCATCGTGCATCGTGCTGGCCCTTCCAGGTCGAGCGGGTTCCGGCGCGACGGCCTGGCTTTGATTTTGCCCGGTCGTTGGCCAGAAATGTGCTCTTTCGCTCGGGTTTCACCCCGGCCGCGCGTGCGTCGGCCGACGGTTCGACCGGCACGCGGTCGGGCAGCGCGGCGAGGCCGGCGGTCAGCAGCGCCAGCTCGGCCTGCAGGTGTGCCAGCGTCGACTCGGCGCCCTGGTTCGCGTTGACGCCATCGGGGGTGAGGCCGTCGTGGCAGGCACCGGTCCGCGCGTCGTACAGGGGGACGCCGCGGCGGTTGCGCCCGTGGAACCAGTCGTACGCGACGCCGGCGAGGCTGCCGTAGCGGGCGTCGCCGGTGTGCCGCCACGCGGCGACCATCGCCTCCACGGCGGAGGCGGCGTCGATGGGCTGTTCGTCGCCGTCGTCGGCCCAGCCGTCGGGCGCGTCGCGCCGGTGCCAGCGGTTGCCGACGTTGCGCAGCGTGCCGGCGGTGAGGCCGGCGTGGTCGGCGTACCAGTCCAGGGCGGTCAGCGCGTGGGCGGCCGCACCGGCGTCACCGAGCGCCTCGGCGCCGGCGAGCAGGGCGTGCGGCAGCCGGGCGTTGTCGTAGGTGAGTTCGGGCTCGAACCAGTACCAGTCGGCGTCCGCGGTCGCGGTCAGGGCCGCGTCCAGGCGCGCCACGAGCGAAGCGATGGGACCGGTGCCAGCGGCCGAGCAGCCGAGCAGGGCGTACGCCACGCTCCGCAGTCCCGACCCGGCCAGCGCGGGCGTGTCGGGGGCGAGCCGGGCGAGCAGCACGCGGGCCTCCCGACGCGTCTCCGGTGGGACGCCCGTTCCCGCGGCCAGCACCCCGAGTGCCCACACCGACCGGCCGACGTGGTCGCCGGGGTGCGGGTCGTCGGTCCAGGACCCGCCGTACGACATGCGGTTGTGCATGCGGCCGTCGCGGACGGCCGCCGTGAGGAACCGCACCGACATGCCGGCCCACCGCCGGGCGAGGGTCAGCACCTGCGGTGCGGCGGGAGGCGCGAGCGCGAGCAGCCCGGCCGACACGATCGCGAGCCGCGACACGTCGTCGACGTTGTAGCCGTAGTCGAGGTCGGGGTCGGCCCCGCGGGAGAATTCCACGATGCCGAACTCGTCGGTCAGCCGGCCCAGGTGGTGCAGGCGCAGCCGGGGGACGGGGACCGGCGGCACCGACAACCGTCCCGCGCCACGCGACCGGGCCTCGCTCACGACGTCCCGGATGAGCTGTGCGGCCTGGAGCCCGACGGCCGGCCAGGTGAGGCGCGAACCGCGACTGTCGGCGGCGCCGCGCGTGGCGGCGAGCGCCGGTGGCGAGTCGAGCAGCCCGGTGATGCCGGCGGCGAGCGCGGGTACGTCGCGGCACGGAACGAGCACGCCGGCCCCATCGGCGAGCAGGTCGCTCGCGTACCGGTAGTCGGTGGAGACGACCGGGCAGCCGGCCGCGACCGCGAATGTGAGCGCGCCCGAGCAGATCTGCTCCGGCGACAGGTAGGGCGTCACGAAGATCGTCGTGCGGCGCAGCAGGGCCGACAGCTCGGCGGGGGTGAGGAACGAGTCGATGAAGTGGACGTTGTCGGTGAGCCCGAGGTCGCGTGCCAGCCGGTGCAGGCCCTGCCGGTACGACTCGCCTTCGTGACGGACGATCTCCGGATGGGTGGCGCCGGCGATCACGTATCTGGTGGTCGGGTGCCGCTCGACCACGCGCGCGAGCGCTCCGATCGCGTCCTCGAGCCCCTTGCCGGCGCTCACCAGGCCGAACGTCGTGAGCACCGGGTCGTCGCCGAGCCGGTTGAGCACCTGGGTGACGTGCTCGCGCAGGTCTTCGCGCGGCGGCACCGCGCGCAGGATCTCCGGTGCGCCGTGCGGCACGACGGTGAGCTGCTGCCCGGTCGCGATGCCGGCACGGATCGCCAGCTGCCGGGCGGTCTCGGTGAACACGGTGACGCGTGCGGCGCCGGCGCACAGCGCCGACAGCGTCGCCGACTGGCCGGCGGTCGGGTTGGCCAGCTGGGTGTGCAGCGTGACCAGGTACGGGATGCCCTGCCTGGTGAGCGCCCGGGCGAGGTGCAGCACGTACGAGCCGTTCGGCCCGCCGAAGATGCCGTACTCGTGCTGGATGAGAACCGCGTCGACGCCGGCCGCGGCGATGTCGTCGGCGGCCGTCACGTAGCTCGCGATACGGTCCTGGTCGATCACCGCGACGACCTCGTCGGGATAGCTGAGGCCGTCGCGGTCGATCGCGACCACGACGGGGTCGAGGTCGCCCTTCAGGGCCTCGCGCAGGTCAGCGGTGTAGGTCGCCAGCCCGCAGCGGCGCGGCAGGTAGGTCGACACGATGCCGAGCCGGGTCTGAGCAGCACGGTACATGGGCAGATTGTTACTGGAAAATTTCCCAAAATATGTCTAAACGGATGAACCCGATCGACTGAGGGTGTCGACCCGCTTGAGGGCGTCCGGTAACCGGTGCGGTCCCGCCATGGTCCGTACCAGGTCGGCCGCGTCGGCGGCGTCCAGGCCGCCCGCTGTCACGTACAGGGGACGCCGTGAGCTGCCGCGATACACCTCGACCGCGTGGGTGGCCGGCTGGAACGCGGTCTTCGCCACGCCGATCACCGGGATGCCCAGCTCCTGCCGGACGTGGTGGCCGAGTCCGGGCCGGCCGTGCGGGTCGAGCGTGACGTAGCCGTCGACGACGAGCAGGTCGAGGTCCCGCGCCAGGCCCAGGACGGCCCGCAGCGGCGGCAGTTCGCGCTCGAAGAACGCGCCCGGCCGGTACGGCAGCGCGGTGGCCTGGCCGAGCACGTGCTCCTCGTCGAGCTGGGCGAAGGTCGGGGTGCCGGCGACCACCAGCGCGGCGGTGGCGCCCCCGGCCTGCGGGTAGTAGACGTCCACGGCGCCGTAGCGAGGCATGCGCGAACTCTATTCCGGCCGTTCAGCGCACCTGAATTGCGTAACATTTTCGTTTATGGGCGATCCGGTGATCCTGGCAGTCGACGACGAGGCTGACCTGTGCGTCCTCATGGACCGCATCCTCAGCCGTCGCGGTTACGCCGTGACGACGGCCGGTGGGGTCACCGAGGCGCTCGACGCGCTGGCCGCCATGCCCGCCGCGCCCGACCTGCTCATCACCGACATCAACATGCCCGACGGGCGCGGCGTCGAGCTGGCCGAACGGGTGCGCGAGAAGGTCGGTGACCTGCCGGTGCTGTACGTGTCGGGCCACAGCCGCGCGCATGCCGAGAGCGCCGGCACCATTCCGGTCGGCTCCGCGATGCTCGAGAAACCGTTCCTGCCCAACCAGCTGGTCGAGGCCGTGGCCAAGGCGCTATCCGGCATCTAGCACCTCGCGCACGGCGGCCAGCAGGCCGTCTTCGGAGAACGGCTTCTCCAGCAGGTTCACGCCGGCCTCCAGGGTGCCGCTTCCGGCCAGCACCGGGCGCGCGTACCCCGACATGAACAGCACCTTGACGTCGCCCCGCTGGGCCCGGACCGCCTCGGCCACGTCCTTGCCGAGCACCTGCGGCATCACGACGTCGGTGAGCAGCAGGTGCAGCGGACCCGCATGGGTGCGGGCCAGCCGGATCGCGTGCAGGCCGTCGTCGGCGAGGATCACGTCGTAGCCGTTGCGGGCCAGGATCCGCCGGGCCACCTCGCGGATGGCCGGCTCGTCCTCGCAGATCAGCACCGTCTCGCCGGCACCCTTGCTCCGCAGGACGGGTGTGCGTTCCTTCTCCTTGTACAGCGGCTCGTCGGTGGCCGGCAGCAGGATCGTGAACGTGGTGCCGCGCTGCGGCCAGGAGCTGATCCGGATGAGCCCGGCCGCTTCGGTGACGATCCCGTGCACCGTGGCGAGGCCGAGCCCGGTGCCTTCGCCCTTCGGCTTCGTCGTGAAGAACGGCTCGAACGCCCGCGCCATCACCTCGGGCGCCATGCCGGCTCCGGTGTCGGCGACGCGCATCTGCACGTACCGGCCGGGCCAGAGCATGTCGGTGTGCTCGGTGATCTCGGCGTTCTCGGTGGTGAACGTGACCGTGCCGCCGCCCGGCATCGCGTCGCGGGCGTTCAGTGCCAGGTTCACCAGCACCTGCTCGATTTGGGCCGGGTCGGCCCGAACCGACCACAGGTCGTCGGCGAGGCGGCAGCGCAGCTCGATGTGCTCGCCGAGGGAGCGGCCGAGCATCCGGTATACGTCGTTGATCACCGAGTTCGGGGAGATCACCCGCGGTCGGGACACCTCGCGGCGGCCGAACGCCAGCAGCTGGTGGGTCAGCGCGATTCCGCGGTCGGCGGCGCGCTGGATCTGCTCGATGTCGCGGGTGACCGGTCCCCACCGCCCCGGGTCGTCGCCGGAGGCGTCACCGATCGCCTCGGCCACGAACGCCGCGTAGTTGACGATCACCGCCAGCAGGTTGTTGAAGTCGTGCGCGACGCCGCCGGCCAGCTGCCCGAGGCTCTCCAGCCGCTGGTTCTGCTGCAGCTGCCGGGCCAGCCGCTCCTGCTCGGCGAGCGCCTTCAGCCGATCGTGCTCGGCCTGCTGGGCCAGCCGGTCGGTGGCGTCACGGATGGCGGCGGCGACGAGGAGGCCGTCGTCGGTCTGCAGCGACGACAGGCTGATGTCGGCGGCGAACCGGGTGCCGTCCTTCCGCTGGGCCATCAGCTGCTCGCCGTGCAGCCCCATCGGACGGGCCTGCGGGCGGGAGGCGTACTTCGTGCGGTAGGCGATGTGGGCGCGGCGCAGCTCGGTGGGCACCAGCATCTCGACCGGCTGGCCCACGAGCTCCGCGCGCGTGTAGCCGAGCAGCCGGGAGGTCTGCGCGTTGGCCAGCACGATGTAGCCCTTGGCGTCGGTGACCACGATCGCGTCCGGCGCTGCCTCCAGCACCCCGACGATCTTCGCGTCGGCGAGTTCCTCGGTGCTGACCGCCTGCGAGATCGACGCCACGCCGATGATCTCGCCGCTGTCGTCGGTGATCGGCGACAGCGTGATCGACACCTGGATCGGGATGCCGTCCTTGCGGTGACGCACGGCCCGGTGCCGGTCGATCACCTGGCCCCGGCCGACCGCGGCCATGATCGTCTCTTCCTCGACGCGGCGGTGCTCGGGTACGAGGTCGGCGCCGTGCCGGCCGATCACCTCCTCGGCCCGGTAGCCGTAGAGGCGGGTGGCGCCGGGGTTCCAGTCGGTGATGACGCCGTCGAGGTTGCGGGCGATGATCGCCTCGTGCGTCGACCGCACGATCAGGGCCAGGCGGGCCTCGGCGGCCGCGGCCCGCTTGCGGTCGGTGAGGTCGCGGATGATCAGGATGGACGGACCGGCGTCGGCGCCCTGGTTGACCGTCACCTCCGCAGGCACCATCGACCCGTCGCTGCGCACCGCGTGCTGTTCGCAGACCGGCGGGCCGAACGGGGGCATCCGCAGTTCGGGCAGCACGAGCTTGACCGGCTGCCCGATCAGCTCCGGGGCGGAGTAGGCCAGCAGCCGCAGGGCGCTCATGTTGACGAACTCGATGTGGCTGTCGGCGTCGGCGATCAGGATGGGGTCCGGCGCTGCCCAGATGTATCCGAGCTGCGAGGTCTCCTTTCCGTCCACTCCTTCACGTTAGCGGCCGTTTGTTCCGGTTTATCCGATCTCCCGGAATCCGCGCCGGACCCGCACGTGAAGCCCACATCCGGTGCCTAGCGTCGGAGCCATGCGGCGGCGGTGGAGCGGGATCGGTGCGGTCGTGCTGACCGTCCCGTGGGTGTGCATGATCCTGGCGCCGATGCCGGGTGCGAGCGTCCTGCACCCGTGGCCGTTCCAGGAGCTGCCCGGCTACCTCGCCGCGTCGCCCACGGAGTTCGTCGTGCAGGTCGGCGGGAACCTCGCCGCGTTCGCCGGGCTCGGTGCGCTCGCGCCGGTGCGGTGGCCGTTGCGGTGGTGGCAGGTCGCCGCGCTGGCCGCTGTGTGCTCGGTCACCGTGGAGGGCCTGCAGTACCTGCTCGACCTCGGACGCGTGGCCTCGGTCGACGACGTGCTGCTCAACACCGGTGGCGCGGTGCTGGCGGCGTTGGCGAGCCACCGATGGTGGCGAATTCGAGCCCTCGAAAGCGGCGCTACGCTGTGCCGATGACTGTGGACGCCGGTACTCCTGCGCGCCGCTCCAGATCCCGTCGAGACGAGATTCTGCAGATCGCCGTGCAGCTGTTCGCCTCGCGGGGTTACCACGGGGTGTCCATGGACAACATTGGCGCCGCCGCCGGTGTCACCGGCCCCGCTCTCTACCACCACTTCGCCGGCAAGGACGCGATGCTGGTCGCCGCCCTGATGCCGGTGAGCGACCGGCTGCTCGCCAAGGGCCGCGAGTGCCTCGACAAGCATCCCGGCGACCCGGCCGGCGCGCTCCGGGAGCTGGTGGAGTTCCACGTCGAGTTCGCGCTCGACGAGCCCGCCGTGATCGCGCTGCACCTGCACGAGCTCGACCGGCTGCCAGACGAACCGAAGCGGAAGATCCGCCGGTTGCAGCGGCTCTACGTCGAGGTGTGGGTCGAGGTGATCAACGGGCTCCACCCGCACCTGACGGCCGAGGAGGCCCGGGTGCTGGCTCACGCGGCGTTCGGGCTGATGAACTCGACCCCGTTCATCGGCACCGGGGTGGAGCGGACGCGTCGCGCTGCGTTACTGCGCACCTCGACGCTCGCGGCGCTCAACCAGACGGTCGAGCCCCAGCGGTCGGGTGGTGCGGAGACAACGGCGGAGCCCGCGTAACCGGGTTATCCACACCCGGTTAGCACTCAGGTCCACAGCGTTGTCCACAGGCTCCCAGGGATGGGAGTCCGACTGATCGGGTCGCTCCTCGTGGCCGATCGGGGCGTGTCCGCCCGTCTGGTCCTTCGTATGGCATGGCGGCTCGGGGTACGTACCGTAGCGAGGCACTCCGGCGCCGATGCGGAGCTACCGTAACGGACATAAAGCGCCTTGCGTCGCAAAAACCTCAAAAGCGCAAGTCTTCGTTCGGGTTGTTCCGCGTCCTCTCTGAGAACGCCCCTCCGCCGGAGCGGGTTACGGGGTCTCCGGCAGGCCGGGTCACGCCGTCTCCTGATCCGCCCGCCCGGCGTTGATCCAGATGGCTGTTGAACGCGCTGTGCACTAAATGTCCCTTTTGAGTTACATGAGTCGCGTGTCCCCAAGCCAGATGGTTCGTTCCCCATATCGGTACGGTCAGTGACCGAACCGGCGTAACCGGTAACCGAAGGGGTGGCATGACGGGGGAATGCTGTCGGCGCGTGATGCGCCCCGCAGGCTCCGCGCACTGCCTGACCCCGCGGTTCAGCTACGCGCGACGACTAAGGACTGCGGCGGTCGGCCAGACGTTGCAGGTCCGATCGGGGCGGCCACGGGGACGCCCGGGTCCACATCCACCGATGCGGCGATCCGGCCGTGTCCGGTCCCCTGTCTTGCCTCCTGGCTAGCCGTGAGCTCGCCGAGCCGTCGTGCCACGACGGACGCGGTGTGGCTGCGCCCGCCATCAGCGACCTGACTCGCTTCATCTCAATCCAAGATCCGAAAGGCAACACCAACACAATGAAGACGTGGGTTCGTAGGTCCCTCAACGTCGGTGTGCTGGGCGCCGGGTTCCTGCTTGTTGGCGGGACCGCAGCTCAGGCCGACATGGTGAGCGGCCCCAACGCCGGCGTTGCGTCCGGCAACCAGCTCAGCAGCGTTCTGCAGATGCCGGTCGACGTCAGCGGCAACGCGGTGTCGGTGCTCGGCTTCGCCAACGCCCAGAGCATCGGCGGCGCCGGCGCGGTCAACACCGAAAGCGCGACCACCGAGAGCTCCGCCACCACCGAGGCCGGGAACATGGTCACCGGGTTCAACGGTGGCCTGCTCAACGGCAACCAGGTGTCGAGCGTCGTCCAGGTGCCGGTCAGCGTCTGCGGCAACTCGATCGCGGTGCTGGGCTTCGCCAACGCGCAGTGCGTCGGTGGCGCGGCCGCGGTGAACGGCGGCGGGTCCGGCTGGGACAACGACCGGAACCGGGGCGGCTGGGACCGTGACCGGGACTGGGACGACAACGACGGCCAGGGCTCGGGCAGCGGCGGCTACGGCCGTGGCGCCAGCGCGGGCTACGGTGACGCCGACGCGGCCGGCGACGGCTACGGCGGCGGCGGTGGCCGCGGCGCCAGCTGGGACGACGACGACGACCGCGACTGGGGCCACGGGCGTGGTCACGGCCGGGGTCACGGGCACGGGCACGACCGTGACTGGGACGACCGGGGCTGGGGCCGGGGCAACGACCGAGGCCACGACCGCGGCCACGGCCACCACGGGCGTGAGCACGGCGGCAACGGCGGCGGCGCGCTGAGCAACGGTGGCGGCGGCATGGTCACCGGCTACAACGCCGGCCTGGCCAACGGCAACCAGCTGAAGAGCGTCATCCAGGCGCCGATCGACATCAGCGGCAACGCGATCGGGGTCCTCGGGTTCGCGAGCGCCCGCAGCATCGGTGGGGCCGGCGCGGTCAACACCGAGAGCGCCTCGGCGACCACCGAGTCGCAGGACATGGTGTCGGGCTTCAACGCCGGACTCCTGAACGGCAACCAGGTCTCCAGCGTGATCCAGGTTCCGATCAGCGTCTGCGGCAACTCGATCGCGGTGCTGGGCTTCGCTGACGCCTCGTGCGTCGGTGGCGCCGGCGCGGTGAACGGTGGCGGCGGCTTCGACCGCGGCCGTGACCGGGACCGTGACTGGGACCGTGACCGCGACTGGGACGACGACGACAACGGTGGCGCGTCGGGCAACTACGGCGGCCCGTCGGGTTCGAACTACGGCGCCAGCCCGTCGAACTACGACCCGGCCAAGTCGAACATGGCCGCGAGCAAGAAGGCCAACAAGGTCAAGAAGGTCAAGAAGAACACCAACGAGCGCAGCTGGGCCGGTCGTGGCAACCACCACGGCAGCGGCGCGGGCGCGTCCTCGAACGGCTACGGCGGCCAGGGTGCCGGCGGCTACGGGGCCGGCATGGGCTCGGGCAACGACGACGACCGCGACTGGGGCCGTGGCCGCGACCGCGACCGCAACTGGGGTCGTGACGGCGGCAGCTGCGGCGGCGACATGGTGACCGGATACAACGCCGGGCTCCTGAACGGCAACCAGCTCTCCAGCGTCGTGCAGCTGCCGGTCGACATCTCCGGCAACTCGATCGCGCTGCTGGGCTTCGCCAGCTCGCGCAGCGTCGGTGGGGCGTCCGCGGTCAACTGCTGACCAACGCTCGCATTATCTGATCTGTCGCCGAGAGAGGCGACGAAAAACGACAGGGGCCAGCGCATCCGGCGCTGGCCCCTTTCGTGTGCCCCGGCTACTGTATGAGCTGAACGATCGTTCAGCTCCCCATGTGGTTTCACTGTGTAGCCGGTCCGAAAGGTGCCCCATGCTCAACGACGAGTACGAAGCGCTCCGTGAGACCGTGCGGGAGTTCGCTGTCGAAGCGGTCGCGCCGGTGATCGGCGACTACTACGAGCGGCACGCGTTCCCGTACGACCTCGTTCGGCAGATGGGCAAGATGGGCCTGTTCGGCCTGCCGTTCCCGACGGAGTTCGGCGGCGAGGGTGGCGACTATTTCGCCCTGTGCCTCGCGCTGGAGGAACTGGCCCGGGTCGACTCCAGCGTCGCGATCACCCTGGAGGCCGCGGTGTCGCTGGGTGCGATGCCGATCTACCGGTTCGGCACCGAGGAGCAGAAGCAGCGCTGGCTGCCGGCCCTGTGCCGGGGCGAGGCGCTGGCCGCGTTCGGCCTCACCGAGCCCGGTTTCGGCACCGACGCGGCGGGTGCGGCCACCCGCGCGGTCCTCGACGGCGACGAGTGGGTCATCAACGGCTCGAAGGCGTTCATCACCAACTCGGGTACCGACATCACCTGCCTGGTCACGGTCGCCGCGATCACCGGAACCAACCCCGACGGCACGAACGAGCTGTCGACGATCATCGTGCCGTCCGGCACGCCGGGGTTCACCGTGCTGCCCGGCTACTCCAAGGTCGGCTGGTGCGCGTCCGACACTCACGAGCTGGCCTTCGACGATGTGCGGGTGCCAGCCGCGAACCTGGTCGGCGAGCGCGGCCGGGGGATCGCGCAGTTCCTGCGCATCCTCGACGAGGGCCGCATCGCGATCGCGGCGCTGTCGGTGGGCCTGGCACAGGGCTGCATCGACGAGTCGCTGAAGTACGCGAAGGAGCGCCACGCGTTCGGCGGCCCGATCGGCCGCTACCAGGCCATCCAGTTCAAGATCGCCGACATGGAGGCGCGTACCCACGTCGCCCGGCTGGCCTACCACGACGCCGCGGACCGCATGCTGCGTGGCGAGCCCTTCAAGCGGCAGGCGGCCATCGCCAAGCTCACCGCGAGCGAGACCGCGATGACGAACGCGCGCGAGGCCACCCAGATCCACGGCGGCTACGGGTTCATGAACGAGTTCCCGGTGGCCCGCTTCTACCGCGACGCGAAGGTGCTGGAGATCGGCGAGGGCACGAGCGAGGTGCAGCGCATCCTGATCGCCCGCGACCTGGGTCTCTAGCTCCGGTTGGTGCCGGCCGTGGCGCCGGGGCGCACCGCGTCTCGCACCTTGCGCAGCGCGGAGAGCATCGCTTCGAGCTCGGCCGGCTCCAGGAGGCCGCTGAACCATTCGTCGATCAGTGCGATGTGACCGGGAAGCACGTCTCCGATGCGCTCGCGGCCGGCGTCGGTGAGGGTGGCCAGCAGCCCGCGCCGGTCCGACGGACAGGCCCGCCGGCACAGGAGGCCCGAGCGTTCGAGCCGGTCGACGAGCCGGGTGATGCCGCTGGTGGTGAGCGAGGTCTGCGCGGCCAGGTCGCTCATGCGGAGCTCGCCGCCCGGTGAGCGGCTGAGCCGCAGGAGCACCTCGAACTCGGCCATCGCCAGGTTGTGCTCGGCGAGCTGGGCCGAGAACTTGGCCGTGAGCCCGGTGAAGGCCTCGGTGAACAACCCGACCGCGGTGATGCGCGGGTCGCTGAAGATGTCGTCGTGCGTGCCGACCCCGGGTGCCACTTCCTGCTGAGTCACCCCTCAAGAATACTTGCTTCGTCAACTACTTGACGCCGCAACTATCTTGATGCATAGTTGTGCGAGCAGAAGTTGGTAGCACGAATGATTCAGGGAGACCCGCGATGACCGCACCCGCCCTCGACACCCGCACCTTCGACGGGGTCACCATCCCGACGCCGGGCACCTTCGCGCTCGACGCCTCCCACTCCGAGGTCGCGGCCGTGGCCCGCCACCTCGTGGTCAGCAAGGTCCGTGGCACGTTCGCCAACGTCACCGGCACGATCGTGATCGCCGAGGACCCGCTGCAGTCCAGCGTCACCGCGTCCATCCCCGCGGAGACGATCAACACGAACTCCCCCGACCGCGACAACCACCTGCGTAGCGCCGACTTCCTCGACGTCGAGAAGTACCCGACGCTCGACTTCCGCAGCACCGGTGTGGTGAGTCACAAGGGCACCGAGTTCGTCCTCCGCGGCGACCTGACGATCCGCGGCGTCACCCGCGAGGTCGACCTGAAGGTCGAGTACGACGGTGTGGCGAAGAGCCCCTGGGGCCAGGAGGTCATCGCGTTCTCGGCCACCACCGAGTTCGACCGCGAGGACTTCGGCATGACGTGGAACCAGGCCCTCGAGACCGGTGGTGTGCTGGTCGGCAAGAAGATCGCGGTGCACATCAGCGCGGAGGCGATCCGCCAGGCCGCCGAGTAACCGGCTCACCAGTTGGGGCGAGATCGCAAGACAACTGGCTGTGGGAAATATGGCACTGCGCGCGACCCCGGGCTTACTTGCCCGGGGTCGCGTTTTGTCATGACATGAGCACCCTTCGGACAGGCATGATTGCTGAACGCACCCCAATACCTACTCTCCGCTAGAAGTGCGTCCATTTTGTCCCTGGCCCGATGGGTGACCCGCTCGTAACCTATGGACCCCGAGAGGTGGTTGAGGCCGATGGGGATGGACGTCTCGCCGTCCGCGTTCAGCAGGGAAGACCGGGCGCGGTACCGGCGGAAGGTCCGGCGTTGCCTCGATGTCTTCGCACTGATGCTGAACGACTTCACGTTCGACGCCGACCGTCCGACCACCGGCCTGGAGATCGAGCTCAACCTCATCGACCCGGAGTGCGACCCGGCGATGCGCAACGCCGAGGTGCTCGCCGACATCGCCGACCCTACGTTCCAGACCGAGCTCGGCCAGTTCAACCTCGAGCTGAACGTGCCGCCGCGGCTGATCGCCGACGACGGGTTCAGCGCCTACCAGCAGCAGGTGCGCGGTGCGCTGCAGCACGCCGACGAGCGGGCGCAGAAGTCCGACGCCCGCGTCGTGCTCATCGGCATCCTCCCGACGCTGACCCAGTCGCACACGGTGCTCGACAACATCTCCACCAACTCGCGGTACCGGCTGCTCAACGAGCAGATCCTCGGTGCCCGCGGCGAGGCCATCGACCTCGACATCCGGGGCGTGGAGCGGCTGCGGGCGTGGAACGACTCGATCGCGCCCGAGGCGGCCTGCACCAGCGTCCAGTTCCACCTGCAGGTGGCGCCCGAGGCGTTCGCCGCGTACTGGAACGCCGCGCAGGTGATCGCCGCGCCGCAGGTGGCGCTCGGCGCCAACTCGCCGTTCCTGTTCGGCCGCCGGTTGTGGGACGAGACCCGCATCGCGCTCTTCGAGCAGGCCACCGACACCCGGCCCGACGAGCTGAAGGCGCAGGGCGTGCGGCCGCGCGTCTGGTTCGGTGAGCGCTGGATCACCTCGATCTTCGACCTGTTCGAGGAGAACGTCAGATACTTCCCGCCGCTGCTGCCGATCGTGGAGGACGAGGAGCCCATGGACGTGCTGCAGGCCGGCGGCACTCCGCGGCTCCCCGAGTTACGGCTGCACAACGGCACGATCTACCGCTGGAACCGGCCCGTGTACGACGTGATGAACGGCCGTCCGCACCTGCGGGTCGAGAACCGCGTGCTGCCGGCCGGACCGACCGTGATCGACATCCTGGCCAACGCGGCGTTCTACTTCGGCCTGGTGCGGGCGATGGCCGAGGCCGACCGTCCACTGTGGACCCAGATGACGTTCTCCGTCGCCGAGGAGAACTTCCACACCGCCGCCCGCGACGGAATCGGCGCCCGCATCTGGTGGCCCCGTCTCGGCGAGGTGTCCGTGACCACCCTCGTCTGCGACGTCCTTCTACCCATGGCGTACGAGGGGCTCGACCGCTTCGGGGTCGCCCCCGCGCTCCGCGACCACCTGCTCGGCATCATCGAGGCACGCTGCCGGCTGCGCCGAAACGGTGCCGTGTGGCAGGCCGAACAGGTACGCCACCTCGAAGAGACCGTCGGCCTCGACCGCCCGTCGGCGTTACGCGAGATGCTCCGCCTGTACAGCGGCCACCTGCACGGCAACGATCCCGTGCACACGTGGCCGATCGGCTAGCGCTTCGGCCGACGGGTGCGCGGGCGGGGTCCGTCGGGGTCGGTGCCGCCGCCGTCGGAGTCGTCCGCGGTCGGCTGCTGCGCCGTGCGGCCGGGCCACAGCGGAGGCTTGGGACCGGGACGCGGCTTGTCCTCCGCCGGCTTGTCGTTCGCGGTCGGCTCGGGCTCGACGGTGTCGGTCGCGTAGGCCTTGGCATCGGTGTCGGAGGAGCGGCCCAGGCTCCGGTACGCACGGGAGGGCGCGTAGTCGTCGTCGGCCAGGTCGTCGTCGGGGTCGCGGACCGGCTGGGTGCCGCTCGACGTGGCGACCCTGGCGGTCGGCTTGTCCTCCAGCGCGGCCGGCCAGCCCACGAGGTCGTCGTCGGAACGCTGGTCGGATGCCTTGCTGAGCACCGGGACGGGCGTCTCCCGGTCCTCTTGCGCGGTCTTGCCCTGCGCCTTCTCCTGCGCCTTCGCCTCGGCGGCGGCCTGCTTGTCCGCGGCCCTGCGCTCGGCGGCGGCCTGCTTCTCGGCGGCGCGCGCCTGCGCCGCGGCCTGCCGTTCGGCCTCGCGGGTGGCCTGACGCTCGGCCGCGAGGGCGCGGCGCTCGGCCTTCTCCTGTGCGGTGAGCGGCGGCCCGATCGCGGCGACCAGGACCGATCCGGCCAGGCCCGCGATCACCGCGTACGGCGCGAACATCGCGGCCGACCACTGCGAGATGTCGACGTTGTCCTCGCCCGCGAACTGCGGCGCCGCGAGGAGATAGGCGGCGGCGACGAGCAGCGGACCGACGGCACCGGAGATCGCGACGCCCACCCGGCTGTCGCCCCGCCGGCCGGCCCGCCACGCGGCGAGGAAGCCGATGGCCGCGGCGGCCACGAGCATCACGACGACACCGGGCATGTAGAACCCGCGCACCTGCGGCCCGCCGTTGAACTCCCAGAACGCGAGCTGGGCGAGCACGGGCTCGTCGCCCTGGCGCAGGTTGTCGGTCACCGAGATCACTGCGAGCAACCAGATGTAGGCCGCCGTGGCCACCACGTTCGCGGCGACCGCCCGTGCGGTCAGCGCGCCCACCGCGGTCAGCAGGCCGATGATGACGCCGAGCACGACGTAGCCGGCGGCGGTCCACTCGGGGGCGAAGTTGTCGGGCGTCTCGGCGGCGCGTGCCGGCACGGCGACCAGCGGAACGACCACGAGCGCACCGATCGCGGCGGCGAACACGAGCGCGGCCCGCCAGGCGCCGAGCACGAAGCCGTCGAGCGAGTCGGGATGGGAGTCACCCCGGCCGGCGAGCATGTGTGCGGTCACCGCGCCGAGCACCGTCGACGTCGCGGCGATCCAGACGACCCACGCGAGGCTGGCCAGCCACGGCACCCGGCCGTTGTCGGGCTCGACGGCGGGCAGCCAGGCGACGATGCCCAGGCCGTAGCCGATACCCAGCTGCGCGGCGCCGGCCCCGGCCGCAATCGCGACCGCGGTGATGGACGATCCGGCCCAACTTCGTGCCGCCATGCCGCGCAGCGTACGCGTAACTATCAAAGTGGGCGATCCCTGAGGCGGGGGGCGGGAACATACCGGTAGGAACTGCCGCAACTTCCACGCCTCCGTCGGAGTTTCCTTCGGCGTTGGCTGAGGTACTTAGGGCTGGAACGACATTGGTGATGGGACCGCAATCAATGGGCGACGACAATGGGTGACGACCGCAGACAGCCACCGGACCGCACCGCGCCGATGGGCCGGTTCGACGACGACGAGACTCGCATCCGCCCAGGTGGCGCATTCGACGAGACCCGCGTGCGGCCGGGTGGCGGTCTCGACGAGACCCGCGTGCGGCCGGCCGGCGCCGGCGGAGGCCCGGACGGCATCCCCGGCGGCATCCCCGGCGGGGCACCCGACGGCACGCGCATGCTGCCGCCCACGCCGGACGAGCCTCCGCGCTGGGAGGCCCGCGCGACGGTGCCACCGGCCGGTGCCGTGCCACCCGCGCCGTACGAGTACTACGAGGATCCCGTCGCACCGCCGGACGACCGGAACTGGCTGCGTCCGCTCCTGTTCGGGCTGCTCGGCCTCGTGCTGCTGGGCGCGCTGCTCACCGGCATCTGGCTGATCTTCACGGCCGACGACGAGCCGCCCGCGCCGCAGGTCAGCGCGTCGGCCGCGCCGAGCGCACCGGCGACCACCCGCACTACACCGCCGGCGACCAGCGCTCCGCCGACGTCGGCGGCGCCGGAGACGGTGGTGGTGCCGGGCGACCTGATCGGGCTCACCGAGGACGAGGCGCGGCAGAAGCTCGAAGACGCGGGACTGCGGGTGCAGGTGACCCGTCGGGCAGACGCCACGATGGCGCCCGGAACGGTGATCGAAGCCGACCCGGAGCCGGGCAGCGACGTCGAGCCGAACACGGTGGTGCGGATCGTCGTGGCGACCGCTCCTCGACCGTCACCGCCCCGGTCGTCCCAGGACGACGGCAACGGCTGAGTCACAGGTGGCTGGACACGTGCGGACCCGGCCAGGTGTGAGCCTGGCCGGGAAGGAAGGTCCGAACCGGGCTGACGCCCCCGCCGGGCGTCAGCCCGGGTTCAGCCGACGGTGGTGCGGAACCGGGTCTGCGCCGGGACCGCGCCGACCCTGCCGTACGTAAGACCCGCCAGTTGAACGAAGATCGACCGCCGGGCGACCGCATCACCGGCCGCGTTGAGCTGGTAGCCGTCGAGCCAGGCCCAGCCGTCGTAGGTCGGCCAGTCGTGCATCCGGATCACCCGGAAGAGCATCGGCTCGATGAACTGGACACTCGCCTTCTTTGTCACCCGCAGCACATCACCGGATTTGGGTAACACGGTGGGTATCTCCTCGAAGTCGGCGCGGGCCCTTGCCTGGCCCGACGGCTCATCCAACACCTTGGGTGTCACTCGCTGTGGTTGCCGCAGCGACACCACCCAGAAGCCGGATCGTTAAAGGGAACGGGCTCGGCCCCGCTCGGCAACGGTTAATTGTGACGCTTTGCGACCCATCGACGCGATCCAACCATCGGGTGCCCCACCCATTGGTGAACAGTCAGTGAACCGAGTCACACGAATAGCTTGCCCCACCCCGCATGATCATTGCAACTTGCAATTCGTGACCCGAGAGTAGCTTCTCATTCATTTCCCATGGTCCAGCCGATGCGGGTTGATGGAACACCCCTGGAAAGGCACACTGAACCGGATTCGGGTATTGATCGATTAGTCCGGAGGTGCTCCGTGGCGGGCCGACGGGGCAGCCCGACGCTACGGCGTCGTCAGCTCGGGCAGGAACTGCGCAGGCTGCGGGAAGCCGCCGGTACGACCATCGACCAGGTGGCCGAGCGTATGGAGTGCTCCGCGTCGAAGGTCTCCCGTATCGAGACCGGCCAGTCCGGGGTCAGTTCCCGTGAGATCCGCAAGATCCTGGCCGCCTACGAGGTCGACGGTCCGAAGGGTGAAGAGCTCGTCGAGATGGCCCGCGAGGCCAAGCAACGCGGCTGGTGGCAGCTGTACGGAACCGTCCTCACCAGCGCATACGTGGGTCTCGAGGCGGCCGCGACGGAGCTCCGCTCGTTCGAACCGCTCGTTGTTCCGGGCCTTCTGCAGACGGAGGAGTACGCCCGGGCAATGGTGCACGCCGGATGGCCAGGTGCTTCCACCGAAGAGGTTGAGCAACGCATCCGTGTCCGGATGAAGCGTCAGTCGTTGCTCTATCAGGATGACCCGCTCCGGCTCTCGATCGTGCTGGACGAAGCAGCTCTGCGCCGTCCGGTCGGGGGGATCGACGTGATGCGCCGACAGCTTGACCGGCTCCGACAGGCCGCCGAGCTGCCGCACGTCACGCTCCAGGTGCTGCCGCTTCTCGCTGGCGCGCACGGGGGGATGGACGGTGCGTTCACCATCCTCCTGTTCGACGAACCGGCCAATCAGAACCTGGTCTTCGCGGCCAACGGCGCTGGCGGTCTGTTCCTGGAGAAAGATGAAGAGATCGCTCGGTACGCGGGCATCTTCGAGGGGTTGCGGAACGGCGCGCTGTCGCCGAGGAGCTCCGTCGAGTTGATCGCGACATTGGCAAAGGAGCCGTAGTGGAGATCGAGACCAAGGGTCTGCGCGTGAATCTGGACAACGCCGTCTGGCAGAAGAGCAGCCGGAGCGGGCCGGTTTCAGACAACTGCGTGGAGATCGCGTTCGTCGACGGCGCGATCGCGATGCGTGACTCGAAGCACCCGGATGGTCCGGTGCTCCTCTTCACGGCCGAGGAGTGGGACGCGTTCGTCGAGGGCGCGAAGGACGGCGAGTTCGACGTCTGACTGACCGGGTTCCGCTTGCTTTTCTGGGCTCCCACGCCTCGTGTGGGGGCCCAGATCTGCCTGGGCAGAAGTTTCTGAAGCCGGGCGTCGCCCTGCTTGGGTCGGGTCGTTGTACCAGGTGGCGCGGTAATTGCCGGGCCAACACGCGGCCACGACGAAGGCAGGCGACACCCGATATGACCACTGGCCCCGACAACCTGGGCAATGGCGCGGCCAAGACCGAGGACCGGTTTGCCGGCCAGCTCGGTTACCGGCCGCGCGGTTCCCGCGACGGTGGGTCGCTGCCCGCCGGTCGCCCCACCAACGGCCCCCACGATGGACCGCTCAACGGCTCGTTGGGCGGTCCGATCTCCGGCGGCGGCACCCGCATGAACGGCAACCGCAACGGTTCGGCGCTGAACGGCAGTTCGCTGAGCAACCCGCTCGACCCGGGCCCGCTGGGTAGCCCGCTCGACGGCACCGGGCTGCCCGAGCTGGCCGCTCCGATCCATACCGAAAACCTCATCGCATCGACGCTTACCGAACCGAAGCTTCCCGATACAGATCCGGTTGAATCGGATCTCTCGTTTCGGGATTCATCTAACCTGATGGCTTCTGATTCGTGGTTGGAATCGGCCGGGAAGGACGTCGTGGACCACCCGCTGCTGCGCGGGTTGCTTCTCGAGTTGCCGCCCAAGGGATCAACGATGCAGGTCCAGTGGCTGGACCGGTGGTTCGAGGCGGCGCGGTCGATCCTCGAACTTCTGTACCGCTTCGAAGGCAAACGCGACTGAGTGACAATCCATAAGTAGACCGCTTCCGATCTCTGACTTCAATACCTATCAATCGTTAAGGCGGCTGAATAGGCTCTCCTCCAATCGACGCACCAGCGTTTCGGTGCCTGTGGGCACCGGCACGGACGGTCGTCCCCAGGGGAGGAGAAGGTATGGAACCTTCGGAAGTCCGGCGCCGCGGGCTGAAACTGCTCGCGGTGGCCGCGGCGGCGGTGACGGCCGGTGCCATGACGGCCGGTTCGCCGGCGGCGGCCGCACCCGCCGAGGGCCAGGTCCTCGGTGCCGGCGCGGCGGACGTCGTGCCCGGCAGCTACATCGTCGCCCTGAAGGCCAACGCGACGGCGCGATCCTCGGTGCAGTCGCTCGCCGGCAGGTACGGCGGCGCGGTCAAGCACACGTACAGCCACGCGTTGAACGGCTTCGCGGCGAACCTGACGGAGACACAGGCCAAGCGGTTGGCGGCCGACCCGTCGGTCGAGTACGTCCAGGCTGACAGCGTCGTCACGATCAGCGGTACCCAGGCGAACCCGCCCTCGTGGGGTCTGGACCGCATCGACCAACGCAACCTGCCACTGGACTCCAGCTACACCTATCCGGACGTCACCCAGGCGGTGACGGCGTACGTGATCGACACCGGGGTCCGGACCTCCCACGGCACGTTCGGTGGCCGGGCCAGCTGGGGTAACAACACCTCCGGCGACGGAAACAACTCCGACTGCAACGGGCACGGAACGCATGTCGCCGGAACGATCGGCGGCAGCCAGTTCGGCGTCGCGAAGACCGTCAGCATCGTGGCGGTGAAGGTGCTCGACTGCTCCGGCAACGGCACCAACGCCGGTGTCATCGCCGGTGTCGACTGGGTGACGGCAAACGCCCGGGGCAAGCTCGCCGTGGCGAACATGAGCCTCGGCGGCGGCGCCAACCAGCCGCTCGACACTGCTGTGGCCAACTCGATCGCGTCCGGCGTGACGTACGCGGTCGCGGCAGGAAACAGCAACGGCGCCAACGCCTGCAGCTACTCGCCGGCCCGGACGGCGACAGCGATCACCGTCGGCTCGACGACGAACACCGACGCGCGGTCGTCGTTCTCGAACGTCGGCACCTGCGTCGACATCTTCGCGCCGGGTTCGAACATCACCTCGGCGTGGCGCACCAGCGACACGGCGACAAACACGATCAGCGGCACCTCGATGGCGTCGCCGCACGTGGCCGGCGCCGCGGCGTTGCTCAAAGCCCAGAACCCGACCTGGACCCCGCAGCAGATCCGCGATGCCATGGTCGCCAACGCGACGCCGAACAAGGTGACCAGCCCTGGCAGCGGTTCCCCGAACCTGCTGCTCAATGTGGGAGGCGGCACGGTCGAACCGCCGCCGCCCCCGCCGCCGGGCTGCTCCGGCACCAACGGCACCGACGTGATGATCCCCGACAACACCACCGTGTACAGCGACATCGCGATCAGCGGTTGCAACCGGAACGCCTCGGCCACGGCCAGCGTGACGGCGGACATCAGGCACACCTACCGCGGTGACCTCGTCGTCGACCTGGTCGCGCCCGACGGCTCCACCTACAACCTGCACAACGGCGCCGGCGGCAGCGCCGACAACCTCAGCATCGCTGCGACGGTGAACCTGTCGTCCGAGGCCGCCAGCGGCACGTGGCGCCTGCGGGTCCAGGACACCGCGACGTTCGACACC
Organism: Virgisporangium ochraceum; assembly: GCF_016863655.1. Classification (GTDB taxonomy): domain Bacteria; phylum Actinomycetota; class Actinomycetes; order Mycobacteriales; family Micromonosporaceae; genus Virgisporangium; species Virgisporangium ochraceum. The sequence goes on from NZ_BOPH01000017.1 coordinate 131,845, forward strand.
GGCTACGTCAACACGTGGTCGCTGACCGTCTAGCCAATTGGTTCCGCTCAACCTGTCGAGGCGGGCAACCTTTTGCCCGCCTCGACAGGTGTCGATGGATAGGACATCCATCGACATGACTGGAGAGCGGATGCGATCCCGAACCAGAGCGACCGGCGTCATGCTGGCCGCCCTCCTGCTCGCCCCCGCGGCGCTGATCGGCGCGCCGGGTGTCGCGCTGGCCGGCCCGGGCACGTTCGACACGCCGGACCGGAAGGGCAACGAGCCGGTGACGGTCACGCTGATCACCGGCGACAAGGTCGTCGTCAGCGGCTCCGACCGGCTGCGGATCGAGCCCGGTCCCGGCCGCGGGCGGATCACGTTCGACGCCGCCAGGATCGACGGCCGCCTGCGGGTGGTGCCGGGTGACGTGCGGCCGCTGCTGCAGGCCGGCACCGTCGACTCCCGACTGTTCGACATCACCGGCCTGGTCGAGTTCGGCTACGACGACAAGCGCGGCGACCTCCCGCTGATCGTCACGGGTGCGGCCAGCAGCGCGCGGTCGGCACCGGCCGGGGTCAGCGTCGTGCGCACGATCCCCGGTGGCACCGCGGTCACGGTCGCCAAGAACACCATCGGTGCCGCGTGGAAGAGCCTGGCGGCGAGCGTGCGCGCGGAGGGCACGACTCGCGGTGGGCAGGCGTCGAAGATCTGGTTGGACGGCAAGCGCAAGCCGGTCCTGAAGGACAGCGTGCCGCAGATCGGCGCGCCGGCGGCGTGGGCCGCCGGCCTCGATGGCAGCGGCATCAAGGTGGCCGTGGTCGACAGCGGCGTCGACGGCGGTCACCCCGACCTGGTCGGACGCGTCGTGGCGGCGGAGAACTTCACGACCGACCCGGACAACGCCGACCTCGTGGGTCACGGCACCCACGTCGCGGCGACGATCGCCAGCACCGGCGCCGCACCGGGCGGTTACAAGGGTGTGGCACCGGGCGCGTCGCTGCTGGCGGCGAAGGTCTGCAGCATCGAGGACTGCTCCGACTCGTCGATCATCGCCGGGATGCAGTGGGCGGCCGAGCAGGGCGCGAAGGTGGCGAACGTCAGCCTGGGCGGCTACGACACCCCCGAGCAGGACCCGGTCGAGGCCGCCGTCGAGCGGCTCACCACCGAGTTCGGGATGCTCTTCGTGATCGCGGCCGGCAACGACCCGCGCGAGGCCAGCGTCGCATCACCGGGCAGCACCGACGCGGCGCTCACCGTCGGCGCGGTCGACAAGTCCGACGGCCTGGCGCCGTTCTCGAGCCGCGGCCCGCGGGTCGGCGACTCGGCGTTGAAGCCCGACATCACCGCGCCGGGCGTCGACATCACCGCGGCGCTCAGCCGCAGTGCCGAGGTCGGCGCACCGCCGGGAACCACGCACTTCTCGGCGTCGGGCACCTCGATGGCCACGCCGCACGTGGCGGGGTCGGCGGCGATCCTGGCGCAGCAGCACCCCACCTGGACCGCGACGGAGATCAAGGCCGCGCTGATGGGATCGGCGAAGCCGAATCCGGAGATCGGGGTCTACGCGCAGGGCGCGGGCCGGGTCGACGTCGCCCGCTCGATCACCCAGACGGTGACGTCGAGCCCGGCGAGCGTCAGCTTCGGGATGAAGCAGTGGCCGCACAACGACGACGAGCCGGACGCGCGCACGGTCACCTACCGGAACGCCGGTACGGCCGAGGTCACGCTCACCCTGCGGCTCGACGGCACCCTGCCGGCCGGCCTGTTCAGCCTGTCGGCGACCACCGTCACCGTGCCGGCCGGCGGAACCGCCGACGTCACCCTGACCTCCGACACCCGCGCGAACGCTCCGGACGGGCGGTTGGGCGGCCGGATCGTCGCGACCGCCGGCACCGCCCAGGTGGTGACGCCGTTCGCGGTGGACAAGGAGATCGAGAGCTACACCGTCACGGTGAACCGGATCGACGCGTCCGGGAAGCCGACCACCGACGGCTCCGCGCTGCTGGTCAACCTCGACACGGGCAACGTGGTCAGGCTCGACTCGCCGGGCGCGATCGAGGCGCGGGTGCCCAAGGGCCGGTACGCCCTCATCGGCGACATCTACGACCTCGACGCGCTGAAGTGGTGGCGGGTGGTCGACACGACCGTCGTGGTCGACCGCGCCCTCACGCTGACCGTCGACGCGCGGGTCGCGAAGCCGGTGTCCGTGAGCGTGCCGGCGGCCGACGCGGAACAGGTCGTGGGCTACATCGATCTGACCTTCAACAAGGCACCCGAGTGGGGCGCCAGCTTCATCCTCTTCGACTCCAGCCTCGACGGGATGTTCGTCGGCCAGGTCGACCCGGCCGAGCGGGAGCCGTCGCTGGCGTCGTCGATCGGTTCCCAGCTGGTCAGGGGACCGGTGCCGGACGAGGGCCCGCTGGTGACGCCCAGCCCCTACGCCTACTTCCTGGCCGAGGAGTTCAAGGGCCACGCGCCGGCCGGGTACGCGGGCCGGTTCACCGACCGCGACCTGGCCCGGGTCGAGACCGCGTACTCCGCACAGGGGATACCGGCGGGCTCGACGTCGACGTTCGGCGGCTTCGAGTCGGGCGGGCAGTCGGTCGGTCGGGTCATGCCGGTCACGCTTCCCGGCAAGCGCATCGACCACTTCGCGGTGAAGCCGGGCCTCACCTGGACGAGGGACCTGTACGAGGGTGACTGGCTGGAGCCGGTCAACGTCCACACCTCGGTGCCGACCGCGTTCCAGGCCGGCCGCACGACGTCGGAGCGGGTGAACGCGGCGGTGTTCGGGCCGGCGTTCGGCCCGTTCGACATCGCCGCGCGACTGGGCGACGAGATGCTCTTCGGTGTCGGGCAGTTCGCGGGCGCGGGCAACTGGACCGGGTTCTCGAACTCGACGGGGCGCACGGTCGTCACCCGAAACGGTCAGGTGATCTTCGACCAGCCGTCGGTGGGTGCCTACCTGCCCGAGGTCCCGCCCGGCGACGCGGCCTTCACCGTGAAGATCGACGCCAACCGGCCCGCACCGAACAAGTTGTCGACGAGGGTGAACACCGAGTGGACCTTCCGCTCGGCGACCGTGACGGGAACCGAGCCGGGATACCTGCCGCTGTCGGTGGTGCGGTTCGCGCCGCCGCTGAGCCCGACCAACACCGCACCCGCCGGGAAGGTCTGGTTGGTGCCGGTCGAGGTGCAGCGGCAGCCCAACTCCGCGGCCGGTCGGGCCCGCACGCTGACCGTCGAGGTGTCCTACGACGACGGCGCCACCTGGAGCAGAGCGCCCGTGGTGCGCTCGGGCCAGAACGGCGTGGTGCTGCTGAAGCACCCCGCCAGGGCCGGGTTCGTGTCGCTCCGGACCTCGTCGGCCGACACTGCCGGCAACACCGTCAAGCAGACGGTCATCCGTGCGTATGAAATCGCCTGACTAGACGGGGAATGAGGTGAGCGGCTCCGCTGCCGGTGGCGGCGGGGCCGCTTTCCACACCTTCGTCTTCTGCGCGGTGAGGCGGGCCAGGTAGATCGGGTTCAGGATCAGGTACCGGCGCCACAGCCGCTTCGGTTCCAGTCCCAGCCGCCACAGCCACTCCAGGCCGCGCTTCTGCATCCACGGCGGAGGGTTCTTCAGCTGACCGGCGTGGTAGTCGAACGCGGCACCCACGGCCAGCAGCGGAGCGTCGATCAGGGGGCGCATCGCGTACACGAACTGCTCCTGACGCGGGCAGCCGAGCCCGACCAGCACGATGCGGGCACCCGACGCCCGGATGCGGCCGGCGATCTGCTCCGGCTCGCCCGGCCCGGCCGTGCGGAACTTCGACGGCTCCGACCCGGCGATCTTCAAACCGGGCAGTTTCACGTGCAACGCGGCGATGAGCCGTTCGAGCGTCGGCTCGGTGGACCCGTACAGATATACCGGTAGGCCCTCCTCGGCCGCCTTGATCAGCACCCGGTTGGTGAGCTCGGGCCCGTAGACCCGGTCGACCAGGGCCGCGTGGTGCAGCGAGTTGAGCGCCCAGCGCACCGGCTGGCCGTCGGGGGTCACCAGGTCGAAGGAGTTGAGACGGGCGTTGTGGGCCTTGTCCTGCACGCCGGTCATGACCCCGTGCACCGCGAGCGCGGTGACCGCGAGCGGCCGCCCCTCACGCGCGGCGGCGAGGACCTTGTCGGTGGCGGCCTCGTAGTCGACGGCGTCGACCATGACGCCGAGGACGCTGTTCTTACCCTTGTCGATCACGGCTGCCACCGGTCCACGTTCGCCTCGTAGATCTCCTGCATGATCGCCGGGACGTCGTAGGCCTGCTTCCACTCCGGGTAGTCGGCCTGGAACGCGGCGTTCGACCCGATCCACCACATGTGGTCGCCGACGCGGTTCGTCTCGACATACTCAGTCTGCATCTCGACACCGCTGATCTTCTCGGCGAGCGCGAACGCCTCCAGGTGCGACGTGTTCGAGAAGCGCCCGCCGCCGAGGTTGTAGACCGCGGCCGAGCGGGGGTTGCGGAAGAACGCCTCGAACGCCGAGACCACATCGTGACTGTGGATGGCGTCGCGGACCATCTTGCCCTTGTATCCGAAGATCTTGTACGTGCGGCGCTCCATGTTGCAGCGCATCACGTAGCCGAGGAAGCCGTGGAGCTCGGTGGCGCTGTGCGCCGGTCCCGTCAGGGTTCCACCCCGGAAGCAGGCCGTCTTCATGCCGAAGTAGCGGCCGTACTCCTGCACCATGATGTCGGCCGCCACCTTCGACGCGCCGAACACCGAGTGCAGGCACGCGTCGATCGACATGTCCTCGGCGATGCCGTTGGCGTACGGGTGCGCCGGGTCGATCTCCCAGCGCGTCTCCTGCTCGGTGAGCGGCAGCGTGTTGGGCCGGTCGCCGTACACCTTGTTGGTGGAGCAGTGGATCACCGGCGCCTCGATGCAGTGCTCGCGCACGTTCTGCAGGATGTTGAGCGTGCCGCCGGCGTTGATGTCGAAGTCGGTGTACGGGTCGCGCAGCGCCCAGTCGTGGCTGGGCTGCGCGGCCGTGTGGATCACGACGGCGACGTCGCGCCCGTACCTGGCGAAGATCTTCGCCAGGTCGGCTCGGTTGCGGATGTCGACGTTGTAGTGGCTGTACGAGTCGCCCAGCTCATCCGTGAGCCGGACGACGTTCCACGCCGTCGACGCCTCCGCGCCGAAGAACTCGCGGCGCATGTCGTTGTCGATACCGACCACGTCGAGACCGAGACCGGCGAAGTGGCGCACCGCCTCCGAACCGATCAGACCGGCCGACCCGGTCACTACCGCAACACCCATGTCACCTTCGCTCCCTCGGACTGGGACTCCTGAGCCGCCGGTAAACATAACGAAGGACCCCCGGCGTGCGGAGAGGGCCTACTGGAGAGGTTGCGCTTTTCGGTGGGGAGCGGCCACCGACCTGCGCGGGGTGTCCGGGGGCTCGGCCCCCGGAGCAGATATGACGAGGTGGCCCCGGTTCGCGCGTTCCGCGAACAGAGACCACCTGACAACTCGTGGGGAAGGGGGGAGTTGAACCCCCACGCCCTTTCGGGCACACGGACCTGAACCGTGCGCGTCTGCCATTCCGCCACTTCCCCGGGAGACTCGCGACCACTGTTATAGCACTGTTGCGACACCCGATTTCAACTGCATTTCAGGCCGCTCAGCACTGGTTCCTAGCGCTTTCGCGCTACCGTTGGCCGCTGACGCCCCGGAAGAGTAGCACGAGGTGGCAGTCCGTCGTGCATAGCGGAGTGCGGTCGACGGATACCATCATGTCCTCGGGACCCGAGGAGGAGCCGGTGAGTGTGCTACAGCGCTTCGAGAAGCGCCTGGAAGGTCTGGTCGAGGGGGCCTTCGCCAAAGTCTTCAAGGGGGTCGTCCACCCTGTGGAGATCCTCAACGCCATGCAACGGGAGGCGGAGGCGCACAAAGCCATCCTCGCCGGTGGACGAACGTTGGTTCCGAACAGGTACGTGATCGATCTGTCGCCGTACGATCACAGCCGGTTGGCTCCGTATGCCGCCGCCCTTGCCCAGGAGCTCGCGCAGTCGCAGGCCGAGTTCATCGGCGAGCAGGGCTGGACCGTGTACGGCGACGTGATCGTCGAGATCGAGCGGGGCGAGGGCCTCGACACCGGCATGTTCCGGGTCACCGCCGAGGTCTACACCGGCGGCGACGTCGGTCCGGTCGCGCCCGGCCAGGGTGGCTACGGCGGCGACGGTGGCTACGGCGGCCAGGGCCAGGGATTCCCCGGTGGGGCGCCGGCCGGGCCCGGTGGGCCGGCCCGTAACGTGAGACTGATGTCGAGCGACGGGCGCGCATATCCGCTCTCGATCGGCTCGACCGTCATCGGCCGGGGCGATCAGGCGAACCTGCGGCTGCCCGACGTCGGTATCTCGCGCCGGCACGCCCGGCTCGACTTCGACGGATCCCAGGTCGTCCTCACCGACCTCGGCTCCACGAACGGCACGATGGTCAACGGCCAGCGCGTCTCGGCCGTGGCGCTCAACGGCGGCGACGTGGTGCAGCTCGGCACCACGACTCTGACCTTCCGGTTGGACTAACGGTGTTCATTCACCTGGTGTCCACCGGTCCGGTGTCCATCACATTGGTGGCGAAGACAGTTGTGTCCGAAGTCGCGGTGACCATCCACGCGGTGTCCCACCCCACCCAGGGATAGGCGGTCCATGCCGGAGTTCGTCCTCACCGTGGCACGGTACGGGTTTCTCGTGCTGCTGTGGATCTTCGTCTTCACCGTGGTCGGTGTGATCCGTCGAGACATGTTCGCCGGCTCCCGGGCCAGTCGCATCGTGGCCGCTCCCCGCGGCGTCGGTGTGCCGGCCGCCGCGCCGGCGGGTCGTCCCGCACGCGCCCGCCGCGGCAAGGTCGCGCGCCAGCTGGTCGTCACCGCTGGCGCGCTGGCCGGTACCCGCATCACCCTGAGCGAGGCCACCATCTCGATCGGGCGCGCGGAGGACTCCACCCTGGTCATCACCGATGACTACGCCTCCTCGCGGCATGCCCGGCTCGTTCCCCGCGCCGGTCAGTGGTACATCGAAGACCTGGGCTCCACGAACGGCACCTACCTGGACCGCGGCAAGGTTTCCGCACCCACCCCCGTCCCCCTCGGCGTGCCGATCCGGATCGGCCGCACATCACTCGAGTTACGGCCATGACACTTACTCTGCGGTACGCAGCGCGCAGCGACCGCGGCCTCATCCGGAGCGGGAACCAGGACTCCGTGTATGCAGGACCGCGGCTGCTCGCTGTTGCCGACGGCATGGGTGGCATGGCCGCCGGTGACGTCGCGAGCAACATCGTCATCGGCACCATGGCGCCCCTCGACGAGGACGTGCCCGGTGGCGCGCTCCTCGACGCACTGCGCGGCGTGGTCGAATCCGCCAACCAGCAGTTACGCGACACCGTCGACGCGAACCCGGCGATGGAGGGCATGGGCACCACCCTCACCGCCATGCTCTTCTCCGGGAGCCGCATCGGGATGGTGCACATCGGCGACTCCCGGGCATACATGCTCCGGGACGGCGAGTTCGGCCAGATCACGAAGGACGACACGTACGTCCAGATGCTGATCGACGAGGGCCGCATCACGCCGGAGGAAGCCGACAGCCACCCGCAACGGCACCTTCTCTACCGCGCCCTCGACGGGCGCGACGCCGAGCCCGAGTACTCGGTTCGCGAGGCACACCCCGGCGACCGGTACATGCTGTGCAGCGACGGTCTCTCCGGCGTGGTCAGCGCCGAGACCATCGCGGCGACGCTGCGCGAGTACGTCGACGCCAACCAGTGCGCCGAGCGGCTGGTGCAGCTGGCACTGCGCGGCGGTGGTCCCGACAACATCACCGTGATCGTCGCCGACGTCACCACCGGCGACATCACCGAGTCGGTGCCGATCGTCGGCGGCGCCGCCGCACGCGACCGCGGCATGGCCACCTCGGCCGACGAGACGATGTCCGCCGCGCGGGCGTCCGCGGTCACCACGCCACGCTCACCGGTGCCCGAGGCGGAACCGGCGAACAACGACGACGACGATGACGACCGCCCGCGCCGCCACCCGCTCCGCGCGCTCACCGTCACCGCGATCCTCGTGCTGCTCCTCGGCGGCGGCCTGTACGGCGGCTACTACTACACCCAGACCCGCTACTACGTCGGTGTCACCGAAGACGGCACGGTGGCCGTCTTCCAGGGTGTGCCCGCCGAGATCGCCGGCCTGCACTTCAACTCCGAGCACAAGCGCAGCGACACCAACATCGACGACCTCAACAACGTCGCGCAGGACGCCGTGCGCAAGGGCATCGCCGCGAACAGCGAGGCCGACGCGGAGCGGAAGATGGACCAGCTGACCACCGACCAGCTGAAGGCCTGCCCACCCGGCCCCACGCCATCCGGACCCGACCCTGATCCGAATGACTACCCGTCGGGCTCGGCGTCGTCGGCGGCACCGTCGACCCCCACCGGCACGCTGGACGGGTCGGCATCGGGTTCGCCGTCGGTCACACCGGACCCGTCGGCCACGTCGGCCAACGCGCAGCCCACCCCGTCACCGACAAATTGCCGGAACCCCTGAACCGCTGAGCCCGCACCGACGTCGAATGAAGCTGACCCGATCGAAAGCCCGGAAGAAAGACTGAAGGAACTGACGTGACCGCCCCCGCCGCTCCGGCTCCCCAGCCGCCGCCCGCGAGCACTGCTCCCGGGTCGGCCGGCCAGTCGGCGTCGACCGGGCGCCGGCCGCGCACCCGTCGCAACGTCGAGCTGGCGCTGCTCGGATTCTCGATGCTCCTGCTCCTCGGATACTCGGCCGCGATGGAGGCCGGTGCCCTGGAGGAGATCACCAGCGACTTCTGGGTGCCGACGGCGATCCTGACCGCGATCTTCGTCGGCGCGCACTTCGTCATCAGGTTCTTCGCGCCGTACGCCGACCCCGTGCTGCTGCCGACGGTTGCCCTGATCAACGGCATCGGCGTCACGTACCTGCGCCGGGTCGACCTGGTCGGCGCCGACGCGGCCGACCGCGCCGACCCGTCGGTCTTCGGCGGGTGGGGCGGCCGCCAGCTGCTGTGGACCCTGATCGCCGTGGTGCTGGCGATGATCGTCCTGGTACTGGTGCGCGACCACCGCACGCTGTCGCGGTACGCCTACACCCTGGGCCTCGGCGGCATCGTCCTGGTCATGATCCCGGTGGTGCTGCCGGCGCGGTTCTCCGAGATCAACGGCGCCAAGCTGTGGATCAAGGTCGGCGGCTTCAGCATCCAGCCCGGCGAGTTCGCCAAGGTCATGCTGCTGGTGTTCTTCGCGGTGTACCTGGTGCGCAAGCGGGAGCTGCTGTCACTGGCGAGCAAGCGGTTCATGGGTATCGACTTCCCCCGGGCCCGTGACCTCGGCCCGGTGGTCACCGTCTGGCTGCTCAGCCTGATGGTCCTCGTCGTCTCGAAGGACCTCGGCACCTCGCTGATGTACTTCGGCATGTTCGTGGTGACCCTGTACATCGCCACCGAGCGCAGCAGCTGGCTGATCATCGGTCTCGGCATGTTCTTCGGCGGGGTCATCTCGGCCTACTTCCTCGGCGCGGCCATCGGCGGCCCGTTCGCGAACTTCTACCAGCGGGCCGAGATCTGGCTCGACCCGTTCTCGGGCAACCGTCCGTACGACGACGGTTACCAGCTGGTGCAGTCACTGCTCGGACTCGGTACCGGCGGGCTCTTCGGCGCCGGTCCCGGCAAGGGCTACCCGGAAGAGATCCCCGAGGTGCACAGCGACCTGATCTTCGCCGGGGTGGGCGAGGAGATCGGGCTGTTCGGGCTCACCGCGCTGCTGGTGCTGTACCTGTTGGTCGTCGAGCGCGGCCTGCGGGCGGCCCTCGGCGTGCGTGACTCGTTCGGCAAGCTGTTCGCCGGTGGCATGGCATTCACCGTCGCCTTGCAGCTGTTCGTCATCATCGGAGGCATCACGAGGCTGATCCCACTGACCGGCCAGACCACCCCGTTCATGTCGGCCGGAGGATCGTCCCTGATGTCCAACTGGATCCTGATCGCGCTGCTGCTGCGTATTTCAGCAGCGGCACGTAATCCCGCGTCCACCAGTGCCACCGTCGGCGTGTCCGGCGGCCGCGGCACCCCACCGGCGAGACTGCACGAGGCCCCGACGGAGATGATCAGATGAACGCGCCACTGCGACGGGTCGGAGTCGTGGTGTTGGTCCTCTTCGGCCTGCTCTTCGCGAACCTCAACTGGGTGCAGGGTGTCCGCGCCAAGGAGTACCGCACCAGCGACTACAACGGCCGCGTGCTCCAGAGCGAGTACGAGGTCGAGCGCGGCAAGGTCATCGTCGGTGACGAGGCGGTGGCGCAGAGCGTACCGACCACCGGGGAGCTCAAGTTCCAGCGCACCTACCCGAAGGGCGCGCCGTACGCGCACCTCGTCGGGTACAAGAGCGTGACCCTGGGCGCCACCGCGATCGAGAAGCTCGAGAACGAGTACCTCAACGGCAACGCCGACTCGCAGGTCGCCGACCGCATCACCGAGATGTTCTCCGGCCAGAAGCCCGGCGGCAACGTCGTCATGAGCGTCTCCAAGTCGGCGCAGGAGACGGCGTACAACGAGCTGCTGAAGAACAAGAACGGCGTGCAGAAGGCCGCCGCGGTCGCCATCGACCCGTCGACCGGTGCGATCCTCGCGGCCGCGTCGATCCCCAGCTACGACCCGAACGTGGTGTCGACCCACGACCGCACCGCGGCGTTCAACGCGCAGACCGCGCTCGACAAGGACCCGAACAAGCCGCTGCGCAACCGCGCGTTCTCCGAGCGGTTCCCGCCGGGTTCGACGTTCAAGGTCGTCATGGCCGCCGCGATGCTCGAGAACGGTGAGACGCCGAACAGCGTGCTGCCGGCCGGCCCGCGGTACGAGCCGCCGCAGACCGGTGGGTTCTTCATCAAGAACGCCAGCTCGAACATCTGCCCGGAGCCGACCACCACGCTGATCCAGGGGCTCACCGAGTCGTGCAACACGATGTTCGCCAAGTACGGGGCCGAGGTGCTCGGCGCCGAGAAGATCCGCGCGATGGCCACGAAGTTCGGGTTCGAGTCCACCCCGACGATCGACCGTGACGAGAAGAACACCTGCTTCCGTGTTGCGGAGAGCACCGTCGGATCGATGACCAACACACCGGGCAAGAACGACCCGGCGGCGACCGCCCAGTCGTCCATCGGTCAGTTCGAGGTGGTGATGACCCCGCTACAGGGCGCGATGATCGCGGCATCCGTCGCGAACAACGGCTCCCAGATGCGCCCCTACCTGGTGCAGCAGCTGAAGGCGGCCGACCTGACGACGGTCCACTACACCGCCCAGCCCAAGGAGCTCCGCCGCAGCATCAGCGAGCAGCAGGCCAAGGACCTGCAGACGATGATGATCAGCGTTGTGGAGAAGGGCAGCGGCAAGAACGCCCGGATCAGCGGCTTCCAGGTCGGCGGCAAGACCGGTACCGCCGAGAACGCCACCGAGCAGGAGTCGCACGGCTGGTTCATCGCGTTCGCGATGAAGAACGGCAAGCCGGTCATCGCCACCACGGTGTTCCTCGAGAACGCCGGCAAGGGCGGAAGTGCCGAGGCGGCGCGGATCGCCGGCCAGATCATGAAGGCGTACATCGCCGAGAAGGGTCTCGCGTGATGGACCACAACGGACGCACAGGCGCCAGAAAGACCGGACGGAGATCATCATGCTGAGTCCAGGCACGATGTTGGGCGGTCGATACCGCCTGGACGAGCGCATCGCCGGTGGCGGCATGGGCGACGTCTGGCGGGCGACCGACGAGGTGCTCGGCCGCACAGTGGCGGTCAAGGTGCTGCTGCAGGCGCTGGTGGAGGAGCCCGGCTTCGCCGAGCGCTTCCGCGGCGAGGCGCGCACCATGGCCACGATCAACCACCCCGGTGTGGTCGACGTCTACGACTACGGCAACGAGAACGACACCGCGTTCCTGGTGATGGAGTACATCGAGGGCGACGCGCTGTCGCGCACGCTGTCGCGGGTGGGGCGGCTGACACCGGCCCGCACGATGGCGCTCATGGCCCAGGCGGCCGACGCGCTGCACGCCGCCCACGAGAAGGGCATCGTGCACCGTGACGTGAAGCCGGGCAACCTGCTCGTGCGTCCGAACGGCACGCTCGTGCTCACCGACTTCGGCATCGCCCGCTCGGCGGCCGTCGGCCAGCTCACCGCGGCCGGTTCGGTGCTGGGCACGGCGTCGTACATCTCGCCGGAGCAGGCGTCCGGCCAGGGCGCCACACCGCTGTCCGACGTGTACGCGCTCGGCGTGGTGGCGTACCAGTGCCTTTCCGGCCGGCGTCCGTTCGAGGGGGAGAACCCGCTCGAGATCGCCATGCGGCACGTGCGTGACCAGCCGCCGCCGCTGCCGCCGGACATTCCGGGGCCGGCCCGGCAGATCGTCGACACGGCCATGTCCAAGGACCCGAGCCAGCGGTACCCGAGTGCGGCGACGCTCGGCCAGGTGGCCCGGCGGGCCGCCGGTCAGCTGGCCGCGGCGAGCACCGCCGCGCGGCCGGCCGTGCCGCCGAGCGGCATGCCCGGGTCGCCGATGGTGCCGGGTTCACCGGTCGCGGCGCCGGTGTCCGGTATGCCCGGTGCGCCGATGTCGGGCCCACCCGGTCCCGTGTCGGGTGCGCCGGGTACGCCGGCGTCGAGCTTCCAGCCGGGTCCGGCCGGTGCGCCGGTCGGCATGCAGGCCGGTCCCACGTCGGGTCCGCCCGGTGGTGGCTTCCAGGCCGGTCCCACGTCGAGTCCGCCCGGTGGTGGCTTCCAGCCCGGTCCCACGTCGGGTCCCCCCGGTGGTGGCTTCCAGCCCGGTCCGACGTCCGGGCCGCCCGACGCGTTCCCGCCGCCCACCTCGGGCGCGCCGTACGAAGAGGGTCCGAAGCCGGGTGAGACGGGCGCCAGCGGCACCCGGGTCATGCCCGCCGGCGGGATGACCGGACCGGTCGGCCCGGGCGGGCCGGGTGCTCCCGGTGGTCCGCCTCCGCCGCCCGGACAGTTCGCCCGCGGCGCGGCCGGTGTGCCACCACCGCCCCAGCAGGCATCCGATACCGGGTACACGTACGTACAGACCAGCATGGTTCCCGGCGCTCAGCAGAACGCGCCCGCCGGCGGTGGCAGCGGCGGCGCGGGTGGCGGTGGCGGGCTGCTCAACCGGCGCAAGCCGGGCGTGATCGCCGCGATCGCGGGCATCGCCGCACTGGCGCTGATCCTGTGCATCGGCGGCGGCGTGTTCCTGGTGAACAGCCTGGGCGGCGACGACGACCCGAAGGAACCGACCGCCACGGCGACCGCGACCAACGCGCCGCCCACCGGCGAGACCGAGACCGTCGACTGTGACGGATTGCGCGGAAAACCGATCGCCGGTGTCCGCAACCATTTGGAGAACACGGACGGTTTCAAGGTGAAGGAGACGGAGGTCGCTGACAGCGCCCGTGCCGGCACCGTGGTCGACGTGAGCCCCTGTGGTCCGCAACCGAAGGGCAGCGAGATCGAGGTGAAGGTGAGCAACGGGCGCGGCTCGGGCGGAGGCGGCCAGACCGGCGGCCCCAACCCGACGTGCACCGGCGGTTTCCCGTTCAACAACTGCCAATCCCGCCGGTAGGCGGGGAAGGTGTTCAGCCCGCCGGTAGGCGGGGAAGGTGTTCAGCCCGCCGGTAGGCGGGGAAGGTGTTCAGCCCGCCGGTAGGCGGGAGTTGGTTCAGCTCGCCGGTAGGCGGGCGGCAGGTAGGCCGGAGGCGCGGTCGGTCGGGGAGCGGCGCCGGTAGGTGACGAGCGTGGCACGCAGGGTCCACCGGTGCCAACGGGCGGAAAGTACTGTGGCAGGCTTAGAGACGATGACCGAAGGACGCGAGACGAGATGACCGCGCAGGCCCGCCTCCTCGGCGGGAGGTACCAGGTCGGCGAGCTACTCGGCTTCGGCGGCATGGCTGAGGTGCACCGTGGCCGCGATACGCGGCTCGGTCGCGACGTCGCGATCAAGACCCTCCGGCACGACCTGGCCCGTGACGCCACGTTCCAGCTCCGGTTCCGGCGCGAGGCACAGAACGCCGCCTCGCTGAACCACCCGGCGATCGTGGCGGTCTACGACACCGGTGAGGAGCACGCTCCCACCGGCGAGGAACTGCCGTACATCGTCATGGAGTACGTCAACGGTCGCACCCTGAAAGAGGTGCTGGCCATCGAGGGCCGCATCCAGCAGCGCCGGGCGCTGGAGATCGTGGCCGACATCTGCTCCGCGCTCGACTTCAGCCACCGGCACAGCATCATCCACCGCGACATCAAGCCCGGCAACGTGATGCTCACGCAGACCGGCCAGGTCAAGGTCATGGACTTCGGCATCGCGCGGGCGCTGGCCAGCGGCGCCAGCACGATGACCCAGACGTCGGCGGTCATCGGAACGGCGCAGTACCTGTCGCCGGAACAGGCGCGCGGCGAGGCCGTCGACGCCCGCAGCGACGTCTACGCGACCGGCTGCGTGATCTTCGAACTGCTCACCGGGCAACCGCCGTTCATCGGTGACAACCCGGTCAGCGTCGCGTACCAGCACGTGCGGGAGGACCCCCGCGCGCCCAGCGAGCTGAACCCCGACGTCACCCCCGACGTCGACTCGGTGGTGCTCAAGGCGCTGTCGAAGAACCCGGCCAACCGGTACCAGAGCGCCGGCGAGATGCGCAACGACCTGCTCCGGGCGGCCGCGGGCCGGCCGGTGTCGGCGCCGCCGGTGATGACCGAGGCCGAGCGCACCGCGATGATGGCGCCCACCCAGCGGCCGATGACCGGGACGATGACGCGGCCGCCGGCGCGGGTCCCCCCGCCGCAGCGCCAGAAGAAGGGCAGCACCGCACTGGTGGTGCTGATCACCGTGCTCGGCATGCTCGCGCTGGGGGTGCTGGGGCTCGGCCTGGTGCTGGCCAACCAGTCGTCCGACGTCACGGTGCCCGACCTCGCCGGTAAGACGGTCGCCGACGCGAACAGCCTCCTCGACGCCGAGGGCCTCTCCGGAACACAACAGAGCACCAGCGAGTGCCAGCAGGCGACGAGCCTCAACAAGGTCATCAAGCAGGACCCGGCGGCGAACACGAAGGTGGCCGAGGGTTCGAACGTGACGTTCCAGGTGTGCACGGCGCCCGACAAGGCCACGGTGCCCGACCTCCGCGGCAAGACCCAGGCCGAGGCCGAGAAGGCGCTCCGCGACAACAAGCTGACCGCACAGGTCCAGCCGGTCGACAGCACGGAGAAGCAGGGCACGGTCGTCGGCACCTCGCCCGGTGCGGGTGCGGCGGTCGACGTCAACTCGGTCGTCGTCATCAACATCTCGAAGGACAACCAGCGCAAGATGCCGAACCTCTCGGGCATGAACGAGAGCGAGGCGAAGCAGGCGCTGGCCAAGGCCGGCTTCGACGTGAACAAGGTCACCATCAAAGAGCGCGGGACCACCGACGACGACCAGGTCGGCAAGGTCATCAGCCAGACCCCGAACGCCGACTCGACCCAGTTCAAGAACATCAGCATCACGCTGACGATCGGAACGAGGCAGAACAACCCGAACCCCGGTCCGAGCAACCCGTCGGCGTCGTCGAGCAGCGGCAACGGCGGCTGACGCCATAGCAACGCGAAGGCCGCGCCCCACCCGGGGAGCGGCCTTTCGCACATCAGACCGCGAACGCTCCCAGCCGTCGCGCCTCGACCTCGTCGGCCAGCGCGGGTGCCCGGTCGAGCGCAGACGGGTGACCGCAGGCCGCCACCCAGTTCGCGAGCATGAGGTGCCCGCCCTGGGTGAGCACCGACTCGGGGTGGAACTGCACGCCCTCGATGGGCAGCGTGCGGTGGCGCATCGCCATCACGATGCCGGACTCCGTGCGCCCGGTGACCTCGATCTCCGCGGACAGCGTGGCCTCGTCGACGGCGAGCGAGTGGTACCGGGTCGCGGTGAACGGGCTGGGCAGCCCGGCCAGCACACCCGCACCGGTGTGGTGGACCAGCGACGTCTTGCCGTGCAGCAGTTCGGGAGCCCGGTCGACGACCCCGCCGTACACGGCGCCGAACGCCTGGTGTCCGAGGCACACGCCGAAGATCGGCAGCTCGCCGGCGTACTCCTCGATCACCTTCATGCAGATGCCGGCGCGCTGCGGCGTCCCCGGTCCCGGAGAAAGCAGGACCCCGGCGGGCCGCAACCGGCCGACGTCGGCCACGGAGATCTCGTCGTTGCGCCGCACCTCGCACTCGACACCGAGCTGGCCGAGGTACTGGACGAGGTTGAACACGAACGAGTCGTAGTTGTCGATGACGAGGACGCGCACGATCACCTTCCCGGTGAGGGTTCGTTCGACTCCGTCGAGTATGGAAGGTCGTGCTCGTCGCCCGGAAGGCCACCGGACGGGTCGGTTCCGGCGGGACCGCCGCCACCCGGGTCGCCACCCTCGTCGGTGACGTTCACGTCGTCGAACGGCAGTAGGGGTTCAGCGGCCGGGAAGCCCCAGAACCACAGAGCGCCGACCACGAGCGTCACCAGGAGCAACGACCCGATGATCTTGCCCGGGACCCCGAACGGCAGCTTCCGCCAGATCCACGCGTACACGCGTCAGCCCCCGATTTCCCTGGGCCGGCCCGCGGTGCGCTGGACGACCGATGAGGGGTCGCCGGGGTCGAGCTTCGCGTGGATGATCAGCCGCTGGTAGTTGTTGAACTTCGGGTTGCAGGTGGTGAGCGTCAGCATCATGTCCTGCGGCTTCTTGCCCGGCTGGCCCGGCACCGGCGCCACCACCTGCACCGCGGTCGGCAGCACCACGTGGCTCTGGGTGACCCGGTACACGTAGAACGTCTGAGCGGTCTCCACAACGATCGGGTCGCCGACCCTCAGCTGGTCGAGGTCCCAGAAGATGGCCCGGTTGCGGTGGCCGGCCACGGAGAAGTTCCCGACCTCGCCCGGCATCGCCGTGTTCGGGTAGTGGCCGGGCGCGTACCGGATGTCCTTCTGCGTGACGCCCTGTACGACGACCCAGTTCTTGTCCAGGCGCGGGATGTACAGGCGGGCCAGCGCACCACCGGAGAGCGGCGGCGGCACCGCCGCGCCGAGACCGGCGGACGGCGAGGTCGACGGCTGCTGGGCGAACTGCTGCGCGAGCTGCCGGTCGAGGTCGTTCTGCTCCGCGTTGACGATGGCGGCCTTGCCCCACACCTCGTACGCCGCGAACAGCAGCACGATGAGGCCCAGCGTGATGAGCAGTTCGCCGGTGCCACGGGCAACCGTGCGCGCGACGGTGGCGGGCGTCGTACGGGTCACTTCCGAGTACACGCTCCTGTAACCGTCTGCGGTCTGCACCGGTCGCAACGGGATGACGCGGACGCCCCTCGGCGCCTGCCGCCCGTCGCCGGTGCTGTTCCGGTCTGCCGTCTCCGCCACCCGCAGTTCGCCCCGGCCGTGCAGTCGCGGAATGATCGCGGTGCGGTCTTCGGGCACCACCGGCGTCAGCACCGAGGTGGCGGTCGCGTCGGTCGTTCCGGGCCCATTTTCGCCGAGGGTCTCGACGTCGCGTGGGTCATTGCCCGATTCGGACCCTATCGTCACCGGAACGGAGGTCTCGCGGCCACGACTGCGCCGGCCGGACCGGTCTCCGACCTCCCTGGCCGGCGGGGGCGGGGCGGTGTCGAGGAAGTCGGGACGGATCGGGGGCAGCCGGTGCGCCGGTAGGGCCGACGTGGGTTCGTTGTCGATCGACCCCTCGTCGTGGTCGGGTGGTGCCGCGTGGGCGGGACGGTGCCTGGGGCGGTGCGCCGGCTGCGAGGTCATTCAGGCACCTTCGCCCCGGGTAAGGCGAGTGACCCGTGGTAAGCCGGCACGGTGACGTCCCCCTCCACCCTGACCTCGTAGCCGAGTCCGAAGTCGGCGGCCGCGTTGCGGAACAGCCGCACCCCGCCGGACTCGTCGAGTGAGCGCTGCAGGCGGCCAGGGTCTCCGATTGCCGTGATCACGAACGGGGGCGAGTGCACCCGCCCGTCGAGCAGGAGTGTGTTCCCGACGCAGCGTACGGCGCTGGTGGCGATGATGCGGACTCCCATGATCATCATGGCCTCCGCTCCGCCGGCCCACAACGCGTTCACCACGGCCTGTACGTCCTGCTGGTGCACCACCAGATCGTCGGCGCTGGCGTTGGCCGGCCGGGTGCCGTCGGGCCGGCGCGGTGCGTCGTTCATGCGCACGGTCACACCGGGACCACGTAACGCGGTCAGTCCCGCCGCGGCCTCCCGGTCGGCGGCTTCGCCCTGCTGCTGCGCCACGCCCGCGTCGGTCTTGCCGATGCCGCCGGTGAGGGCCTCGACATCGCGCCGGAGGCGATCGGCCCGTTCCTCGGCCGCGGAGACATCCTGTTGGCGCTTCTCGATCAGGTTCGTCAATTCCGGGCGGCGATCATTGCGAAGTTCGGTACCCGCTGCGGTATTTGCGGTGGTCGTGACCAAAAGACCCGCGAGAAGGGCCACAATGGGAACCAGCAACGACCACCCACGGCGGCGGTCGGTGCGTCGGCGCAGGCCATGCCAGGCGCGGCGGAACGCTCCGGACCACGAAACGGCACCGGATGTGTACTCCACCACGCCCCCAACCTGTCGCCGCGCGCCGGCTTGACTACGCTTGTCATTCAGCATTCTCGCACCGCGGGGGTGCCCGCCCGAGCCCCTCCTTGGAGACGCAGTGCCGAAGTCAAACGTACGCAAGAAGAAGGTCTACACGCCGCCCGCCGAGCTCCGGCCCACGCAGGCGGCGACGACCCGGAAGCCGAGCCCGGTCTGGGTGCCCGCGCTGGCGGTCGCGTTGATCGTCGCCGGCATCGCCTGGCTGGTCACGTTCTACCTGTCGCAGGGCCAGTACCCGGTGTACTCGTGGCGCTACTGGAACCTGGCGATCGGGTTCGGCGCGATGGTCGCCGCACTGGGCGTCCTGTCCAAGTGGAGGTAGTGGACTTTCCCACTGCGGCGGTTACTTGTCGGTAGCGAGCCGTAAGCTCGTCGAAATCAGGCTCACGGGCTTACGGAGGCGCACCAATGGGGCCGGTCCAGGTGGTGGCGACCGTCGTCGCCGCCCTTGTCACGATCACGGCGGTCGTACTGGCGGTACGTGCCGTCCGCCAGATGGTCAGCGTGATCCGGCTGGGTCAGGCCGTCCCCGCGGAGCGGTTCGACGGCAAGGGCCAGCGCACCGCCACCATGCTGCGGGAGACGCTCGGGCATACCCGCATGCTCAAGTGGAGCGGCATCGGGCTGGCGCACTGGTTCGTCATGGTCTCGTTCCTCGTGCTGTTCCTGCTCGTGGTCGAGGCCTACTTCGACGTGGTCAGTGCCGAGGGCAAGCTGCCGCTGCTCGGCGGTTGGGCACCGTACGGGCTGGTCACCGAGTGGCTGAGCGTCTTCGGGCTGATCGGCATCCTCGCGCTGATCGTCGTCCGGCTGCGTAACCTGCCCACCCGCAAGAAGGGCCTGTCCCGGTTCACCGGGTCGACGATGTGGCAGGCGTACTACGTCGAGTGGACGATCGTCGGCGTCCTCATCTGCGGGCTGCTGATCCGCAGCCTCAAGTTCGCCGCCGGGCACGCCGAGTACCCGGCCTGGGCGACGCCGGTCACGTACGGGCTCGGGCAGGTCATCCCCGGCAACGACACGGCGATCTCCCTGGTCGCCATGGTCAAGCTGCTCATCTCGATGGCCTGGCTGATCACGATCTCGCTCAACGTCACGATGGGTGTCGCCTGGCACCGGTTCAGCGCGTTCCCGAACATCTGGTTCAAGCGGACGGCCAGCGAGAAGCCGGCGCTCGGCGCGCTGCAGCCGATGATGGCCGCCGGCAAGCCGATCGACTTCGAAGAGGCCGACCCGGAAGAGGTGCCGTTCGGCGTCGCCGCGGTGGAGCAGTTCACCTGGAAGGGCCTGCTCGACTTCACCACCTGCACCGAGTGCGGCCGCTGCCAGTCGCAGTGCCCCGCCTGGAACACCGGCAAGCCGCTGTCGCCCAAGCTGCTCGTGCTGAGCCTGCGTGACCACGCGTACGCCAAGGCGCCCTACCTTCTCGCCGGCGAGAACAAGGACGGGGTATCCACCGAGGCGAAGGCCGAGGCCGAGCGGCCGCTGATCGGCGGTGCCGAGGAGATGGGCATCATCGACCCCGACGTGCTGTGGTCGTGCACCACGTGCGGCGCGTGCGTCGAGCAGTGCCCGGTCGACATCGAGCACGTCGACCACATCGTCGACATGCGCCGCTACCAGGTGATGATCGAGTCGAACTTCCCGACCGAGGCCGGGGTGATGCTCCGCAACCTGGAGAACAAGGGCAACCCGTGGGGAGCCGCCCAGTCGGCCCGCGCCGATTGGATGAAGGGCCTCGACTTCGAGGTGCCGGTGGCCGGTGAGGTCGAGGACTTCGAGTACCTGTTCTGGGTCGGCTGCGCCGGCGCGTTCGAAGACCGGGCCAAGCGCACCACCCGCGCGGTGGCGACGCTGCTGCACGAGGCCGGCGTGAAGTACGCGGTGCTCGGCGATGGCGAGTCGTGCACCGGCGACCCGGCCCGCCGCGTCGGCAACGAGTTCCTGTTCCAGATGATGGCCCAGCAGAACGTCGAGACGCTCAACGAGGTCGGCGTCAAGAAGATCGTCGCGAGCTGCCCGCACTGCTTCAACACGCTGGCCAACGAGTACCCGCAGCTCGGCGGCACCTACGAGGTCATCCACCACACGCAGCTGCTGTCGCAGCTGGTCAGCACCGGCAAGCTCACGCCGGTGAAGCCGCTCGACGGCGGCCTGACCTACCACGACCCGTGCTACCTGGGCCGCCACAACCGCGTGTTCGCTCCGCCGCGCGAGGTGCTGGGCGCGGTCGCCAAGGACACCGGCGTCACCGAGATGCCGCGGTTCGCGGAGCGGTCGTTCTGCTGCGGCGCCGGCGGCGCCCGCATGTGGATGGAGGAGCGCATCGGCAAGCGGATCAACGTCGAGCGGGTCGAGGAGGCACTGTCGACCAACGCGCAGACGGTGGCCGTCAGCTGCCCGTTCTGCCTGACGATGCTCGGCGACGGGGTGACCGGCAAGAAGGCGACCGGCGCCGCTGACGAGAACGTCGAGGTCGTCGACGTGGCCATCGTGCTGCTCCGGTCGATCAAGGAGTAGCGCCGGCACGGGCTGGGTAGGCAGGTGCGCATGCGGCTCGCTGACGAACTCCTGCTCCTGGCCTACAGCGACGAGGGCGACGCCCAGCTGGGCGCGTCGTCGCTCAATTTCGGCCTGTCGGGTGCGGTGCTGCTCGAGCTGGCGCTGGCCGGCAGGTTCGACGTCGACGGCGACGACAAGATCGTCGTCACCGACGCGACCCCCACCGGCGACCCGGTGCTCGACGAGACGCTGTCGACGGTCGCCAACGACAAGAAGACGCGCACCCCGCGCGACTGGCTCTCCCGGTTGCCCGGCGACAAGCTGCACCAGCGGCTGCTCGACGACCTCGTGGCTGCCGGCGTGCTCACCCGGGAGCAGGACAAGGTGCTGTGGGTCTTTCCGCGCACGCGCTACCCGTCCGCTCACGGGGTCCAACCGCCACAGGAGACGGACGCCCGCGCGCGCCTCAACGCCGCCCTCGACGGACCCGATCCGGTCGATCCGCGCACGTCGGCGCTGGCCGCGCTCGTGCAGGCGGCCGGGCTGAGCGGCAAGGTGTTCGACGGCCGCAAGGGCCGCGACGTGAAGCGGCGGATCCAGGAGATGTCGGAGGCCTCGGTGGCGTCGGGTCAGTGGGCCTCGGAGGGCGTGCGCAAGGCGATCGAACAGGTCGAGGCCGCGCTGATCACCACGATGATCGCCACCACCGTGGTGACCACCACGACCACGAACAACTAGATCCGGCCCGCCGCCCGGAGACCGAGGAAGAACACGAAGACGACCCCGAGCAGCACCAACGTGGCGCGCAAGCTGTGCAGCCCGGCGGCGTTGCGGCGCTTGCGCAGCCCACCGACGAGGCTTTTGGTGCCCTTGAGGTCACGCCGCGACCGGTTGAAGCGCGCGAAGCTTCCGCCGACCCACAGGCCGACGATCAGCGCCACGACGAGCATCAGAGCGTTGTCCATCGCCCTCTCCACGGACGGGGCATTCGGGCGATCATAACCCCCTCGAGATCGATATCCTGTCACCGACAAAGGTGGTGTCAGTTCGTATGAAGGTGAGACGACGATCGACGCCGCATTACTGACCGCTCTCCTTCCCCTATTGGCGTTCATCCTGCTCACCGCAGCCAACGCCGGATTCGTGGCGGCCGAGTTCTCGCTCGTCACGGTCGACCGGGCCGAGATCGACAGGCAGGCGGAGGCCGGCGACCGGGTGGCCCGGACCGTCCGGCGGGCCCTGCGCGAGCTGTCGTTCCAGCTGTCCGGCGCGCAGCTCGGCATCACGATCACCGCGCTGCTCACGGGCTACCTCGCCGAGCCGGCCATCGCCGAGCTGATCGACCCCGTGTTCGCCGGCGCGAGCCACATCATCGCGCTCGCGATCGCCACCCTGTTCTCGATGCTGTTCGGCGAGCTCGTGCCGAAGAATGCGGCCCTGGCCCGCCCGATGCCGGTGGCCCGCGCCACCGCCGGTCCGCAACGGATCTTCTCGAAGGTCTTCCGGCCGTTGATCGTCGTGCTGAACGGGTCGGCGAACTGGCTGGTCCGACGGCTCGGGGTGGAGCCGCAGGAGGAGCTCGCCAGCGCCCGCTCGCCGGAGGAGCTGGGCCTGCTCGCGGCGATCTCCGCGCAGGCCGGCGCCCTGCCCACCGAGACCGCGGTGATGCTGCAACGCACGATCCGCTTCGGCGACAAGCGGGCCGCCGAGGCCATGACCCCGCGGGTGGACGTCGTGGGGCTGCGTACCGAGGACACCGTGGCGGAACTGGTCGAGCAGGCGATGAGCACCGGCCACAGCCGGTTCCCGGTGTACGTGCAGACGCTCGACCAGGTCCGGGGCGTCGCGACCGTGATCGACGCCCTCGGCGTCCCACCGGCGAAGAGATCGACCACGACGGTGGCCTCTGTCGCGCGCGAGCCGGTCTTCGTTCCGGAGAGCCTGGACCTGGACCGCGTGCTCGCGGCCCTGGGCGCGGCCGACGCCGGCATGGCGATCGTGGTCGACGAGTACGGCGGTACCGACGGCGTCGTGACGATCGAGGACCTGGTGGAGGAGCTCGTCGGCGAGATCGACGACGAGCACGACCCCGTCGAGACGACCCACGACCTCTTCGCGCCCGACCTCGACCCGCCCGCCCTGCTCGGCCACCCGCTGATGGAACCGGTGCTGGTCGACGGCGTGCTCCGGGAGGACGAGCTGGCCGAGCTGACCGGGTTCCGGCTGCCGCCGGGCCCGTACGAGACGCTGGCCGGCTTCCTCATGGCGCGGCTGGGCCACATTCCGGCACCGGAGGAGACAGTCGTCGAGGGCGACTGGGAGTTCACGGTCGTGGAGGTCGACCGGCGGCGGGTCGAGCAGGTGCGGGTCACGCACCGGGACCCCGGTGACGACGACTCATGATCAAGCTGCTGATCACCGGCGTGCTGCTGCTGGGCAACGGGTTCTTCGTGGGCTCCGAGTTCGCGCTCATCGCGTCACGTCGCACCGTTCTCGAACCGCGGGCCGAGACCTCCCGGCGGGCCCGCATGGCGCTGCGCGCGATGAGCGAGATCCCGCTCATGATCGCGGGGGCGCAACTCGGCATCACGATCTGCACGCTCGGCCTCGGCGCGATCGCCGAACCGGCGCTGGCGCACTACCTCGAGGCGCCGTTCCACCTCGTCGGCGTGCCCGACGCGGCCCTGCACCCCATCGCGTTCGTGCTCGCCCTCGCGATCGTGTCGTACCTGCACACGGTGATCGGCGAGATGGTGCCGAAGAACCTGGCCCTCGCCGGTCCGGAGAGCGTCGTGGTGTGGCTCGGGCCGCTGCTCTACTGGTTCTGCCTGGCGACCAAGCCGCTGCTGCAGGCGTTGAAGTGGCTGTCGAAGGTGATCCTGCGGATCTGGCGGATCGAGTCGACCGACGCGGTGAAGACCGTGTTCACCGCCGAGGAACTGGCCGGCCTGGTTTCGCAGGCGCGCACCGAGGGCCTGCTCGACGCGTCGGAGCACGCGCGCATCACCGGTGCGCTCGCGTTGAACAACAGCACGGCGCTCGATGTGATGCGACCGTGGGCCTCGGTGACGACGGTGACCGCCGACGTGTCGCCGGCGTCGCTCGAGGTGCTCGCTACGCGTACCGGATGGTCCCGGTTCCCGGTTGTGGAAAGAGCCACTCGCCGGGTTCTGGGGTTCGTGCACGTCAAAGACATTCTGGGCATTGTCGGCGCGCAGCGGCGGGAACCCATTCCGCCGGAGCTGATCCGGCCGCTACCGGTGGTCGCCGGCGACCGCACCCTCGCTGAGCTGCTGCTGGCGATGCGCAAGGAGCGCCGCCACATGATGCTCGTCAGTGACGCGCGCACTCCGTTGGGTGTGGTGACTTTGGACGATGTATTGATGGCTGTCGTAGGAACACCCTCTGTTTCGACTTGATGGCAAATAGTTCGCGGGTTGCCTGGTGGAGATCCATTCACTATTGTCTCCACGGTTCTGCGCGTTCGCTTTGTTTTTACGTCGACCGCTGAGGGAGACCCCTACGTGATCCGTCGATTGCTACGAGTGGCGGTCATCGGTTTTATGACGATGGCTGTCGGAGTGGGCACGGCAACTCACGCTTACGCCGTCCCGACGCCTGCGGAGATCGAGGCGCAGCTCGACGAGCAGTTCCGCCTGATCGAGCCGATCATCGAGGAATATAACAAGATCAACTCGGAGCTGGCGGCGAACCGGGCCAAGGCCGACGCGCTGCAGACCCAGTTGGCCCCGATGGCGGCGCAGGTCGACGAGGCGATGCTCTCGGTCAAGTCGATCGCCGTGACGGCGTACAAGAACGGCCGGATGGGCGCGCTGAACGCGGTGCTCGGCGCCGAGTCGGCGAACGACACGGCGCAGACGCTGAGCCAGCTGGAACTGCTCGCCCGCAACCAGCGCAGCAAGGTGGCCGGCGTCGCCGACACCGTCGACAAGTACCGGAACGACAAGCGGGCGCTCGACGAGATCATCGCGCAGCAGACGGCGAAGGAAGCCGAGCTCGCCGCGAAGAAGAAGGACATCGAGAAGAAGATCGCCGACCTGGAGAAGCTGCAGCGGCAGCTGCTCGGCGGCGGTGGCGGCACCGGCGGCTCCGGCGCCAACACCGGGACGTGCCCGGCCATCGAGGGCGGCGGTGCGGGAGCGACCGCTGCCCGCACCGCGTGCGCGCAGCTGGGCAAGCCGTACGTGTTCGGCGCGGCGGGGCCCAACCAGTTCGACTGCTCCGGCCTGACGAGCTACTCGTGGAAGGCGGCCGGGAGGTCCATTCCACGCACCTCCGGCGACCAGTGGCGCGGGCTCAACCGGATCTCCAAGGATCAGCTACAGGCCGGCGACCTGATCTTCTTCTACAGCAGCAGCAATCCCAGTCACGTCGCGATCTACATCGGTAACGGCATCGCGGTTCATGCCTCGCGGGCCGGCGTACCGGTGAAGACCAAGAACGTGAGCAGCGACAGTTCGATCGTCGGCTACGCGAGGCCTTAACAGACTTTCGTTGCAAATCGCCCATAATGTCTGAATGGGCTTGAGGTTCCTGGTCGCTGTCGTTCTGCTGGGGGTCACCTTCCTGGTGACCCCGGCAGACGGCGCCGTCGCCGAGATTCGTTTCCCTTTCGAACAGCTCGGTGACGAGCTGTCGGTGGTGGCGATCGCGGGCGGCGAGGTCCATCCCGAACCGCACGGAGGCGGACAGGCCGTGCGGTTTCCGCCGAGATGCCGGATCTACGCTGGCCGCGGCTGCCCACGGGTGGTGCTGGAGGCTTCTGACGCTCCGAACCCGGGTACCTCGCAGCTGCGCTTCGGCGCGGCCGTTCTTATGACGACTGACGACACCGCCGCGGGCGAGAACGTTCTTCAGAAAGGGTTCTCGCGCGGTCACGGTCAGTTCAAGTTGCAGGTCGACGGGGCGGCGGGGCTGCCGAGCTGCGTGCTTGTCGGCTCCGGTTCGCGGCGCATTTACATGGTGACCGGGGGTGCGTCCGTCGCAGATGGACAGTGGCACGCAGTCGAGTGCGTACGCAGCGTTTCGACATTGTCGATCCTGGTCGACGGGTCGATTCTGGGGCAGATACGCGTTCCCGAGTCACTGTCCATTGTGAACAGTGACCCGCTTCGCATCGGTGGCAAGGGACTCAGCCCCAACAACGACCAGTTCCACGGGGCGATCGATGACGTTTTCGTCGTCATTGGGGGATAGATCTCCCTGCCAGCCCTTGCGACCGCCCGCGCGGACACTTAGCGTTGTCTGGCCGGACCGGACGTCAGTGCCCGCCCCTCGGGTACGCCGCCCGGCACCGCCGAATCTCCTTTCGGGCGAACCGGGGAACCACAAGCACCACTGGGGTGAATCCGCCGCGTATGCGGTGGTAGGGCGAATCTTCCCGCCCGAATCCGTCAGCTAACCCGGTAGGCGGTCACGGAAGAGGGAGCGACACCGCACGTGCGACTGCGCGTCCTTGCCGCCGCTGTACTGGGTTCCGTTCTCGCACTGTCACTCGGCGCACAGGCGCATGCGGAGCCGTCCACCACGGAGATCGAGAAACAGATCGACGCGCAGTGGAACCAGCTCGAGCCGGTGATCGAAGAGCACAACAAGATCCAGGCCGAGCTCGCCGAGAACAAGGCGAAGGTCGACGCGCTCACCGAGCAGATCCGGCCGCTGCAGGAGCAGGTCGACGCGGCCCGGTCGAAGGTGGCGGCGCTCACCGTCCACGAGTACAAGACCGGCCGTACCGGCACGCTGAACGCGTTGCTGGCGGCCGGTTCCTCCGACGGGTTGGGCGACCGGCTCGTGCGGCTCGAGGCGTTGGCCCGCAAGCAGGAGGCCGCGCTCGCCGACGTGTTGGCGCTGAAGAAGCAGTACGAAGAGGCGAAGCAGCCGCTCGACCAACTGGTGTCGAAGCTGTCGGCGCAGGAGGCCGACCTCGCCAAGCGCAAGGCCGACATCGACGCCGAGATCAAGAAGCTCAACGACATGCGGCTGGCGGCGTTCGGCACGACCGGCGGCAAGGGCGCCCTGCAGCCGGCGCCGTGCCCCGCCACGTATCCCGGTGGCCCGGCGTCGATCGCCGCGCGAACGGCGTGCGCCCAGATCGGCAAGCCGTACGTGTTCGGCTCCACCGGTCCCGGCACGTTCGACTGCTCCGGTCTGACGATGTACGCGTGGAAGGCCGCCGGCGTGAGCCTGCGTCACTACACGAAGTGGCAGTGGTCGGACACCAAGCCGGTCAGCCGGGCCGAGCTGCGCCCGGGCGACCTGGTCTTCTACTACAGCGACCTGCACCACATGGGCATGTACGTCGGCAACAACTGGATCGTCCACGCACCCACGTCGGGCGACCAGGTGCGGATGAAGCGCATCGACGACGGTCCCATCGCGGGGTACCGCCGGCCGGGCTAGTTCTTTGTCGGCCAGACGCGCCAGTTGAGGTACGAGCGACTGGCGGTCGGGCCGCGCTGTCCCTGGTAGCGGGAGCCGTAGACCTCGGTGCCGTACGGGTGCTCCGCCGGCGACGACAGCCGGAAGATGCACAGCTGGCCGATCTTCATGCCGGGCCAGAGCCTGATGGGCAGGTTCGCCACGTTCGACAGTTCGAGGGTGACGTGGCCGGAGAACCCGGGGTCGATGAAGCCGGCCGTGGAGTGGGTGAGCAGCCCGAGCCGGCCCAGGCTCGACTTGCCCTCCAGCCTGCCGGCCAGTTGGTCGCCGAGCGTGATGACCTCGAGCGTCGACGCCAGCACGAACTCGCCGGGGTGGAGCACGAACGGCTGGCCGTCGGCCACCTCGACCATCGCGGTGAGGTCGTCCTGCTGCTCGGCCGGGTCGATGTGCGTGTACAGGTGGTTGTTGAAGACCCGGAAGAAGCGGTCTAGCCGCACGTCGATGCTGGACGGCTGCACCAGCGCCGGGTCGAACGGCTCCAGGAGCAGGGTGCCGGCCTTGAGCTCGTCGATGAGGTCGCGGTCGGAGAGCAGCATGCGTGGGAGCGTACTTCTCCGGGGTGTCGCGAGTGTTTTCGGGCATATGTCGAACGTACGTTCGATACCGTTGGTGCATGGCCCGATGGTCCGATTTCGCCTCGTCGTCGCCGCGCCTGGCCGCGGTCGTGCATGACCTGCTGCACCAGTACGGCCAGGGTATGGCCTACCTGGCCACCGTCCGCGCCGACGGTGGTCCCCGGGTACACCCCGTCTCACCCGTCGTCTACGCCGGCAACCTGTACTGCTTCATAGTCCGCTCCGCCAAACGCGACGACCTGGAACGCGACGGCCGCTACGCGCTGCACACGTTCCCCTCCGACCGCAGCGACGACGACGCCTACCTGGCCGGTCGCGCCACCCGGGTGGTCGAACCGGGTCTGGTGGCCCGCCTGGGCGCCGCCATGCGCGCCGAGCCCACGGTGGACTGGTGGCTCTTCGAGCTGACCGTCGAGGTGGCGGTGGCGGTGCACAACCCAGGTACGGCGGCGGCGGTGCGGGAGGTTTGGCGCGACCCGGGGGTACAGAGTCGACCACGAGCGGTCGATTCGGTACAGTAGTGGCCGCTCGCGGGTGTAGTTCAATGGCAGAACATCAGCTTCCCAAGCTGACAGTGAGGGTTCGATTCCCTTCACCCGCTCCACGAACAAGGGCCCTGGTCAGGACATCGGTCTCGACCAGGGCTTTCGCGCTATGCCATCGTGATCATGTCTCGTGCTTCAGGTCGCTGCTCCCGCCGCAGGACATGTCCGAGTCTCCGCAACGCTCTTGCCTCTGGCGGAACCACTCGGGTCCCAGCTTCCGAGTGATTGTCACAGTTTGCTCGTCATGGCGGCCCCGACGCCGGCCCGCTTCCTTGCAGGTGGGTCGACGGCAGACGGGACGGTCGGGGGGGAGAGTGTCACGTCCAGCGGGACCTGGCCGATGGGCTCGACCGTTTCGAGGTCACCGAGCGACAGGCCGCGTTGGTACCTTTTATCTATGAGTCAGCCGGTCCCCGAGCGCACCGAGCCGAGCCCTAACGCCGAGCGCCTGCGGATCGCGATGGGCTGGAAAAGCCTGCCCGAGATGAGTCCGGAGGAGCGGGCCGAGTTCCGCGCCGAGCTCGCGCGCCACGACGAAGAGGTTCGCCGCTACTACGGCAAGCCCATCACGTGATCGAGACCCGCGTATTCGACCAGACCGCCATCACTGCGCTCTTTCGAGGCAACAGGCGAGCCTTCGCAAACTGGCAGGACGCCGACGCCGGCACGTTGACGCTCATCCTGCCCGCCGTCGCGGTCGCCGAGGCGAACACCGCGATCGGTGGCAACAGCGACACCTGGCGAGCCATCCTCCACCCCGGCCGCGTGATCGTTACGCCGCTGGATGAGTCGACAGCCATCGAGGTTGGCACCGCGGTGGGCAGTCTCGCCGTCCGGCACGTTATCCGGGAAGCCAGCCACACCGAGGGCGACATCGTGACCGAAGCTCCATGGCAGTACTCCGCCGGTTCGCCGCCGCTCCTGACCTTGTAGCAGGTCGGCAGAAGCCAAGATCGTCGTGCCATTGGCGTGCCATGAGACCGGCACCCAGGGGTCAGACCGACACGAACGTGGACTCCCTGAGAAAGGGGTCCACGTTCGCAGGTACCTGAGGCTCACGCCGACCGGGCCGCCAGCGGACCCGCGGCCTCAGCCGCGATCACGTCGGCGCTCGCCCGGCGCACCAGCCGGTATCCGACCAGGAACAGCGGTGCGTACAGCGCCAGCGACACCACGCACCCAGCAAGACCACCCACCATCGGGCCGACGATCATCGGGGTCAGGGCCATCGGCGCGGTCCACCAACCCACGGTGCCGTTGCGTGCCAGGCCGGCCATCAGTACCACGGGCATGAGGATCGCCAACACCTTGGCCGACAGGAGCCACGCAGCCATCGACGGGTCCGCGTTCACCTTGTCGAACACCAGCACGGCCTCGTCCAGGGAGACGATCGTCGGCATCGCTGCGCTCGTCCAGTCCGAAAAGAGCAGTCCCGACATCTGCACCGCGCCTACGGCCGTGCCCACGACGCCGACCGACGCGAGCGTGCGGCCGCGGGCGCCGCGCAGCAGCGCGAGCGCCGCGGGGACGGCGACCGCCAGCAGCACCCAGGCGTAGTGGAACAGGTTCGCCGACAAGATCGACAGGTCCCAGTCCCGGGCCAGTGACGCGAGGTAGTCGCGGGCCGAGTTGCTGTTCTGGGGTGGGCTGGTCAGCATGCCGCCGACCATGAGGACGGGAGCGGCGAAGAACGCGGCTCCGGCGAGCTTGCGAAGGGTGTTGTTGCTGGTCACAGCGGTGTTTGTCATGCCGAGAACGCTATGGCCGGCGCCCGGGGCGGCGGATCGTCGCGGCGGGCGGAGCGACCTGCGATCTGAGGGCGTCCGTGGGTGGGCGCGGTCGTCTGGAGAGCCCGCCAGCGTCGTCCCGTGGGAGGACCCACAGGTCCTCCCACGATGGGATTCGCCGCAGCGTCCGCACCAGTTACGGTCGCACACCCGGGGACCCACCTGAGCGTCCCTCCCGCACAACAAGGAGATCTCGTGCGCGGTCCGCACACCCGTTTCCAGTGGCTCGGCGCCGGCTTCGGCGTGGGGCTGCTGTGGGCGGTCGTCGCCGTGGCCGAGTTCACCGGCAGCAAAGTGCCCGAGGGGCCGGGGGCGATGGAGATCGGCATCGCGTTGGTCCTGTTCCTGTGTTTCCCGCTCGCCGCGCTGTTCCCGCTCACCGGCATGACGGTCGCGGTGCTCACCGTGCCGGTCCTCGTCTTCGGTGACACGCCGGGGGTGGGAGGCTCGCAGCTCATCGCCGAGCTGGTGCTCGTGGCTCATGCGGGGTTCCGGGTGGAGCCGCGTCGGTCGCTGGTCGCCGCGGCGGCGGCCGCCCTGATCCCGGCGTTCACGCTGATGGCCTACGGCGAAAGCTCGTGGGAGCTGGTGTTCTTCGGCGTACTGGTCGGGTTCGGGTGGGCACTCGGGGCGCTCCTGCGGCGCGAGCAGGACCGGTCGCGCCAGCTTGCCCGGCTGGCGGCCGAGTTGGCGGCCGAGCGGGAGGCCCGGGCCCGCGCCGCCGTCGACGAGGAGCGGGCGCGCATCTCGCGCGAGCTTCACGACGCGGTCGCGCACACGGTCAGCGTGATGACGATGCAGGCGGGGGTGCTGCGCCGGCGGCTCGTCGACCGGCCGGTCGAGCACGATGCGCTGGTGCAGGTCGAGGAGCTGGGACGGCGCAGCGTCGGAGAGATCCGTCGCGTCGTGGGCCTGCTGCGGCCCGACGACGCCGACGGGCTGGCGCCGCCGCCCTCGTTACGTCGCCTCGACACGCTGGTCGGCCAGGTCGGGCGGGCCGGGCTGGCCGTCGACGTGACGATCGAGGGCGAACCGGTCACCCTGCCGGCGGGGCTGGACATGTCGGCGTACCGGATCGTCCAGGAGGCCCTGACCAACGTCCTGCGGCATGCGGCGACCACGCGGGCCGAGGTGCGGGTCGAGTACCGGGCGGGGGAGGTGGCGGTCACGGTCACCGACGAGGGGCCGGCGGCCGAGCCGAAGCCGGGGCACGTGCCGGGGTTCGGGCTCGTCGGGATGCGCGAACGGGTCGGGTTGTTCGATGGGACGTTGCGTACCGGTCCACGGGAGGGTGGGGGATACGAGGTGGCCGCGGTCTTCCCGTTGACAGAGCCGATCACGGCGGCCAGCCGATGATCCGCGTTCTGCTCGCCGACGACGAGGCGATCATGCGGGCCGGGCTGAAGATGCTGCTGTCCGACGAGCCCGACATGGAGGTCGTCGGGGAGGCGGCCGACGGGAACGAGGCGGTGCGGGCCGCCGCGCGGCTCAAGCCCGACGTCGTGCTCATGGACGCGCGGATGCCCGGCCTCGACGGCATCGGCGCGGCCCGGGCGATCGCGGCGGCCGACCCGGCCGTGCGGGTGCTCATGCTCACGACGTTCGACGAGGAGGTCCTGGTCGACGGGGCGCTTCGGGCGGGGGTGGCCGGGTTCCTGCTGAAGGTGTCGCCGCCGGAGCAGTTGCTCGGGGCACTCCGGGAGGTGGCGGCCGGTCGAGGGCTGCTCGACCCGGCGGTGGTGCCGCGGGTGATCGGCCGGTACGCCGACGCGCCGCAGGCGCGGCCGCGGGATCCGGCGCTCGCGAAGCTGACCGGTCGGGAGGCGGAGGTGCTCGCGTTGGTGGGGAAGGGACTGTCGAACGCCGAGATCGCGGCGAGCCTCTTCCTGGGGGAGACGACAGTGAAGACGCACCTGGGCCGGGCGCTCGACAAGCTCGGCCTGCGCGACCGGGCCCGGGCCATCGCGTACGCGTACGAGAGCGGTCTGATCAGCCCGGGCGAGGGGTGACAGGGCCAGGCGAGGGGTGACAGGGCCAGGTGAGGGGTGACAGGGCCGAGAGAGGGGTGATCAGGCAGGGAGAGGGACAGCCGGGCGAAGGTGATGGGCCCAGAGGCGGGATGGGATCAGGACGCCTGGGGGAGATCCGGTACGACGATCGAGCCCGTGGTGTGGAGATCGTCGGCCAGGCCCGGGTAGCTCGCGGGTTCGCTGGGGCTGAGGAGGTCGGCCAGCCGGGCGGCGTCCTCGAGGGGGAGCTGGAACGAGGAGCGGCAGGTGGTGCCGGCCCACAGGGACACCACCGCGATGCCTCGGTCGGGGTGGAGGCTCACCCGCATCGTGCGGTCATCGCCGCGCGCGTCCATGAACATATCGCCGATCCGGGGTACCGGTGACAAGCGCACGACGTCCGCCATGGAGAGAGTGTGCCTTAGATCTCGTTTTTGTAACAGACCTGAATTGGCTGCATCGTTGTCGATGTCTGGGAACGGTTGCTCGACACTTTCGACACTGTTGTCAGCCGGCCGGCATCCATGAAATCGCCTGAAACTACAGACGATCGGCCGATCGTGCGAGCAGCCATCGGCCACTGAGGTGGCATGCTGATTCGCGACATGAAACGCCCGCCCGACCCCACCGCCCGCGCCGGCCTCGGCGTGGCCTTCGGGCTGCTCGCGATCGTCGTCGCGGTGGAGTTGGCCGACGGGGCCGAGGCGAACTACATCGGGCTGCTGGCCGCCGCGCCGTTCCTGGCGGCGGCGTTCGCCTCGTGGCGCGACGTGCTGCTGGTCGGCGGGGTCGCGACCGCGGTCGGTGTGGGATTCGCCGTCGCCGACCAGGCCGGGTCGTTGACCGCGCGGGTCATCAACGTCGTCGGCATCGTGGTCGCCACGACGATCGCCGGGCTCGTCGGCTCGGTACGTCAGCGCCAGACCGAGAAGCTCGCCGAGATGTCCAAGCTCGCCTCGGTGGCGCAACAGGCCGTGCTGCGCCCGATCGGAGGACAGGTCGGGTCGCTGGTGATCGCCGGGCGGTACATCTCCGCGACCGCCGTCGCCGACATCGGTGGAGACCTGTACGAAGCGCTCGACACCCCGTTCGGCATGCGCATGGTCATCGGCGACGTGCGGGGCAAAGGGCTCGACGCGGTACGCCTGGCCAGCACGGTGCTGGGCTCGTACCGGCACGTCGCCTACGAGCGCGACGACCTCCTCGACCTGGTCGCCGACCTCGACCGGGCGGTGGCGCGGGCCGTCGGCGACGAGGACTTCGTCACCGCGGCGTTCGTCGAGGAACGGGGCGGGTCGATCACGATCGTGAACTGCGGCCACCCGGCGCCACTGCTGCTCCGCCGCGGCGAAGTGATCCCCCTGGAACCCGCGTCGAACTCGCCGCCGCTCGGGTTCAAGCCCGACGCCTGCCCGCGCATCGAGCGGCTGGAGCCCGGCGACCGGCTGCTCTTCTACACCGACGGGCTCGCCGAAGCCCGGCGCGACGGGCAGTTCTTCCCCACCGCCGAACGGGCCTGGGGACTGCTCGGCCACGGCAACGTGTCCGACGGGCTGGTGTCGCTGGAGAGTGCCCTCGTCGAGTGGGTACGCGGCCGGCTCGACGACGACATCGCGCTGGTGCTCATGGAGTACGTGGGCGCCACCGCCCGGCCCGCGACGGTGAACGTCCCCAGCTGGGAGCTCGGCACCGCCGACTGACGGCCCGCGCTCCGCGCAGGGGTCAGGCCCGCGCTCCGCGCTGGGGTCAAGGCCCGCGCTCCGCGCAGCAGGCTCGGCACCGCCGAACAGGGGACCCCACCTCGCGCAAGTCAGACCCCAGACCGTGTGAAATCAGTCACCGGTATGACATCCCCAATGGTTACTGGCAAGTAATATGGTCGTGGCTACCGCCCAGTACGAGGGAGCAGCGATGACTCACTTCAAGAGCAGCATGCGGGATCAGCTGTTCAATCTGTTCGAGGTCTTCGGGGCCGAGCGCTACCTCGGCACCGAGCCGTACCCCGAGATTGACGCCGACACCGCCCGCAGCCTGCTTGCCGAGGTGGAGCGGTTTGCGCGCGAAGACCTCGCCGCGTCCTACGTCGAAGGCGACCGCACCCCACCCGTCTACGACCCGGCCACGTACAGCGTGGCCATGCCGCCGGAGTTCCGGCGGTCGTACGAGGCGTTCGTCGCCTCCGAGTTCTGGCGCCTCGGCATCCTGTTCCGCGAGATCGGGGGAACCCCGGCGCCACGGATGCTCTGGTGGGCGCTCGCCGAGCTGATCCTCGGGTCGAACGCACCGGTGTGGATGTACGCGTCGGGAACCGAGTTCGCGAACGTCCTGTTCGCCGAGGGCAACGACGAGCAGAAGAAATGGGCGAAGCTGTTCGTCGACAAGGCGTGGGGCGCCACGATGGTGCTCACCGAGCCCGACGCCGGCTCCGACGTCGGCGCCGGCCGCACCAGGGCCATCCCGCAGCCCGACGGGTCGTACCACATCGAAGGCGTGAAGCGCTTCATCACCAGCGCCGAGCACGACCTGACCGAGAACATCATCCACTACGTGCTGGCCCGACCGGTCGGCGTCGAGGGCGCCGGCGGACCGGGTACCAAGGGCCTGTCGCTGTTCGTCGTACCGAAGTTCCACTTCGACCCGGAAACCGGCGAACTCGGCGAGCGCAACGGCGTCTACGTGACCAACGTCGAGAAGAAGATGGGCATCAAGGTCTCCACGACCTGCGAGATGACCT
Organism: Virgisporangium ochraceum; assembly: GCF_016863655.1. GTDB lineage: Bacteria > Actinomycetota > Actinomycetes > Mycobacteriales > Micromonosporaceae > Virgisporangium > Virgisporangium ochraceum. Next base: position 167,139 of record NZ_BOPH01000017.1, read on the forward strand.
TCGGCGAGCACGGCACCCCGGCCAAGGGCTGGCTGCTCGGCGACGTGCACCAGGGCATCCGGCAGATGTTCCTCATCATCGAGAACGCCCGCATGATGGTCGGCACCAAGGCGATCGCCACCGCGTCGACCGGTTACCGCAACGCGCTCGAGTACGCGAAGACCCGTACGCAGGGTGCCGACCTGCTCCGGTCCACTGACAAGACGGCCCCGCGCGTCACGATCACCCACCACCCCGACGTGCGGCGCAGCCTGATGCTGCAGAAGTCGTACACCGAGGGCCTGCGCGCGCTCGTCATGTACACGGCCAGCTGGCAGGACCGGGCGTTCGCCGCGAAGCACGAGGGCGACACCGATACTGCCGACCTCGCCGACCGGGTGAACGACCTGCTGCTGCCGCTCGTCAAGGGCTGCGGGTCGGAGCGCGCCAGCGAACTGCTCAGCCAGGAGTCGCTGCAGACGTTCGGCGGCTCCGGGTTCCTGCAGGACTACCCGCTCGAGCAGTACGTGCGTGACGCGAAGATCGACTCGCTGTACGAGGGCACCACCGCGATCCAGTCCCTCGACCTGGTCTTCCGCAAGATTGTGAAGGACCAGGGCGTCGCGCTCACGCACCTGTCGAACCAGATCAAGGAGTTCCTGGACGCGGAGGCGGGCAACGGCCAACTCAAGGAGGAGCGGCTGGCGCTCGGCACCGCGCTCGCCGACGTCGACGGGATGATGAAGACCGTCACCGGCTGGTTCGGTGAGGCGATGGGCGGCGAGCCGCAGGCGCTGTACAAGGTCGGACTGGCGAGCCGGCGCATCCTGCTCGCCCTCGGCGACCTCATCGTCGGCTGGCTGCTGCAGCGGCAGGCCGACATCGCGCTGCAGGCGCTCACGCAGGAGCAGTCGCCGAGCGAGAAGGCGTTCTACGAGGGCAAGATCGCCGCCGCGCGGTTCTTCGCCCGCGAGGTGCTGCCCCGGCTGGGCAGCGACCGGCGCATCGTCGAGGCGACCACTCTCGACGCCATGGAGATCGGAGAAGACGCCTTCTGAAGGCCGCGCTCACGCGGTCCAATAAAAGATCTTCAGACCGAGGCCCGGGCCGTGTGCGCCGCCGTGAGCGGCGCACGGTCCGGGCCGAAGTCCGTCCAGTCGCCCTCGACCGTGTGCAGCGCGATGCCGGCCGTGCGGAGACCGTCTTCGACCTCGGTGCCGGGATCGAGCAGCACCGACACCATCGAGACGGTCGGGTTGTGCCCGACCACCATCAGCACCCCGACACCCGCGGCGGTGGCGCGGACCAGCTCCAGCATCGCCACGGTGCCGGCCGAGTACAGCTCCGGAGCGAGCACCAGCTCCGGCGCCGCGCCCGCGTCGCCCAACGCCACGCGGACCGAATGCCAGGTCTCCCTCGTGCGACGCGACGGGGAGCAGAGCACCCGGTCGGGCCGCAGGTTGCGGGACTGCAGCCAGGCGCCGACCGCCGACGCGTCGGCATGGCCCCGGGCGGTGAGCGGACGGTCGTGGTCGGCGACCCCTTCGGGGTTCGCGGCCTTGGCATGTCTGAGCAACACCAGCGTGCGCACCGTCATCGAAATCAGCCTGCCTGATTGAGCCGCGGACCGGTGGGGTATCCCCCTCGATATCGGTTCACCTTAAGTCAGCGGTCACAGACCGCGCGGGTCATCGCCGAGCGTGTCGGCCGATGACGACAGGAGGATACACATGGGTATCGGTGGAAGTATCGCTCTGCTGGTCATCGGCGCGATCCTCGCCTTCGCGGTGAAGGACACCGACCTCGGTGGCTGGTTGGACATCAACGTGGTCGGCTGGGTGCTGATCCTCGCCGGTCTGGTCGGCATGGCGCTGACCCTCTACGCCTGGAACTCCCGCCGGCGGCGCATCGTCGCGCCCCCGCCGGTCGCCACCCACACCGAGCGCTACGTCGCCCCCGCCGAGCAGCAGGTCGTCGAGCGCCGGTACACCGAGCGTCAGTACTAGTCCCACCATCGCTGAGAGGCCGCGCGGTTCGCGCGGCCTTTCAGCGTGTCGGCGGCCTTTCAGCGTGGTCGCGGTCTGCGGGGCCCGGCGGCGTGGTCGCGCGGCCTTCCACGGCGGCGGGACCGGACGGCATCAGGCGAAGATCGCGAAGTAGACCGCGATGTGGTGGCACAGCGCCGCGACCAGCGTGCACGCGTGGAAGAACTCGTGGTGACCGAAGACCTGCGGCCACGGGTTGGGCTTGCGCAACGCGTAGAACACCGCGCCCACCGTGTAGAACAGGCCACCGGCGATCAGCAGCACCAGCGCCGTGACGCCGCCGCCCGTGTAGATGCCGGGCAGCACGGCGACCGCCACCCATCCGAGCGCGATGTACAACGGCGCCGACACCCAGCGTGGAGCGTTCGGCCAGACCAGCTTCAGTGCGACCCCCGCCAGCGCCCCGCCCCACACGATCGACAGGATCGTGGTGGCGGCGCCCGGCGACAGGAGCAGCACCGCGAACGGCGTGTACGTCCCGGCGATGAAGATGAAGATCATCGAGTGGTCGAGCCGGCGCATGATCGGGTACATCCGCCGGGACCACACCCGGCGGTGGTACAGCGCACTGGTGCCGAACAGGGCACACACCGTGACGCTGTACAGCAGGCAGCTGACGAGCGGGGCGGGCCCGGGCCGCGTCGCGGCGAGTGCGCACAGCACCACACCGGCGATGACCGCGACACCGAACGCGTACGCGTGCAGCCAGCCTCGCATGCGAGGTTTGCCCAGGTCGGAAGGGCGTAAGCGGGTTCCGGTGGTCACCTCTCCAGGTTACGGCACCGTAGGTTTCCCGCCTATGAACTGACGTCAAGCCCACGCAGGACGAGTGGTAGCCGCTCGGCGCCGCCCTCGGCGACCTCGATCGGCACGCCCCAGTCCTGCCTGGTGAGGTGGCAGGCCGGATGCTCGGCCTCGGCGTCACAGGTGGCCGCCTGCGCGGTGATCTGCAGCACACCGACGCCCGGTCGCAGCACGAGCTCGCGGCTCAGCGCCTCGGTCACGCCGACCCCGGCGGCCAGCAGCTCCGGCGGCGACGCCGTCACCTCCAGCCGCGTGGCCGGCCCGAACGACACGTCCAGCTTCTGCCCGGGCGCGGGCTCGAAGATCACGTCGAGAGTGATCGCGCCGGGGGTCAAGGTGGTCACGGGACGCTCGGTCCGCATCCGGGCCTCGTCGACGGGACCCGCACCGCGCGCCTCCAGCCGCGTCAGCCGGTGCGTGGACGACTCCACGACGAAGATCCCGTCGGGCGTGCGCACCAGGTCGCTCGGCTCGCCGAGCCCGGTGGCCACCGTCTCGACCCGGCCGTCACGGTAGCGGCGGACCGCGCCGTTGTACGTGTCGGCGACGAGGACATCGCCGTTGTCGTCGGCGAGGACCCCGAGCGGGTGCTGCAGCAGCGCCTCGGCGGCCGGACCGTCGACGAGCCCGAAGTCGAACAGCCCCTGCCCGACGACCGTGTGCACCTCGCCGTTCTCGACGTACCGCAGGGCGCTCGACTCGGAGTCGGCGATCCACAGTCGGTTTCCGTGAGCCGAGAGCCCGGATGGCTGGGCGAACCAGGCCTCCTTCAGCGGACCGTCACGCAGGGCCTCGACGGTGGTGCCGGCGTAGACCCCGGCCGTCCGCTTGATCGGGTCGAACCACCAGAGCTGGTGGATACCGGCCATCGCGATGATCACGAGGTCGTCGTACCAGGCCAGGTCCCAGGGCGAGGAGAGGTCGACGGCGAGTGCGTCGTGGGCGTCGAAGTCGACGCTGGAGCGCCAGGGTCTGCCGCTACCGGCGACCGTGACGACCTCACCGGTCGCGGTGTCGACGCCCCGCAGCAGGTGGTTGACCGTGTCGGCCACCACCACGTCGTATCCGCAGATCTCTCTGATGTGTGCGGGCAGCGCGACCATGCCGCCGGGCTCGTTGAACCTGGCCCTGTCGGCCGGCCCGTCGACGTGTCCCCGTTCCTTGTCGCCGATCCGCTTGTGCACTCTTTCGGTGGCGGGGTCGTAGAAGACGAGGCTGTGGTGCGCCGAGTCGGCGACGAGGAGTTGTTCGCCGAGGCTGATCGCCTTGCCCGGGAAGCGCAGGTCGGTGGGCTTCGGCTCCGGCGGGACGTACGGGCCTTCGCCGCGCACGAGCGTCCCCTTGCGCTCGTGTTCCTCGACAAGCTGGTCGATCAGGCGGGCCAGGCCCTCGGCGTGGCCCTCCCCGGCCATCGACGCGACGACGTAGCCCTCGGGGTCGATCACCGACAGCGTCGGCCAGGCCTTGGCCGTGTACTGCTGCCACATGTTCATGTCGAAGTCGTCGAGCACCGGGTGGGTGACGCCGTAGCGCTCCACCGCGGCGGCCAGCGCCACGGGGTCCTTCTCGTGTTCGAACTTCGGCGAATGGACCCCGATGATCACCAGCACGTCGGAGTACTTCTCTTCGAGCGGACGCAGCTCGTCGAGCACGTGCAGGCAGTTGATGCAGCAGAACGTCCAGAAGTCGAGGACGACGATGCGACCCCGTGTACTGGCGAGCGTGAGCGCGCGGCCGCCCGTGTTGAGCCAGCCGCGGCCCTTGAACTCCGGTGCCCTGACCCTTACGTCTTTGGCCCTTATTTCTTTGGACTGAGACACAGAACCTCGGTCTTCCCATCACGCTCGATGAGGACGAACGGCTGGGCCTGGTCGGCGCAGTCCTCCCGCTTGGTCTCCTTGGAGACCACCGAGAAGGCGCCGTCCTCGTCGCAGTCGACCTGCTTCGCCTCGTTGCCGTCCTGCTTGACGCACGACCCGACGGCGAAGTTGTTGGAGCTGCCGAGCACCTTGAACGCGACAAACCCACCCGTGCCGAGCAGAAGCAGTGCGGCGACCGCGATCAGCGCGATGACGAGCACCTTCTTCTTGCCCGATCCGCCCTCCGCCCGTCCCGACGAGGGACGGCCGGGAGCCGGCGCGCCGTAGACGCCACCGCCCGGCTGGGCGGGGGTGTGATCGAACTCCTGCTGGTACCCGGCCGGTCCACTCGGGCCGAACCCACTGAACGCGGGCGGGCCAGAGGCAGGCTCGGCACCGTAGCCGGATTCTGGCGGGCCGCTGGCGGGTGGGCCGCTGGCTGGAGGCGCGCCGAATCCGGATGGTGGGCCGCTGGCGGGTGGGCCGCTCGCGGGAGGCGCGCCGAATCCGGCGGGTGGGCCGCTGGCTGGGGGCGCGCCGAACCCTGCTGGTGGGCCGCTGGCTGGAGGTGCGGCGAAGCCGGCGGGTGGGCCGCTGGTGGGTTGGGCGCCGTAGACACCGGGTGGGCCGCTGGTGGGTTGGGTGCCGTACACGCCGGGCGGGCCGCTGGTGGGTTGGGTGCCGTACACGCCGGGCGGGCCGCTGGCCGGGGGTGCGCCGAAGCCGGCGGGTGGGCCGCTTGCGGGTGGTGCGCCGAAGCCGGCCGGTGGCCCACTCGACGGCTGGGCGCCGGACGGAGGCGCGGCGAACCCGGCGGGCTCGTCGGCGGACGGAGGCGCACCGGTCGGAGCGGCGAACGATGCCTGCGGGGGCGGTCCACCAGCTGACGGGCTGACGGGCTGGAATCCCGGGAACGACCCGGCCGGTCCCGGCAGCGGCTCGAACCGTTGCCCAGCGCCGGAGGTCGGCGCCGGGTTCCCGAAGCCGCCCGCCCCGGAGGTCGGGTTGGCCGTCCCGAAGCCGGGACTACCCGCCCCGGCGGCAGAGCCGGGCCCAGCGGCAGAGCCGGGCGCGGAGCCCGCGCCGGATCCGGCGCCGGGGCCGAATCCGGAGTCCGAACCGAACCTGGAGTCTTGACCGAATCTGGAGTCCGGACCCTGGTCCGGGGTGTCGGGCTCGTCGGCGGGTTGCTGCGCCGGGCGGCCGTACACCGCACCACGCGCCGGACTGGCCGCTGGCGGCCGGCCGTATACCCCGGTCGCCGGTGATCCGCCGGGGTCGGAGCTGGCCGGGGCGGGCGGCGCCGACGACGGGGGTGGTGAGCCGTACACCGATCCGGCGCCCGAGCCACCCGACACGCTGGCACGTCCGGCACCGGCCGGCCGCAGTGGCGGTGCGCCCGCCGGTGGCGGAAAGGCCGGGGCGGCGGGGGCCGCGGGCGGCGGTGCGTCCGACGATCCGAAAGGCGGTGCGTCCGAGGATCCGGACGGTGATGCGTCCTGGGGCCCGGACGGTGGTGCGTCCGGGGACCCGAACGACGGTGCGCCGGGGGACGCGAACGGTGCGCCCAGCGCCCCCGACGAGCCCTGGCCACCGGAAGCAGCGGCCGGCGGCCCCGACGGCGGTGCCGGCGGCCCTGACTGAGGCGCCTGGTCGAACGGGGGCGCCTGGTCGAACGGGGAGGAAGCGGGCGGCGCCGGGTTGAAGGGCGCGGCTGGCGGCCCCGAGGAGGGCGCGGGGTTGAAGCCAGCACCGGGCGGGCCCGAGGAGGGTGCCGGGTTGAAGCCGGCACCGGCCGGCCCCGACGACGGGGCCGGGTTGTACCCCGTACCCGGCGGGCCGGACGACGGAGCACTCGCGAACGGCGACGCCGGCGGCTGCGGGTCAGGGGTGGCCGGCTGCGGCGCAGCCCCGGGCGGCGGCGGGAACGCGCCTGCCGGACCCGATGGCGGCGGGTACGCGCCTCCCGGACCCGGAGGTGGCGGGAACGCGCTCGTAGATCCCGGTGGTGGCGGAGGAGGTCCCGGTGGCGGGTACGCCCCAGGCTCGCCCGGCGGCTGCGGGTACGCCGGGGAGCCGCCCGGCGGCGGAGGCGCCGACGGAGGCATCGCCCCCGCCGGTGGGGGGAACGCTGCGGTGCCGGCGGGAGGTGGCGCCGGGGGTCCGGACGTCGGGGCTGCCGGTGGGGCAACCGGGCCGGCCGGCGGGAACGGGCCCAGACGTGGGCCCTGCTCGTCGTCGGGGTCCGGGTCGGGTTGACGGCTCACCGGAGTGCCGTACACCGAACCGCTCGCGCGGTTCGGGGGTGGCACGGACGCACGGGCTCGCGCGGGTGCTTCAGCCGGCGGAGTGGATTCGCCTGGCTCATGGTTCTCGGCCGTCATGCGCGCCTCCTCGGTCGCATCAGCACAACCTACCCGTAGCGCGCACGCCCGCTGCAAAACCCCTGGGTACAGCAAGAGGCCCGACCGGCGGGACCGGTCGGGCCGTGATCGGAGGTGCTCTTCAGTTGCCGGATCTTCGCCCCGGTCACCGTGAGGCCATCGCCTCGAGTTCCTGGCGGAGGGCGTGCGACGGGTAGGTGTTGATCGCTCGGGCGATGGCCTCACGACGACGGGCGGCCTCGCGGCGAACGCGGTAGCGCTCGATGATGCTCATGGTGGATTTCCCTTCCTCTACGCCTAAGTAAACGGCGTAGAGGCGGGGATATTCCAATGATTAGTAGGTGAGGTGGGGCACACCCCTACGAATATTCGGTTGCGGTTCAGGTCCAGGACAGGAGCGCGGCCTCCGGATCGCTGAGGAACTCGCTCACGTCGTGTAGGAACTTCGAGCCCTGCTCGCCGTCGATGATGCGGTGGTCGAACGACAGGCTCAGCGTGAGGACCTGACGCACCTTGACCTTGCCCTTGTGTGCCCAGGCGGCGTCGCGGACGGCGCCGACCGCCAGGATCGCGGCCTCGCCCGGTGGCAGGATCGGCGTGCCGGTATCGACGCCGAACACTCCCACGTTGGTGATCGTGAACGTGCCGCCGGACATGTCAGATGGCGCCGTGCGCCCCGCCTTGGCGGTGCTGACCAGGCCGGACAGGCCGTCGGCCAGCTCCCGGAGGCTCAGGCTCTGCGCGTCCTTGATATTGGGGACGATCAGTCCCCGCTCGGTGGCCGCCGCGATCCCGAGATTGACATAGTTCTTCAGCACGATCTCGTCGCCGGCCCAGGACGAGTTGACCATCGGATGCCGCTTCAGGGCCGTGAGCACCGCCTTCGCCACGAGGAGCAGGGGCGAGACCCGTACCTCCCGCCACTCCCGACGCTCCCGGAGACGCTCCAGGGCCCGCATACCGCGGGTGACATCGACCGTGTTGAACACGCTCACGTGGGGGGCCGTGAACGCGCTGGAGACCATGTTCTCCGCCGTCAACTTGCGGACACCCTTGACGGGTATGCGCTGCTCACGGGCACTTTCGTCGACCGTGGGAGTGACCACCGACACGCTCTGCGCCGAGAGCACGTCGTCGCGCGTGATCGAGCCCGCCGGGCCCGACCCGGTGAGCGTCGCGAGGTCGATCCCGAGATCCCGGGCCAGTTTCCGCACGGGCGGCTTGGCCAGCACCGCCGCCGACGCCGGGGCCACCGGCGCAACAGGAGCAGCAACAGGAACGGCGATAGGAGCAGCAACAGGAGCAGGAGCAGGGGCAACCACAGGGGCAGGAGCGGGGGCCGAAGCTCCGTTCGTCCCCGACACCCGGGGCCGCCGCTTCACCGAACCGGCCCGGGGCCCGTACCCGACCAGCACCGCGTTCGGTGCCGGTCCGCCCGTCATTCCGGGCTCCACCGGCGCGTCTCCCGCGATCTCGACCGCGGCCAGCGACGCCGCCGACGGCACGGGCCCGGCGCCCGGGTCGGTGTCGATCGAGATGATCGGGGTTCCGACGGCCACCGTCTCGCCCTCGGAGCAGTGGATCGCGGTCACCTGGCCCGGCCACTTCGCCGGGATCTCCACCGCCGCCTTGGCGGTCTCGACCTCCACGATCGGCTGGTTCTGGGTGACGGTGTCACCCACCGACACCAGCCACTTGAGAATGTCGCCCTCGACCAGTCCCTCACCGAGGTCGGGCAGCGCGAAGTCCTTGATACGCGTCATCGCGGAACCCCCCTCAGAACCCGAACGAGCGGTCGACGGCGTCGAGCACCCGGTCGAGGTCGGGCAGGTACTCCTCCTCGACGCGGGCCGCCGGGTACGGGGTGTCGAATCCCGTCACCCGCAGCACCGGCGCTTCGAGGGAGTAGAAGCACTTCTCGGTGACGCGCGCGGCCACCTCCGCCGAGACGCCGAGGTTCGACGGGGCCTCGTGGACCACCACGCACCGCCCGGTGCGCCGGACCGACTCGTACACGGGGTCGAGATCGAGCGGCGAGATCGTGCGCAGGTCGACCACCTCGATGGAGCGACCGTCCTCGAGGGCGGCGGCGGCCGCGTCGAGGCACGTGCGCACGAGGGGCCCGTACGTCACCACCGTGACGTCCGTTCCCGGCTGCACCACCCGCGAAGCGTGCAGAGGGGAGGCGGGGGACTCGAGGTCGAGCTCGCCCTTCTCCCAGTAGCGCCGCTTCGGCTCCAGGAAGACGATCGGGTCGTCGCTGGTGATGGCCTGCTGGATCATCCAGTAGGCGTCGTTCGGCGTGGAGCAGGCGACGACCTTGAGGCCGGCCGTGTGGGCGAAGTAGGCCTCGGGCGACTCGGAGTGGTGCTCGACCGCGCCGATGCCCCCGCCGAACGGGATGCGGATGACCATCGGGACCCGCACCCGGCCCTGCGACCGGTAGTGCATCTTCGCGACCTGCGACACGATCTGGTCGTAGGCCGGGTAGACGAAGCCGTCGAACTGGATCTCGCAGACCGGCCGGTAGCCCCGGATCGCGAGGCCGATCGCCGTGCCGATGATGCCCGACTCGGCGAGCGGGGTGTCGATGACCCGCTCCTCGCCGAAGTCCTTCTGCAGTCCGTCGGTGATGCGGAAGACGCCGCCGAGCTTGCCGACGTCCTCACCCATGATCACGACCTTGTCGTCGTTCTCCAGGGCGCGCCGCAGGCCGAGCGTGAGGGCCTTGCCGAGAGTGGTGGTCACCGGTGGCTCCCCTCGAACGAGGCCAGGTAGGCCGCGAACTGTTCCTGCTGCTCGTCCAGTTCCGGAGAGCCCTCCGGGTAGACGTGGTCGAAGAGCGTCAGGGGATCCGGGTCGGGCATCGCGAGGACCCGTTCACGCAGCTCGAGGGCCTGCGTAGCGGCCGAGTCGTCGCAATCGGCGAAGAACGCGTCGTCGGCGAGACCCTCGTTGGAAAGCAGGAGGCGCATCCGCTTGATCGGGTCCTTGGCCTGCCAGGCCTCGACCTCGCTGGCGATGCGGTAGCGCGTGGGGTCGTCGTTCGTGGTGTGCGCGCCCATGCGGTAGGTGTAGGCCTCGATCAGCGACGGGCCCTGGCCGTGCCGGGCGTCGTCGACGGCCTTCCGGGTGACGGCGTACGTGGCCAGCACGTCGTTGCCGTCTACCCGCACGCCGGGGAAGCCGAAGCCGTTGGCGCGCTGGTAGAGCGGCACGCGGGTCTGGCGCTCGAGCGGCTCGGAGATCGCGTACTGGTTGTTCTGGCAGAAGAACACGACCGGCGCGTTGAACACCGACGAGTACACGAACGCCTCGTTCACGTCGCCCTGGCTGGACGCTCCGTCACCGAAGTAGGCGATGACGGCTTCGCCCTCGTCGGTGCCGACCTTCCCGTCCATCGTGATGCCCATGGCGTAGCCGGTGGCGTGCAGGGTCTGCGCGCCGATCACGATCGTGTACATGTGGAACTTGTGTGCCTGGGAGTCCCAGCCGCCCTGGTCGACGCCGCGGAACAGGCCCAGCGGCATGATCGGGTCGATGCCGCGGGTGTAGAGCACGCCGTGCTCGCGGTACGTCGGGAAGGCCATGTCCTGCGGGCGCAGCGCCCGACCGGATCCCACCTGGGCCGCCTCCTGGCCCAGCAGGCTGGCCCAGATGCCCAGCTCACCCTGGCGTTGCAGGGCGGTGGCCTCGGCGTCGAGCTTGCGGACGGTGACGAGGTCGCGGTAGAGCCCGCGGTACTCGTCGGGGGTGAACTCGACGGAGTATTCGGGATGTTCCACCCGTTCCCCGTCGGGGCTCAGTAGCTGTACGAAGTCGGGGTCGGGCCCCGGACCTCCCTTGGCCATTCGTGTTCTCCCTGTCGTGTCTCGCGACGGCAGCGGGGTGACCCTGCCGCGCAGCGGGGTGGCGCCGCGCGCTCCGCCCGATCGGGGGTGGCGCTCGCGGCGGGAGTGTGACGCCGGCGCCAGGCCACGCAGGTTGTGCGAAGGCCGCGGCCCCGGTGCCGCCGGGTCCAGTCTCGCAGAAAGTTCCGTCGGGACCAGAGGCAAGACGTCCATGGGCCCTCATGTTCGCGTCCGACCGAGGTCCACGCGCGTTGGAACCTGTGTCGATGGTCAATGGACGAAGGAGTCCGCGTGCCCTTCCCCCCGCACGCCCCGGTGACCCACAAGGCACCGGTCCGCTCGCCGAGCCGGCGCGCCTGGATCGCGGTCGGCCTGCTCATCGCGCTGACGGCGCTGCCGACGCTGGTGGTGGTCCTGGCCGGTCGGGCAGCGCTGCGTGACGACGGCGGGCCCGACGGCTACCGCGCCGACGGCGGTCCACCGGTCCTCGTCGAGCCCGCGCCCGGCGGTCCGCCCGTGCGGCCGCCGGCGGGCCTCGCGCCCGAGGACGGCGCCCGGGCCGACGGGTCTGTGGCGTCGGCCGCGCCCGCCCAGGCTCCCGCCGCGGTCGCCGATGGCAACCGGCCGGAGTCGAGCCCGTGCCCGACACCGACGCCCGGCAACGTGCCCGGAACACCCCCCGGGACCGCACCGGGTTCGGGCGGGGCACAGGCCGCGGGTGGCGGCGGCGCGTCGGCCGGTGGCGCTCCGCCGCCGGTGTCAGGCGGTTCCGGTGACGGCGTGAGCACGCCTCCCGTCCAGGCCGGCCCGGACCCGGGGCAGGGCGGCGACGGGTCCGACGACGGGTCCGGCCACGACTCCGGTCACGACTCCGGCCACGGCGACGGCGGAGACGACTCCGGTGGTCAGGTGGCCGCCCCGGCGGCACCCGGCCGCCACGGTGGCGACTCCGGCGGTCGCGGTGGCGACTCCGGTGGTCACGACGGTGGCGGCGGTCAGCACTCCGGTGGCGGCAGCGGGTCGGGATCGTCCACCGGGTCGGGGTTCATCGAGAACGTGCTCGAAGGCCTCGGTATCAAGGTCGGATAAGGTTCCCGCGTGGTTCATGTGCGGCGGTACGAGCCGGCCGATCTCGATGCGATACGGGAGGTTTGCGTCCTCACCGGGCATGTCGGGCGGGATGCGCGCGGGAGCATGACCGACACGTCACTGCTGCCCGACACGTTCGCCGAGCCGTACGTCGTCTTCGACCCGCTGCTCGCGTTCGTGGCCGACGACGGTGGCCGGGCGGTCGGATACGTCCTCGGCACCGCCGACACGGTGGCGTTCACCGAGTGGTTCCGGACCACGTGGCTGCCGATGGTGGCGCCCCGGCACGCGGGGCGGCCGGCCGAGGTCACCGACTTCGAGAGCCTGATCCTCGAGCTGATGTACGACCCGGCCCGCATGGTGCACGACGACCTGGCCGAGTACCCGGCCCACCTGCACATCGACATCCTGCCCGAGTACCAGGGCCAGGGCCTGGGCCGGAAGCTGATCGACGCGTTCCGGGGCGGGCTGGCGAGCCGTGGCGTCGAGAGGTTCCACCTCTCGATGGACCCGAAGAACGTCGACGCCCGGGCGTTCTACGACCGGCTCGGGTTCGAGCCGATCCGGGTGTCGTCCGACCCGGGCGGCACCTACCTCGGCCGCAGCAGCGGCGGGTAGAGCCCCGCGTCGTGACGCGAGGCGCTCACCGCGGTGGGCGCGGCGATCCCGGCCGACTGGCTGCGCGGTCACCGACCGGACGATGGTGGTGGCCGCCCGGTCACTCAGCTTCGTCGTCGCCGCGTAGGTTGTAGGTGGCCAGCCAGTCGGCGACGGCCTTCTCGTCGTCGAGGTCGACGCCGTCCTTCAGCAGCTCGATCATCGCGGTCGCCGCTTCGCTGCGGTGCGAGCCGCTGCGGGCGCGCTGCGCGAACTCGGTGCGGTTCAACGCGACCGCGGCCACGTTCTGCGCGACCTCGCGGGCCGGCAGCCCGCTCATCCGCCCGGCCCACCGCACCCACGCCGAGAGCACCTTCGGGACAAGCTCGATGTCGGCGCGGTCGAGTAGGGCGCGCGCTGGCAACCAGTCCAACAGAAAGGTTCTGACCGTGGCGGGGTCCCACCGCAACGGGTCGCTCTCCGCGAAACCACTGATGAGCTTCAACGCGAAATCCCTCGACTCCGCGTCGGCCTTCGCGATGCGCGCGGCCTCGGGCGCGTCGAGGAAGTCCTTGACGGTGAGCTCGTCGTTCTCCGGCAGCAGGCGCAGACGGAGCGCGGCGAGCGCGCGGTCGCTGGTGAGCGAACGCGTCTCGGGCAGCGTGGCGAGGTCGTCGGTGGTCGCGAGGAAGCGCTCGACCTCCGCGCGGAGCTTGCGCGGGTCGACCTCGGTGAGCCGCACCTTCGGGTCGGTGGCCGTGGCCGCCTCGAGCTGGGCGAGCAGGGCGCCGGCCGGTGCGGCGACGAAGAGGTCGCGGAGCTGGCCCTCGTCGTGGTCGACGACGGCGGCGACGACGTGGTCGGGCCCGCCGTCGTCGGGGTCGTCGTACGTGAACGACGCCAGGTAGGTGACGCTGTCCTTGTCACCGAAGACATGCGCGCCGGTGGGCCGCACCTGTGCCAGGTGCTCCAGCCACCTGGGCGGGTCGTCCGGCGCGTCGGGCGCGTCGTCGCCGTAGGTCGCCAGCACGGCCTGGAGGAGCGCGGCGGGGCGGGTCTGGTTCCGGGTGAGGTGCTGGCGCAGGCCCTCGGTGGTCTCCGCGAGCACGGCGGCCCGGTTCCCGTCGGCGATCGCGTACGCGGCGCCGAGCATCGTCGACACCACCAGTTCGGCGTCGTAGGCGGAACCGACCCGGTCGAGGTCGCCGGCGACGGAGAGGAACAGGTCGTAGCGCTCGGCCGCCGCGCTGCGACGCTGCGCGGGAACCTCGCCCGCTGCCTCGGGGGTGGGCATGGGCGCGAGTCTACGTCGCAGCCTCGGTGCAGTTCGGCCGATCGGCCACGCGCCGCCGCGCCGGCGACCAGCATGAGAACATGACGCAGACTCTCGCTCCGCGCCTCGCCGTGGGGGTGCGCCCGTACCGGGCCGCCGACCACAACGCCTGCCGTCGGCTGTGGGGCGAACTGGTCGAGCAGCAGTGGGGGCTCTACGGCGCGCCGAGCGGAGACGACGATCCGGGCGCCGGGTTCGAGGAGTACCTCACCCGGCTCGACCTCGCCGGTATGTGGGTGGCCGACGACAACGGCGTGGTCGGGCTGATCGGCCTGGTACTGGGCGGCACCGGTGGGGCGGTGGACCCGGTCGTGGTCACCGGCCGCCGTCGTGGTGAAGGCATCGGGCGGGCGTTGCTGCTGCACGTGGCCGGGCAGGCCCGTGCGAGGGGACTGCGTGAGCTGACGATCTCGCCGGCCTGGCGCAACGCGGAGGCGATCCACTGCCTGCACGCCGCGGGCTTCGACGTCCTCACCAACATCACCCTGGCGATGCGGCTCGACGACCGTTCCTTTCAGCCGGGGCCGGATCTGCACGAACGGAGTTTCCGCAGCTGACGCCTGTGGATAACGTCGAGTTGTCCACAGGCGGACGGTTGCCTGTTCCGTCGTGCGGCGGGCTCCCCGAGCCTTGGCTCATGTCTCACGTCATGCTCCGGTCGCCGGCCGACGTCATCGCGGCGGTGCCGTACCTGTTCGGGTTCCATCCGGCCGACAGCCTCGTGCTGTTGGCGTTCCACGGGAAACGCATCGTCTTCCAGGCCCGGGCCGACCTCCTGCCGGCCAGCGACGTCGAGGGGGTCGAGGCCGTCGGTGCGAGGCTGGCCGCGATCACCAGCCGGAGCGGTCCGGCCGGGGTCATCCTCATCGGGTACGGGCCGGAGCCGGCCGTCCTTCCACTGGTCGGGTCGGTGGGCAGCGGGCTCGCGAGCCACCAGATCCCGGTGCTCAGCGTGCTGCGGGTCGACGGGGGCCGGTACCGGGAGATGCTCTGCGACAACCCGGTGTGCTGCCCGCCCGAGGGTGTGCCGTTCGACCCCGCCACCACCCAGATCGCCGCGTCGGCCACGTTCGCCGGCTTGGTCGTGCACCCCGACCGGGCGGCGCTGGCCGCCACCATCGATCCGGTCGCGGGCGCCGGAATCGAGCCCGAGATCGCGGCCGCGCTCGACCGCCTCGCGGCGTTGCCGGGCGGCCAGCGCGGCCTGAGGACGGCGGTCCGCACGGCGGTGCGGCAGGCGTTCGAGCGGTACATGAACGGCGGTCGGCTCGACGACGACGAGGTCGCCTGGCTGGCGGTGCTGCTGTCCGACGTCGTGCTCCGCGACGACACCTGGTCGCGGCTCGTCGCGGGGCGGTCGGTGCCCGCACACGAGGAGATCTGGCGAGACCTGGTGCGCCGGGTGCCACGGAGGTACGTCCCGGCGCCGGCGACGCTGCTGGCCCTGGTGGCCTGGCGCACCGGCAGCGGGGTGCTGGCGGAGATGGCGGCCGAGCGGGCGCTGGAGGCCGATCCGGCGTACCGGCTCGCCCAGCTCGTGCTGCACGCGATGCGCAACGGGCTCCCGCCGACCGCGCTCGACGGGCGACCGGAGCGGCGGCTGCGCCGGCGCCGGGTGCCGCGGGTCAGCGAGGCGGCGTGATCACCCGCTTGTCGCCCGCGTAGATGTTGAACGCCCGGTCGCGGAGGAAGCCGACGAGCGTCAGCCCCGACTCGGCGGCCAGATCGACGGCCAGCGTGCTCGGCGCCGACACGGCCGCGAGCACCGGAATGCCGGCCAGGGTGGCCTTCTGTACGAGCTCGAAGCTGGCCCGGCCACTGACCATGAGCACGTGGCCGGTGGCGGGCAGCCGGCCGTTCCGCGCCGCCCAGCCGACGACCTTGTCGACCGCGTTGTGGCGGCCCACGTCCTCCCGGACGCACACGAGGTCGCCGGCCGCGGTGAACAGGCCGGCGGCGTGCAGGCCACCGGTGGCGTCGAAGGCCTTCTGGGCGGCGCGCAGCGTGTCGGGCAGCGTCACGAGCGTGGTGGCGTCGACGGTCACCGGGTCGGCGCCGAGGTCGTGGCGCGAGCGCACCCGTACGGCGTCGATGCTGGCCTTGCCGCAGACCCCGCAGGAGGAGGTGGTGTAGAAGTTCCGCGACGGGTCGGTCGTGGGTGGTTCCACGCCGGGTGCCAGGGCGACGTCGACCACGTTGTACGTGTTGGGCTCGTTGTCGCCGGCGCACAGTTGCGCGGTCACCACGTCGTCGGGCGAGGCGATGACGCCTTCGGTCACGAGGAAGCCGATGGCCAGGTCGAGGTCGTTGCCGGGGGTGCGCATGGTCACGGCCAGCGGGGGGCGCGGCCCGCCCGCGGGTCCGACCCGGATCTCCAGCGGCTCCTCGGCGGCCAGGGTGTCGGGACGGGTGCGGGTGGCGCCGTCCAGGTCGACGCGGGTGATGCGTCGGCGGGCTGTCACGCGTCCCATCGGTCGAGCGTATGTCGAGGGCGGCACTGTCACACGGGAGGCGTCGGGCGGCGGCTTACGGTGGGTGCGTGAGTCGGTTCGGGGTGGTGGTTCTGGCCGGGGGAGCGGGGCGGCGGCTGGGTGGTGCCGCGAAGCCCACGCTGGTGGTGGCCGGGCGTCCGATGCTGGCCCGGGTGCTGGCGGCTGTCGACGACGCGGCCGAACGGGTGGTGGTCGGGCCCCCGTCGTTGGGCCCGCTGGTGTCCGGGATGTCGGCCGGCGGGATGTCGGCCGGCGGGGTCGTTCTGGTTCAGGAGGAGCCTCCCGGGGGTGGGCCGGTGGCGGGGCTGGCCGCCGGGCTCGCGGAGGTGTCCGCGGAGCACGTGCTCGTGCTCGCCGCTGACCTGCCTTTACTCACGCGGGAGGCGGTCGGGGCGCTGCTCGGGGCGCTGGGCGGCCACGACGGTGCGGTGTTCGTCGACGGGAACGGGCGGCAGCAGTGGCTCTGCGGGGCCTGGTCGTCGGAGGCGCTCCGGCGGCGGCTCGCGGTGATGGAGGCCGGGGGTCCGCTGGCCGGGCGGGCGATGCGGGAACTCGTCGCGCCGCTGGCGGTCGTCGGCGTCCAAGGCGACGACGTGCCGGTCGGCGGCGTGCCGGTCGGCGGCGTGCCCGGCAGTGGCATGCCCGGCGGCGTGCGGGGCGACGGCGTGCGGGGCGACGGTGTGCGGGGCGACGGTGTGCGGGGTAGCGGCGTGCGGGGCGACGGTGCGCCGGGCGATGGCGTGCGGGGCGATGGCGTGCGGGGCGATGGCGTGCGGGGCGACAGTGTGCCGGGCGACGGTGCCGGGCGGCCGCCGTGGTACGACTGCGACACGCCGGCCGACCTGGCCGACGCCGAACGGAGGCTGACGTGACGTTGGACGAGTGGGTCGCCGCCGCGGCGGCCGAGTTGGAGCTCGGCGAGCTGCCTGCCGGCGAGCAGCAGCTCATCCTCGACCTGGCGCGTGAGGTTGCCCACAACGTGGTGCGTCCAGGGGCACCGGTGTCGGCGTACCTGGTCGGGCTGGCGGTGGGGCGCGGAGCGTCACTGGCCGACGCCACGCGGGCACTGACGGAGCTTGCTCAGCGCCACGGCGCGGCGGCGCGGGGTGGCGACTGAGCCCCAGCGGAGCCGCGGCAGAGCCCCAATCGAGCCGCAGCAGGGCCCCGGCGGAGCCGCAGGCGGGCAGCAGCCGGCGTCGCGGGCGCAACCGTCGGCTCACCGGCCGCTCGGGCATCGTAGGGTGGGCGCGTGACGACCGACCCGGCGCCGCCTGGCGACACCCGTACCGATTCGGCCCGGGTCGGCGGCGGCCTGCCCGAGGCCGCGCTCCTCGACGACCTGACCGCTGACCTGCGCACCAAGGTCGGGGAGGCGTGGCAGGAATTCGGCCGCGCCCTCGCGACCGCGCTGCCCGTGCTGCCGCCCGGCGCCTCCGTGGAACTGACGCTCGACCCGACCGCCTCGGGCACCGACGACGCCGTCTACTCGGTGAACGTCACCGCCAGCGAGGCGACCTTCATCGGCTTCGCGGTCGGCAACTCGGGCCTGCCGCCCGCGTACCGGCTCAGCCGGGCCGCCGTCGGCGACCTGGTGGCGCTGGGCTGGTCACCTCCGGGGGTCATCGACGGGTCGGGCGACTCGTTCGGACTGCAGCTCCCGCACGACGAGGCGGCGATGCTGGCCGTCATCGTCACCCGCACCATGCGCGACGTGTACGGGGCGCCGCACCCGGCGTTCCTGACGTACGCCGTCACCGGGGCCGACGCCACCCCGGTGCAGCTGCCGGCGCTGGGCACCGCCCGGGCCCTCCTCGGTGGGCCGCTGCCCCCGCCGGCGGTCACCGCCGCGGAACCGGTCGAGGAGAAGCCGGAGCGGTCCGAAGAGCCCGAGGAGGACGGCGGCCTCGTCGACCCGGCCGTGCTGCTGCCGCTCGCCGAACGGGTACAGCTCGTGGTGGCCCGGCTCCTCAAGACCAAACCCGAGCAGTTGCAGGTCGACGCCGACGGGGACATCGGCATCCGGGCCGGCTCGGCGATGGTGTTCGTGCGGGTACGCGACAACCCGCCCCTGATCGACGTCTTCTCGCCGGTGCTCACCGAGATCGAGCCGACCGAACGGCTGTACCGCAAGCTTTCCGAGCTCACGAACCGGATGCCGATCGGCCGGCTGTACTGCAGCAACGACACGGTGTGGGCGTCGGTACCCGTGATGGGCCGCGACTTCCAGTCCTCCCACCTGATGCTGGCCGTGCAGGTGATGACCGGGCTGGCCGACGAGCTCGACGACCGGCTCCAGGGCGAGTTCGGCGGCAAGCGCTTCTACGGCGACGCGGAGAAGTCGGCGCAGTCGCCGGCCGACGAACGCACCGGCATGTACCTGTAGGTCAGCCCCCGGGAAACATCCGCGGGCACCTGCCGATCAGCCCCAGGGGAACATCCGCGGGAAGTCGCCGAACGGCCCACCCCACTGCGGTGCCGGCGCCGGCTGCGGCTCGTCGTCGTGCCAGGTGCGGCGCGGCGGCTCCCAGCGCCGCCGGGGCGCGGTGGTCTCGGCCGCCGTGGGCTCCGCGTCGGCGCCGGCGGCCAACCCGGCGGCCGGATCGCCGGCGGCGTCGGTCACGGGACCGGTCGCGGGGTCGGTGACAGCGCCCGGGTCGGTCGTCCCGTCGCCGCCGGAACCGGCCGTCGCGGAACCGGCCACCACGGGGCCGGAACCGGCCACCGCGGGAGCGGAACCGGCCACCGTGGAACCGGCCGCGGGAGCGGTGCCGGCCGTCGGCGCGGCGGCCGCCGCGTTCGGCGTCGACCGGACCGATGCGGTGGGACCGACGACGGGACGCCGCGCGGCGGCGGCCCGGCGCGCCGTCTCCTCCGGGCCGGACGGGCCGGACACGCCGGACAGGCCGGGCGGCACGGGCGGCGCGGGTACGGCGCCGGCCGGGTCACCACCCGACGTGACCGGCGCCGGCGCGGGCAGCCCCAGCGCCTCGGCCCAGCCCGGGGTGTCGATCGGCCCCGTTGCCGACGGTTCGGGCGAACGTTCGAACGCCACCTCCGGCGGCGCTCCCGTCCGTATTTCGGCCGGGCGGTCGAGCGTCCAGGTGAGGCCGGCGACCGCGAGGCCGGTGACCCCCGCGGCGACGATCGTCGCCACCGCCAGGGCCATGCCCGGCGGAACCGGAACGGTCGTGCGACTGCGGTCGCCGGGCAGGTCGAAGTCCATTCCACGTCCCCCGTTACATGTGGCCTCCGTCGAGGTGACCACCGTTGACGCCGGGGTGTGAGTTCACCTCAGAGGTTTCACACGAACGGGTGGTCCCACCCGCGCTCCGCGCAGGACGACGCGCCGGCGAGAAGCGGAGCGGCCGGGACGCTTCGCCCGTGCGTCCCGGCCGCTCCCTCAGGGGAGGAAGGTCTATGCGAACGGCACCCACGCCTGCTGCGCCATCGTGGTGGCGTCGTTGGCCTGCAGGCCCTGCGCCGACACCGTCCAGAGCGTCCCGTCGATGAACACCGACCGGCGGATCATCGCCGGGTACCCGTTGTCGGCGTTCGGCTGCGCGAGGAAACCGAGCTCGGTGATCGTGGTGCCGGAGACCCGCAGCGCGAGCGCGCCGAGCTTCCCGTCGCCGCCGCGGCCCTTCCCGGTCAGCGGCACCACCAGCAGCCCGGTGGCCGGCCAGTACAGGAACGCGTGCGGGTCGAACTCGGCCTCCGAGTGCGCGCCCTGCACGTGGTGCTGCGCCAGCCGCGTCGGCTTCGCCGGGTCGCGGACGTCGAACAGCGAGATCTGGGTGCCCTGTACCCGACCCTGGTCGTTGGCCTCCTGCCCAATGCCGAGGAGCAGGCCGTCACCGGCCGGGTGCAGGTACGCCGAGTAGCCGGTGATCTTCAGCTCGCCGGTGACGGTCGGCTTCGCCGGGTCGCGCAGGTCGACCGTGTAGAGCGGATCGGTCTGGCGGAACGTCACCACGTAGCCCATCGGTCCGACGAACCGCACCGAGTAGATGCGCTCGCCCTTGCCCAGCCCGCCGACCTTGCCCACCGCGGCCAGGCTCCGGCCGTTCTGCTTCAGGGTGTGGACGGCCGACTCGCTGGTGCCGCCCTCCGCGCGTCCCCACACCGCGGTACCGGTGGTGGTCGCCACCCGGAGGTGGCCGTTCCAGTCCGACATCGAGTACTGGTTGAGCAGCCAGCCGTCGACGGCACCGCCCGCGACGAACGCCGGACGCCCGGGCTTCGACGTGTCGAACTTGTAGATCTCGGTGCGCTGCTGGACCCTGGCCGGGTCGTCGCCGTCGCCGCGGGCCATCACGCGCCAGCGCTGGTCGTTGGCGACGTACAGGCTCGGGCCGTTGGAGTACACCGTGTCGCCGTCGGCCGCAACGGTGACCGGGTCGCCGTTGCCGAGCGCGCTCTTCGTCAGGTCGAACGAGAGGACCGTGAGCATCGTCGCGGCGGTGAACTCGGCCGGGTGCGCCACCGCCGAGCAGTCGACCCGGCCGGTGCTGACCTTGCCGCCGTCGTCGACGGTGTACCGCGGCAGCCAGTCGGAGACGTCGGCCTTGTTGATCGCGTCGATCATCGCCAACCGGTACGACTCGGGCGTGCCGGCCTGCGTGGGGCGGTCGATCTCGGGCGCCGACCGCACCACGACCCGCACGGTCGAGCCGACCTGCCGGGCGTCGACCACCGAGCCGCTCATCCCGAACCGGCCCAGCACCCGCGGGGTACCGGCCAGGTCAACCAGCGTCAGCTGCGGGGCGATCGGCGCGCCGCGCTCGCGGTAGTAGCCGTACCGGGCGCCGATCAGGAGCACCTTGTCGCCGCTGATCAGCATCTCGCCCAGGTCGTAGGCGTCGTTCGGGTCGGTGGCGACCGGGACCCGGGCGGTCTGCGCGCGGGTGGTGGCGTCGACGACGCGCAGCACCCCGCCCTGCACGGTGATGATCCGCTTGCCGTCGGTCTTGACGATGTCGGGCTCGTCGACGCCGGCCTCGTGCGTGTTCGTGCCGGAGTAGCCGCTCGACCCGCCGCCCGAGTCACCCGGCGCCGTCTTGGCGGTGTCGCGCGCGGCGTTGGGACCGGCCTCCGCGGCATCGGCCCGCCCACCCGCGGCCGGCTCCATGGCGCTGCCGTAGGACCGGTCGGCCCAGGCCAGCACGTTCTTGCGGGCAGCGGCGCGCAGCCCTTCGAGCGCGGCGTCGCAGTCGGCGTACGAGACGAGCCGGAACTCGCCGGCGGCGGCCGGCGGCTCACCGGGGCCACCGGGGCGCGAGGGCTCGTCGGTGGTGCATCCGGCCACCACGAGACCCACCGCTGCGGCGATCGCCGCGACTGCGTGACGCGTCATGCCCCTACGACGTGACGCGCCGCCGGCAGGTTCCCGGGATTCTCAGTCGATGAGCCGGGACAGGACGATCATGCTGCGCGTCGAGGTCACGAACGGTTCGGCCCGCAGGCGCTCCAGGGCCTGCTCGATGCCCGCGATGTCGGCGGCGCGCAGGTGCACGAGCGCGTCGGCCTCACCCGAAACGGTGAACAGGCCCACCACCGCCGGATGCCGCTTCGCGGCCGCCGACAGCTGGGTCGGGCTGGTGCGCCCGGTGCAGAACAGCTCGACAAACGCCTCGGTCGTCCAGCCGATCGCCACCGGGTCGACGATCGCGGTGAATCCCTTGATGACCTTCCCCGCCCGCAGCCGGTCGACCCGGCGCTTCACGGCCGGCGCCGAGAGGGCGGCCCGCGCGCCGATCTCCGCATACGAATAGCGGGCATCCTCCTGCAGCAGCGCAATGATCTGCTGGTCGATGTCGTCAATGCGCAACGAACCGCTCCCGCCTCGCAAGATTTCCCGCTATCCGCTGCACCGAAGCGTACTTAGCGTTTGTGATCGTGGGAGTGGCGGAGCGGAAGCCGCGAAAGCGGACATACCTCATGTGTGCACCGGAGTTCTTCACGGTCGGGTACGCGATCAACCCGTGGATGGACCCGGGCACGACGGTCGACGTCGAACTGGCCGTCAAACAGTGGACGCGGCTGCGCGAGACCCTGGTCGACCTGGGCCACACGGTGCACGTCATGCAGGCCCAGCCGGGACTGCCCGACATGGTGTTCGCGGCGAACGGCGCGTTCAGCGTCGAGGGCGTGGTGTACGGCGCCCGGTTCCGCCACCCGCAGCGGTCGGCGGAGGCCGACCACCACAAGGCCTTCTACGCCGAACAAAAGAGCTGGCGGTTCGTGGCGCCGACCGAGGTCAACGAGGGCGAGGGCGACTTCGCCTACCTGCCGGGGCGGCTCGGCGGCCTGGTGCTGGCCGGGCACGGCTTCCGCACCGACCTGAGGGCGCACGCCGAGGTCCAGGTGGTGCTGGGACGCGCGGTGCTCTCGCTGCAGCTCACCGACCCGCGCTTCTACCACCTCGACGTGGCGCTGGCCGCGCTCGACGACCACACGATCACCTACTACCCGGGTGCGTTCGCGGAGCCGACCCGGCAGATCCTCCGCAACGCGTTCCCCGACGCGGTGGTCGCCGACGAGGAGGATGCCCTCGCCTTCGGCCTGAACCTGATCAGCGACGGCAAGCACGCGGTGCTCAACAGCGAGGCGACCGGGCTCGCCGCGAAGCTGCGGGCCGCCGGCTACGAGCCGGTGCCGGTGGAGCTCAGCGAGCTGAAGAAGGGCGGTGGCAGCGTCCGCTGCTGCATCGCCGAGCTGCGCGGTTAGGAAAGTCGTACACCGGGTACATCCGCCCCACCAGGAGGGGAGACCCGATGTCCAGGATTTCTTTCACGGTCGTCCGGCTCGGCGGCGCGGCGCTCATCTGGGCCGACCGACCGCTGGGTGGGTCGATCGCGCCGAAACTCAACCAGGCGCTGGCGCAACTGGACGCCGACGCGGCGACCCCGATCGTCGTCGACCTGGTGCGGGTCCCCGCCCTCGACGAGGGCGTCATCGCGGTGCTCGCGGCCGCCGCCGTGCGCGCGGGTGACCGTGGGCGCGGCCTCGAACTGCGACTGTCGAGGGGACGCTCGGCAACCGTCGCCAGCGCGGCACAGCTGCGCATGGTGATCGGTCAGGCGTACCCGAGCATCGCGGAACCGGGCGCGGCGTAAGCGGCGTAACCGCTCAGACGAACGCGGGCTGGCGTCCGAAGACGCCGTGCAGAGCCGCCGCCGAGGCCTCGACCGCGGCGGTGCGGATCCAGAAGTGCTCGCGGACCCCGTCGACAGCGGTCGCCGACAGTGCGATCGCGCCCATCGTGGGTTCCGGGGTCCAGATGACGTCCGACAGGTGCCGCGGGTCGGCGTTGAGGTGCAGGTGCTGGCGCCGCAGCACCCGGGTCTCCCGGGTGACCACCAGCCGGCGCGCGGTGAGCAGCAGCAGGTAGGTGGCCCGGTCGCCGGGCCGGGTGGCCCGCGCGAGCAGCACCGGCTCGTCGTCCTTCGGCACGCAGCTGTGCAGGATCGGCAGCTGCCGGCAGACCGTCGCGGCGTCGGCGCCCGTGCGCCTCGCCGCGGCGACGAGGCGGTCGAGCAGGCGTCGGGTCTTGGCTCGCGGCTCCATGTGACTCGTAACGAGGCGTTCATGGAGAAGGCTGCGGCCTGTCCGCCGGATCGCACACGAGGTGCGGTGATCGTCTTAGATGGCTCTTAATTCCCGCCCGGATAGGGTGACCCCCGTGGACATTCGCGCGCCGATGCCCGATCCGTCCCCTCGCGAGGGTGTGACGGAAGCTCCGACGAGTGCGGCCTGGCGGGTCGACAAGCGGTTCACCGTGGCCAAGTGGGCCGGCGCGGCGATCTTCGCCCTGGCCGCGGCGATCGGCTTCCGCGACCCCGGTCAGCTGATCGTGGTCGGCATCGCGGCCGTGCTGCTGATCGTGCTCGGCGTGCGTGACCTGCTGGCGCCGGTGCGGCTGGCCGCCGGTCCGGAGGGCGTCACGGTCGCGACCGGGTTCCGCGGTCGGCGCACGATTCCGTGGAACCAGGTCGAGCACATCAAGGTGGACGCGCGGCGCGGCATGCTGCTGCGCAGCCAGGTGCTCGAGCTCGACACCGGCGACCAGCTGTACTTCTTCAGCGTGAACGAGCTCGGCGCGCCCTGCGAGGAGGTCGTCGACACGCTCGTCCGGATCAGGTCTCGATCCGGACCGTAAGTACCGCGATGTCGTCGCGCGGCGGGTCGGGCGAGAACGCCACCGCGGCCGTGCGCAGCCGGCTGGCCACCACCTCGGCGGGGAACCCGGCCAGTGTCGACGCCTCCGCGCGCAGCCGGTCGATGCCGAACAGCTCGCCGCGGTGCCGCCGCTCGGTGACCCCGTCGGTCGTGAAGATGAGCATGTCGCCGGGGTTGAGCGGCACCTGCTCGACCGGCGACTTGACTACCGGCAGCAGGCCCAGCGCGGTGCCGCAGCGGCCGACCAGCCGGGTGCGCCCGTCGGGGTGGACGAGTACCGGCTGGTCGTGCCCGGCGAGGTGCAGCGCCATGTCGACCACGCCGTCGGGCCGCGGGGTCAGCACCGCCAGGGCCAGCGTGCAGAACCGACCGGATCCCCGCTCGACAAGCGTCTCGTTGAGCCGGCCCAGGGTCTCCGCCACGGGCCGGCCGTCGCGCACCAGGGCGCGGGTGACGTCGCGGACCAGCCCGGTGACGATCGCCGCCTGCACGCCCTTGCCCGACACGTCACCGATCACGACCATCCACCGGCCGTCAGGCAGCCCGACGATGTCGTAGAAGTCGCCGCCCACGTCGACCGCCGACGAGTACGACCCGGCCGGCACGTACTCCGCGCCGAGGTCGATGCCGTCGATCTCGGGCAGCTGCGGCGGCAGCAGCGACCGCTGCAACGCGGTGGCGACGGACCGCCGCTCGGCGTAGATGCGGTTGTTGTCGATGGACACCGCCGCCCGCCGGGCGAAGTCCTCGATCGCGGCGATCTCGTCGGCACCCTGCCGTCCGTCGGCGTCACGGCCGACCGCGATCGTGCCCAACCGCTGGCCACGGGCCACCAACGCGACCGCGACCCCGTCGGCCGGCGCCGCGAGGGGAACGGGCGCGTCGAGGCCGAGCGCTTCGAGAAGCTGCGGCCGCGCGGCGTCGAGAAGATCCATGAGCTTCGGGACGGACGACTCGTCGCTGTGCGTGCTGGCGGCCAGCCGCAGCTCGCCGTCCTCCTCCAGGGCGTGCACCGCGCACCACAGCCCGAGCCGGGGCACGATCAGGCGCGGGATCAGCGCGAACGTGAGGTCGACGTCGAGCGACTGGGCGAGCAGGTCGCCCGACTCGGCGAGGAACGTCAGCCAGCCCTGCCGGGCCAGGTCGGCCCGCCGCAGCCGGTGGTTCTCCAGCAGCAGCCCGATCCGCTCAGCGGCGAGCGCGACCAGCGGGTTCTGGCCCGGATGGGCCGGGTACAGCGTCAGCTCACCGCGCCACGGCCGCGACAGCCGCAGCGGGACGCGGGTGCTGCCGTCGGGCGGCACGCCGAGGCCGTACGCGGCGATGGTGCGCGGACCGTGATCGTCACCGTGGTCGATGAGGATCGCGGCGCTGGCGGCCGCCGTGGCGTGGGCGAGCCGGCGCAGCAGCTCCTCCAGCTGCTCGGCCAGGCCTGTGGTGTCGGTGAGCGTGCCCAGCTGGGTCAGCGGGTCGACCGCGGGCCACGGCATGGAGCCGGGCGCGAGGGTCGTGGAGGACCCGGGACGGGCGAGGTGGAACCACACGCCCTTGCCGGTGCCGTGGTGCACGGTGCCCCACCGTTGGGCGAGCCCTTCGACCAGGATCAGACCGCGGCCCCGCTCGTCGTCGGGAAGCTGCGACGTCAGCGGCACCAGGGGGCCGGCCAGCTCGTCGAGCACGGTGACCGTCAGGCCGGCCGCGTCGGAGATCACCTCGACGGTGACCGGGGTGGCGGCGTGCACGACCGCGTTCGTCACCAGTTCGGTGGTCAGCAGGAGGGCTTCGTCGATCACCTCGGTGAGGTCACCCTCGGTGGCGACGGCGCGCACGACGGACCGCGCGGCGCCCGGCGAGCGAAGCTCGGCCGGCAGCAACGTACGCCGCACGATCGGCGCGCCCGAGGCGGTCACAGTCGCAGTCTCCCCTGCCCGGCTGTAACAATCCAACCGGGGCACACGATGTTCAACCGGGTAGATGCCCGCCCACCCCGGTTCCCGGGAAGGGGAATTTCATGACAACCGTCGACCAGGTCACGTCACCGCGGACCGGTGGTGGCGACACGCCGGACGACAAGCTCCTGCGTGAGCTCACCGACGCGCTCGACCGCGTGGCGGCCGGCGACCTGAAGGTCCGGCTGGGCCGTCGCACCGGCGAGGCCGGCGAGGTGGTCGACAGGTTCAACCGCCTGATCGAGATGCAGCAGCGGCAGACCCGTGACCTGATGCGCATCAGCCGGGTCGTGGGCCGCGAGGGTCGGCTGACCGAGCGGCTCGACGAGGAGGGGCTGGAGGGAGCCTGGGGTGACCGCGTCCAGGCGGTGAACTCGCTCATCGACGAACTGGGCCGCCCCACCCAGGAGATCGCCCGCGTCATCGCGGCCGTCGCCGACGGTGACCTCACCGAGCACATGGCGTTGGAGATCGAGGGACGGCCGCTGCGCGGTGAGTTCCTCCGGATCGGCCGCACGGTGAACACGATGGTCGACCAGCTGTCGTCGTTCGGCGAGGAGGTCACCCGGGTCGCCCGGGAGGTGGGTACCGAGGGCAAGCTCGGTGGCCAGGCCGAGGTGCGCGGCGTCGCCGGCACCTGGAAGGACCTCACCGACGCGGTGAACACGATGGCCGCGAACCTCACCGGCCAGGTCCGGTCGATCTCGACGGTGGTCACCGCGGTCGCGAAGGGTGACCTGTCGCAGAAGATCACGGTGGCCGCGAAGGGCGAGGTCGCCGAGCTGGCCGAGACGATCAACTCGCTCACCGACACGCTCCGGGTGTTCGCCGACGAGGTCACCC
This sequence comes from Virgisporangium ochraceum, assembly GCF_016863655.1. Lineage (GTDB taxonomy): Bacteria > Actinomycetota > Actinomycetes > Mycobacteriales > Micromonosporaceae > Virgisporangium > Virgisporangium ochraceum. Next base: position 194,542 of record NZ_BOPH01000017.1, read on the forward strand.
GCGTGGCCCGCGAGGTGGGCACCGAGGGGAAGCTGGGCGGTCAGGCGCAGGTCACCGGCGTGAGTGGAACCTGGCGCGACCTCACCGACGCGGTGAACTACATGGCGTCGAACCTCACCGCGCAGGTCCGGAACATCGCGCAGGTCGCGACCGCGGTGGCGAAGGGCGACCTGTCGCAGAAGATCACGGTGGCCGCGCTCGGCGAGATCCTGGAGCTCAAGGACACCGTCAACACGATGGTCGACCAGCTCAGCTCCTTTGCCGACGAGGTCACCCGCGTGGCCCGCGAGGTGGGCACGGAAGGCAAGCTCGGCGGTCAGGCGCAGGTCACCGGCGTGCTGGGTACCTGGCGCGACCTCACCGAGAGCGTGAACGAGCTGGCCGGGAACCTGACCGGCCAGGTGCGGAACATCGCACAGGTCACCACGGCCGTGGCCCGGGGCGACCTGTCGCAGAAGATCACGGTCGAGGCCCGGGGCGAGATCCTGCAGCTGAAGTCGACCGTCAACACGATGGTCGACCAGCTCAGCTCCTTTGCCGACGAGGTCACCCGGGTGGCCCGCGAGGTGGGCACGGAGGGCAAGCTCGGCGGTCAGGCCCAGGTGAAGGGCGTCAGCGGTACCTGGCGCGACCTCACCGACAACGTGAACTACATGGGCTCGAACCTCACCGCCCAGGTGCGGAACATCGCCCAGGTGGCCACCGCGGTCGCACGCGGCGACCTGTCGCAGAAGATCACGGTGGACGCCCGCGGCGAGATCCTGGAGCTGAAGTCCACGGTCAACACGATGGTCGACCAGCTCAGCTCCTTTGCCGACGAGGTCACGCGCGTGGCCCGCGAGGTGGGTACCGAGGGCAAGCTGGGCGGTCAGGCGCAGGTCACGGGCGTCTCCGGTACCTGGCGCGACCTCACCGACAACGTGAACTACATGGCGTCGAACCTCACCGCGCAGGTCCGGAACATCGCGCAGGTCGGTACGGCGGTGGCGAAGGGTGACCTGTCGCAGAAGATCACGGTGGCGGCGCAGGGCGAGATCCTGC
>NZ_BOPH01000018.1 GCF_016863655.1 Virgisporangium ochraceum
GGGCGAGATCCTGCAGCTCAAGGACACCGTCAACACGATGGTCGACCAGCTCAGCTCCTTTGCCGACGAGGTCACCCGCGTGGCCCGCGAGGTGGGTACCGAGGGCAAGCTGGGCGGTCAGGCGCAGGTCACGGGCGTCTCCGGCACCTGGCGCGACCTCACCGACAACGTGAACTCGATGGCCTCGAACCTCACCAGCCAGGTGCGGAACATCGCCCAGGTCACCACCGCCGTGGCGAAGGGCGACCTGTCGCAGAAGATCACGGTGGACGCGCAGGGCGAGATCCTGGAGCTGAAGAACACCGTCAACACGATGGTCGACCAGCTGTCGAGCTTCGCCGACGAGGTGACCCGCGTGGCCCGCGAGGTGGGCTCCGAGGGCAAGCTCGGCGGCCAGGCCAAGGTGCGCGGCGTCTCCGGCACCTGGGAGGACCTCACCGAGAACGTCAACCAGCTCGCGTCGACGCTCACCACGCAGCTCCGCGCGATCGCCCAGGTGTCAACCGCCGTGACCCGCGGCGACCTCACCCAGCGCATCGCGGTGCAGGCCCAGGGCGAGGTCGCGGAGCTGAAGGACAACATCAACCAGATGATCGTCACGCTCCGCGAGACCACGAAGAAGAACGCGGAGCAGGGCTGGCTCGACTCGAACCTGGCCCGCATCGGCGGCCTGCTGCAGGGCCAGCGTGACCTCGCCGAGGTCTCCCGCATGATCATGACCGAGGTCACGCCGCTGGTCGACGCGCAGATCGGCGCGTTCTTCCTGGCCGGCTCCACCGACGACGGCACGTTCCGGCTGCGCCTGGGCGCCAGCTACGGCTACGCGGCGCCCGACCACCCGATCACGTTCGCACCGGGTGAAGGGCTGGTCGGCCAGGCCGCGATGTCGCGGCGGGCGATCCGGGTCACCGCGCCGCCGGACGACCGGCTGGTGGTCCGCTCCGGGCTGGCGGCGACGCCGCCGGCGGACCTCGTGGTGCTGCCGGTGCTGTTCGAGGGCGAGCCGCTCGGCGTCATCGAGTTCGCGTCGGTGGCCGCGTTCAACGAGCTGCACCTGAGCTTCCTCGACCGGCTGGTGGTCACGATCGGCGTCGCGTTGAAGACGATCCTGGCGAACCGCCGCACGGAGGAGCTGCTGTCGCAGTCGCAGCGGCTGGCCCTGGAGCTGCAGGACCAGTCGGCCGAGCTGCAGCGCACCAACGCCGAGCTGGAGGAGAAGGCGGCGCTGCTGTCGGAGCAGAAGACCAACATCGAGACGCAGAACCGCGAGATCGAGATGGCCCGGCTCGGCCTGGAGGAGAAGGCGCAGCAGCTGGCCTCGGCGTCGCAGTACAAGTCGGAGTTCCTGGCGAACATGAGCCACGAGCTGCGGACCCCGCTCAACTCGATGCTGCTGCTTTCGCGGCTGCTGGCCGAGAACACCGAGAGCAACCTGTCGTCGAAGCAGATCGAGTTCGCGCGCACGATCCACGGTGCCGGCTCCGACCTGCTCGGACTCATCGACGACATCCTCGACCTCAGCAAGATCGAGGCGGGACGCATGGACGTCGAGCCGGGCGAGGTGGCGTTCGAGGACGTGCGCTCGTACGTGGAGCAGGCGTTCGGGCCGCAGGCCGAGGAGAAGGGGCTCGACTTCGCGGTCACGGTCGCGGTCGACCTGCCGCCGGTGATGGTCACCGACCCGCAGCGCGTGCAGCAGATCCTGCGCAACCTGCTCTCCAACGCGGTGAAGTTCACCGACGCGGGCTCGGTGGAGCTGTCGATCGGGCTCGCGGCGGAGGACACCCGCTTCGGGGTGCCGGCGCTCGACGGCGCCCGCCGCGTGATCGCGTTCTCCGTGGCCGACACCGGCATCGGCATCTCGCAGGACAAGCTGGGCCTGATCTTCGAGGAGTTCCAGCAGGCCGACGGCACCACCAGCCGCAAGTACGGCGGCACGGGGCTCGGGCTGTCGATCTGCATGAAGCTGGCCCGCCTGCTCGGCGGCGTGATCCAGGTGTCGTCGCTGCTGGGCGAGGGCTCGACGTTCGTCCTCTACCTGCCCGACGTGCTGCGCACCGACCTGCTGCCCGTGCCGGGCTCGCTCGACGGCGCACCGCCGCCGGCGCCGATCATCGGTGCGCTGCCGGTGTCTCCGCAGTCACCGCCCACCACGCCGCCGCTGCGGATCGCGCCGAGCCCGTTGCGTCCGATCAAGGACGGCGACCGTCGCGCCACGTCGGCCGCCCAGCAGCTCGACGGCGCGACCGTCCTGATCGTCGACGACGACGTGCGGAACGTGTTCGCGCTGACCAGCGCGCTGGAGATGCACGGAATGACCGTCCTCTACGCCGACAACGGCGCCGACGGCGTGCGGCTGCTCTCCGAGCACCCGGAGGTCGACGTGGTATTGATGGACGCGATGATGCCCGAGATGGACGGCAACGAGACCACCCGGGCGATCCGTCGCAACCGCCGGTTCGCCGACCTGCCCGTGGTGTTCCTGACGGCGAAGGCGATGCCGGGTGACCGCGAGTCGAGCTTCGCGGCCGGCGCGAGCGACTACATCACGAAGCCGGTCGATCTCGACGAGCTGCTGGAGACGATGGCCGGCTGGGTCACCGGACGGCGGTCGTCGTGAGCGAGCGGAGCGAACGCGGGAGCCCCGTGGCCGCGCGGGTCCTCCTCGTCGACGACCGGAAGGACAACCTGCTCGCCCTGGAGGCGATCATGCAGGGCCTCCCGGTGCAGACGGTCGCCGCACACAGCGGCGAGGAGGCGCTCAAGCACCTGCTGGTGGAGGACTTCGCGCTGATCCTGCTCGACGCCCAGATGCCTGACATGGACGGCTTCGAGACCGCGCGGCACATCAAGCGGCGCGAGCGCACCCGCCACGTCCCAATCATCTTCCTCACCGCCGCCGACCGCGACTCCCACCTGGCGATGCGGGGGTACGCGGTCGGCGCCGTCGACTACCTCACCAAGCCGTTCGACCCGTGGGTGCTGAGGGCGAAGGTGTCGGTGTTCGTGGAGTTGTGGGCGAAGAACGAGCAACTGCAGGCGCAGGGCGAGGCGGCCCGGGTGCGTGACAACGCGATGCGCGCGGCCGGCGTCGCCGTCGGGGAGGCGTTGACGGCGCTCAACAGCACCGAGACCACCGGCGGAGAGTTGTTGCCGGCGCAACTGGAACGGGCGTTGGCCGCACTGGACAGGGCGCAACGCCACCTGGGGATCTAGGCGATCATGAGCGCGCCGCGCAGCCCCGTGATGTCGAGGACGCGCAGCAGGAAGTCACCCACGTTGGTGAGCACGAGGTGGCTCTGCACCAGGCCGGCCTTGCGGCTGAGCACCACCAGCGTGCCGAGGCCCTGCGAGTCGCAGAACGTGACCTCGCCCAGGTCGAGCACGACCCGGGGCGGCGGCTCGTTCGCGAGCATGTCGCCGACCACTTTGGACAGTCGCTGCACCGTGGACATGTCGATCTCACCCGCAAGCCGAACAACTGCCTCCGCAGCCGTGCGCTCGACAGCGATACTGAGATCCGGGCGATCCACGTCGGAAGCTTAACCCGGCTCACCGGGGCCGGCAGGTCGGGCCGCCCTGTCTTCGCACGGGAACCGCGGTCGCGAGCGCGATTCCCGGGCGTTCGGGACCAAAGCGCCGCAACAGGCCCTCCTAAAGTGACCCACCGCGCACCGGGCAGGCCCCGGTCCGCGATCCCCCGTTCGTGGGTCACAATGGGCGAACCGTGGAAAGTCGAATCAGCGCCGAACTCTTCGACCGCGCCCGGGCCATCGTGCCGGGTGGGGTGAACTCGCCTGTCCGCGCGTTCCAGGCCGTCGGCGGTACGCCCCGGTTCATGGTGCGCGGCGAGGGCTGCCGCATGTACGACGCCGACGGGAACGGCTACGTCGACCTGGTGTGCTCGTGGGGTCCGCTCATCCTGGGCCACGCGCACCCGGCGGTGATCGAGGCGGTCACGGCCACGGCGGTGAAGGGCACCAGTTTCGGAACACCCACGCCGGGCGAGGTCGAGCTGGCCGAGGAGATCGTCTCGCGCACGCCGGTCGAGCAGGTGCGGCTGGTCAACTCGGGCACCGAGGCCACGATGACGGCGATCCGGCTGGCCCGTGGGTTCACCGGGCGCACCCGGATCGTGAAGTTCGCCGGCTGCTACCACGGTCACGTCGACGCGCTCCTCGCGAGCGCCGGCTCCGGCGTGGCGACCCTCGGCCTGCCCGACACGCCCGGGGTCACCGGCGCGTCCGCGGCCGACACCATCGTGTTGCCGTACAACGATGTCGAAAAGGTCGAAGAAGCGTTCGCCGAACACGGCCCGAGCATCGCCGCGATCATTACCGAGGCCGCGCCGGGAAACATGGGCGCGGTCGCCCCGCGCAACGGCTTCAACGCCGCACTGGCCCGCATCGCCCACGCGAACGGCGCGCTGCTCATCGTCGACGAGGTGATGACCGGCTTCCGCGTCAGCCGCGAGGGCTGGCACGGCCTCGACCCCGTCGACGCCGACCTGTACACCTACGGCAAGGTCATGGGCGGCGGCATGCCGGCCGCGGCCTTCGGCGGCCGCGCCGAGATCATGGGACGGCTCGCGCCGGCCGGGCCGGTGTACCAGGCCGGCACGCTCTCCGGTAACCCGCTCGCCTGCGCCGCGGGTCTGGCCACGTTGCGCCACTGCACTCCCGAGGTCTACGGCCTGCTCGACGCCACCGCGCTTACCATCGGGAAGATGGTCACCGAGGCTCTCGCCGCCGCCGGCGTGCCGCACCGGCTCTCCACCGCGGGCAGCATGTTCTCGGTGTTCTTCACCGACGCCGAGGTCACGAACTTCGCCGAGGCGAAGACCCAGAACGTGGCGGCGTTCAAGGCGTTCTTCCACGCGATGCTCGACCGCGGCGTGTACCTGCCGCCGAGCGCGTTCGAGGCCTGGTTCGTCAGCGCCGCGCTCGACGCGGAGGCGGTCGAGGTCATCGCGGGGGCGCTGCCGCACGCGGCGTCGGCCGCCGCGGCCGCGTTCGAGGGGACCTCATGAGGACGGTCGTTCACGTCCTCCGCCACGGTGAGGTGCACAACCCCGACAAGATCCTGTACGGCCGGCTGCCCGGGTTCAAGCTGTCCGAGCTGGGCCGGCAGATGGCCAAGGCGGCCGCCGAGGCGCTGGCCGACCGCGACGTCACGCACATCCGGACGTCTCCCCTGGAGCGCGCGCAGGAGACGGCCGAGCCGTTCGCCGCGCAGTTCAAGCTCACGCCCGAACTCGACGATCGGCTGCTGGAGAGCGTCAACAGGTTCGAGGGCAAGGAGTTCGGGGTCGGCGACGGCGCGCTGAAGCACCCGCGCAACTGGTGGATGCTGCGTGACCCGTTCACGCCGTCGTGGGGTGAGCCGTACAAGCAGATCGCGGCGCGCATGTTCGGCGCGGTCGAGTCGGCCCGCGACGAGGCACGGGGGCACGAGGCGGTGTGCGTCTCGCACCAGCTGCCGATCTGGACGCTGCGCCGGTTCGTCGAGCGCAAGCGGCTCTGGCACGACCCGCGGGTGCGCCAGTGCGCGCTGGCCAGCCTCACGTCGATCCATTTCGACGGCGACACGATCGTCAAGATCACGTACGAGGAGCCGGCGGCGCACCTCATCGCCCTGCACCCGGACGCCCGGACGGCCAAGGGGGCCTGAATCATGCGGCTGCTCGCGGCCATTTTGCTCGCCACCGCCCTGGTGCTCACCGGGGCGGGCTGCACCAGCGACGAGAAGCCGCGCGACCCGGTGCTCAAGGGCGAACTGGTGGCCGGCGGCAGCTACGACCAGGCCACGCACAAGGGCAAGGTCACCGTCGTCAACTTCTGGGGCTCGTGGTGCGCACCGTGCCGCGCGGAGATGCCCGGGCTGGTGAAGGCCCACGACGACCTGAAGGACGACGACGTCGTGTTCCTCGGCATCAACGTGCGCGACCCGAACGTCGACCAGGCGAAGGCATTCGTCGACCAGTACAAGGTGCCGTTCCCGAGCATCCGCGACACCTCCAGCAAGCTGGCGCTCGAGTTCGACGTGGTGCCCTCGAACATCCCCACCACGCTGGTGCTGGGTAAGGACGGCAAGCCGAGGAAGACGTTCCGTCAGGCCGTGCTGGAGCCCGACCTGGTGGCGGCGGTGCGGGAGGTGATCGCCGGTGGGTGAGACATTCGCCGGCATCGTCGACGGCGGCCCACTCGTCGGGGCGGTCGCGGTGGCCGCCATCGCCGGGCTACTGAGCTTCCTCTCGCCGTGCGTGCTGCCGCTGCTGCCCGGCTACCTGTCGTACGTCACCGGGCTCGCCGGCGCCGACCTCGACGCCGGGCACCGGCGGGGCCGGATCGCGGCCGGCATCATGCTGTTCGTCGCGGGCGTGGCCGTGGTGTTCGTGCTCGGCGCGATCCTCGCGTCGCAGGCCGCGCAGACGCTCTACGACCACCAGCGCGCCATCGAGATCGGCGTCGGTCTCGTCATCATCGTGCTGGGGCTGGTGTTCGCCGGGTTCGTGCCTCTGCTCCAGCGCGAGTGGCGGGTGCAGAAGCTGCCCACCGCGGGTCTCCTCGGAGCGCCGGTGTTCGGCGTGGTGTTCGCGTTGTCGTGGATCCCGTGCAGCGGGCCGACGCTCGGCGCGATGATCGGGCTCGCCACCACCGGGTCGACGACCCGCGCGGTCGGCCTCGCGCTCGCGTACTGCGTCGGGCTGGCGGTGCCGTTCCTCGCGTTCGGGCTGGGCTACCAGCGGTTCCTGGGCCTGTTCCAGGCGATCCGGCGGAACAGCCGGTGGGTCACCCGCATCGGTGGGGCGCTGCTGGTGCTCACTGGGCTGGCGCTCGTGACCGGTGCCTGGGGCCACTTCATCGACTGGCTGCGCGTCACCTTCCCGAATCTCGAGTTCTTCGTATGATGTGGCTGACCAGCACGGTCCGGAACGGGTGGCGGCAGCTGACCAGCATGCGCACCGCCCTGGTGCTGCTGTTCCTGCTCGCGGTCGCCGCGATTCCCGGTTCGGTGCTGCCGCAGAAGCGGCTGAGCCCCGAGAAGGTCGCCGAGTACGCGCAGAACAACCCGTCGTCGGCGCCGTGGCTCGACCGGCTGCAGTTGTTCGACGTCTACTCGTCGGTCTGGTTCTCGGCGATCTACCTGCTGCTGTTCGTCTCGCTCGTCGGGTGTCTCGTACCGCGGTTCCGCACCCACATCGTCGCGCTCATCCGGGTCCCACCGAACGCTCCGAAGCGGTTGGAGCGGCTGCCGGAACACGCCGACGGCCTGCCGCACGACGGCGACCTCGCGGCAACCGCGGAGCGGTTGCGGGCACTCATGCGCAAGCGCCGGTTCCGGGCCGTGGTCCGCGAGGCGGGCGACGGGTACACGGTCAGCGCGGAGAAGGGCTACCTCAAGGAGACCGGCAACCTGCTGTTCCACTTCTCGTTGCTGGCGCTGCTGATCGGCATGGCGCTCGGCGGGCTGTACGGCTGGCACGGCAACCGGATCCTGGTGCGCGGCGACGAGTTGTGCAACAGCCTCCAGCAGTACGACGAGTTCTCACCCGGCAGCCGCGTCGACAAGGAGGACCTGCCCCGCTTCTGTATGTCCCTTGTGGACTTCAAAGCGTCCTATCTGGACAGTGGGCAGCCGTCGGCGTTCCGGGCCCGGATGGGGTACGAGGTCGACGGGCGCAGCGGCGAACGGCGGGTGGCCGTGAACAACCCGCTGCGGCTCGGGCCGGCGACCGCCTACCTCCTTGCGAGCGGGTACGCGCCGGAGGTGCGGTACACCGACCGCACCGGGAAGTCGCAGACCATCACCGCGCCGTTCCTCACCATCGACGACGCCATGACGAGCCAGGGCGTGCTCGCGTTCCCCGACGCGAACATCGGCGTCCGCGACACCACCTACGGACCCACCGGCAAGGTGCAGGTCGCGTTCGACGGCACCTACCTGCCGACGGTCCCCGAGAACGTACACGTCGGAAAGTCGGCGTTCCCCGAGGAGCGCGACCCGCGCCTGATGCTGCGGGTCTACATGGGCGACCTCGGGCTCGACGCCGGCACGCCGCAGTCGGTGTACGAGATCAACCAGGCGCAGATCGGGAACGGGCTGCTGCGCCCGGTCGGCGACGCGATCGCGTTGCGGAAGGGCGAGTCGGCCACCCTGCCCGACGGGTCGAGGATCGAGTTTCTCGGCACCCGCCCGTGGATCGCCGTGTCGGTGCGGCACGACCCGGGTGAGGAACTGGTTCTCGTCGGTGCTGTACTGCTGGTGACAGGTCTGCTCGGATCGCTGGCGGGACGGCGCCGACGGATCTTCTTCCGGGTGACCCCCGGCGGGGTCGAGGCGGGCGGTCTGCCGCGCACCGACTATGCCGGGTTCACCGCGGAGTTCGAGGCGATCGTGCGAGACGCACGGGAGGGGGCCGGTCCGGATGGCGAGCTTGTCCGACCAGCTACTGGTGGTCACGATTCTGGCGTACCTGGCGGCGATGCTGTGTTACGCGGCTGAGTACGCGTTCGGGTCCCGCGGGTTCGTCGCCCGCGTGGCGAACCGCGACCTGGTCGCGGTCGGCGCGTCGGCGTCCAGCGACCCGCCCCTCGACGAGGAGCCGGCGCCGCCGTCCCGGATGGGACAGCGGCTCGGGCTCGCCGCGGTCGTCTTCACCGTGCTTGGGGTCGCCGGTCACGCCGCGACGCTGGTGACCCGCTCGGTCGCCGCCGGACGGGTGCCGTGGGGCAACCTGTACGAGTTCCTGCTGGTGCTGTGCCTGGCCGGTGCGGTCGCCTGGCTGGTGGTGCTACGGCTGCTGCCGGCGATGCGCCCGTTGGGGCTGCTCATCACCGCGGTGCTCGTGATCCTGCTGGGCTCGGCCGGCATGGTGTACACGGAGGCCGGTCCGCTGGTCCCCGCGCTCAACTCGGCCTGGCTGAAGATCCACGTCACCACGGTGGCCACCGCCGGTGGCGGCCTGCTGGTCGGCTTCGTGGCCGCGGTGCTGTACCTGCTGCGCGAGGGCTACGAGGACGGCAAGGAGGGCTTCCCGTGGGCGCTGGCCGCGAAGGCGCCCGGCGCCGAGACGCTGGAGCGCATCACGTTCCGCATCCACGCGTTCTCGTTCCCGCTGCTGACGGTCGGCATCATCTGCGGGGCGATCTGGGCCGAGTCGGCCTGGGGCCGCTACTGGGGCTGGGACCCCAAGGAGATCTGGTCCTTCATCACGTGGGTGGTCTACGCCGCCTACCTGCACGCCCGCGCGACGCCCAGCGTCCGCAGCCGCACCGCCACCTACCTCGCGATCGCCGGCTGGGCCGCGTTGATGTTCAACCAGTACGGCGTGAACCTGTTCTTCTCCGGACTGCACAGCTACTCGGGTACCTGACGGTGCCCTGGCAGACTTGACCGCATGGCGCGTGGCTTCCCGTATACGGACCTGAAGGACTTCCTGGCGGCTCTCGAGAAGGCCGGCGAACTGCACCGGGTCCGGGCGCCGGTCGACCCGACGCTGGAGATGAGCGAGATCGTCACGCGGGTCGTGCGTCAGCGCGGGAAGGCGCTGCTGTTCGAGAAGCCGACTCGGGGCGACATGCCCGTCGCCATCAACCTGTTCGGCACGCCGCGCCGCATGGCGATGGCGCTGGGGGTCGACGACCTCGACGAGATCGGCCAGCGCATCGGCGCGATGGTCAAGCCGGAGCTACCCGTCGGATGGTCGGGGATCCGGGAGGGCATCGGCAAGCTGCTGCAGCTCAAGTCGGTGCCGCCCAAGCGCGTGAAGACCGCGCCGTGCCAGGAGAAGGTGTACAAGGGCGCCGAGGTCGACCTGGGCCGCCTGCCCGGCCTGTGGACCTGGCCCGACGATGGTGGCATCTTCCACAACTACGGCCTCACGCACACGAAGCACCCCGAGACCGGCAAGCGCAACCTCGGCCTGTACCGCCTGCAGCAGCACGGTCGTGACACGCTCGGCATGCACTGGCAGATCCACAAGGACAGCACCGCGCACCACGCGGTGGCCGAGCGGCGCAACGAGCGGCTTCCGGTGGCGGTCGCGATCGGCTGCGACCCGGTGGTGAGCTACTCGGCGAGCGCGCCGCTGCCCGGCGACATCGACGAGTACCTGTTCGCCGGGTTCCTCCGCGGCGAGCGCGTGGAGATGGTCGACTGCCTCACGGTCCCCCTGCAGGTGCCGGCGAACGCCCAGGTGGTGCTGGAGGGCTACGTCGAACCGGGCGAGCGGCTGCCGGAGGGTCCGTTCGGCGACCACACCGGCTTCTACACGCCGGTCGAGCCGTTCCCGGTGCTGCACGTCGAGTGCATGACGATGCAGAAGAACCCCGTCTACCACTCGATCATCACGTCGAAGCCGCCGCAGGAGGACGGCCCGATCGGCAAGGCAACCGAGCGTATCTTCCTGCCGCTCATCAAGATGCTGGTGCCCGACATCGTCGACTACGACCTGCCGGCCGCCGGCGGCTTCCACAACTGCCTGATCGTCTCCATCAACAAGCGGTACCCGAAGCACGCGCAGAAGGTGATGAACGCCGTGTGGGGCGCTCACCTGCTGAGCCTCACCAAACTCATCGTGATCGTCGACGACGACTGTGACGTGCACGACTACGCCGAGGTGGCCTGGCGCGCCTTCGGAAACGTCGACTACGCGCACGACCTGCTGCTCACCAGCGGTCCCGTCGACCACCTCGATCACGCCTCGTACCAGCAGTTCTGGGGCGGGAAGGCGGGCATCGACGCCACCCGTAAGCTGTCCGCCGAGGGCTACCACCGGGGCTGGCCGGAGGAGGCCAGGATGGCGCCCGACGTGGTGTCCCTTGTGGACAAGCGGTGGAAAGAGTACGGACTTGCCTAAGGTGCGCGCGTTTCTGAAGTTGGTCGCGATCGAACACTCCGTGTTCGCGTTGCCGTTCGCCTACCTCGCGGCGCTGGTGGCCATGCGGGAACACGGGTTCAGCTGGATCGACCTGCTGCTCATCACGGTCGCGATGGTGGGTGCGCGCACGTTCGCGATGGCCGCGAACCGGCTCATCGACCGGCACATCGACGCGCGGAATCCCCGTACGTCCCAACGGGAACTGGTCACCGGAGCGGTGAGCGTCCGGACGGCCTGGACCGGCGCGATCGCCGCGCTGGTCGTGTTCCTCGCCGCGGCCGCGTTGCTGAACCCGTTGTGTCTCGTGCTGGCGCCGCTCGCGGTGGTGCCGCTCGTCGTCTACCCGTACGGCAAGCGGTTCACGGACTGGCCGCACGCGATCCTCGGCCTGGCGCAGATGGTCGGGCCGGTGGGCGCCTGGCTCGCGGTCACCGGAACGTTCGAGGGGTCCGGGCCGGCGTTCGTGCTCGGCGCGGCCGTCGGGTTGTGGATCGGCGGGTTCGACCTCATCTACGCCTGCCAGGACGCCGAGGTCGACCGGCGGATCGGGGTGCGGTCGGTGCCGGCGCGGTACGGGATCCCGTTCGCCCTCGTACTGTCCACAGTGGTGCATGTGGTGACGTTCGGGTTGTTCGTCTGGTTCGGCGCGCTGGTCGACCTCACCTGGTTGTGGTGGGTGGGCCTGGTGCTGACGGCGGTCGCGTTCGCCTACGAGCACTCCATCGTGAAGTCCACCGACCTGAGCCGGGTGAACCGCGCGTTCTTCACCGCCAACGGGTTCGTCGGCATCGCGCTGTTCGTGTTCGCGCTCGCCGACCTGGTGACGCGGAGCGCGTTCTGATGCGACGCCCGTGGATCGTCGGCGTCACCGGTGCGTCCGGAACCCCTTACGCCGCAGCGGTTCTGCGTGCCCTTTTCGACGCAGACGAACCGATCGACCTGATCGTGTCGCGCGCGGCCCGATTGACCATTCTGGACGAGACGAAGAGCCCGTTCCGCGACGCGCACTGGCGCGCCGACCTCGACGCGTGGATCGGCCGCAAGACGGCGCAGGGCGATGTGCGGTACTGGCCGGCCGGCGACCTCGCCGCCGGTCCGAGCTCGGGATCGTACCGGGCGCGGGGCATGCTGGTGGTGCCGGCCAGCACGGCGTCGTGCGCCGGCATCGCGATGGGTCTGTCGAAGGACCTGTTGCAGCGCGCCGCCGAGGTGAACCTGAAGGAACGGCGGCCCGTGGTCGTCGTACCCCGGGAGACCCCGGTGACCCGCAGCCACCTCGAGCACCTCATCGCACTGCTCGACGCGGGCGCAACGGTGCTGCCGGCCAGCCCCGGTTTCTATACGGCCGGGGCTGGCGCGTCAGCGGAACAACTCGTTGACTTCGTCGCGGGCAAGGTGCTCGACGCCGCTGGCATCGAGCACACCTTGTTCAGCCGCTGGAGCGGTCAGCTCGGTGCGCATTGACGCGCACCGCCGCACATCAGGCCGGTGTTTCTTCGCCCAGCTCGCCATCGAGCAGAGCGCGAACCTCAGACTCCCGAAAGCGCCGGTGTCCGCCAGGGGTGCGGATGCTGCTGATGCGGCCGGCCGCCGCCCAGCGCGTCACCGTCTTCGGATCCACCCGGAACAGCGCTGCCACTTCTCCCGGAGTGAGAAGACGATCTCCCGTGTCCACAACCCCTCCCAGTTGAGATCACGCGCCGCCAAACGCGTGATCATCGAGGCTTACGGGTTATTAGAGCACCGTCCGTCAGACGTGTCCGAAGAACATGGAAATAGCACGGGTTTGGGCGGATCGGGGCTTAAGCTAGGGTACTTTTCGTGGACGCCATCGATCGTCGCCTTCTCGATCTACTGCGTGCCAATGCCCGACTCTCCTTCGCTGAACTTGCGCGTCAGGTGGGGTTGTCGGCGCCGGCGGTGCACGAGCGGGTGGGCAAGCTGGAAGCGGCCGGAACCATCCGTGGGTACCGGGCCGACGTACTACCCGAGGCGGTCGGGCTCGGCGTCACAGCGATCATCGGCGTGGTGCAGGACAGCGGCGGCGACACCCAGGACGTGCTCGACGCGTTGCGGGCCATGCCGTCGATCGAGTCGTGCTACTTCATGGCGGGCGAGGAGTCGTTCCTGGCCACGGTTCGCGTCGGCACGATCCTCGAACTGGAACACGTCATCATCGAGCTGAACCGCACACCGGGTGTCGCGCGCACCCGCACCGCGATCGCGCTCTCCACCAAGTGGGAGGGCCGCCCCCGGCCACTGGCCGAGCCCTAACCGACCCGCTTCGCGAGGCCGGGGTAGTCGCGGACGTAGCCATGTTCGTCGAGCTCGATGTCCGTTTCGAAGCCATCGGACGCGTACCGCACGCGTTCCTTCGACAGGACCGTGTACGTCTGCTCCGCGCGCACCACGGCGAGGCTGGGCGGCAGCACCCAGGCGGTGACGACCCGGATGTCCTCCATGCCCGATCGCTTCAGCGGCAACGTGTTGGTCAGCGGGGAACCTCCCAGGTCGATGTCGAGCACACCTTCGAGACGGTCGGGGTCTTCGATGCCCGGCTGATGCGCGTCCAGTTGCCCTTGCTCCGCCGTGGTGACACGCCACCGCCCGGCGGCCCGTTCCATCCGGACGGTGCGCAACCACCCGGCGCCCTCGGTCGTGGCCGTGAACTGGGCCGTAGCCCACGACTCGTCGGTGTACAGCTCGTACCGGCACGTGTACGGAACCGGGTCGACCGCGAGCTGGACACCGTGCGCCGTGAGGCCACGACGGTCGTCGAACACGACGTGCTCGGCGCCGGCCGTGTCGGTCCGGGTCCACATGAGGGCGCGGGGAAGGAGGGTCATGCTGCATAGTCGATGGAATGAACCCGTTGACGCAACTGGATCTGCCGACCCTGCGTCGTCGGCGGAGCATGAAGTGGCGCGAGTTCCCCGATGACGTGCTGCCCCTGTGGGTGGCCGAGATGGACACGTTGCTGGCGCCCCCGGTCGCCGCGGCCCTGTCGGACGCGTTGACGCTGGGTGACACCGGATACGTCCACGTCGGTCAGCTCGCCGAGGCGTACGCGGCGTTCGCGTCGCAGCGGTTCGGCTGGTGGCCGGAGCCGGCGCACTGCTTGCTCGCCGCCGACGTGGCCCAGGGTCTGATGGACGTTCTGCGCGTGGTGACCAGGCCCGGTGACACCGTGCTGATCCACGGCCCGACGTACCCGCCGTTCCGGAGGCTGATCCCGGGCGCCGGCCTGTCACTGCGGGAGTCGCCGCTCGCCCGCGACGCGTCCACCGGCCGCTACTCGTTGGACCTCGACCGGTTGGACGCCGACCTGGCGTCGCCGTCCGTGACCGTTTTCGTGCTCGTGAGCCCGCACAACCCGACCGGGACGGTGTTCTCGCGTGACGAACTGCTCGCCGTGGCGTCGCTGTGCGAGACGCACGGGGTGCGGCTGCTGGCTGACGAGATCCACGCGCCGCTGGTGTATCCGTCGGAGGCTTCGTTCGTCCCACTTCTCGGCCTGCCGTCGGCGGAGCGGTCCATCGCGTTCGTGTCGGCGACCAAGGCGTGGAACCTGGCGGGGTTGAAGGCGTCGCTGATCGTCGCCGGTCCAGCGGCGGTCGAGGACGTGCGGGCGATTCCGGCGGACGCGTCGGTGAACGCGGGACTGCTGGGAGTGATCGCCTCGGAAGCGGCGTTCCGTTCCGGTGGGCCCTGGCTGGACGACCTTGTCGCCGGCCTCGACCACAACCGGACGCTCCTCGACTCGCTGCTGGCCAAGCACCTGCCCGGTGTCGCATACGTGCCGCCGGCCGCGACGTTCCTCGCGTGGCTGGACTGCTCCGGCCTCGGCCTGGGTCCCGACCCGGCGGTCCGCTTCCTGGAGCGGGGCCGGGTGGCACTGAGCCCCGGGCCGGACTTCGGCCCGATGGGCGCCGGGTTCGTCCGGCTCAACCTGGCGACGAGCCCGGAGATCCTGACGGAGGCGGTCCGCCGGATGGCGTCGGCGCTGGACTGACTATCCGCCGAGCCCTCCGAGCAGGTCGCTGATCATGTCTCCAAAGAGGGTCGCGGCGAGCAGGCCGAGCCCGACCATCACCACGAGCACCACCGCCAGGATGATGACGACCTTCGCGGTCCGGTTGCCCGCAGGCGGGGTGTCCGCCCGTCCCTGGCCGAGAATGTGCCCGGTGAGCGAGCCGGACGTCTCCACCGGGTTCGGCGGAGGGTAGGCCAGCGGCTGCTGCTGGTTCGGGTAGTACTGCTGGTTGTTGGCGGGCCCGCCGACGTTTCGTAACCCCGGAGTGCCGGTGCCGTAGGGGTTGCCGCTGTCGACCGGCGGCGCGCTGCTGGGTCCGGGGTCACTGCCGTAGACGGTGCCACCGGGACGGCCGTGCTGCGGTGCCCCGTACGGATGCGCGGCGGCCTGGTGGGGAGCTGGGTGGGAAGCGGCGGGCGGGCTGGAGGCCGGTGGGCTGGAGGCGGGGCTCGCGGCCGCCGGTGGACCGGAGGCGGGCTGGGCCTGGCCGTGGGAGCCGAACCGGTGCTGCTGGTCGGCTCCACCCTGCTGGCCCGGACCCTGTTGGCCCGGCCAGAGAACCTGGTCACCGGACGTCGCCCCGTACGTGCCCGGCACGGCCGAAGCCCCGTACGACGCTTGACCATAGGTCCCAGAAGCCGCCGGCGGCGGCTGCCCATAGGGCGAGCCACCCCCACCGGTCTCGGGCCGGTTTGCTCCCGGGATTCCCGGCTGCGCCCCATGAACCCCGCCCGCGATGAGCGGCTGCGGCACGTGCGGCGGCCCGTCAGGCTGAGGGTCGGGCGGGGCGGCCCCAGGAATCCCCGCCGACGCATACCCCGACCCCGGCGCCGAGTGGCCCGAAACCGAGTACGCCGGCGCATATCCAGCCGACGACGGAGGGCTCGACGCCGGCGCCGAGTACCCCGACGGCGTCGAATACCCCGACGGCGCCGGACTCGACGACGGCACCCCGTACGCCGACGCTGCCGCCTGACCCGACGATGGCATCCCATACCCCGACGCCGGCTGACCCGACGCCGGCTGACCCGACGACGGCTGACCCGACGACGGCGACAGACCCGACGACGGTGGCGACGGCACCGGTGGCGGCGGCACGGGCCCCGGCCCGGGCGGCGGCCCGCCAGGCCCGGGCCCAGGTCCTGGCGTCGGCTCCGGCAGCGGCGGAGTAGGCACCGGCCCCGGCGAGGGGAAGGGCGACGGCTCGGCCGGCCCCGGTCGTCCCGGCCGCTCTGGCCTCTCCGGCTCGGCCTCCGACCGCTGCGGACCACCAACCGCCGGCGACTCTCCCCGCAACGCCGCCCCGGCAATCAGCGACTCGACCGGCCGCTCGGTCGCGTTGTGGTCGTTCTGCGGCCGACTGGTGCGGTACGTGCCCGGGCTGCTGGGCCCCGCCGCGGCGGCGGCCGCCTCCGCTTCGGCCGCACTGATCCGGCTGGCCTGCGGTACCGAGGCAGTCGCCCGGGCAGCCGCGGATCCGCTCACGGCACCGGCCGATCCACCAGTACCGCCATCCGCGGCCCCGGCACCCGGAACACCGGCCGACCCGGCTGCGGAAACACTGGCCGAACCGGCCGAAACACTGGCCGACCCGGCTGCGGGAACGCTGGCCGAACCAGCCGAAACACTGGCCGAACCAGCCGCCGGAACACCGGCCAATCCGGGCGGGGGAACATTGGCGGACCCGGCGGCCGACGAACCCGCGGATCCGGCGCCACCGGCCAACGCGCTCGCAGAGCCGACGCCCGGCAGGCTGGCCGAGCCACCCGCCGAGCCACCCGCCGAGCCACCCGCCGAGCCACCCGCCGAGCCACCCGCCGAGCCACCCGCCCAGTCAGCCGCCAACCGAGCGCCCAACCCCGCTGCCGAGCCACCCACGGAACCCGCTACCGAGCCACCCGCCGACTCCGCTGCCGACCCTCCGCCCGTCTCGGACGCACCTGCCGAGGACCCACCCAACACCGAGTTCTCACCCGACGCCGCAGCCCACCCACCGCTCGAACCACCGCGTGCGGGCAGCTCGGGCTCGGACGTGCTCGCCCACCCGCTGCTGGCCGCACCGCGAGCGGGTAGGTCCGGTTCCGGCGTGCTGGTCCAGCCACCGCTCGCCGCTGGCCGCGCGGGCGGCTCGGGCGCCGACGGCACAGCCGGAGGCGGCACCGCCGATGGCGGTACGGCCGGCGACGGTGGAGCCGACGATGGCGGAGCGGCGGCCCGGCCCGGGGACTCGCCGAACGGCTGGGCGAACGCGGCCCACGGCGAACCCAGGTCAGGAGTGCTGGGCTGCCGGCGCGGGAGTTCGCCTGCCGCACCCAAGGGACCCGATGGCGGTGAAACCGGCCGGTCCGCGGGCGAACCAGCGGGAGAGACCGGCGAGCCGAAGGGAGAAGCGGACGCGGCACCGAAAGGTGGCGCCGGCGGAGGAGGCGGGCCGAACGGCGACGACGGTGACGAGTACGGCGACGCCGGGGGACCCGACGAAACAGCAGGCGCAGCGGGCACGGAAGGAGGCGCGGGCGAAGCCGGTGGCGTCGCGCCGGGCCATAGGGTCCCGCCGCCCATGATCATCGATGGTGGGTTGTACTCGTCGTCGTCTTCGTCGACGGGATCGCCCAGGGGTTCCAGTTGGGCGCCCACCGGTGGGGGTGGGGGCATGGGCGGGAACTCGTCGGCGTTCAGCTGTGGCGAGCCCGACGACGGGGCGGCCTGTGCGGCCTCGGCCAGCGGACCGCCCGGCCAGGCCGACGGCTCCGACTCGACCCCGGCGACCACCGCCGTGCCGCACGTGGGACACGCCGCGGCCCGCTCGGGCAATGGATCCCCACAGGCTCGGCAGCGCACCGCCTCAGGCCCTTCCATGACCGCCTCCTAGCCTGCAGAGCTTGGAGCCCCGCAGTCTAGTCGTTAGCCTCCCGAACTCGCCGCGCCGGCGCCACTGCTCGCCGCCTTCGACGAACTGGCCGCCTTTGAACTGCTGGACTGGGCATTTCCGCCGCCTCCGCCCGGATTGGGCGTCGGTGACGTGGTTCCCGCGGGTGACGACGGCGGGTTCGACGGCGGCGGGCTCGACGGCGGCGGACTCGACGACGACGAGGACGAGCTCGGCGGCTGCGACGACGACGAAGATGACGACGACGAAGACGAGGACGAGGACGACGAGCTGGACGAGGACGAGGACGAAGAAGACGACGACGAGGAAGACGAGGAGCCGCCGCTCGCGCCCGGGTCGTCGACCTTGACTGCCTCCAGCGGACGGGCGGCGCCGTAGTAGCGCGTCCACCACACCGACGAGATCTGGACCTTCTTACCCGTGGTCGGCGCCTGGATCATCCTGCCGTCGCCGATGTACAGGCCGACGTGGTGGATGCCCACCCAGGATCCCGACGGTCCGAAGAACACGAGGTCGCCCGGCAGCAGGAACTCCTTGCTGGCGACCTTCGGGGTGCTCCGGTACTGCTCGTTCGCGATACGGGGCAGGGTCTTGCCGACGGTGCGGTACGCCGCCCACATCAGGCCGGAGCAGTCGAACGTGTTCGGGCCCTCGGCGCCGAACTCGTACCACTTGCCGATCTGCTTCGACGCGTAGTCGATCACCTTGGCGACGTCGGGGTGGGGCTTGTAGCCGTTGGAGGCGCCCAGGTTGTAGGCCGCGCCGACCGAGGCCTCGTACGCCTCCAGTTCGGCCTCGGCACCGGGGTTCGCCGCGAGCGCGGCCTTCGCCTGGTCGTAGGCGAGCTGGGACGCGTTGAGGCGTGACACGAGGCCGGCGTGGGCCGACCGGGCGGAGGCCACCGCGTCGACCGCCGTGCGGGCGATCGCCTCGGCGCGGGCCAGCTCGCGGGCGGTGCCCTCACCGCCGGCCTGCTCGCCGAGCGCGGGTGTGACCTTCGACAACCGGTGCAGGTCGTTGGCGTACTCGCCGAACGGACCGAGTGCCTTCGAGGCCTTGTACGCGTCGGACGCCGCGGAGTCGGCCTTGGCGCGGAGCTCCTCGACCTTCCTCTCCGCCTCGCGCGACTCGTTCTCCTTGGCCAGCAGGTCGGCCTGGCTGCGCGCGACGTCTTCCTTGAGCTTGAGGAGCTGACCCTCGAGCGTCTGGACCTGCCAGGTCGCGGTCTGCTGCTGCTGTGCGGCGGGGCTGAGACCGGCCGGGATGTTCGGGTTGGTGGTCGACTCGCCGGCACCCGCCGCCGCTGCCGGCGGCCTGGCGCCGCCGTCGGGGACGGTCGGGTTGGTCGGCTCCGCTCCCGCCGGATGGGCGAGGATCAACGCGGCGACGGTACAGGTGGAAATGACCGAGGCGAGGAGAGTCGCCCGAGTCCTACCCATCTTGTGGATCATGCCTCCGCCTCGTTGCGTGCCGTAGCCGTCTCGGTCCTTGTTACCTCAAACACCTCGCGGGTGTCGACACTCATCGAACAGTTCGCACCCAATTGCCAGCTTCGAGGTCCGCCCAGCGGCGCTCGTGGCCGGCGAGGATGCGCTGGTCGCCGGTTAGGCTCGTCGGTGTGGACGCGGGACGCAAGCGGGAACTGGAAGAAAAGGTCTACTCGGGTGAGCGGCTGACCAGGGAGGACGGTGTCGCCCTGTACGAAAGCGACGACCTCACCTGGCTCGGACGACTGGCACATCACGTGCGGACCGAGAAGAACGGTGATCGGGTGATGTTCAACGTCAACCGGCACCTCAACCTCACCAATGTCTGCTCCGCATCCTGTGCATACTGCTCGTTCCAGCGCAAGCCGGGAGAGAAGGACGCGTACACGATGCGCATCCACGAGGCGGTCGCCAAGGCCAAGGAGATGGAGGACGAGCAGCTCACCGAGCTGCACATCGTCAACGGTCTGCATCCCACGCTGCCCTGGCGGTACTACCCGAAGGTCCTGCGCGAGCTCAAGGCCGCGCTGCCGAACGTCTCCCTGAAGTGCTTCACCGCGACGGAGATCCAGTGGTTCGAGAAGATCTCCGGCCTTCCGGCCAGTGACATCCTCGACGAGCTGATCGACGCCGGTCTCGCCTCGCTCACCGGCGGCGGTGCCGAGATCTTCGACTGGGAGGTGCGGCAGCACATCGTCGACCACGCCACCCACTGGGAGGACTGGTCGCGCATCCACCGCCTCGCCCACGAGAAGGGGCTCAAGACCCCCGCCACGATGCTCTACGGACACATCGAGGAGCCGAAGCACCGGGTCGACCACGTGCTGCGGCTGCGGGAACTGCAGGACGAGACCGGTGGTTTCGTGGTGTTCATCCCGCTCCGTTACCAGCACGACTTCGTCGACTCCGCCGATGGCAAGGTCCGCAACAAGCTGCAGGCCCGCACCACGATGGCGTCTCCCGCCGAGTCGCTGAAGACGTTCGCGGTCTCGCGGCTGCTGTTCGACAACGTGCCGCACGTGAAGTGCTTCTGGGTCATGCACGGGTTGTCGGTGGCCCAACTCTCGCTGAACTTCGGGGTGGACGACCTTGACGGCTCGGTCGTCGAATACAAGATCACCCATGACGCGGACTCGTACGGTACCCCGAACACGATGCACCGCGAAGACCTGCTCACCCTGATCGGCGACGCCGGTTTCGTCCCGGTCGAGCGCAACACCCGCTACGAGGTGGTCCGCGAGTACCCCGCGCCGGTTCCGCTGGCCGAGCGGCGCAAGGAACCCCAGCAGGTCATCGCCTAGGAGCCTGGTTGTCCACAGACTTGCACACACCCCTGTGGACAACTGGCTAGTTATCCACAGGCGTTAGGCTCTGGCGGTGCCTACCGCTGCCGTGAAGCCGCCTCGCGGACTGGGTGAGCTGCTGCTCGCCGGTGCCGGTGGCGTGGTGCTCGGCGCTGTTCTGGTGGTCGTGGTCGATCTCGTGTTCGCGCTGGCCAGCCTCGGTGGTTTCGGCACCGCCAGCGGGGTGCTCGCCATTCTTCCGGCCGTTTTCGTGTACCTCGAGGAGTACCGGAAGCAGCCCCTTTTCTGGCTCGCCATCCTGTGTGCGCTACTTGCCCTGATTCTTGCGCTCGGTTCCGGCTACGGCATCGCGACGGTCACCGGGTTGCCGCCGCTGTGGTCGGGAATCGTCGCCGCGATGGTGGGCGCGGTCGTCTATGCCGTCCTCTGGCGGGTCGCAACGAGAGGAAACAACCAATGAACCCGATGATGAAGTACACGCTCGCCCGGTTGGGGCTGTTCATTGCGGCCGCGGCGGTGCTGCTCGTGGTGCCGATCGAATTGAACCCGTTCCTCAGGCTCGGCATCGCGCTCATCGCGTCCGCTATTTTGTCTTTTTTCCTCTTGCGCAAGCTTCGTGACGATGTCGCGAACCAATTGGCCGACTCGGCCCGCGACCGGGCCGACCGCAAGGAAAAACTACGCAGCGCGCTGGCCGGCGAAGAGCAGGACTGAGGTTATAGAGGCACCGCTATATAGGCGTCTATTGATTAGCGGGGCATCGAAAGGAGAACATGAGCGGAACCCGATCGCAGGAGGCGACGCATGGGTTCCCTCATCAAACGGTCCAAAATCGTCCTCGGCGTCACGGCGGCCATCGCCCTCGTGCTCGCCGCCGCTCCGGCGGGTGCCGAACCACGGCAGACCGCTGAGACGTCCAGCCAGTACCAGGTCATCGGCCCGAAGACGTGGGATGACCGGAACAAGGTCGCCGCGACGGGGGCGTCGGTCGACTCGATCGAACACGGGAAGCTGTACATCACGGCCACGCCCGCGGAGGCGACGGCCATCCGCAAGCTCGGGTTCGGGCTGGTCGAGGAGCCGAAGGCGGACTCACACGCGCACGCCGACGCCCACGCCGACGACGTGCAGACGTTCGACTTCCCCGCGGCCGACTCGGCGTACCACAACTACGCGGAGATGACCGCGGAGATCAACCAGATCGTCGCCGACCACCCGACGATCGCGCAGAAGGTCCAGTACGGCACCAGCTACGAGGGTCGCGCCCTCATCGCGCTGAAGATCTCCGACAACGTCGCCACCGACGAGAACGAGCCCGAGGTTCTCTACAACGCGCATCAGCACGCGCGCGAGCACCTCACCGTGGAGATGGCCCTCTACCTGGCCAACATGTTCACCAACGACTACGGCAGCGACTCCCGGGTCACCAACGTGGTGAACAGCCGCGAGATCTGGATCCTGCCCGACGTCAACCCCGACGGCGGCGAGTACGACATCGCCACCGGCTCCTACCGGTCGTGGCGCAAGAACCGCCAGCCCAACAGCGGCAGCAGCGCGGTCGGCACCGACCTCAACCGGAACTGGTCGTACAACTGGGGCTGCTGCGGCGGCTCGTCGGGCAGCACCAGCTCCGAGACCTACCGCGGCCCGTCGGCGTTCTCCGCGCCCGAAACAGCGGCGTTCCGGAACTTCGTGCTCGGCCGGCGGATTGGCGGCGTCCAGCAGATCAAGATGAACATCGACTTCCACACCTACTCGCAGCTGATCCTGTGGCCGTACGGCTACACGACGGCCAACACGGCGCCGGGCCTCAACGCCGACCAGGAGCTGACGTTCCGCACGATCGGCCAGCAGATGGCCGCGACCAACAGCTACACCCCGGAACAGTCAAGCGATCTCTACATCACCGACGGCGACAGCATCGACTGGATGTGGGGCGACCAGGGCATCTGGGCGTACACGTTCGAGATGTACCCCGGTAGCTCCGGCAGCGGTGGCGGCTTCTACCCGCCCGACGAGGTCATCCCGGCGCAGACGTCGCGCAACCGCACGGCGAGCCTGATCCTCGCCGAGTACGCCGACTGCCCCTACCGCGCCTCGGGCCTGCAGGGCACCTACTGCGGCGCGCCGGGCACCACGGTCTACTCCGACAACTTCGAGTCGGCCACGGGCTGGACCACCAACCCGAACGGCACCGACACGGCCACGACGGGCGCGTGGGAGCGCGGCAACCCCGGCGGCACCAACTCCAGCGGGGTGAAGCAGGTCGACACGACGCCGAGCGGCAGCAACGCGCTCGTCACCGGCGCCGCGGCCGGCACCGGCGCGGGCGACTTCGACCTCGACAGCGGCACCACCAGCGTGCGGTCGCCGGCGGTCACGCTGCCCTCGACCGGAACGCTGACGCTCAGCTACCGGTGGTACCTGGCACACGGCAGCAACGCGTCGAGCGCCGACTTCTTCCGGGTCAGCATCGTCCACAGTGGAGGAACAACGGTCCTGTTCACCCAGGCCGGCGCCGCCAGCAACAGGAATGGCGCCTACGCCCCGGGTAGCGTCAACGTGAGCGCCTACGCGGGCCAGAGCGTGCGCATCGTGTTCGAAGCGGCCGACGCCTCGGGCGCGAGCCTCGTCGAGGCGTCCGTCGACGACGTCACCATCGTTCAGAGCTGATGGGACCCGCAGCGCCGTCGTCTACGCGGCGGCGCTGCGGCGTACCCGGATCCAGCGGTAGCCGTACCCGTCGAGGGCCAGGTTCTTCAGGCCGTCGAGCGGTTCGTAGTCCCGGTCGGCGAACACCTGGTTCAGCTCGGTCGCCTCGCCCGACAGCGAACTCAGGTCCACAGTGGATGGTTCGTCGGACAGGTTGTGCAGGAACACCATCGTCCCCGAGGCGCCGTCGGCGCGGTGCACGAGCACGCCCCGCGACACCGGGACGTCGACGTGCGCGCACGTGCCGCAGCCGACCTCCGGGCTCTCCCGCAGCGTGTGGATCATCCGCTCGAACCAGTTCAGCAGCGAGTCGCGGTCGTGGCGCGCGTCGTCGACGTTGACCTTCTTGAACCCGAAGTCGCCGCGGGACACGACCGGCCGGATGAGGTCGGCCGACTTCGCCGACGAGAAGCCCGCGTTGCGGGCGCCGGACCACTGCATCGGCGTGCGGATCGCGTACCGCCCGTCCTGCGCGAGGTCCTCACCCATGCCGATCTCGTCGCCGTACCGCAGCACCGGAGTGCCGCGGAGCGTGAACTGCAACGAGTACGCCAGTTCCAGCCGTCGCCGGTCGCCGTTCATCATCGGCGCCAGCCGCCGCCGGATGCCCCGGTCGTAGAGGCGCATCCGCTCCTCCGGGCCGAACTCCTCGAAGACGTCGGCCCGCTGGTCGGCGGTCAGGCGCGACAGGTCGATCTCGTCGTGGTTGCGCAGGAACGTGGCCCACTGGGCGCCGTTCGGCAGCGCGGGAGTGTCGCGCAGCGCGTCGATGAGCTGCTCGGCGTCCTTGCGGGCCAGCGCCAACGCGAGCCGGCTGTTGAGCATGAAGTCGAACAGCATGTGCAGCCGGCTGTGCGCGCCACCGTCGTCGGTGAAGTAGCGGCGCAGTTCGTCGGGCTCGACGTTCGCCTCGGCCAGCAGGATCGAGTCGCCGCGCCGCCACTGGGCGTGGGTGCGCAGGTCGGCGAGGAACTCGAAGTCCTTGGGACTGTTCGGGTTCCCCGGCTCGGTCTTCTCGATGATGAACGGCACCGCGTCCATGCGGAACCCGGCGACGCCGAGCTGCAGCCAGAACGCCACGATGCGCTTGATCTCGTCGCGCACCTCGGGGTTGTCGATGTTCAGGTCCGGCTGGAAGTCGTAGAACCGGTGGTAGTACCAGGCCTGCGCCTCCTCGTGCCAGGTCCAGGTCTCCTTCTGCTCGCCGGGGAACACCATGCCCTGGAACCGGTCGGAGGGTTCCGTGTCGGACCAGACGTACCAGTCGCGCTTGTCGCCACCGGCGACCGCGTTCCTGAACCACGGGTGCTCGTCGGAGGTGTGGTTCACCACCAGGTCGATCATCACCTTGATGCCGAGGTTCTTCGCGCGGTACAGCAGTTCGGCGAAGTCGCCCAGCGAGCCCAGCCGGGGGTCGACCCCGTAGAAGTCGGTGACGTCGTACCCGTCGTCACGCCCCGGCGTCGGGTGGATCGGGTTCAGCCACAGGCAGGTGACGCCCAGCCGGCTCAGATAGTCGAGCCGGCCGATGAGCCCCCGGATGTCGCCGACGCCGTCGCCGTTCGAGTCGGCGTAGGTGTCGACATCGAGGGAGTAGATGACGGCCTCGGTGTACCAGCGCGGATCCATGCACCTCGGCTTGCCCGCGAGGCGCGGAAGCTAATCGCGCCCGGCCCGGATGAGCCAGATCAACCCGAGTACCGGCAGCACGAGCGGGATGAACCCGTACCCTTCGCCGAAATGCGACCACACCGTGGGATCGGGGAAGTCCTCGGGTTGCAGGTAGCTGATCGTCCCGACCGTCACCACGCCGACCAGTTCGATCGCGCACGCGACAAGCGCGACCCGCCGCGCCGTCTCCCCGCCCTTCGCGAGCGCGACCGTCGCCACCACGTAGATCGCGGCCGCGAACGCCGACAGCAGGTAGGCGGCGGGGGCGTCGGAGAACTTGGTGACCAGCTGGTACCCGGCCCGCACGCTCGCCGACAACGCGAACACCGCGTACACGAGCAGCAGCGCCCGCCCCGGCCCGATGTTGATCCGTCTAGCCACCGAGCCCCCAGATCTGCAGCAGCCGCAGGAACAGCGGCCCCAGCACCAGCGCACCCGACGCGAGGATCACCGACCCCCACTTCGTGGGTTCCAGCTTCGCCAGGTAGATCGCGGCCGGCTCGAGGATCAGCGCGGTGAGGAGGTACCCGACCAGCAGGCCGGCCTGCACCTCGCGTCCACCCGCGATGAACGCGACCGCGACCACCGCCCACAGCGCGACCAGCGCCGACAGCACCCACGCCCCGGTGAACAGCGCCCGCCCCGGCGCACGGTCGAGCCGGGCGGCGACGAACCCCCACACCGCGTACGCCAGCCCGGCCGCGATGATCACGTAGCCCAGCGCCTCGATCACCCGGAAAGTGTGTCAGACAGCTGATCGGGCAGCGGCTTCGCGTGCACGATGTCGAGCCGGGACACCGCACGGGTCAGCACCACGTACAGCCGGTTGAGGCCGCGTGGCTCCGCGCTCGCGATGTCGGCCGGCTCGACCACGATCACGTGGTCGTACTCGAGGCCCTTCGCGACCGTCGCCGGGAGGACGGTGACGCGCGATTCGGCCTCGACCTCGTCGGCGCTCGCGGTCTCGATGCCGGCCTCCGCCAGCGCGGTGCGCAGCCCGGCCACGGCGGCGTCGGGCGCGATCACGCCGACCGACCCCTCGATCGCGAGCGCCCGGCGGACCGCCGCGACCGTCGCGCCGGGCACGTCGGGGTCGGCCACGTCGCGCAGCTCACCGTCGGCGCGGAGGGAAACGGCCGGGGGGACGTCGACAGCCAGTGCCGGGAGGAGCCGGTTCGCGAGGACGAGCACCGCGGCCGGAACCCGGAAGCCGGTGGTCAGGGGCACCACGCGTCCGCCCGGCTTGCCCAGGTGCGCCAGGCTCGCGGCCCACGTGCCGGCGGCCCAGGGCGCGGTGCCCTGCGCGAGGTCGCCGAGCACGGTGAGCGACCCGTGCTCGCTGCGGCGGGCGATCGCGCGACACTGCATCGGCGACAGGTCCTGCGCCTCGTCGACCACGACGTGCCCGAAGCTCGCCGGCCGGTCGAGGAGCCCGTTCGCCTCGTCGATGAGCACCGCGTCGGCGGCGGTCCAGCGCGCCGACTTCCACGTCTTGGGCGGCTTCGCCCACCGGATCGCGGCCTGTTCCTCCGGGCTCAGGTCGGTTCCGCCGGGATCCGTGAGCAGCTCCGCCACCAGTTCGGGGCCGGTGACGGCCGGCCACACCTCGTCGAGCAGCGCGACGACCGGCTTGCTGCGGCCCATCCGCCGCAGCCACGCGTCGCTGGGCGAGTCGCCCCGCCGGTTCTCCGACTGCCGTTGGATCAACGCGACCACCCGCGCCCGCACCCGCTCGCGCCCGATCGCGTAGGCCGGGTTCTCGCGCCGCACGTCGTCGACGATGCGCCGCAGCGGCTCGGCGGCGATGCGCCAGCGGTACGAGTCGTCGGGGACGGTCAGCGGCTCGGTCGGCCTGCGGACCCGCCGCCAGAGTGCCGTCGCCAGCACGTCGGCCATCTTCGCGTCGTGCTTGACCGTGGCGGCCTCGGGGGTGTCCGTCGCCCTGACCGGCACGCTCCCGACCAGGTCGTCCACTGTGGACTGGTGCACGTCGAGCTCGCCGAGCGCCGGCAGCACGCTCGCGATGTAGTGCAGGAACGCGGTGTTCGGCCCGACGATGAGCACGCCCGAGCGCTTCAGCCGCTCGCGGTGGGTGAACAGCAGGAACGCCGCCCGGTGCAGGCCGACCGCGGTCTTACCGGTACCCGGTGCGCCCTGCACGCAGATCGTGTCGCCGAGGTCGGCGCGCACCAGCTCGTCCTGTTCCGGCTGGATCGTGGCGACGATGTCACGCATCGGCCCGACGCGCGGACGCTCGATCTCGGCCGTGAGGATGCGGCTCGACGTGCCGAGCTCCTCGCCGCGGTCGAGGTGCTCGTCTTCGAAGCTGGTGAGCTCTCCGCGCATGAACCCGAACCGGCGGCGCACCCGCACGCCCTGCGGATCCTTCGCGCTGGCCTGGTAGAACGACCGCGAGATCGGGGCGCGCCAGTCGAGCACCATCGGCTCGCCGGCCTCGTCGGTGACGTGCCGCCGGCCGATGTGGAACCGGTTGTCCTCGACGAGCTGGAGCCGGCCGAAGAACAGCGGGGTGTTCGGGTCGTCGGCGAGCTCACGCACCCGGCGGGCCATGTGCCGGCCGAGCTGCTCGGCGGTGTACGCGTCGCCGGCCACCTTGTCGCCGGTGGAGAACAGGGCCTGGGCGTGCTCGCGCATCCGCCGCAACGCCGCCCGCGACGAGGTGAGGTGGTGCCGTTCGGATGCGAGGTCGGAGTCGAGATCTGTTACGGGCACGCTGAACATTCCTTACAGGGCGTCCGGGTACTCGCTCGCGTATCCGGGGGCGGCTCGGGCCCACCCCGGCGCGGAGACGTCCGCTGCGGTGCCGTCACACCGCGGCCGTCAAGCGGCCAACCAGGCTACGCCGGATGCCGGCACGCGGAAACCGAATTACCCGTCGACCAGGTCGGCGGGGGTGAACGTCCTGACCTCGGAATGGCCGGCCAGCGTCGCGTCGGCACCGCCCCGCGACCAGAACGCGTACAGCAGGGCCGGCTCCGGCAGGTGCGCTGACCGGCGCTGCAGGTCGCCGAGGTCGCGGACGGTGAGCGGGGCGGCCTGCCAGCGGCATTCGCCCACCAGCACGGGCTGGTCGCCGGCGAGCGCGAGCATGTCGATCTCCACGGTCTCGTCCTTCCACCAGCGACCGACGACCGTCTCCGGCGGGAACGCCTCCGCCGCCACCAGCCGGCGCGCGTGGTCGCGGGCGGCGGACTCGAAGACCTGGGCGAGGTGCGCCTGCCACCGCCCGGCCGTCCGCTGCCGCACCGCCGGCCCCTGGCCACCCTCGATCAGGTCGGCGTCGTCGCGCAGGACCCGGAACCAGTAGGCCAGGTAGTCGTCGGCCACCTCGTACAGCGGGTCGGAGGAGCCGGTGCTGCCGAGCGACCGGACCGTGCGCACGTAGCCGGCGCGCTTCAGCCGGTCGAGCGTGTAGTCGATGCGCTGCTGCGCCCGGCCGGCGATCCGCGAGCGCCGGCGCGCCCCACCCGCCATCGCCGTGAGCACCCGCTCGTACCCGCCGCGCCAGTCGAGGTCCTCCGACAGGATGTCGGGGGCGTCGCGGAGCAGCAGCCCGCCCGGGGTGAACGCGAGTTCCTGGAGGTTCTCCGCCGTCGACCGGTCGGGCGACCAGCGGCTGAGGTGCAGCGGGTAGCCGCCGCAGGCCGCGTACGCCTCGACGAACTCGGCCGGCGGCAGGTCGGGCTGGAACGCCCGCGCCTCGACCAGGGAGAACGGGTCCATCCGCCGTTCGACCCCGGCGCGGCGGTGCAGGCCGCCCTTCGGTCCCAGCATCTGTTCCATGACCGCGACCGCCGAGCCCGTGAGCACCAGCATCAGCCGCTGGCCACGCACGTGGTTCTCCCACACGGCCGAGACGGTGTCGGCGAAGTCGGCGTGCCCACCCGTGAGGCGCGGCGCCTCGTCGAGGACGACCAGCAGCGGGTCGGTGCGGGCCAGCCCGGCCACGAACCGCAGCGCCGCCTCCCAGGTAGGGAACGTCTCCGGGACCAGGTCGCGCACCTCGGCCTCGAGCTGCTCGTGGAGAGCCGCGGCGAACCGGCGGAGCTGGCGGTCGTCGGAGTCCTGGCGCGTCGCGGTGAAGTAGACCGAGCGCTTGTCGCCGGCGAAGTGTGTGAGCAGGAACGTCTTGCCGATCCGGCGGCGGCCCCAGACCACGGCGAGCTCCGGCCGGCCGGCGGTCACGCGGGCCCAGGCCTGTGAGAGCTCCGCCAGTTCGGCGGCCCGGCCGATGAGGGTCACCAGGTCAAGGTACTACAAACAGCTTGTAGTACAAACTGTTTGTACTGCTGTCCGGGTCGGTGCCGTCGCCGGGAGTGGCAGTCTTAGGGCGTGGCAGACGACGCACCCCAGCGGGCCAGGATCAGTGACCCGGTCGTGATGCGGGCGCTCGCGCATCCGGCCCGGTTGACCATCCTCGAGGAACTGGCCCTCGGCCGGGCCGGCACCGCCACCGAGTTCGCGACGGTCTGCGGGCTCACCCCGAGCGCGACCAGCTACCACCTGCGGGCGCTGGCGAAGGCCGGCCTCGTCCAGGAGGCGCCGAACCGCGGCGACGGCCGCGAGCGGGTCTGGCAGCTGGTGGCGGCCGGCGGAATCGAGGTCGGGTCGGGCCCCGGCGGCGATCCCGACACGATGAAGGCCGAGCAGGAGCTGGTGCTGATCTGGCTCGCCCGGGTGGAGGCCCGCACGCGGAGCTGGGTGCTGCGCTGGCAGGACGAGTCGCAGGAGTGGTACGACGCGACCTCGATGCGCGACAGCCTGATCTCCGTCACCGCGGCGGAGCTGGCCGAGCTCAACAGGAAGGTCTCCGCGCTGATCGAGCCGTACAGCCGGACGAACCGGCCGGAGCCGCCGCCGGAGTCCCGCACGCTGGCGATCACGTATCGAACGGTGCCTTTGCCGGAAAAACCGGACGCCTGAGCAAACCTGATCTCGAACCGGGGTATTGCCTACCCGAGATGTGAAGCACATACTTCGAAACATGTCCTTCACGACGACAGATCAGCGGGACGACTGGCGCGACGTCTGGGTCGCCGCTGGCGCGCGGGCCGTGTCGCTGGGTGGGGACTTCCTCGCCGCGACCGCGTTGGTGCTGGCCCTGGAGGAGCGGGGCGACAACGGCTTCGGTGTCGCGGCGTTGCTGCTGGCCAGCACGGTGCCGATGGTGCTGCTCGCCCCGCTCGGCGGACGCCTGGCCGACCGCTTCGACAGCCGTCGCATGCTCACCGCGGTCGGCCTGGCGCAACTGGTGTGCTGCGTCGCGATGGCGTTCACGACGCACCCGGTGGCCCTCGTCGCGCTCGCCGCCGCCCTGTCGGCCGGCCTCGCCATCAGCCAGCCGACGTTCGCGGCGCTGATCCCGGCGATGGTGCGGCGGGACAGCCTGCCGAAGGCGATGGCGATCGGACAGACCGCGAACTCGATCGCCATGATCGCCGGACCGGCGCTGGCCGGCTTCCTGGTGGCCGGCTTCGGGCTGCGGCTGCCGCTGCTGCTCAACGCGCTCACGTACGCGGCCGTGGTGGTCGCCGGCCTCCTGCTGCGCACCACCCGCGGCCGGGCCGCCACGGCGCAGAGCGACGAGAGCACCAGACCCTGGCGGCTGCGGGCCGACCCGCTGCTCATCCGCCTCGTTCCGGCGGCCGCCGTGGCGATCGGCGCGATCAGCGTCGTGAACGTGGTGCTGGTCTTCTTCGTCCGCGGCACGCTGGGCGCCTCCGCCGCCGCGTACGGGCTGATCGACACCGTGCTCACGGTCGGGCTCGTCGGCGGCGCCTGGATCGTGACCCGCATCGCCCGCGGCGACGAGTCGCTGGCCCTCGGGCTGATGGTGTCTCTCGCCGGGATGGGGCTGGTGTTCCTCGTCGCGTCGGCGGTGCCGACCGTGCTGTGGCTCGTGCCGCTCTACCTGGTCGGTGGCGTGTTCAACGGTGGGCTCAACTCGGTGGTCGGCCTGCTGGTCGCCCGCAGGGTGCCGGCCGGGTCGCGGGGCCGGGCGATGGGCGTGCTCTCGGGCGCGTCGAACGCCGCCGTCACCGTCGGCTACGTGAGTGCCGGCCTCCTGATGCAGGTGCTCACGCCGCGGCAGTGCCTCGCCGCGAGCGGGCTGGCAGGTGTGCTGACCATGGTCGCTTTCGCGGTCCCCATCATGCGGGCGGCGAGGCGGCCGCAAGCGGCCGACGAGCCGCGACCCACGCCGGCGCTAGTCACTCCGTAGCTGCTCGGCGACCTTGCGGCAGATTCCCGCGCCGTGGTCCTTGCCGAGGCTGCCGGCGTGGCGGGCCAGCACGCCGAGCGTCCAGCCGTTGCCGATGGCCAGGCAGGCGATGTGCCACTGCTTGTCGTCGCGCAGCAACCAGCCGTTCTTCACCGCGACCTGCTCGGCCGGCGGCGCGATCTCGATCACGCCGAACCGGCCCGGCCCGCGCACCGCGCGCATCTCGCCGAGCAACCAACCGGTCCACTCGGGGCCGGCGGCGCGCCCGTCGGCGATGCACGCGGCCAGCCGGGCCACGTCGCGGGCGGACATCTTCGTGAGGCTCCAGGAGTTCTGGACGCCGGTGGTCTCGGTGAGCGCGCACAGCGAGACCATCCGCCGGATCGAGCCGAGGTTGCCGTTGGCCTTGTGGAACTCGAAGGTGTAGGTGGTGTCGCTGTCGCGGATCATCCTGCTCAGCCGCCGCATGGTCTCGCCGCTCGGCTTCTGCTGCTTCTCGCCGGCCCGGCGCAGGTAGTCGGCGGCGACCCAGGCCTTGCTCATCGAGGCGGTGTCGCTCGGCGCGGCGATGTTCGGCGAGCCGGTGACCGTGCCGGTCGCGGTGTCGAGCAGCGCCCACGACCAGAAGCCGGGCGAGCTGACCGCCACCGGTCCGGCGGCGAGGAAGGGGCCCGCCGTGGTCGGGGTGGGTGCGGCGCTCGCGGCCGCTTCGGTGGCTTGAGGGGACCCGGACGCGCTGGGCGGCATGAAGTAGACGGGCCCGTCGTCGCTGGTCAGAGCCAGGGGGACCGCGACCGCAGCGGCCAGCAGCACGGCGACCGCGGCCGTGAGAACGAGCACTGCGTGCCGCCGCACGGAGGGCAATCTACCGCCGGACGGGCAGTATTGCGGGGTGACCGTTCGCCGTCCCCGTGTGGGCCACATCCAGTTCCTCAACTGTCTGCCGATCTACTGGGGGCTGATGCGGTCGGGTGCCCTGCTCGACGTCGACCTGCACAAGGACACCCCCGACCGGCTCAACGCCGCCCTGGTGGCCGGCGATCTGGACATCGGGCCGATCTCGCTCGTCGAGTACCTCCGGCACGCCGACGAACTGCTGCTCCTTCCGGACCTCGCGGTCGGCAGCGACGGGCCGGTGCAGTCGGTGATCGTCGCGTCCACCCGCCCTCTACACGACCTCGACGGCCGTCCGGTTGCGGTCGGGTCGACGTCACGCACCGGCGCGCTGCTGGCGCGGATGCTGCTCGCCGACCGGTTCGGCGTGCGGCCCACGTACTTCAGCAGCCCGCCCGACCTCGGCCGCATGCTGCAGGAGGCCGACGCGGCGGTGCTGATCGGCGACATCGCGCTGCGCACGGTGATCTCGCCGGGCAACCTGGTGATCACCGACCTGGGCCAGGCCTGGCGGGAGTGGACCGGGCTTCCGATGGTGTTCGCCGCCTGGGCCGTGCGCCGCGACTTCGCCCTTGCCCACCCGGGCCTTACGAAGGACGTGCACGAGGCGTTCCTGCGCTCCCGCGAGCTCTGCCTGGCCGAGCTCGACGACGCCGCGACGGCCGCCGCCCGCTGGGAGCCGTTCGACGCGGCCACGCTGGCCACGTACTTCCGGGTGCTCGACTTCTCGCTCGGCGAGCGCCAGGTCGCCGGGCTGCGCGAGTTCGCCCGGCGGGCCGCCGCCCGGGGCGAGGCACCGGCCCTCCCCGACGGCGGCCCGATCTTCTTCGGTTAGGCCGTCGTTCCCAGCTGTACCGCCACCTGTTTGCAGATGTTGGCGCCGTGCGACAGGCCCAGCGTCACCGGGTACTGGGCGAGCACGCTGAGCGCCCAGTCGTCGGTGATGGCCAGGCAGGCGATGTGCCACTTGCCGTCCTTGCGGTTGATCCAGCCGTTCTTCATCGCCACCCGGGCGGCGACGTCGGGCGGGAACGCGTTGATGATCCCGAATCGGCCGGAGCCCCGGATCTGACGCATCTCGTGCATGAGCCAGGGCGTCCACTTCGGGCCGGCGGCCCGGCCGTCGGCGAGGCAGACCCCGAGACGGGCACCGTCGCGGGCGGAGACCTCGGTGGTGCTCCAGGAGCCGGACGGGACCGGCCGGCTCTCGGTGAGGCCGCAGGTACGGATCATCCGGTTGATCGACGTGGTGCCGCCGTTGAGCGCGTTGTAGGTGATGGCGATCGAGTTGTCGCTGTCGCGGATCATCTGGCTCAGCGCCCGGAGCCGGCTGTCCTCGACGCCCTCGCCGCGGTCGCTCTGCCGGCGCAGGTAGTCGGCCGCGATCCAGGCCTTGATCATCGAGGCCGTGTCCGACCGGGTCGTGGCGTTCGCCGAGCCGGTGAGGGCGCCGGTGCGCCGGTCGATCAGCGACCACGACCAGAACCCGGTCGTGGTGATGCTGACCTGCCCGGTGCGCAGCGTGCGGGCGGTGCCCGCGGGCGCCGGCTGTACCGCCTGTACCGGTGGCGGAACCGCCACCCCGTCGCCGAGGTTCGCTTCCATCGCGGTGCCCGGACGTGGCGGCTGCTGCCCCGGGGTGTGGGCGGTGCTGACCACGTCGGGCATCAGCAACATGGCGGCGGCGCTCATGACGACCGCCGCGATGAACGGTGTGCCGCGTATAACCATATTTGTACCTTGCCTGGTGTAATGCGACTTAGCTGCCTTCTTGCGAAACAACATGCGAAACCGGGTCTGAGGTTGCGGTGTTACAGCATGTTGCGCTCATGGACAGGTGGCTGTAACACTTGCGGGGTGTACGGCAACGACTTCGCGCCGGACGAAACCGGCCTGCTCGCCGAGGTGGAGCAGGCCGAACGTGCCCTGCTGGCCGCGGCCGAGGCCCCCAGCGGTGCGCTGCACTTCGACGACCTGGTGGCGGCCGAGCAGAAGATCGAGCCGCGCGACTGGATGCCCGACGCCTACCGGAAGACGCTGATCCGGCAGATCGCGCAGCACGCGCACTCGGAGATCATCGGCATGCAGCCGGAGGGCAACTGGATCAGCCGCGCGCCCACGCTCAAGCGCAAGGCGATCCTGCTGGCGAAGGTGCAGGACGAGGCCGGTCACGGCCTGTACCTCTACGCCGCGGCGGAGACGCTGGGCGTCAGCCGCGAGGAGCTGGTGAACCTGCTCCTCGAGGGCCGGCAGAAGTACTCGTCGATCTTCAACTACCCGACGCTGACGTGGGCCGACATCGGCGCGATCGGCTGGCTGGTCGACGGCGCGGCGATTGTCAACCAGGTGCCGCTGTGCCGGTGCTCGTACGGTCCGTACGCCCGGGCGATGATCCGGGTCTGCAAGGAGGAGTCGTTCCACCAGCGGCAGGGCTACGAGATCCTGTACACGCTGTCGCACGGCACGCCGGAGCAGAAGGCGATGGCCCAGGACGCGGTCGACCGCTGGTGGTACCCGTCGCTGGCGATGTTCGGCCCGCCCGACGGCGACTCCACCCACTCCGAGCAGTCGATGGCGTGGAAGATCAAGCGCTTCTCCAACGACGACCTGCGGCAGAAGTTCGTCGACATGTGCGTGCCGCAGGCCGAGATCCTGGACCTGAGGATCCCCGACCCCGACCTGCGCTGGAACAAGGAGCGCGGCGTACACGACTACACCCAGCCCGACTACGCCGAGCTGATGCGCGTGATCAAGGGCGACGGGCCGTGCAACCGGCAGCGCATGGAGCACCGCCGCAGTGCCCACGAAGACGGCGCCTGGGTGCGCGAGGCCGCCGCGGCCTATGCCCAGAAGAAGGCAGATGCCAAGAAGAAGGCGGACGCCAAGAAAGCGGACGCCAAGAAAAAGGTAGCGGCATGACCTCGCCGCTGTGGGAGGTGTTCATCCGGCCGCGGCGCGGGCTGGCCCACACGCACGTCGGCAGCGTGCACGCGCCCGACGCGGAGACCGCGCTGCGCAACGCCCGCGACGTCTACACCCGCCGGCAGGAGGGCGTGTCGATCTGGGTGGTGCCGGCCGCCGGGATCACCGCGAGCAGCCCCGACGAGAAGGACGCGTTCTTCGACCCGGCCGCCGACAAGGTCTACCGGCACCCGACGTTCTACGACGTGCCCGAGGGAGCGCCGCACATATGAACGACCTGGCGCTCGCCGACGACGCGCTGATCGCCGCCCAGCGGCTGGCCGAGTGGTGTTCCCGCGGCCCGGAGCTGGAAGAGGACATCGCGCTCGCCAACATCGCCCTCGACCAGCTCGGCACCGCGCGGCTGCTGCTCACCCGCGCCGGTGCGGAGCTCGGCCGGACCGAGGACGACCTCGCCTACCTGCGCACC
Organism: Virgisporangium ochraceum; assembly: GCF_016863655.1. GTDB lineage: Bacteria > Actinomycetota > Actinomycetes > Mycobacteriales > Micromonosporaceae > Virgisporangium > Virgisporangium ochraceum. Next base: position 35,506 of record NZ_BOPH01000018.1, read on the forward strand.
GACCGCGAGTTCCGGAACTGCCTCCTGGTGGAGCTGCCGAACGGCGACTTCGCCGTGACGATGGTCAAGCTGCTGTTCCTCTCCGCGTACCAGAAGCTGCTGTACGAAACCCTGGCCCCCGAGGACGACATCGCCGCGAAGGCCGTGAAGGAGAGCGCCTACCACCTCGACCACGCCACGCTGTGGGTACTGCGGCTCGGCGACGGCACCGAGGAGTCGCACCGGCGCGCCCAGCAGGCGGTCGACGACCTGTGGCCGTACACGCACGAGCTGTTCGAGCCGCCGTTCGAGGCGCTGCGCGAGGGCTGGTCGGTCACCGTGGAGCCGGTGCTCGCGGAGGCCACGCTCGCGCGTCCGGAGGACCGGTGGCGGCCCACCGGCGGTCGCGCCGGCGTGCACACCGAGCACCTGAGCCGGCTGCTCGCCGAGATGCAGGTGCTGCACCGCGCCCACCCGGGTGCGACCTGGTGACGGCCGTCGAGGAGGCCGTCGCGGCCGTCCGGGATCCCGAGATCCGCGTGCTCACCATCGCCGACCTCGGCATCCTGCGCGGCGTCGCGGAAGAAGGCGGGCGGGTCACGATCACGATCACGCCCACGTACACCGGCTGCCCGGCGATGGACGTCATCCGCCGCGACGTCGAGAGCGCGGCGCGGCGGGCCGGCGCCGCCGAGGTCGAGGTCCGTACGGTGCTGTCGCCGCCGTGGTCGACGGACTGGATCTCGGAGACGGGACGCGCGAAGCTGGCCGCCGCGGGCACCGCCCCGCCCCCGGCGCGCACCCGGCCGGGTGCCGTCGCGCTGACGCTGACCATGCGCTGCCCCCGGTGCGGCTCGGCCGACACCGAGGAGCTCAGCAGGTTCGGGTCGACGGCGTGCAAGTCGCTCTGGCGGTGCCGGTCGTGCCGCGAGCCCTTCGACTCCGTCAAGGCGCACTGATGACCGAGGTCGTCATCCGGCGCCCGGTGAAGCGCCGGCCCACGTTCCACCCGCTGCCGGTCGCCGCCGTCGACCGGCTCACCGACGACGCCGTGGCGGTGACGTTCGCCGTACCGGAGGAGCTGTGGGCCGTCTTCGGGTTCCAGGCCGGCCAGCACCTCACCGTCCGCCGGCCCGGTGCCGACGACCGGCGCTCGTACTCGATCTGCTCCACGCCGCGCGACCTGGCCGAGACCGGCCGGCTGCGGATCGGCGTGAAGCAGGTGCCCGACGGCGTGTTCTCCACCTGGGCGTGCGGCGGGATGTGCCCCGGCGACGTGGTCGACGTGCTGCCGCCCCTGGGCCACTTCACCACCGCGTTCGACCCGGACCGTAGCCGCCACTACGGCGCGGTCGTGGCCGGGTCGGGGATCACGCCGGTGCTGTCGCTGGTGACCGCCGCGCTGGAGACCGAGCCGGAGAGCCGGTTCACGGTGCTGTACGGCAACCGGTACGCGCGCAGCGTCATGTTCGCCGAGGAACTGGCCGACCTGAAGGACCGCTACCCGACCCGGTTGCACCTCGTGCACGTGCTCTCGCGCGAACCGCAGGGCGCCGACCTGCTCTCCGGCCGGCTCGACGGCGAGCGGCTCGCCCGCGTCTTCGCCAGCGGCCTGGTCGACCCGGTGAGCGTCGACGAGTGGTTTCTCTGCGGCCCGTACGGCCTCGTCGTCGACGCGAAGGGCGTGCTCGGCGGGCGCACGCGGGTCCACACGGAGCTCTTCCACGTCGACGCGGAGCCGCCGCCGGCGCGCGAACGCCCGACCACGGCGGACGCCGCCGCCGCGACCGTGACCATCCGGCTCGACGGCCGCGAGTCGACGTTCGAGATGGCGGCCGACGAGCGGGTGCTCGACGCGGCGCTCAAGGTACGGCCGGAGCTGCCGTACGCGTGCAAGGGCGGGGTCTGCTCGACGTGCCGCGCCAAGGTGGTCGAGGGCCGGGTCGAAATGGCCCGCAACTTCGCGTTGGAACCGGACGAAACGGCCAGCGGCTACGTTTTGACGTGCCAGTCGGTCCCCATGACGCCGAAACTCGTGGTCGACTACGATTCGTGACCCATCCGCCCGGCGACGAGCCTCGAACACAGGACATGCCACCCCTGCAACGAGGCCGTGTCTACCGGAGCCAGCCCGCTCCGGACCCGCCCGACCCCGCGAAAGACCCCAATGAGCTGCTGAAACGGGTCGCACGTGGAGACGAGGGCGCGTTCGCCACGCTGTACGACCTGGTGTCGGCCCGCCTCTACGGCCTGGTGCTGCGGGTGGTGCGCGACCCGGCGATGGCCGAGGAGGTGGCGCAGGAGGCGCTGGTGGAGGTGTGGCGCGGCGCCGCGCGGTTCGACCCGGCGAAGGGCTCGGCGGTGTCGTGGATGCTCACGATCGCCCACCGGCGCGCCGTCGACCGGGTGCGCAGCGAGCAGGCGGCCAGCGACCGGATCCGCAAGGCGGCGACGTCGGAGGTGGCGTACGACGACGTCGTCGAGCAGGCGACCACGCGCATCGAACGCCAGCAGGTGCGGCGCTGCATCGGCAACCTCACCGACCTGCAACGCGAGGCGGTACTGCTCGCGTACTACCGGGGGTATACGTACCGGGAGGTGTCGGAGGTGCTCGACACCCCGCTGCCGACGATCAAGACTCGGATGAGAGACGGACTGATCCGGCTCCGCGACTGCCTGGGGGTGACGACATGACCGACGTGCACTCCCTGTCCGGCGCGTACGCCCTCGACGCGGTCGACGACCTCGAGCGGGCGGCCTTCGAGCGGCACCTCCGCGAGTGCGACACCTGCTCCGTCGAGGTGCTCGAACTGCGCGAGACCGTCGCCCGGCTGTCCGACAGCGTGGCCGTCGAGCCGCCGCCGGCGCTGCGCGACTCCGTTCTGCAGGCGGTGGCCCGCACGCCGCAGGCCCCACCGGGCCGGTCCACCGCGCAACGCAGCGCCGCCGCGTCGGCGAAGCGCTGGCGCCGCTTCGCCGCGGCGTCCGTCGCGGCGGGGGTGATCGCGGTCGGCATCGGCGTCGGCACGTGGACCGTCGCGAACCGCAACGTCGACGACGCCAACCGGGCGACCGCGGTGGCAGAGGCCCGCGTGGAGCAGTTCGAGCGGGTGCTGGCCGCGCCCGACGCGCTGCTGTTCAAGGGGACCGGCAGAGACGGCGGAACGGTCAACGTGACGGTGTCCCGGTCGCTCGACTCGGCCGTGGCGGGCCTGGAAGGGCTGCCCGACCCGGGCGAGGGCCGGATCTACCAGCTCTGGATGATCCCCGCCGGTGACCCGGCGACCGTCGCGAGGTCCGTGGGCCAGGTGCCGAGCGCCGCGGCGCCGACCGCGCATCTGGTGACGGCGGTCGGCGACGCGACGACGTTCGGCGTGACGATCGAGCCGGAGGGCGGCTCCCCGCGTCCGACCCTGTCGAACCTGGTGGCTCAGGTCGCGCTGACCTGAGCGCGGGCCGGTCAGGCCGGGCGGGACATGAAGACCACTTCGTCCTGCCGGCGGTAGCCGGCCCGCGCGTAGACGCGTTCGGCCTCGTCGCCGCCCGGGGTGAGGAACACGGTGGCCGCGCCGGCCTCGTGCGCCATCCTCGTGAGGTGCGCGGTGAGCACGACCGCGATGCCGCGGCGGCGATACCGCTCGGCGACACCGAAGCCGGCCAGCTCGGTGATGCCGTCGACGATGGCGTCGTGGAGCCCGGCGCCGGCGACCGCACCGGTGGCGAGATCGCGTGCGAGCAGCGTACGCACGCCCGCCGCCCTGCCCTCGCGGTACCGGTCGGCCTCGGCGACGGTGACCTCCTCGGTGTTGCCGAACGCCCCGTTGCGCACCCGGATCATCTCGACGATCTCGTCGTCGGTCTCCGGGGTGGCCAGCTCGATGCCGGCCGGCACCGGATGGTCGACCACCGCGCCGGGTGGGCAGTCCATCAGCGGCACCCGGAGGTCGACGACGTAGCCGTTCGCGGCCAGCGCCTTCTCGACCGCGGGCGCCGGGCCGGGCAGGAACTCCAGGCGCGGCTGGCGACCGCGCCGTTCGAAGGCCGCGGCGAGGGCGGCGGCGTCGGCCGCGGTGGGCTCGGCGCCGGCGTCGGGGACCGCGTAGTTGAGGTACGGGTTGGTCGTGTGCGGCGAGAACGTGGCAAGGAACGGGCCGATCCGTTCGGTCTCGCGGCCACGGCTCGCCGCGGTACGGATGTAGTTCTGGATGGAAAGAGCTGCATTACTCACTGGATGGTGAGCCTTTCGAGGAAGAGTCGAGATCAGGGCCGGATGAGGGCACAGAAGGGCGCGGCGCTCGTGGACACGAGGCCTCACTCCTTCACTCAGATCGACTCTTCGCATCGCCTCGGGAAAGGCGTGGCAACGCGAAGCATTCTAAGGGGCGGTCACCCCAACGCGCGTCTCAATTTCTCTTGATCTTCCGGACGCCACGCGGCGGCCGCGGCGTTCGCGCGGACCTGTTCCCCGGTGGTGGCCCCCGCGATGACGCTGGTGACCGCCGGCTGCGTGAGCAGGCCGCCGATCGCCACGTCGAGCGGGGTGACGCCCTGCTCGGCGGCGTAACGCTCGAGGCGCTCGATGGTGTCCCAGGGTGCCGCGTCGAACCAGGCGTCGAAGCCCGCGCCCGCCAAGCGGGTGCCGGCCGGTGCCTGCTCGCCGCGGCGGTACTTGCCGGTGAGCAGGCCGCTCTCCAGCGGGAAGTACGGCAGCAGGCCGAGGCCGAACCGCTCGCAGGCGGGCAGCACGTCGTTCTCCACGTCGCGGTTGATGAGGCTGTACCGGTTCTGCGCGCTGATGAACGGGGTGAGGTTGCGCGTGCGGGCGATCCAGGCGGCGTCGGCGATCTGCCAGCCGGAGAAGTTGGAGTGCCCGAGGTAGAGCACCTTTCCGGCCGTGACGAGGTCGTCGAGGGCCGCCATGGTCTCCTCGATCGGCGTGTGCCCGCTCGGGACGTGGATCTGGTAGAGGTCGATGCGGTCGGTGCCGAGTTTTCTGAGGGAGTTCTCGACGGCCGTGCGGATGTAGCGGCGGCCGTGGCGCTCCTCGCGGGCGCTGGCGGGACCGCCACCGCCGAACTTGGTGGCGATCACCGCCTCGTCGCGGCGCTTGCCGAGGGCGGCGCCGAGCACCTCCTCGGAGTTGTGGCTGGCCTGGCCGTAGACATCGGCCGTGTCGAAGAGGTTGATGCCCAGGTCAAGGGCGGTGTGGACGACATCTTCCGCGCGCTGGTCGTCGATGCGGCGGCCGAAGTTGTTGCAGCCGATCCCGATCTCGGACACCAGGAGGCCGGACGATCCGAGGCGGCGGTAAGCGATGTCGGTCACGGCCGCGATCCTATGCCGGACGTTACGCTCGAACGGTGACCCAGGTGATCAGCGACATCTTGCAGCGGGCCGCCGACGGTGGGCGGATCACGCCCGAGGAGGCCCTCCTTCTGTACCTGGAGGCGCCGCTGCACCCGCTGGGTGAGGCGGCCGACGCCGTGCGTCGCCGCCGGTACCCCGACAACGTGGTCACGTACCTCATCGACCGCAACATCAACTACACGAACGTCTGCGTGACGGCGTGCAAGTTCTGCGCGTTCTACCGGGCGCCGAAGCACTCCGAGGGCTGGTCGCACCCGATGGAGGAGATCCTGCGGCGGTGCGGCGAGGCGGTCGACCTCGGCGCCACGCAGGTGATGCTGCAGGGCGGGCACCACCCCGACTTCGGGGTCGAGTACTACGAGAACCTGTTCTCCTCGGTGAAGCAGGCATACCCGCAGCTGGTGATCCACTCGATCGGGCCGAGCGAGATCCTGCACATGGCGCGCGTCTCGTCCGTCTCCATCGAAGAGGCGGTGCGGCGCATCAAGGCGGCCGGGCTCGACTCGATCGCGGGTGCCGGCGCCGAGATGCTGCCCGCGCGGCCGCGCACGGCGATCGCGCCGCTGAAGGAGTCGGGCGAGCGGTGGCTCGAGGTCATGGAGGTCGCGCACGGGCTCGGCGTCGAGTCGACCGCGACCATGATGATGGGCACCGGCGAGACCGCGGCCGAGCGTATCGAGCACCTGCGGATGATCCGTGACGTGCAGGACCGCACCGGCGGGTTCCGGTCGTTCATCCCGTGGACCTACCAGCCCGAGAACAACCATCTGAAGGGACGCACGCAGGCGACCACGCTCGAGTACCTGCGCCTGGTGGCGGTGGCGCGGCTGTTCTTCGAGACGGTTCCGCACCTTCAGTCGTCGTGGCTCACCACGGGCAAGGACGTCGGTCAGCTGTCGCTGCACATGGGCGTCGACGATCTCGGATCGATCATGCTCGAAGAGAACGTCATCTCGTCGGCGGGTGCGCGGCACCGCTCGAATTTGCACGAGCTGATCTCGCTGATCCGTTCCGCCGACCGCATCCCGGCGCAGCGCGACACGCTCTACAACCGGCTCGCCGTGCACTGGACGCCCGACGACGACCCGTCCGACGAACGCGTCGTCTCGCACTTCTCGTCGATCGCGTTGCCGGGCGGCGGTGCGGGTAAGTCGTTACCTTTGGTCGACGCGCGGTAGCGCTTCTTCAACCCATTGTCCGATGTGGACATTTGCCGGATGAGATCTTCACTGCTTCTTGATCGCTTCGCCCGAATTGACGCTGATTGTAGGGGTGGCGTCAGGGGTTAAGACTCCGATAAGTTGCCGCGGTCCTCACATCCTCTTCCCTCGGGGGAGTCATGGGCTTGCGATCGTTTGTTGCTTTCGGCGCTGTCGGTGCCGCGGTCCTTCTGGCCGCCCCGCCCGCCTTCGCGGCGCCCGGCGACGCCGACGTCTCGTTCAAGGTCGTCGGCAACACGGTCGTTCAGAACGCCGGTAAGCCGGTGTACGTCCAGCTTTTCAACAGTGGACCGGCCTCCGCCGAGAACATCGTGGTGAAGGTCGACATCAGCGGCGTCGACACCTCGAAGCTGGAGGCGCGGGCACCGGCCACCTGTAGCGAGCCCGACGGCGGCATCTTCCTGTGCAGCGTCGGCAGCCTCGTCCCCGGCGAAACCAACACGGGCTTCTCGCCGTTCGACATCATCGCGGTCACCGACGGCGCCACCGGCGGGGCGGGGTCGTTCACCATCGAGGTCACCTCCGACACCCCGGACTCCAACGGCGACAACAACAAGAAGGTCGAGGTGCCGCTGTCGGTGGCCGACCTGGCCTACGACTTCTCCGTCACCGTGCAGGACATCTGGGCCGAGGCCGGCGGCGAGCCGAACGCGGTGGCGCCGGGCGACTCGGCGCCGCTGGTCACGTTCTTCCGCAACTTCGGCACCCAGCGGGCGGTCGACCCGGTGTGGCAGGTGTCGCTGCCGCCGTTCGTCACCTTCGTCAGCGAAGACGGCAGCAGCTTCTGCACCTTCAACCAGCCGAAGACGGTGGCGTCCTGCAAGGCCGCCGGCCGCGGGGTCAACCCGGGCCGGAACGTCATCAGCCTCTTCACGGTGAAGGTCGCGAAGGACGCGCCCGGCCCGGCCGCGCTGGCCGGCGGCATCGTCGACGGCGGCGCGCTGAGCAGCGCCGAGCCCAACGACGACGACTCCGACGTCGGTCCCGGCTCCGAGGCCCGGAACGCGGCCCGGCAGTCCGTCGGCACCGGTGACGGCGACCCCACCGACAACGCCGCGTTCTTCTCCGCGCACGTGTCGTCGAACCCGGCCGACCTGGCCATCGCCGCCACGAAGGGCAGTGGCGCCGTGGGCTCGGTGGTGAAGATCACGATCACCATCGAGAACAAGGGGCCCGCGTCGTCGCCCGACACCAAGGTGACGGTCACCGCGCCGACCGGCACGGAGCTGGTCGACATGCCGACCAACTGCGAGTTCACGACCCCGGGCAAGGTCGGCACCTGCGAGGGCCTGCTGTCCGCCGGCGAGAAGAACTCCGGTACGTTCTCGTTCAAGATCGCCGCCACGTCCGTCGCCGACGACGGCAAGGCGACGATCGAGGGTCCCCTCGAAGACCGTGACACCACCAACAACAGCGCCGCGATCGTCATCACGATCGACAGCGGCCTGCCGATCACCGGCGTCAAGGTTTCGGTGATCGCGGGCACCGGCGTGGCCGTGCTGCTGGTCGGTGCGCTCCTGTTCGTCCTGGCGCGGCGCCGCCGCGTGGAGCTGGTCACCCCGTCTCACGACGCCTGATCTTTACCGCATATAGCCGGCGGCCGGTGCACCTGTGGGTGTGCCGGCCGTCCGTGCGCTTAGGCTCTTCTGTTGTGAGCAGGGCGTCGTTGGAGAAGGAGCCGCACGAGGTCGCGGCGATGTTCGACGGTGTGGCCGAGAAGTACGACCGCACCAACACCGTGCTGGCGCTGGGCCGGGACCGCATGTGGCGCCGCCGCACCCGGGAGGCGTTGGGCCTGCGGCCCGGTGACCGGGTGCTCGATCTGGCGGCGGGCACCGGGGTGTCCACCGAGGAGTTGGCCCGCTCGGGTGCGTACGCGGTCGGCGCCGACTTCTCGGTCGGCATGCTCCGCGTCGGCCGGCGGGCGAGGCCGTCGGTCCCGCTGGTCGCGGCCGACGCGTTGGCGCTGCCGTTCGCCGACGCCTCCTTCGACGCGGTCACCATCTCCTTCGGGCTGCGCAACATCGCCGATCCCATCGCGGCGTTGCGGGAGATGGCGCGGGTGACCCGGCCCGGCGGGCGGTTGCTGGTGTGCGAGTTCAGCCACCCGGTGCTGGCCCCGCTCCGGGCGGCGTACCTGGGTGGCGTGCTGCGGGCCCTGCCCGTGGTGGCCCGGCGCGTGGCCAGCAACCCGGACGCCTACGTGTACCTGGCCGAGTCGATCCCCGCGTGGCCCGACCAGAAGGCGCTGGCCGCGCTGATCCAGGAGGCCGGCTGGTCCAAGGTCGCCTGGCGCAACCTGACCGGCGGCGTGGTGGCGATGCACCGGGCCTTCCGCCCCTGACCGCTCGATGATCGACTTTTGATCGCGATCCGAGGAAGAAACCTGAAGCGTGGCTGCGGGTTTGTTCCTCGGATCACGATCATGAACGGCCGGCTCGGCGGAGAGCGGCCCGAATTGTCGCGATCACCGCATCCGGGCGGTCGTGGAGGTCGGTCCAGGTGAACCGGAGCACCATCCAGCCCGCCGCCACGAGCCGGTTCTGTCGGGTGCGGTCGCGCTGGAAGCTGTGCGGGTCGCTGTGGAACGCCCAGCCGTCCAGTTCGACCACCACCCGCTCGGTGGCGAAGACCAGGTCGCCGTAGCCGATCAGGCCGGTGGAGTCGCGGATCTCGGCGTTCGCCGCCCAGCCGGTGATCCGAGCCGCTCGCAACAGTGCCGCCGCCCGCCGTTCCGCGGCCGAGTGCGCTCCGCCGCTCGCGTCCCGGATGAGACGGACCAGGCGAGGCGCACCGCGACGACCGGCGTGGTCGTGCATTCGCCACACCAGTTCGCCGAACGTCGTCCAGCCGCGCTGGACCGCCCTGTCCATCAGCCGCATCGCGGCGTCGTCGGGCAGGATCCGCAGGCAGTCGAAGACTGTGCGGCCGGGGCCGGTGATCGGGATGCCGTCGGCGCGGCGGACGTCGTCGGCTCGCAGCGGATCGCGGAGGAGCCGGACGCCACGCAGCGCGGAGCGTCCGTTCGGACCGGTCCACAACCAGCGGACACCGCCGCTGACCGGGAGGTCGTACCAGAGGGCCGCCGACGGGCCCGCGACCACCGAGCCCGGCACCGCCAGCTGGGCCGCGGCGGCCAGCACGGTCGGGGTGAGCTGGCGGCCGTGGTGGGCGAGCACCTTGCCCTGGACGACCAGCCACTCGCCCGACCTGATGCGGCGGCGGATCTGGTAGCCGGTGAAGCCGCAGCGGGTGGCTTCGGCGCGGGTGAACAGGCCCAGGTGCCGGGCGGCGACGCGCTGGAGGCGCTGGTCGTTCATGGCGACACCCTGGCGGGGCGGACCGACGCCGGTCGAGGGGGTTGCGAAGGCTGTGGATAACTTGTGGATAACCGGGCACGCTGCCCGTTCTCCGAAAGTTAGTGTTGCCTAAGAAAATGCTGCCATCAGTGCCAGTTCTAGACTGCACCACTGGATGCTTGTGAAGACTTTCACGAGCATCGGGAGGAGGTGCCACGATGACGGATGCGGATGTCATCGTCGTCGGCGCTGGCCCGGCCGGGTCGACGGCGGCGTACCACCTGGCCCGGCACGGCCTGCGCGTACTGGTCCTGGAGAAGTCGCAGTTTCCGCGGGAGAAGGTCTGCGGAGACGGGCTCACCCCACGGGCCGTCAAGCAGCTCATCAAGATGGGGATCGACACCAGCGCCAAGGGCTGGCTGCCCAACAAGGGTCTGCGGGTCATCGGTGGCGGGGTCCGGCTCGAGCTCGACTGGCCCGACCTGGCGGCGTTCCCCGGCTACGGCCTCACCCGCACCCGGCTCGACTTCGACCAGCTCCTCGCCGACCGGGCGGTCGAGATGGGCGCGATCCTGAAGACCGGTCACACGGTCACCGGCCCGATCCTCGACGACGACGGTCGCGTGGTGGGCGTGAAGGCCACCGAGAACGGTGAGCCGTTGGAGTTCCGGGCCCCGGTCACCCTGGCCTGTGACGGCGTCAGCGCCCGCCTCGCGCTGGCGATGGGCCTCAGCAAGCGCGACGACCGCCCCATGGGCGTGGCGGTGCGTCAGTACTTCCACTCACCGGCCCGGCACGACGACGAGTACATGGAGTCGTGGCTGGAGCTCCGGAGCAAGGAGGGCGGCGACAAGCTGCTCCCCGGCTACGGGTGGATCTTCGGGATCGGCGACGGCCGCATCAACGTGGGCCTCGGCGTGCTCAACAGCAGCGTGGCGTTCGGTAAGACCAACTACCGGCGGATGTTGGCCGACTGGCTGGCCGCGACTCCGGCCGAGTGGGGCGCGAACGACCCGGCGAACGCCGACGGGGAAGCGCAGGGTGCCGCCCTGCCGATGGGCTTCAACCGGGTGCCGCACTACACCCGCGGGGTCCTGCTGGTCGGCGACAGCGGCGGAATGGTGAACCCCTTCAACGGCGAGGGCATCGCGTACGCCATGGAGTCGGCGGAACTCGCCGCCGAGATCGTGGTGCAGGGACTCGACCGGCCGGCGGGACCGGAACGGGAGCGCGCCTTCGCCGCCTACTCCACCGAGCTCAAGGCCCGCTACGGCGGGTACTACCGGCTCGGCAACCAGTTCGTGAAGATCATCGGCAAGCCGCGCCTCATGCGGGTCGCCACGCACCACGGGATGCCGCATCCCGTCCTCATGAAGTTCGTCCTGAAGCTGTTGGCGAACCTGACCGAGCCGCGCGGCGGCGACGCGATGGACCGCCTCATCAACGCGATGACGAAGGTCGTCCCCGCAGCCTGAGCGTGCCCCGGTACCCGACAGCGCCGACGCAGCCAGCGCCGATAGCTCAGCGGGCGTCCAGGACAGCCCTTAGTGTGTAAATCGTAAAGCCGGTAGATACCAGGGATGGAGCAGGCGGTGTCGCTCTCGCCGTACATACCCATCATCGGGCTCTTCGCGCTCGCCGCGGCGTTCGCGTTGTTCTCGGTGGGCATTGCGCCGTTCGTCGGCCCGAAGCGATACAACCGCGCCAAGCTCGACGCCTACGAATGCGGAATCGAGCCCACCCCGCAGCCGGTCGGTGGTGGCCGGTTCCCGGTGAAGTTCTACCTCACCGCCATGCTCTTCATCATTTTCGACATCGAGATCATCTTCCTGTACCCGTGGGCAGTGTCGTTCGACGTGCTCGGACTCTTCGGGTTCGTGGAGATGGTGCTTTTCATCCTCACCGTGTTCATCGCGTACGCCTACGTTTGGCGGCGCGGCGGACTGGACTGGGACTGACCAATGGGAATTGAAGAGAAGCTCCCCTCCGGGATCCTGCTCACCACCGTCGAGAAACTCGTCAACTGGACCCGCAAGTCCAGCTTCTGGCCGGCAACGTTCGGCCTGGCGTGCTGCGCGATCGAGATGATGGCCAGCGGCGCCGCCCGGTACGACCTCGCCCGTTTCGGCATGGAGGTCTTCCGGGCGAGCCCCCGCCAGGCGGATCTGATGATCGTCGCGGGGCGGGTGAGCCAGAAGATGGCCCCGGTGCTGCGGCAGATCTACGACCAGATGCCGGAGCCGAAGTGGGTGCTGTCGATGGGCGTCTGCGCGTCCAGCGGCGGCATGTTCAACAACTACGCGATCGTGCAGGGTGTCGACCACATCGTTCCGGTCGACATGTACCTGCCTGGCTGCCCACCGCGTCCCGAAATGCTCATCGACGCGATCCTGCGCCTGCACGACAAGATCATGCACGAGCCGCTCGGTGACCGGCGCCGCAAGGCGCTCGCCGAGAAGCCGGCACCGGTGGTCGCGCCGGGCGCGATGCCGTCGAGCTACCGCTTCAACCCGAAGCTCAAGGAAGAGTGGACCCGCGCCGCGGCGCAGGGCCGCGAGGAGCAGCTTCGCATCGAGAAGTGGATGACCGAGCGCGCCGAGCTCGCCGAGGCGGCGGCACGCAAGGCCGAAGGGAAGAAGAAGTGACGGCGCCGCAGATGCCCGGTCCCGACGCGACCGTGCCGGCTCCCGGTGCGGTGAAGGAGCAGGGGGACGCGCAGCCGGAGGGCGTCGAGGCGAAGAACCCGAGCGACGTGCCGCCGGCGGGCGTACCCGTGGCGGCCGTGCCGCTCGGCGCGCAGACCGGTGCGCCGGCCGACTTCCCACCGTCCACTGAGGCCGGTCGCGGCCTGTTCGGCGTGCACGGCACCGGCGACACGTCGGGCTTCGGTGGCCTGGTGCGCCGCCGCTCGACGCTGCCCGACACGCCGCGCCCGTACGGCGGCTACTTCGACGAGGTGGTCGACGCGCTCACCGACGCCTACCCGGGCGCGAGCGGAGCGATCGAGCGGGTCGTGGTCGACCGTGGCGAGCTGACCCTCCACATCGAACCGTCGGCGATCGCCGATGTGTGCAAGGCACTGCGTGACGACCCGTCGCTGCGTTTCGAGCTGTGCTCGTCGGTGTCCGGTGTGGACTATCTGGGCCACGACGAGAAGCGGCTGCACATCACCTACCACCTGGCCTCGATGACGTACCGGCGCCGCGTCCGGCTGGAGTGCGCCGTGCCGGCCGAGGACCCCCGGCTGCCGAGCGTCACCCAGGTCTACCCGACGGCCGACTGGCAGGAGCGGGAGACCTGGGACATGTTCGGGATCATCTTCGAGGGTCACCCGAACCTGACCCGGATCCTCATGCCCGACGACTGGGAGGGCTTCCCGCAGCGGAAGGACTACCCGCTCGGCGGCGTGCCGGTGGAGTACAAGGGCGCTGAAATTCCGCCGCCCGACCAGCGGAGGGCGTACCAGTGACATACGCGAAGGAACGGCAGACGACCGAGGGCAAGGTCTTCACGGTCACCGGTGGCGACTGGGACACCGTCGTCAACGAGGCCGGCGCCGAGGAGCGCATCGTCGTCAACATGGGTCCGCAGCACCCGTCGACGCACGGCGTGCTCCGGCTCGTGCTCGAACTGGAGGGCGAGACGGTCACCGACGCCCGTCTGGTCGTCGGGTACCTGCACACCGGCATCGAGAAGAACCTCGAGTACCGGAACTGGACCCAGGGCACCACGTTCGTGACCCGCATGGACTACCTGGCCCCGATGTTCAACGAGGTCGGCTACTGCCTCGCGGTCGAGAAGCTGCTCGGCATCGAAGACCAGATCACGTCGCGGACCAACACGATCCGCGTGCTGATGATGGAGCTGAACCGGATCTCCTCCCACCTGGTGTGGCTCGCCACCACCGGTATGGAGCTCGGCGCGCTGTCGATGATGATCTACGGCTTCCGCGAGCGGGAGTACATCCTCGACATCTTCGAGCTGGCGTCCGGGCTGCGCATGAACCACGCGTACATCCGGCCCGGCGGCCTCGCGCAGGACCTGAACGACGAGGCCATCGCGCGGATCAGGGACTTTCTCGGGTGGATGCCTGAGCGGATCGACACGTACGAGGATCTGCTGTCGGGCAACAAGATCTGGCAGGAACGTACGCAGGGCGTCGCGGTGCTCGACGTTCCCGGGTGCCTCGCGCTCGGCATCACCGGCCCGGTGCTCCGCTCGGCCGGCCTGCCGTGGGATCTGCGCAAGACGATGCCGTACTGCGGCTACGAGAGCTACGAGTTCGACGTACCCACCAGCACCGACGCCGACGTGTGGGGCCGGTACCAGGTGCGCCTCAACGAGATGCGGCAGAGCCTGCGCATCATCCAGCAGGCGATGGACCGGCTCGAACCCGGTCCCATCATGGTGGCCGACAAGAAGATCGCCTGGCCCGCGCAGCTGGCCATCGGCGGCGACGGCCTCGGCAACTCGCTCGAGCACGTCGCGCACATCATGGGCCAGTCGATGGAGGCCCTGATCCACCACTTCAAGCTGGTCACCGAGGGCTTCCGGGTGCCGGCCGGCCAGGTGTACGTGGCGATCGAGGCTCCGCGTGGCGAACTGGGCGTGCACGCGGTCTCCGACGGTGGCACCCGGCCGTACCGGGTGCACTACCGCGAACCCAGTTTCGTCAACCTGCAGTCGATCCCGGCGATGGCGGAGGGCGGCCTGCTGGCCGACGTCATCGCGGGCGGTGCTTCGCTCGACCCCGTGATGGGTGGATGTGACAGATGACGTTTTCCGCTGAGACGCGCGAGCGCGCGCAGGAGATCATCGCCCGCTACCCCGCGGGACGCTCGCGCTCGGCCCTGCTTCCGCTGCTGCACCTCGTGCAGTCCGAGGAGGGCTACGTGACGCCGCGCGGGGTCGCGTTCTGCGCCGAGGTTCTCGGTATCACCAAGGCCGAGGTCGGTGCGGTCGCGACGTTCTACACCATGTACAAGCGCCGGCCGACCGGCGACTGGCTGGTGAGCGTGTGCACCAACACGGTGTGCGGCGTGCAGGGCGGCGACAAGATCTACGAGGCGCTGGAGGAGCACCTCGGGGTCGGTCACAACCAGACCGCCGGCAACATCACGTTCGAGCACGCCGAGTGCCTGGCCGCCTGCGACTACGCGCCGGTCGTCACCGTGAACTACGAGTTCTACGACAACATGACCGCCGAGTCGAGCCTCGACCTGGTGAAGGAACTGCAGGCGGGCAACCGGCCGCAGCCGTCCCGCGGGTCGCGGCTGTGCACGTTCAAGGAGATGTCGATCCAGCTGGCCGGCTTCGCCGACCCCCGCGAGGAGGCGCTCGGCGACGGGCCGGCCGGTGCGGCGACGCTCGCCGGAAACCGCGTCGCGGAGCGGTACGGCATCTCGGTCCCCGGCTTCGACCCGAACACGCCGATCGGCGGACGCGAGCAGAAGCCGCAGGAGAAGCCGGCCACCGCCCCCGACGCGGCGTCGGACCGCAAGCCCGCCGGCGACAGCCCCATGCCGCAGAAGGACGGTGGCAAGTGACACAGCCATCCAAGGAAGCGCTCGCCAAGCTCGCGCCCGTTCTCACCAAGCGCTGGCTGTCTCCGGACGCGTGGAAGCTCGACGTGTACGAGCGCCTCGACGGGTACTCCGCGCTGCGCAAGGCGTTCAAGGTGCACCCCGACGACCTGATCCAGCTCATCAAGGACTCCGGGCTGCGCGGACGGGGCGGCGCGGGCTTCCCCACCGGCATGAAGTGGGGCTTCATCCCGCAGAACGACGGCAAGCCGCACTACCTCGTGGTCAACGCCGACGAGGGCGAGCCGGGCACCTGCCAGGACCTGCCGCTGATGATGTCCGACCCGCACTCCCTCATCGAGGGCGTCATCATCGCCAGCTACGCGATCCGCGCGAACTTCGCCGCCATCTACATCCGCGGCGAGGCGATCCACGCGGCACGCCGGCTCAAGCAGGCGGTCAACGACGCGTACCGCAAGGGCTACCTGGGTCAGAACATCCTGCGGTCCGGGTTCGACCTCGACGTGGTCGTCCACAGTGGAGCGGGCGCCTACATTTGCGGCGAGGAGACGGCGCTGCTCGACTCACTCGAGGGCTACCGCGGCCAGCCGCGGCTGCGTCCGCCGTTCCCGGCCACGCACGGGCTCTACGCGAGCCCGACGGTCGTCAACAACGTCGAGACGATCGCGACCGTGCCCTACATCGTGCTCGGCGGCGCCCAGTGGTTCCGCACCATGGGCACCGAAAAGTCGCCCGGCACGAAGATCTTCTCGGTCTCCGGCCGGGTGAAGCAGCCCGGGCAGTACGAGTGCGCGCTCGGCATCACGCTGCGGCAGCTGATCGAGCTGTGCGGCGGCATGCTCGACGGGCACAGCCTGCGCTTCTGGACGCCGGGTGGATCGAGCACCCCGCTGCTCACCGACGAACACCTCGACGCGCCGCTCGACTTCGAGGGCATGATGGGCGTCGGGACCATGCTGGGCACCGCGGCCGTGCAGATCTTCTCCGACCAGGACTGCCCGGTGTACGCCACGTACCGGTGGATCGAGTTCTACCACCACGAGTCGTGCGGCAAGTGCACCCCGTGCCGCGAGGGCAACTACTGGATGAAGGGCATCCTCGCCCGCATCCTCAGCGGCGAGGGGAAGAAGGAAGACCTCGAAACGCTGCTCGACGCCTGCGACAACCTGCTCGGCCGGTCGTTCTGCGCGCTCGGTGATGGTGCGACCAGCCCGGTCACCTCATCGATCAAGTTCTTCGAACAGGACTACCTGGACTACATCGAAGGCCGCAAGGAGCCGATGTTCGCAAAGGGCGAGCTGGCAGGAGCGCACTGAACGATGACTGACGTAGTAAAGCCCACCAACCTCGTCAAGCTCACCATCGACGGCATCGAGGTCGAGGCCGAGAAGGGCGAGCTGGTCATCCGCGTCGCGGAACGGATCGGCATCGCCATTCCCCGGTTCTGCGACCACCCGCTGCTGGCACCGGCCGGCGCCTGCCGGCAGTGCCTCGTCGACATCGAGGGTCAGCGCAAGCCGTCGGCGTCCTGTACGCAGACGGTCGCCGACGGCATGGTCGTGCGCACCCAGCTCACCAGCGAGGTCGCCCGCAAGGCGCAAGAGGGGATCATGGAGTTCCTCCTGATCAACCACCCTCTCGACTGCCCGATGTGCGACAAGGGCGGCGAGTGCCCGCTGCAGAACCAGGCGCTGAGCAACGGCCGTTCCGAGACCCGCTTCCACGAGCACAAGCGCGAGTACCCGAAGCCGATTCCGATCTCGTCCCAGGTGCTGCTCGACCGCGAGCGGTGCGTGCTGTGCCAGCGCTGCACCCGGTTCTCCGACGAGATCGCCGGCGACCGGTTCATCGACCTGATGGAGCGCGGTGCCGACGAGCAGATCGGTGTGTTCACCGGCCGCATCGACGTCGACGCCTCCGAGGTGGTCGGGGAGACCGGCATGGAGGGCGCCCGCGACGCCGACAAGCTCGACGCGCCGTTCAACTCCTACTTCTCCGGCAACACCGTGCAGATCTGCCCGGTGGGTGCGCTGACCGGTGCCCAGTACCGGTTCCGGGCGCGTCCGTTCGACCTGGTGTCCTCGCCGAACGTCTGCGAGCACTGCTCGGCAGGCTGCGCCCAGCGGGCCGACCACCGCCGCGGCAAGGTGCTGCGCCGACTGGCCGGCGACGACCCGGCGGTGAACGAGGAGTGGAACTGCGACAAGGGCCGGTGGGCGTTCCAGTACGCCACCGCGTTCGACCGCATCACCGAGCCGATGGTGCGCGACAAGCGCAGCGGTGAGCTCCGCAAGGCCAGCTGGCCGGAGGCGCTGGGCGTGGCGGCCGAAGGCCTGCGCAAGGCCCGCGAGGAGGGTGGCGTCGGCGTGCTGGCCGGCGGTCGCCTGACCGTCGAGGACGCCTACACCTACGGCAAGTTCGCCCGTACGGTGCTCGGCACCAACGACGTCGACTTCCGCGCCCGGCCGGTCAGCGTCGAGGAGACCGAGTTCCTCGCGTCCACTGTGGCCGGTCGGTTCCCGGTGACCTACTCCGACATCGAAGCCGCGCCGGCCGTGGTGCTGGTCGGCCTCGAGCCGGAGGAGGAGTGCCCGATCCTGTTCCTGCGGCTGCGCAAGGCGGCCACGAACAAGGGTCTGCGGGTCATCTCCATCGCGCCGTTCGCGTCGCGCGGGCTGAGCAAGCTCAACGGCGTCCTGCTGCCGACCGTGCCCGGCGCGGAGGCCACCGCGCTGACGGAGGCCGCGGTGGTCCGGGCCGCGCTGAGCGCGCCCGGAGCGCTTCTGTTCGTGGGCGAGCGCCTCGCGACCGTCCAGGGTGGACTGACCGCGGCCGCGCGGATGGCCGCGGAGACCGGTGCCAAGCTGGCCTGGATCCCGCGGCGGGCCGGCGACCGGGGAGCGCTCGACGCCGGCTGCCTGCCGACGCTGCTGCCCGGCGGCCGGCCGGTGGCCGAGTCGGCGGCGCGCGACGAGGTCTCCAAGGCCTGGGGCGTCGACGCCCTGCCGACCGCCGCCGGCCGCGACACCGACGCGATCCTGGCCGCGGCCAGTGCCGGTGAGCTGAAGGGTCTCGTCGTCGGCGGCGTCGACCCGCACGACCTGGCCGACCCGCGGCTGGCCGAGGAAGCCCTCGACAACGTCGGCTTCCTGGTGAGCCTGGAGCTGCGGCTGTCGTCGGTGTCGCGCCGCGCCGACGTGGTGCTGCCGGTCGCGCCGGCGGTCGAGAAGTCCGGCTCCTACCTCAACTGGGAGGGCCGGGTCCGGGCGTTCGACGCGGTGCTGCGCACCTCGGCGATGACCGATGCCCGCGTGCTCGACTCGATCGCGCGCGAGATGGGTGAGCAGCTCGGCTGCCAGGACGTGCTCGCGATCCTGCGGCAGATCGCGGCGATCGGCGAGACGCGCGCGCCGCGCGCCACCGCGCCGTCGGTGTCACCGGCGTCGATCGACGAGCCGGGTGCGGCCGAGGTCCGGCTCGCCACCTGGCACCAGCTCATCGACCTCGGTGCGCTCCAGGACGGCGACGAGCACCTGTCCGGCACCGCCCGTCCGCCGGCGGCCCGCATCGGCAAGGCCACCGCGGCCGGCCTCGGTGTCGTCGACGGCGACCCGGTGCGGGTGTCCACAGGAGACGGTGCGATCACGCTTCCGGCGCTGATCGTCGACGGCATGATGACCGGGGTGGTCTGGTTGCCGACCAACTCACCCGGTTCAACGGTGCGGCGGACGATCGGCGCCAACCACGGCGACGTCGTGCGCATCTCGGCGGGCTCCAGCGGTGGCCCGATTCTCGCGCAGGGGGGTCACTCCTGATGGGTCTCGAACAGTTCGGTCAGGACACCTGGTGGCTGGTGCTCGCCAAGGTGCTGCTGGTCTTCGTGTTCCTCGTCGTGATGACGCTGTTCGCGATCTGGTACGAGCGCAAGGTCGTGGCACGCATGCAGGTGCGGCCCGGACCCAACCGCGTCGGCGGCCGGTTCGGCATCCTGCAGTCCCTTGCGGACGGGCTCAAGCTCGCCTTCAAGGAAGACATCATGCCCAAGGGCGCCGACCGGGTGGTGTTCTTCTTCGCACCCGTGATCTCCACGGTCGCGGCGTTCACGGCGTTCGCCGTGATCCCGTTCGGCCCGATGGTCTCGGTGTTCGGCGAGAAGACGCCGCTGCAGCTCACCGACATGCCGGTCGCGGTGCTGGTGGTGCTGGCGTGCTCGTCCATGGGCATCTACGGGATCGTGCTGGGCGGCTGGGCGTCCGGGTCGACGTACCCGCTGCTCGGCGGCCTGCGTTCGAGCGCTCAGATGATCTCGTACGAGGTCGCCATGGGGCTGTCCATCGTGGCCGTCTTCATGACCGCCGGCACGATGTCGACCTCGCAGATCGTCGATGCGCAGCGGCACGGACAGCAGACCGAGATCTTCGGCTGGGACATCACGCTGCCCGGCTGGTACGCGATCCTGCTGATCCCGAGCTTCGTCATCTACTCGATCGCCGCCGTCGGTGAGACCAACCGGGCGCCGTTCGACCTTCCCGAGGCCGAGAGCGAGCTCGTCGGCGGTTTCCACACCGAGTACTCGTCGCTGAAGTTCGCGTTGTTCTTCCTCGCCGAGTACATCAACATGGTCACCGTCTCGGGCCTGTGCGCCACGCTGTTCCTCGGCGGGTGGCAGGCGCCGTGGCCGATCTCCATCTGGGACGGCGCGAACCAGGGCTGGTGGCCGGTCCTCTGGTTCTCGATCAAGGTCATCCTGCTGCTGTTCGTCTTCGTCTGGCTGCGGGGAACGCTTCCCCGGCTGCGTTACGACCAGTTCATGCGGTTCGGCTGGAAGGTGCTCATCCCGGCCAACCTGGTCTGGATCCTCACGCTGGCCGGCGTGCGCACCGTGCAGGACCGCGACCTCAGCACCGTTCAGCGGGTCCTGTGGATCGGCGTCCCGGTGCTGCTGGTACTGGCGATCTGGATGTTCTGGCCGTCGCGCAAGCAGGCCGAGGAGAGCCCCGGCGTCGCCGGGGTCGACGCCAAGAAGGGACGCGTCGGCGCCACTAAGGGCTTCCCGGTGCCGCCGCTCGACCTGGAGGTGCCGCCCAGCCCGCGGGCGGAGCGGGTCCTTGTGGGGCGATCGTCCACAAGCGACACCGAGCGGGAGACCGTCTCGATGGGTAAGGAGTCCTGACCGTGGCGATCAGGGGAACCCTCAAGGGGTTCGGCGTCACCTTCTCGCACATGTTCAAGAAGGTGGTCACCGAGGAGTACCCGGAGCAGCGCAAGCCACCGGCTCCGCGCTACCACGGCCGGCACATCCTCAACCGGCACCCCGACGGCCTGGAGAAGTGCATCGGGTGCGAGCTGTGCGCCTGGGCCTGCCCCGCCGACGCGATCTATGTGGAGGGCGCCGACAACACCGACGAGGAGCGCTTCTCGCCCGGTGAGCGGTACGCGTCGATCTACCAGATCAACTACGCCCGCTGCATCTTCTGTGGTCTGTGCATCGAGGCCTGCCCGACCCGTTCGCTGACGATGAGCAACGAGTACGAGCTGGCCCGCGACAGCCGCAAGGACCTCATCTTCACGAAGGAGCAGCTGCTCGCGCCGCTGCTGCCGGGCATGGAGCACCCGCCGCACGACATGTACCTCGGCGACACCGAGAAGGACTACTACCTCAGTGGTCCGCTGAACCCCGGAACCTCGGCGGGCGCCGAGCACAACCCGGGCCACGCCCACGAACCCCGGGTCGAGACCGCTCAGGCGCAGCAGTACGGGGAGGGCCGGTGATCTACTCGCTGGCCGACGCCGCCCTCGCCGCCGGTGACGTGAAGGGCGGCGAGGCCGCCACGTTCTTCGTGCTCGCTCCGATCGCGGTGCTGTGCGCCATCGGCATGGTGTGGGCGCGCAACGCGGTCCACTCGGCGCTGTTCCTCGTCGTGGTGATGCTCTGCCTCGGCGCGTTCTACGCGATGCAGGCGGCGCCGTTCCTCGGCATGGTGCAGATCATCGTCTACACCGGCGCGATCATGATGCTGTTCCTGTTCGTGCTGATGCTGGTGGGTCGCGACGCGTCCGACTCGCTCATCGAGACGCTGCGCGGCCAGCGGATGGCGGCGGTGCTGCTGGGCACCGGGTTCGCGCTGCTGGTCGGCACCGGCCTGTACCGCGCGCTCGGCGACACCAACGACGCCGTCGGGCTGACCCAGGCCAACGAGAACGGCAACGTCCAGGGAATCGCGGCGCTGCTGTTCACCAAGTACGTGTTCGCGTTCGAGGTCACGTCGGCCCTGCTGATCACGGCCGCCGTCGGCGCGATGATCCTGGCGCACATCGAGAAGCGCAAGGAAGACAAGAGGTCGCAGCCCGACCAGATGCGGGCCCGGTTCGCGCCCGGCAACTACCCGGCGCCGAAGCCCGGCCCGGGCGTGTTCGCCACCTCCACCTCGGTCGCGACGCCCGCCGTGCTCCCCGACGGCTCGCCGGCCGACCGCAGCATCTCCCGGATCCTGCCGCAGCGCGAGCTGTCCGCCGCCGAGGCTGCCCCGAAGGGGACCGAACAGTGACACCCACCTACTACATCGTGCTGTCCTCGATCCTGTTCACGATCGGGGCGGTCGGAGTGCTGATCCGGCGCAACGCCATCGTGCTGTTCATGTGCGTCGAGCTGATGCTGAACGCGGCGAACCTGTCGCTGATCACGTTCAGCCGCATCAACGGCGACCTGAACGGCCAGGTCATGGCGTTCTTCGTGATGGTGGTCGCGGCGGCCGAGGTCGTGGTCGGGCTCGCGATCATCATGGCGATCTTCCGGACCCGCCGGTCGGCCAGCGTCGATGACGCCAACCTGCTGAAGTACTGAGAGGGACACGGTGGAAGAGACGACCGTGGAGTTCGCCGCGGCCAGCGGCTGGTTGCAGTCGATCTGGCTACTGGTGGCGATCCCGCTGGTGAGTGCGGCCGTTCTGCTGGTGCTCGGCAGGCGGGCAGACAAGTGGGGGCACTGGCTCGGCGTCCTGGCCGTCGTGGCCTCGTTCGGCCTGGGCCTGTCCTACTTCCTGGCGCTGCGCGACCTCGGGGGCAACCGCTCGGCCGAGGTGAGCCTGTTCGACTTCATGTCGGTCGGCAGCCTGCACGTCGACGTCGGGTTCCTGCTCGACCCGCTCTCCGGGCTGTTCGTGCTACTGATCACCGGCGTCGGCTCGCTGATCCACATCTACGCCGTCGGGTACATGGAGCACGACGAGGGCCGCCGGCGGTTCTTCGGGTACTTCAACCTGTTCATCGCCGCGATGCTCCTGCTGGTGCTGGGCAACAACTTCGTGATGCTCTACATCGGCTGGGAGGGCGTCGGTGTCGCGTCCTACCTGCTGATCTCGTTCTGGTACGACCGGAACAGCGCCGCGACGGCCGGCAAGAAGGCGTTCCTGATGAACCGGGTCGGTGACACCGGCCTGGCGATCGCCATCTTCCTCATGTTCGCCACGCTCGGCACCACCCAGTACGAAGAGGTCTTCAGCGGCGTCAACGAGCTCGCCGCCGGCACCGTCACCGCGATGGGCCTGCTGCTCCTCCTCGGCGCGTGCGGCAAGTCGGGCCAGTTCCCGCTGCACACCTGGCTCCCCGACGCGATGGAGGGCCCGACCCCGGTGTCGGCGCTCATCCACGCGGCCACCATGGTCACCGCGGGCGTGTACCTGATCGCCCGCGCCCACCCGGTGTTCGACGCCTCGCCCACGGCGCAGAACGTCGTGGTGATCGTCGGCGCGGTCACGCTGCTGATCGGGTGCATCATCGGCGCGGCCAAGGACGACATCAAGCGGGTGCTCGCGTACTCGACCGTTTCGCAGATCGGCTACATGTTCCTGGCGGTGGGTCTGGGCGGCGCCGCGTACGCGCTGGGCATCATCCACCTGCTGGCGCACGGCTTCTTCAAGGCCGGCATGTTCCTCGGCGCCGGTTCGGTGATGCACGGGATGCACGACCAGGTCGACATCCGCCGCTTCGGCGCGCTGTCGAAGGTCATGAAGGTCACCTGGATCACGTTCGCGCTGGGCTACCTCGCGATCCTGGGCCTGCCGCCGTTCTCCGGGTACTTCACCAAGGACCCCATCATCCTGGCGGCGTTCAACCGCGAGGGCTGGAGCGGCTGGGTGCTCGGTACGGCCGCGCTGATCGGCGCCGGGCTCACCGCGTTCTACATGACCCGCCTGTACGTGCTGGTCTTCCACGGCCCCAAGCGGTGGACCGAGGACAACCAGCACCCGCACGAGTCGCCGCCGATCATGACGGTGCCGCTGGTGCTGCTCGCGGTCGGTTCGGTCGCGTCCGGTTTCCTGATGTCCACCTCGGTCGTCGACTGGCTCAACCCGGTCTTCGGCGAGGAGGAGGAGGCCCACGGTCACCTCGGCCACTGGACGGTGACGGCGATGGTGCTCGCGGTGGTCGTAGTCGGTACCGGTCTCGCGGTCCTGCTGTTCCGCAAGGGCACCGCGCTGGTGGAGCCGTCGGCCGGTCCGGTGGTCAAGGCCGCGCGGCGCAACCTCTACTTCGACACCCTCAACGAGGTCGTGTTCGAACTGCCCGGGCGCATCCTCACCCGGGCCCTCGTCTACATCGACAACCGGGGCATCGACGGGCTGGTCAACGGGTTGGCCGCCGGCATCGGTGGCGGCTCGAGCCGGCTGCGCCGCATGCAGACCGGCTTCGTGCGGTCCTATGCCCTGTCCATGCTCGGAGGAGCCCTGATCGTGGTGGCAGCCATGCTGGCGGTGACGCTCGGATGAGCGAGTCTTGCGAGCGAATCATTAACGCAGTGCGTCGCGAATGCCTCGCCGCGCGAAGCGGGGCGATCGCATGAGTGACTTTCCGTTCCTGCCTGTTCTGGTAGGAGCTCCGCTGGTGGGTGCGCTTCTGGTGGCGTTCCTGCCGAAGGCGAAGCCGGTCCTGGCGAAGCAGGTCGCGTTCGTCTGGTCGCTGCTGATCCTCGCGCTGACCGTCGTGATGTGGGTGTCGTTCGACGCCAAGGGCACCCGCTTCCAGTTCCGCACCTCGCTGCCCTGGATCGACGCGTGGGACGCCCGGTTCACGTTCGCCGCCGACGGCATCTCGCTGGTGATGCTGGCGCTGATCGCGCTGCTGGTGCCGGTGGTGATCCTGGCCTCGTGGCACGACGCGGAGCACAGCCGGCGTTCGATCCCGGCGTACTTCGCGCTGCTGCTCACGCTGGAGAGCACAATGCTCGGCGTCTTCGCGGCCGCCGACATCTTCCTCTTCTACGTGTTCTTCGAGGTCATGCTCGTGCCGATGTACTTCCTCATCGGTTCCTACGGCGGCGCGCAGCGGCAGTACGCGGCGGTGAAGTTCTTCCTGTACTCACTGGTCGGCGGCCTGTTCATGCTGGCCTCGGTGATCGGCCTGTGGGTCCTCGGCGGCAACACGTTCGACTGGGAGAAGCTGCTCGCGGCCGATTTCTCCACCGGTGCGGAGCGCTGGCTGTTCCTCGGCTTCTTCGTCGCGTTCGCGATCAAGGCGCCGTTCTTCCCGTTCCACACCTGGCTGCCCGACGCCGGTTCGGCCGCTCCGGCCGGTGCGGCGGCGCTGCTCGTCGGCATCCTCGACAAGGTCGGCACGTTCGGCATCCTGCGTTACTGCCTGCCGCTGTTCCCCGAGGCGTCGAAGTACTTCGCCCCGCTGGGTCTGGTGCTCGCGCTGGTCGGAATCATCTACGGCGCGCTGCTCGCGGTGGGCCAGCAGGATCTCAAGCGACTGGTCGCCTACACGTCGATCGCGCACTTCGGCTTCATCGGGATCGGCATCTTCGCGTTCACCACGCAGGCCGGCTCCGGCGCGGTCCTCTACATGCTCAACCACGGACTGGCGACCGGTCTCCTGTTCCTGGTGGTCGGCATGTTCGTGGCCCGGCGCGGCAGCGCGCTGGTCACCGACTTCGGCGGCGCGGGGAAGATGGTGCCGGTGCTCGCCGGCGTCTTCTTCGTGGCCGGCATGGCGTCGCTGGCGCTGCCGGGCACGTCGCCGTTCGTCTCCGAGTTCCTGGTGCTGATCGGTACGTTCACGGTCAACAAGCCGGTGGCGATCATCGCGACGGCCGGCATCATCCTCGCGGCCGCGTACGTGCTGTGGATGATCCAACGCACCACGCAGGGCACGCTGAACCCGGCGCTCGAGAGCGTCACGGCGATGCGCAAGGACCTGTCGCTGCGCGAGGCGGCCGTGGTGACGCCGCTGATCGTGCTGATCCTGGTGCTGGGGGTCTATCCCAAGCCCGTCCTCGACGTGATCAACCCGGCGGTGCAGGCGACCCTCTCCGACATCGGCAAGAAGGACCCCGCACCGACCTCGGCTGAAGGAGCCCGGTGATGGAAGCGTTGAACGCTCCGTCGATCCACTATGCGGCGATCCTGCCGATGCTCATCCTGTTCGGCACGGCGTGTCTGGGTGTCATCGTCGAGGCCGCGGCGCCGCGGGCGGCCCGGTTCCGGGTGCAGTTCGTGCTCGCCGTCGCCGGGCTGATCGGTGCGCTGGTCGCCGTCTTCACCGCGGCCAACGCGATCGCCGACGACGGAAAGAACGGCAGCATCACCGCCGGCGGCTCGCTCGTGGTCGACAAGCCGGGCGTCTTCCTGCAGGGCGCGATCATCGTGCTCGGCCTGGTCGCGTTGCTGCTGATCAGCGACCGGACCCTGGAGCACGGCGGCGCGTTCGTCGCACACGCGGCCGTCACCGCCAACACCGACGCCGACCGCAAGCAGGCGGCGGAGGAGGGTGGCGCGACCGAGGTCTACCCGCTGGTGATCTTCAGCCTCGGCGGCATGATGCTGTTCGCGTCGTCGAACGACCTGCTGACGATGTTCATCGCGCTCGAGGTGTTCTCGCTGCCGCTGTACCTGCTCTGCGCGCTGGCCCGCCGGCGCCGGCTGCTCTCGCAGGAGGCGGCGGTCAAGTACTTCCTGCTCGGCGCGTTCGCCTCGGCGTTCTTCCTGTTCGGCATCGCGATGGTCTACGGCTACGCGGGCGGCGTGCAGTTCGGCGAGATCAACCGGGCGGTGCAGGAGCAGCCGAAGGACGTCGTGCTGCTCTACGTCGGCCTGGCCATGATCGCGATCGGCCTGCTGTTCAAGGCGGCCCTGGTGCCGTTCCACGTGTGGACGCCCGACGTCTACCAGGGCGCACCGACCCCGATCACCGCGCTCATGGCGGCGTGCACGAAGGTGGCCGCGTTCGGTGGCCTGCTGCGGGTGCTGTACGTGGCGTTCCAGGGCTCGGTGTGGGACTACCGGCCGGTGCTCGGCACGATCGCGATCGTCACCATGCTGATCGGCTCGATCCTGGCCGTGACCCAGACCGACATCAAGCGCCTGCTGGCGTACTCGTCGATCGCGAACGCCGGATACGTGCTGGTCGGTGTGCTCGCGGTCAACGAGTCGGGCCTGTCGAGCTCGCTGTTCTACCTGGTCGCCTACGGCTTCGCGGTACTGGCCGCGTTCGGCATCGTCACCCTGGTGCGCGACGCCGACGGCGAGGCGACCCACCTGAGCCGCTGGGCCGGCCTGGGCCGGCGCTCGCCGATGTACGCGGCGGTGTTCACGTTCCTGCTGCTCGCGTTCGCCGGCATCCCGCTGACCAGCGGCTTCACGGCCAAGTTCGGCGTGTTCGCCGCGGCGATCGACGCCGAACAGACCTGGCTGGTGATCGCCGGTGTGATCACGAGCATGGTGCTGGCGTTCCCGTACCTGCGGGTGGTCGTCCTCATGTGGCTGTCGGAGCCCGGCGAGTCGACCCCCGCGGTCTCGATCCCCGGCGCGCTGACCGCCGCCGCGGTGACCATCGGCGCGGCCGCGACGCTCCTCCTGGGCGTGGTGCCGCAACCTCTCATCGACATGACGGAGTCGGCGGTGCCGTTCGTCAGGTGAGCCATCACATGACGCAGTGTCGACTGTGGCCTCCCGGGCCGGCGTGCCCGGAGGGCCACAGCGGTGCTGCTGGAAGAGGAGCCCGACTCGTATGGCATCGTTGATACGTGGATAGCGCGGGTACCAGGCCGGCAAGCACGCTTCCTGGCCTCGATGACATCGATGCTGATCTACAAGCGGGGCTCATCGGGATCCTCGACCGGGTCGAGGTCATGCTGCGGGACACGGTGGCGAGCGAAGACCGGCTCGTCGCCGAGGCGGCGACGCACCTGGCCGACGCGGGCGGCAAGCGGTTCCGGCCGCTGCTGGTCGCCGTCGGTGCCCACTTCGGTGACCCGGATTCGCCGCTGGTCGTCCCCGCGGCCGCGGTGGTGGAGCTGACCCACCTGGGCACGCTCTACCACGACGACGTCATGGACGAGGCCGAGGTGCGGCGCGGCGCTCCGAGCGCCAACTCGCGGTGGGGCAACTCGATCGCGATCCTGATCGGCGACTACCTGTTCGCACGCGCCGCCGACCTGGCGGCCGAGCTGGGCCTCGAGGCGGTGCGCATCCAGTCGCGGACCTTCGCGCGTCTGGTGCACGGCCAGATCGCCGAGACGCTCGGCCCGGCCGAGGGCGAGGACAAGGTCGAGCACTACCTGAACGTGATCGCCGAGAAGACCGGTTCGCTGATCGCGACCAGCGCCCTCTTCGGTGGCATGTTCTCCGGGGTCGCACCACCGCATCTGGACGCGCTGCGCGCCTACGGCGAGACCATCGGCACCGCGTTCCAGCTCTCCGACGACCTTCTCGACATCGCCAGCGACAGCGAGCAGTCGGGCAAGATGCCCGGCACCGACCTGCGTGAGGGCATCCCCACGCTGCCGGTGCTGTACGCACTGGCCTCCGACGACCACGATGCGGCCTCGGTGCGGCTGCGGGAGATCCTGGCCGCCGGCCCGGTCACCGACGACGCGTTGCACGCCGAGGCGCTGGGCCTCCTGCGCGAGTCGCCGGCGATGAAGCTGGCCCGGGAGACGGTGCGGTCGTACGCCGAGCGGTCACGGTCCGCATTGAGCGGTCTGCCCGAGGTGCCGGCCCGCCGGGCCATGGAGTCGCTCTGCGACTACATCGCCGACCGCACCGGCTGACCTCCGCGCGGTCGTCTGCACGTGCATATGCGCTGTTCATCGGCACTGTAGGCTGCACGGATCCGGCCGTTCCTCGATCTTGGATGCACAGATGTGAGATCAGTGATCGCTCATCAAGATCGATCACCGTTTGCAACCTGCAGGTACAGCCGTTCGGTGGCTTGAAGGTTGCTTACGGCTAGTGCTTGAATTCTCACGGCGCGACGGTGTTCATTGCTCAATCTTGCGTCTGACTTGGGGTATCTCGCCCGATATATGAGCGTCCGGTGGCTTTCTTGGCTCCCCGAAAGGCCGTCCGTTTCATATGGTGTAAAGCCTGTTACTGCTGCGACTGGGGAGGGCGGCGGTGAGAGATCCACAGGCAGAGCCATCGGATCTCATCCGCAGCGTGTCGCGGGCTTTTCAGGTGTTGGAGGCGGTCGGTCAGTCGCCTCGGGGGTTGACGGTCAAGCAGATCGCGCGACGGTGCGAACTCACCGTCGCAACCACGTATCACCTGGTCCGCACTCTTGCGTATGAGGGTTACGTGATGCGCCGTGAAGACGGCACGTACATCGTCGGTCTGGAGGTGGCCGACCGGTTCCGGGAGCTGGTGCTCGCGTGCCGGGGCCCGCAACAGGTGCAGGACATCCTGCGCAAGGCCGCCACCGACACGGGCTTCACGCACATGATCGGCCGGTTCATCACGAACCGGGTCGCGATCGTCGCGGTGGCCGAGGGTGTGCGGTCGCCGTACGCGGAGGACCTGATAGTCGGGTTCGACGACGGCGCGCACGCGACCGCGCTGGGCAAGGCGTTGCTGGCGACGCTGAGCGCCGACCAGCGGTGGCGGTTCGCGAAGGAGCAGGGCATGCCCGCCTTCACTCCGCAGACGTTGACCTCGCCCGAGACGCTCGACGCCGACCTGACGGCCGGCGAGCGACGCGGTCTCCACCTGGAGCTGAACCAGTTCCGCCCCGGCATCGGCAGCGCCGCCCTCCTGGTCCTCCCGGACCGCGAGCAGGACCGCCGCGTGGCCCTGGCCTGCACAGTCCCCGCCACCGAACTGACGGCCTCCGCCAAGGCCATCAAGACCCGCCTGACGACGGTCGCCCAACAGCTGGCGGAAATCCTCCGCGAGTAGCAGCTACATCCCCGTCCAACCCCGTCCGAGCTCATTGAGAGCGCGGGTGGCGCGACCGGCTGTACCACGACGGCGTTCGGGGGGAGCAACTCGCGGAGAGGAGCTAAACGCTGTACTCCCGGAGCGAGTTGCTCCCCCCGAACGCCCGTTCAGGAACCGACGGGTTTCCCGTCGAGACGCCACGCAACCACGACACCAGGCTTCGCGAAATCCCCGTCCGGCCACGTCGACGCCGGGTTGTCGACCCGCGCGCCGGTCACCTCACCGGGGTGCTGAACCGCGGTGAACACGCTGCGGCCGTCGCCGGAGATGAACGGGCCGCAGCACTCGGCGCCGAGCGGGACGCTGAGGAACTGCTTCAGGTGGCCCTTGTTGGGACCTTCCAACGGGACCGCGAAGAGCCCGTCGTTCGAACCCAGCGCGTTGCCGTCGGTGGCGATCCACAGGTTGCCCGTGGCGTCGAAGGCGACGTTGTCGGGGCAGGAGATCGGCGAGACCTTCGTCTTGTCGAAGCCCATGAAGTACGTGTCGGGCTGGGCCGGGTCGCCGCACAGGATCGGCAGCGTCCACGAGAAGGTCTCCGAGGTCTGGTCGTTGCCGTCCTCGGTGATCTCCAGGATGTGGCCGTGCCGGTTGACCGCCCGCGGGTTCACCGGGTCGACGCCGGGCTGGCCCGCCGCGCCGCGCCGGTCGTTGTTGGTCAGGGCGCAGTAGATCCTGCCGTTCTTCAGGTTCGGCTCGACGTCCTCGGGCCGGTCCATCCTGGTGGCGCCGACCTTGTCACCGGCGAGCCGGGTGAAGATCAGCACCTCCTCGACGTTCATTCCCTCGACCGCCGACTTGTTGTCCTTGACCAGCGGCAGCCACCGTCCGCGGCCGTCGCCCTCGAATTTGGCGACGTACAGGTCGCCCGATTCGAGGAGCTTCATGTTGTCGCGCCGGCTGTGCGTCATCTTGCGGTGCGAGACGAACTTGTACAGGTAGTCGAAGCGCTCGTCGTCACCGGTGTAGGCGACAACGCGCTTGTCGGGCGCCACGATGATGTTCGCGCCCTCGTGCTTGAGCCGGCCCAGCGCGGTGTGCTTCTTCGGGGTCGAGTCGGCGTCGTACGGGTCGATCTCCACGACGTACCCGAAGCGGTGCGCCTCGTTCGGGTGCCGGCTGAGGTCGAACCGCTCGTCGACGGTGGCCCAGGTAGGCGTCGTCGCGTTGACGGTCTCCACGCCGTATCGCTTGTAGGAGGGCTTCAGGTTCTCGGGCAACGCGTTGCCGCCGCTGAAGACGCCGTTCCAGTTCTCCTCGCCGGAGAGCACCGTGCCCCACGGCGTGACGCCACCGGCGCAGTTGGCCTGCGTCCCGATGACCCAGCGACCGCTGGGGTCGGCCTTGGTCCTCAGCAACGCGTGGCCCGCCGCCGGACCGGTGAGCTGGAACTTCGTGTCGGAGACCGTGACGCGCCGGTTGTACCGCCGGCGACCGTCGCGCACCAGTTGCCATTGACCCGTGCGTCCGACCCGTTCGATCTCCACGACGGCCATGCCGATCGCGGCGAGGGTGATCCGCCACTGCTCGGGCGTGAGCGGCACCGCCGGGTCGTAGCCGGGGAACATGAGTTCGGGGTTGGTGTACTCGTGGTTGCAGACGAGCAGCGCCCGCTCGTTGCTGAGCGGCACCACGGCGACGAAGTCGTTGTTGTAGCCGAACTGCTTCTTCTGCGCCGCGGCGCTCTGCCGACGCACGTCGAACGCCGGCGCACCCGGCAGCACCGGGTCTCCCCAGCGCGCGACGACGTGGTGGTCGTAGCCGTTCGGCACGATGAAGGTGTCGAGCTTGTTGGGTGGGATCGCCTTGAAGCCCAGCGCGACCGCGCCGGTGCCGCCCGATCCGCCTCTCGCCGCCGAGCCGGCTGCCGCGTCTGCGTCGCGTTCGGACTCGGGCGAGGCGTAGGCCGGGGTGGCGACCCCGACGGCGGTCGCGCCGGCCGCACCGACCACGAGCGCTCCGGCCCGGATAATGCCCCGACGGGACAGTTCCGCCTGAACGATGTCACCGAAGTAAGCGTTTTCGGATTCGTTAGGCTCAGGGTGGGCGCATGCGTTGTTGCACCGGTACTTGCAGGTCATGGCGCTTCGCCCGGAATGTCCTCTGAAGCCCCCGCTTACCAGCGGTAACAGCCGTCGAGGGTGAGACATATTTGAATCTCCTTGCGTGAAGTCGGAAACGCGATGTCGGCAGGCTATGAGGGGCCGGTGGATCAACCGAGGCACTAACGTGAACCAGGCGTGAACCATGTCGCGCTGGCGTGCGTGTCAATAAGAAGCGGGAGGGCTGCAAAGCGTGGGTACCGAAGACGCCGAGCTGCTGCGTGCATTGCACGCTGATCACGGTGAGGCGCTTTTCGCGCACGCACTGCGGCTGACCGGAGGAGACCGGCAGCGTGCGGAGGATCTGGTGCAGGAGACGATGCTGCGGGCATGGCAGCATCCG
Source organism: Virgisporangium ochraceum (assembly GCF_016863655.1). Lineage (GTDB taxonomy): Bacteria > Actinomycetota > Actinomycetes > Mycobacteriales > Micromonosporaceae > Virgisporangium > Virgisporangium ochraceum. Next base: position 67,572 of record NZ_BOPH01000018.1, read on the forward strand.
CAGGCGCTCGACCCCGCCAGGGGGTCGGTGCGGGCGTGGCTTTTCACGACCGCACGCAACCTGGCGATCGACGCCTGGCGGAGGCGCAATGCCCGCGCGGCGGAAGTCGTCACCGATGCTCCACCCGAGCGTCCGGTGGTCGACGACACCGACCGTGCCGTCGAGTCCTGGACGATCGCCGAAGCGTTGTCCCGCCTGTCGCGCCCACACCGAGAGGTGCTGGTGGAGTGCTTCTACGCCGGCCGGTCGGTAGCTGAGGCGGCAGCCCGCCTCGGAGTTCCGCCCGGCACCGTCAAATCAAGGACCTACTACGCGTTGCGCGCCCTGAAGGTCGCGCTGGAAGAGTTGGGGGTTACGCAATGAGGTGCCCCCAGACCATCGAAGTGGGCGCATACGTGCTGGGTGCCCTGGTACCCGCCGAGCGCGACGCCTTCGAGAAGCACCTCGCCGACTGCGCGATCTGCCGCGAGGAGGTCGCCGATCTCGCTGTGCTGCCGGGCCTGCTCGGGCGCATCGACTTCGAGACCGCCCGCACGATCGCCCAGGAGGGCGAGGACTCGGCCGCGCTCTTCCCGATCGGATGGGCCGGGCCGACCGCGTCCGAGGCCGACACTCCGGCGCCGCCGGCTCCGGCCGAGAACAACGTCGTGCGGCCCGAGCGGTGGGCCGGTCCCACCGTGAACGCCGACCTCGACGACCGGGCCGCCGACCCGGAGGACAGCAAGGTCGTGTCGCTGCTCGCGGCCGCCGAGCGCAAGCGGATCCGCGAACAGCGGCGGCGCCGTCTCGTCACCGCCGGGGTCGGGCTGGTTGCCGCGGCGCTCGCGCTGGTCGTCGGGCTGGGCCTTCCGAAGTGGACGGCCGACCCGGGGCCCGAGTACGTCGCGATGACCCCGGCGGCCCAGAACCTGCCGATCACCGCCGACCTGGCGCTGGAGGCCCAGGACGCCGGCACGCTGGTGTACATGAAGTGCGAGTACAACGGCGAGCCGGGTGCGACGCGCTCCTACAAGCTGATGGTCGTGCCGAAGGGCGGCGGCGAGGCCGAGCAGGTCACGACCTGGACGGCCAACCCGGGCGACAAGTTCGACATCGACGGGCACAGCGCCCACAAGCACACCAACATCGACCGGGTCGAGATCTGGAACATGGAGAACCGCGTACTGATGGTCTACCGGCCGTAGGGGCTGGCTCCCGGTCAGTCCTTCTTACCGTCGGGGACGACCAGGTTGAGGAGCCAGCTCACCACGGCGACCAGTAGGGCGCCGAGGACGGCGGTGGGCCAGAAGTCGTCGACGGTGAACGACAGGTCCAGTTCGCCGGCGATCCAGCTGGTCAGCATGAAGAGCGCGCCGTTGACCACCACCGCCACGAGGCCGAGGGTCAAGGCGTAGGCCCAGCAGCCCAGGACCTTGATGATCGGCCGGAGGACGGCGTTCACCACGCCGAAGATCGCGGCCACCACCAGGAGGGTGCCGGCCTGTTCGGCCGGCGTGCCGCCGACGTCGATCCCGTCGATCACCAGGGTGGAGATCCACAACGCCAGCGCGCTGATGATCAACCGGATGAGGATGCCCATTTGGTGATCGTCGCATGGGGCCGCCAACGGTGTCCGACCCGCTCCATTCGCCAGATCTTTCGCGGTGCTGAACCGGTCGCCCGCGGGGCGGCCCGTGTCGGACCCGTCGCTTATCGTGGGCGCCGATGGCTCGTCTGGGGAGGCGTCCGTGCCGTCGCGATCAGATCAACTTCATTCGTATCAGTTCGCCGTGCAGCGTGTGGTTTCGGCGATGGCCGCCCACGAGAGCAATCCGTCGCGCCCGCCGGGGCGTCGGGCCGGGCTCGCGCTGCTCGCCGGCGTGCTCGCCGCCGCACTCGGGCTCGCCGGGTTCGCCGTGTGGGGCCTGCTCCAGCCGGGTGGGTCCACGAAATGGCGGTCCGGCTCGGCGGTGATCGTCGAGAAGGAGTCCGGGGCCAAGTTCGTGTACCTCGACGGGGTGCTGCACCCGGTCGCCAACTACGCCTCGGCGCTGCTGATCGTGGGCGCCGCGAAGACGATGCAGGTGGCCCGGCGGTCGCTGGCCGGCGCTCCACGCGGTCCCCTTCTCGGCATTCCGGGCGCTCCCGACGCGCTGCCGCGACGCCGCGACCTGCTGGCCGGGCCGTGGGCGGTGTGCGGCTCGGTCGGCTCCGACCGGTCGACGGTGGTGGTCGGGTCGGCGCCGCGCGGCGATCCGCTCGGGGCCGACGGCGCGCTGGTGTCCACGCCCGATGGCGCGGTGCACCTGCTGTGGCAGGGGCGGCGGGCGCGGGTCCGGGAACCGGAGACCGTGCTCGGCATGCTCGTGTGGGGCACGCCCGCGCCGGTCGCGCCGGCGGTGGTGAACGCGCTGGCCGCGGCGGCCGACATCGGGCGGGTGCCGGTGCCAGGTCGCGGGCAGCCGTTCGGGCCGGTGCCGGGGGCTCGGATCGGGCAGGTCTTCCTGGTCGACGGGCGTCAGCACGCGGTTGCGCTCGCGGCCGGGCTGGCGCCGACGACGGCGTTCCAGGCCGCGCTCGTGCTCGGCGATCCGGCCACGGTCGAGCGGGTCGGCCAGACGGCGCCCACGGCACTGAGCCCGGGGGAGTACGCCCGGCTGCCGAGAACCGCGTTCCCGGGTAGCTGGATCGGGCTGCCGGATGAGGTGCCGCGGCCCGTCAGGATCGGTGCGGCGGAGGCGGTGTGTGCGTCGTCGGTGCCGGGCGGCGAGGTGGTCGTGAGCGCGGCGCAGCCCCGCGGGGCACCGATCGCGGGCTCGGCGCCGGGCCTGGCGAGCGAGGTGCGGCTGCCTCCGGGGCGCGGGGTGCTCGCCACCGCCCGGGCTGCGCCGGGGGCCGAGGCGGGGGTGGTCTACCTGGTCACCGATCTGGGTGTCCGGTATCCGTTGGCGTCGTCCGACGTACTGCCGATGCTCGGGTTCTCCGGTGCCCGGCCGGTGCCGCTTCCGGCGGAGGTGCTCGCATTGCTGCCCACCGGTCCCGGCCTCTATCCACAGGATGCACGGCGGGTTGTGGGTAGTTGAGTCCGAAGTTATCCACAGAAGGGAACTGGGTCTGGCGACCTCGGAACGGGCGCCGTTAGCGTGGCACATCAACAGCTGGCGATCTGGCAACTACAGATCCGGCTACAAGGGTCCTGGGGAGGAACAACCATGTCTGTGTCGCAAACCAGTGCGGAGTTGATGGAGACGACCGCACGCCGGTTCGAGAGCGTCAACGGCTCGCTCGACGGCATGCTCCGCCGCCTGATGCACGAGCTCGATGGGCTGCGAACCCAATGGACCGGTGCGGGCGGCCGGTCGTTCGAGCAGGTCAAGCAGGCCTGGGCGGCCGACCAGGAGAAGCTGAACCGGGCCCTGGCCGAAACGGCGACGGCGATGCGCACTGCCGGTCGGCAGTACGCCGCCACCGACTCGGCCGCCGCCGGCCGGTTCACCGCCCACCAGAGCCTGCCGCTCTGACGGCCCGGGGAGGCATCCGCGATGAGTGACCTGATCCGGGTCGAGTTCGGCGCCCTGCAGCACGCGGGCGACTCGATCAACAACGCCCTGCGGGCTCTGGAGAACCAGTTGGCCGAGGTCGAACGCGACGCCACACCGTTGGTCGCCACCTGGCAGGGCGATGCCCAGCAGGCCTACCAGATCCGCCAGACCCGTTGGCGCGAAGCAGCCGAGGGCCTGTCGACGATGCTGCGCGACATCAAGCGGGCCCTCGACGAGTCCGCGGCCGAGTACGCGAGCACGGAGAGCCGCAATACGTCGCTGTTCGGAGCGCACTGAGTAAAGGCGACCGGAACCCGGGAGGTCGGCCGGTCCGACCACCCGGGCTTCCGGCTGTTCTGCGGCGAACGGCCGTCCCGGTGTGCTCGCCGGCGGCGGGGCGAGGTCAGGTGCGGGAGCCGGACCTCGTGCGGCTGGCCCGGGCGCGGGCGGCGCCTGTGTGGTTGGTCCGGGCGCGGGCGGCGCTGGCGGCCACCAGGAGCAGCACGAGAGCGGCGGCCCCGGCGAGGGCGAGGTGGATGGCGGTGCGCCGGCGGTCGGCGGTCCGGGCCGCTGCCTGGACGGCGACCGGATCCGGTGGCCGCGTCGTCACCGGCCCGGGGGTGGGGCGGGTGGAGCCGTCAAGGCTGGCGGTCACCGCCCGGTAGGGGTTGACGACTCCGGCGCCGAGGCCGTTCCCGGGCGTCCGGTCGAGGGTGTCTGCCGTGGAGAGGAGACGCTCGACGACCTGGTCGGCGGTGAGGGTCGGGTGGTACTGGCGTATCAGGGCGGCGGTGCCGGTCACGAACGCCGCCGCGAAGCTGGTGCCGGTGTAGCGGGCGTGGCCCACCCGGGCGGCGGCGATCACGTCGGCGCCCGGGGCCACGAGGTCGACGTGCGGGCCGGTCTGGGAGGTGGCGACCCGGACGCCGTCGGCCTGCACGGCGCCCACGCCCACCACGCCGTCGTACGAGGCGGGGTAGACGGGCGGGTTGCCGGTCTCCTGCTTGTTGCCCGCGGCAGCGACGAGCACGGCGTCGCGTGAGCGGGCATAGCGGACGGCCTCGCGGAGGGTCGGGTCGTCGCGGTCCGTGGTCAGGGAGAGGTTGACCACGCGCGCGCCGCGGTCGACGGCCTGGCGTACGGCCGCGGCCACGTCGGCCAGGCTGGCGGTGCGGCCGCCGGCGTCGTCGGTGATCCGCTCGCTGACCCGCACCGGAAGGATGCTGGCCGCCGGCGCGACGCCACGGAACGTGGTGCCGGGGCGGATCCGGCCGGCGATGATGCTGGCGACAGCCGTGCCGTGGCCCACGCAGTCGACGCGGCCGTCACTGTCGGGGTCCAGACGGTCCACCCCCGGCACGACGGCGCCCGCAAGCTGCGGGTGCCGGGCCTCGACGCCCGAGTCGACGACCGCGACCAGCACATTTGCGCCGTCGGCGAGGCCTGCGAGCTGGTCGGGACCCTGCCGTTGCTGGGCCCACGGAACTTCGTCCGCAGTTACGCTCGGTGCGGGCGGAGCTTGACAGGTCGGCGCTGCGTACACACGGTCAGGCACCACCAGAGCCGGCAGTACCGCACACAGACCGCCGGTGACGGTGGCGCCCAGCGCCCGCAATACCCTTTCGGTGGATCGCATTCCGGCCCTCCCGTCGTCGACGGCGACCGAATGCTATCGATGGACAGGGTCGGTGGGTGTCCCCGCAGAGGAGCATCGCTACTGACGCCTGACTGCGGGTAGGTTAAGGTGCGCGCACGCGTGACGTGGCAAGCCCTGAGCAGCCGGAAGGGGGTGGCCGTGGAGAGCTGGAACCCGGCCACCGAAGCCGAGGCGGCGATGCGCGACGTGCTGCGGGCGGGAGACCAGGAACAATACTTCCGAATCCTGGCGCGCCTTGATCTTCTTCTTCCGGTTTCGGCCGATTCCGCGGGCCGGCGCTCGCCGGGGTGGGGCACCTGGTCATCGGACGGGCGCACGCACGTCCTCGCATTCACCTCTATCCACGCGATGCGCGCCTGCCTCGCGGAACACGCAGGTAACTACCGGTTGGCCCAGTTCCGCGAGTTGGCGGAGCAGTGGCCCAACCCGGAGTGGTGGCTGGCGATCAACCCCGGCCTGCCCATCGAGGGCTACCTGCCGGCGTGGTTCGTCGCCCAGATCAGCCGTGGCGACGTCCGCCTCCCGGGACGCACGATGGGCTCCCGGATGCGGATGGAGCACGCCAACAGCCTGCGGGCCCGGGCCGTGGCCCAGGTGCCCCAGGTGCCTCAGACCCCCCGCCGGGTTCCGCCCGCGACCCCGGTGCCGGCGAGCGGCGGACGCCTTCCTCCGGGTCGGCGCCCACCCGGAGCGGGCATCGTGCTGTCGGGCGAGATCGTCGAGTCGTCGACGGGTCCGGTCGTGGATGAGGCTCCGATCTCGGGCGGGCCGTCCCGGTCCGCACCGCCCGTGTCGCCGGTGTCGCCGGCGCGGGTCGGCCCGCCGGCGGCGGCCAGCATGGGCGGGCACGATCGGAGCGGTCAGGGGCCGGCTCGGTCGGGCCTGGCGTCTGGTCCCGGCATGGCGTCTGGCTCTGGCATGGCCTCCGGTCCTGGCATGGCTTCTGGTCCCGGCATGGCCTCCGGCTCCGGCATGGCCGGAGCTGGTGTGGCCGGGGCCCCTGCTCCTGGCATGGGTGGGTCTGGTGCCGGCATGGCCGGGCAGGGTCCGCCTGGGATGGCGCCGCACGGTGTACCCGGGATGGCCGCGCAGGCAACCGGTGGGCCTGGCGCTGGCGCACCGGGTATGGCGGCAGCGGGCATGGCGGGTCAGGGATCCGGCCGTCCGGGGATGGGTGGGCCTGGTCCCGCTGGTCCGGGGATGGGTTCTTCCGGTCCTGGAATGCCGGGTCCCGGGCCAGGCCCTGGGCCGGGCGTGCCTGGTTCGGGTGGTCCTGGCTCGAATGGACCTGGTTCGAGCGGTCCTGGGATGCGTGGTCCTGGGTCCGTTGGGTCCGGGGCACCGGTGTCCGGTCCTGGTGCGCCGGGGATGTCGGGTCCTGGGATGGCTGGTCCTGGTCCCGGAATGGCTCCGCCGGTCTCCGGGTCTGGAGCGCCGGCACCCGGAATTCCCGGTGCTTCGCCGCCCGGGCAGGCAACGCCTCCTCCCGGCATGACCGCCAGCGGACTGCCGACAAGGCGTCCGGGCGCAGCCTCGTTCGGCAGGCGGCCCCCGGCTGACCTGTTCCCGTCGTCGCCGGGTCCGGCTCCGGGCGCGGGCCCCGGCGCGGGTGGAGCGGCCAACCCGATGCCGCCGACCCCCGTCTCGCCGGCCTCGTCGCGCACCGGCCGGACCGGCCGCACAGACCGCAACGGCCGCGCTGACTTCGGTGAGGCGCAGAGCCGTGGCGAGGCGCCACGGTTGTTCGAGCGTCCCGACTTCCGGCAGCGCCCCGACCAGGGCGGGCAGCCCGGTCCGTTCGAGCGTCCGCCCGGGCAGGACAGCGCACGTCCCGGAACATTCGACGGCCCGCCGGTGTCCGGGCCGCCGGTATCCGGTGCGCCGATGTCCGGGGCGCCCATGTCCGGGGCGCCGGCTCCGGGCCGGCCCGGCGGATACCAGCCCGACCAGGGAAGGCCTGCTGCATACGCTCCCGAACCGGGTCGGCCTGGGCCGTTCCCGCCCGACCAGGGTCGGCCTGGGCCGTTCCCACCTGACCAGGGTCGGTCGGGTGCGTTCCCGCCTGACGAGGGTCGGCAGGGGAGGTTCCCGGCGACTGATGGTCGGCCGGGTGCGTTCCAGGGCGATCAGGGCCGGTCGGGAGGGTTCCCGCCCGGTCAAGGTGGGTTCCCGCAGGAGCAGGGGCGTCCCGGGGAGGCGGGTGGCTTCGGGCAGGAGCACGCGCGTCCTGGAGAGCCGGGTGGCTACGCGCCCGAGCAGTCTCGGCCGGCGGCGTTCGCTCCGGATGCTGGGCGGTCGGCCGGGGTGCCGGATCCGGGCCTGCTCGACACCGACCCCGGGCGGTCGACGGCGTTCGGGGGCGACCCGGGCCGGTTCGGCGGCGACCGGGGGCAGGCGGCGCCGTTCGTGCCCGCACCGAGTCCGCCGCGGCCGGGGATGCCGGATCAAGGGCAGGGTGGCGGCTTCCGGCCGGACACGGGCTGGGGAGCCGGGACGCCGGACCAGGAGCGGCCGGAGCAGGTCCCGCCCGCGGCGTTTGCGCCCGGGGTATTTGGGCCCGGGCAGGGCTCGTCGGATCAGGAGCGGCCTGCGGCGTTCGGGCCCGGGCAGGGACCGCCGGTTCATGGGGCGCCGGTTCACGGGACGCCGGGCCATGGAGCGCCGGGTCATCGGGAGCAGGGGCATCGGGAGCAGGGCCACCGGGAGCAGGGCCACCGGGAGCAGGGCCACCGGGAGCAGGGCCACCGGGAGTCGGGGGTTGGGTCCGAGCCGAGTGCGTTGGGGGCCTTCCGGCCTGACGGCGGGGCGGTTGGTGGGTTTGGGCCTGTCTCGGGTGGATCTGACTCCGGGGGGATCGACCGGGAGCGGCGGGAGCGGCCGGCTGGGTATGAGCCGGATCTGCGGCCGGCTCAGCCTCGTCCGGAGAGGTTCGAACGGCCGGAGGTCTTTGAGCGGCCGGAGCCGTCGGAGCGGTTTGAGCGGTCGGAGGCGTTCGCGCGACCGGAGGCGTTTGAGCGGGCTGAGGGCTTTGAGCGGCCTCAGGCGTTCTCGCAACCGGCGGTCGTTCCGGAGCCGGCGGCTCAGCCAGCGGCGTTTGAGCCAGCGGCGTTTGAGCCAGCGGAGTCGGGCTGGCGGGAGCCGGGTGTCGATTCGGATGTCTCGGAGCGGGCGTTTGGGCCGGCAGGTTCTGGGGCGGCTGGGGCCGGGGTTGAGGCTTCGCGGGTTGAGGCTTCGCCCGTAGAGGCTTCGGCTTCGCCGGCTCACGTGGAGGGGGTTGCCTCGGATCGGGGGCGGCCGCCGGCGTTTGAGCCTGTTCGGCGGGAACCGGCCCTGGGGGAGCCTTACGGGGGCGAGGAGTCTCGGTACTCCGAGCGGGGTTCGGGTTACGGCTCGGATCACGGGTCGGACCGGGGACCGGAGATGGGGGCCGCTTACCCGGACCAGGCGGAGGCGTACTCGGGGCAGCCGGGGGGTTCGGAGCCCGGGGGTGCGTATCAGGGGCAGGGTTCGTATCCGGAAGAGACCTCCGGCGCGGAGCCCTCGCCGTTCGAGGACGTGGACACCGATGCCTGGCCGGAGACGCGCACGGGGCCGGCGCTCGACCCCGAATCCGGCACCGGGCTGGGGCTTGGTGCCCGGCTGGCTGCCCTACAGGCGCAGTCGGGTGGGTTTGCGATGATCACGCCCGACGAGCCGGCGGAGGAGGAGCCGGCACCTACCGGGCGGGGGATCTGGGACCCCAAGGTGCCGCCCGTTCCGGCGGAGCCGGACGAAGACTTCGATTCTGCCCCGCACCAGGAGGTGGGGTCGCCTGGAGACAGCCGTAGCCCGTCTTCTGATGAAGAGCCCGCGCCTTCGCGCGAACCTGAACCCGAACCCGAGCCGGTCAACTGGAACTACGCCGACTACCCGGCGGCGAACAGCACCGAGGAGGAGCTCCTCGAGGCGACGCGCAACAACACGTCGAACCTGATGCTGTCGACGTTGTTGCTGGCCAAGGTGCTGATTCCGGGGTACGCGGCCGATCCGGCGCACTGGCCCGCGGAGGAGATCCGGGGCACGCGGTACCTGGTGGCGTTCACGTCGATGCAGCGGCTCACGGCGCACTACGAGGCGACGCTGCCGGAGCCCGAACCGGTGCGGTTCACCACGGTGATCGCGAAGTGGCCCAGCGAGGAGATCGGGTTCGCGCTCAACCCGGGCACTCCCATGGGGCGGCTGCTCGGCGGCAGCGAGGTCCGCGGGTTGGCGCGGTCGGCGGCGGAGTTTGGACTGATCGACGCCGACGCGTTGATGGCGACGGCCGACGCCGAGGAAGCCAGCGCGCAGACGCAGGCCATTCCGGCGGAGAAGAAGGCGCCCGTGAAGGCCTCGGAGCAGCCGCAGCTCATGCAGCGCACGGTGGCCGCCTCGCAGGTGTCGATGTACCTGGAGCGCGGGTACGACCGGGTCTGCGGGTTCGTGCACCGGGCCGGGGAGCTGTCGCACCTCAGCAAGCCGGCCGACCTGTACCGGGCGCTCGGCCTGGCCTACCCGGAGTCGCCGTTCAGCCTCGACGACACCGAGGTGTACGTGCTGCGGTGGCCCGCACACCTGCTCAGCCTGTACCGCATCCCGTTCGGCGGGCAGACGGAAGAGGCGCTGCACGCCATGCAGGGCTGGATGATCGAGCGGGCGCCGTTCCGGGGGAACGGGTTCGCACCCAGCGAGACCGGCGACGTGGTGGCCGAGTTCAAGATCGATAGCACCCGGCTGCCGCACGGGGCGCAGCTCTGGCGGCTCAACAGCGACGGCATCGAGACGCTCGTCGCGCTGTTCGACGCCGACAGCACCCGGTGGCGGCGGATCGGATCGGCCGAGTCGTGATCCGGGACGGATACGTCGCCCGCTGGCAGGGCGACGAGTACGAGGCCAGCCCGGACGGCAACGACGTGCGGCTGTACCGCGACGAAGCCGCCGACGGGTTCGAGGAGATCCGCGACGGGCGGTACCGGCGGATCGTGCCCGGCACCGAGGTGAAGCTGGAGTACGTCCGCACCGGATGCCTGTGGCGCGGTCAGCCGTTCATCGTGCTGGCCGAGCACGAGGGGTGGCTGCGGGTCGAGTACACCGGCGGGCTGGCACCGGTGGCCCGGGACCTCGGGCTGGAAGAGTTCGAGTTCGGGGTCTACCAGGGGTGGGCGCCGGCTTCTGAGGTCGCCGAGGTACGGGAGTTCAGGCAGTAGCGTGACCGGCCGGCGCGCGAAGCGCGCCAACCGGTCACGCGGTGAGCTCCTTGAGCGTCGCCCACTCGTAGGTTCCGTCGCAGGGCGGGCCCTCGGCGATGCCGAGGCGCTGCTCGTCGAGGTCCAGGAGCACGGAGAAGATCGTCTCCGACCGGTCGTCGTGGGCGTCGCGCTCGTCGACGTGGCGGCAGATCGCGTTCGGGAAACCGGCGTGGTCGGCGAAAATGTCCGCCATCGACATGCCGCCGGCCAGGAGCCGCCGGGCCCGGGCGCCGCGGAAGAACGACGAGCTGCCCAGCTCCTTCAGGTAGTCGCGCACGGCGACGTTCGTCTCCAGGTGGTTGGCGTGCGCGATGCGGCCGTGCTCGTCGGGGTGGAGCAGGCCGACATCGCCGGGCACCAGCTCCACGTCGATGATCTCGCCGCCGCCGGGTCCGTCGTGGGCCTGGCCGATCAGAAGATTGATGGACGCGCTGCGCGGGCTCGAGCACACCCTCCTCAGCGCGATCGTCAGGTCCGAGGACTCCAGCGCGGCCCGGAGGATCACGTGGTACGGCACGCCGCCGCGGGTGCCGTCCTTGTCGCAGCCGAGCATGTTGACGCACACCCCGAGGCCGGCCGAGTTCAGCCCGGCCTTGCCGAGCATGCCCGCCTCGGCCAGCGTGGCCACGGAGAAGCCGTGCTCGTCGGTGGTGGCCAGGAGCAGGGTGTACGGGCGCTGGTCGGGGTGCCAGTCCCAGTTCTGGCCGATCACGGTGCCATCGCCGATCAGGCCGAGCGCCGTGCACTCGGACGGCTCGCCCCGCTTCGAAGCGTGCGCGCCGTACAGCAGTTCGGTGCGGCCGTTCAGCGCGTAGATCTCCTCGACGGCCACCCCGGACCCCTCGGCGACCCCGTCGAGCATCTCGGCGATCCGCGGGTGGTGCTGCCGGGTGGCCGTGCGGAACTCGGTGCCCCACCACCACACGTCGGCCCGGCTCAGACCGGCCCGGAGCTTGAACCGCTCCACATACGTCTCGTTGTTCGCGGCGATCTCTTCGGCGGCGGCGGTGCCGTAGGCGGCGCCGCACTCGGCCGGCGTTCCGGACACGGAGATCAGCGGTAGGGGGAGGGTGGCCATGAATACGACGCTAGGCGCAACCGAACCTGAAATGCCAGCCCTCTACGCTGGGCTGCATGAAGCGTGCCGTGGACGACTCGGCCGTGCTCGTCGACGGCCCCTGGACGCACCGGTTCGTCAGCGCCAACGGCACCCGGTTCCACGTGGTCGAGGCGGGCACCGGTCCGCTGGTGCTCTTCCTGCACGGCTTCCCCGAGGCCTGGTTCGCGTGGGAGCCGCAACTGACCGCCGTGGCCGACGCCGGCTTCCGGGCGGTCGCCGTCGACCTGCGCGGATACGGCGCGAGCGACAAGCCGCCCCGCGGCTACGACGGCTACACGATGGCCGGCGACGCGGCCGGGCTCATCCGGGCGCTCGGCGAGCGCCGGGGGGTGCTGGTCGGGTCCGGGTACGGCGGCATGGTCGCCTGGTCGACGGCCTGCTTCCACCCGAAGCTCGTCCGGAGGCTCGTCGTGCTCAGCGCCGCGCATCCGCTGCGGCTGCGGGCGGGGCTTCTGGCGGACCCGCGGGGGCAGCTCGCCGCCTCGCTACCGATGCTCCGGTTCCAGGTCCCGCGGATGGAACACGTGCTGACCCGCGACGACGCGGCGGTGATCGGCGCGTACATGCGCCGCTGGGTGGGTCCCTCGTGGCGCGACACGGCGGCGTACGCGGAGTACGAGGCCCGCTGCCGGGAGGCGTTCCGCATCCAGCAGACCGCGTTCTGCGCGCTGGAGGCGTACCGCTGGGCGGTCCGGTCGGTGCTGCGCCTGCAGGGGTACCGGTACGTGAAGCAGATGCAGCAGCCGATCGTCAGCCCGACGCTGCAGCTGCACGGTTCGGCCGACACGGCGATCCTGGCCCGCACGGCGCTGGGCTCCGGCCGGTACGTGCTGGCCGACTACGAGTGGCGGCTCCTTGACGGGGTCGGCCACTTCCCTCATCGGGAAGCGGCCGACCTGGTCACCGGTGAGATCCTCCGCTGGGCGAAGGAGTAACCGCGCGGGCGCGCCCCGCGCGGCCTCAGTCCTCGGCTTTGCCGGTTTTCATTCCATCGGAGATCAGGTCCATCACGCTGGAGTCCTGCAGCGTGGTGACGTCGCCGAGCGAGCGGTTCTCGGCCACGTCGCGCAGCAGGCGGCGCATGATCTTGCCGGACCGGGTCTTCGGCAGCTCGGGCACCACCATGATCTGCCGGGGCTTCGCGATCGGGCCGATCGTCTTCGCGACGTGGTTGCGCAGCTCCTGGGCGAGCTCATCACCGTCGTCGACGCCACCACGCAGGATCACGAACGCCACCACGGCCTGGGTGGTGGTCGGGTCGGTGGCGCCGACCACGGCCGCCTCGGCCACCTTGGGGTGCGACACCAGCGCCGACTCGACCTCGGTCGTGGAGATGTTGTGGCCCGAGACGAGCATCACGTCGTCGACGCGGCCGAGCAGCCACAGGTGGCCGTCGTCGTCGCGCTTGGCGCCGTCGCCGGCAAAGTAGATCCACTCGTCGCCGTTGCCGGCGCCGGCACCGAACCGGGACCAGTACGTGTCGATGAACCGCTGGTCGTCGCCCCAGATCGTGCGCAGCATGCTCGGCCACGGCTCGCGGATCACCAGGAAGCCGCCGCCACCGGCGGGCACCGACTTCGCCTCGTCGTCGACCACGTCGGCGGAGATGCCGGGCAGCGGGGTCATCGCCGAGCCCGGCTTCGCGCTCGTCACACCGGGTAGCGGGGAGATCATGATCGCGCCGGTTTCCGTCTGCCACCACGTGTCGACGACCGGGGTCCTGTCGCCGCCGATGTTCTTCCGGTACCAGATCCAGGCCTCGGGGTTGATCGGCTCGCCGACGCTGCCGATCAGCCGCAGCGACGACAGGTCGAACTTCGCCGGGATGTCGTCGCCCCACTTCATGAACGTGCGGATCGCGGTGGGCGCGGTGTAGAGCAGCGTGACCTTGTACTTGTCGACGATCTCCCAGAACCGGCCGCGGTGCGGCGTGTCGGGGGTGCCCTCGTAGATGACCTGCGTGGCGCCGTTCGACAGCGGCCCGTACACGATGTAGCTGTGCCCGGTGACCCAGCCGATGTCGGCGGTGCACCAGTACACGTCGGTGTCGGGCTTGAGGTCGAAGACCGCGTTGTAGGTCCAGCTGGCCTGGGTGAGGTAGCCGCCGCTGGTGTGCAGGATGCCCTTGGGCTTCGCGGTGGTGCCGCTGGTGTACAGGATGAACAGCGGGTTCTCGGCGTCGAACGGCTGGGCGGTGTGGGCGGTGTCGGCCCGCTCGACCGTCTCGTGCCACCAGACGTCGCGGCCCTCGGTCCAGGCCACGTCCTCGCCGGTGCGCCGCACGACGAGCACCTTCTCGACGCTGGGGCAGCGTTCGGCGGCCTCGTCGACGGTCGGCTTGAGCGCGCTCGGCTTGCCCCGGCGGTAGCCGCCGTCGGCGGTGATCACGACCTTGGCGTTGGCGTCGTCGATGCGTCCCGACAGCGCCTCGACGCTGAACCCGCCGAACACCACGCTGTGGGTGGCGCCGAGCCGCGCGCACGCCAGCATCGCGACGACGGCCTCCGGGATCATCGGCAGGTAGATCGCGACCCGGTCGCCGGCGGACACACCGAGGTCGGTGAGCGCGTTGGCGGCCTGGTTGACCAGCTGCTGCAGGTCGGCGTACGTGATCTCGCGGGTGTCGCCGGCGGGCTCGCCCTCCCAGTAGATGGCGACCTTGCTGCCGCGGCCGGCCTCGACGTGCCGGTCGACGCAGTTGTACGCCACGTTGAGCTGCCCGCCGATGAACCACTTCGCGAACGGCGGGTTCGACCAGTCGAGAACCTCCGACCACTCCTGGTTCCAGTGCAGCCGCTTCGCCTGCTCGGCCCAGAACCCGAGCCGGTCCTCCGTGGCCCGGTCGTAGGCCTCGGCCTTGACGTTCGCGTTGGCCGCCAGCTCGTCGGGCGGCGGGAACTGCCGTGTCTCGCTGAGCAGGTTGGCAAGGGTGTCAGCCATACGGCAGCTCCTTTGTCGGGGTGGTGATTCGGCGGCTCACTCCGTCCCTAAACCTAATCCTGGGCTGCTGGGAGGGCGAGTTGCGGTATGGACCGTGCGCCCAGCGGACGTCGCCGCGCGCTGTAGTGAGACGATTGCTCGATGATTCGCGACGCGCTGGCCCCGCTGCTCGCGTTGGCCGACGTGTCGGAGGCGATCGAGGAGGCCCGCTCCGCCGCCGACGCGGCGTTCGCGCATCGCGCTCTCCGCCGCGGAACGGCGCGTATCGAACGCATCGCCGCCGAGGTCACCCTGCAGAACGCGGTCGCGAGCGCCGCGCTCGAAGGATCGAAATGGGACCCGGACGGCGTGCGCGCCGGAACCGTGACCGACCCGGTCCTGCAGGGCGCGCTGCGGGTCTCGGCCGAGGCGCTCGCGCTGGCGCCGCGGTGGCTGAAGGCGCCGCCACAGGTGATGACCCGGTTGCACATCCTGGCCGCGCGCGGGGTGGTGGCCGATCTCGGCCGGCCGGCTCCGCACGGCGGCACGGCGCGGCTGCTCGCGCTGGGTCCGGTGCTGAACTCGTCGGCGCCGGCGCTGTTGCGGTGCGCGGTGGTCCATGGCGAGCTGCTCGCGTTGCGGGCGTTCGAGGGGCCCAACGGGGTGGTCGCGCGGGGTGCGGGCCGGCTCACGTTGATCGCCGCCGGGCTCGATCCCCGCGGGCTCCTTCCGGTGGACGTGGGTCATCTGGACCGGGAGCCGGAGTACCTCGGTGCCGCCGGCGCGTTCGCGACCGGAACGCCCGACGGGCTGCGGTCCTGGATCAGGCACTGCGCGTCGGCGGTGACCGCCGCGGCGGGTGCGTTGTCGCGGATCTGCGACGAGACTCCCCTAGTGTCGTGAGCCGTCGAGGGACCGGTGTCACTGCGCGTGGCGCAAGCGCCGTCTTGGCGGGGTTCGGGTGCCTCTTGATCGTGGTTTGAGGAACGAACCTGCAGCGTGACTTCACTTCGTTCCTCAAACAGCGATCAGGGCGGCGAAATGCCGGCTTTGTCTGGCCGCCGACGGGACTCCCCTGGAACCGACACTCCCCTGGAACGTGGAGACGGCGCCCGCTCGAGGGGCGCCGTCAAACCCACGTCCTACCGGGTTACCAGGCGTGCACCTTGGGTTCGCAACCAGCAGCCCTGGTGAGGTTCCGCTGGAGCGTGCCTGACGCGGCTGTTCGCTCGTGGGTGCCCGGAGGCCGTGCCGGGCGGTGGGGCCCGTATGTCTGTTGGTACGCCTCTACCGGCTGGTAAGCAAGGTCTGTGCGGCCCTCGCTTTGCGCGCGCGACCCCAAAGGATGAGTCCGGTGGCGACCCCCGCGGCCGCAACGAGCACAGCCGCGGTGACCGGCACCGCTGGGCGCTCGCGCCACCGGCGGGCCAGCGGCACCGGGTGGCGGAACTCCAGCATCGGCCAGCCGCGTTCGGTGGCGACCCGGCGCAGCGCCCGGTCGGGGTTGACGGCGGTGGGGTGGCCGACGCAGCTCAGCAACGGCACGTCGGTGATCGAGTCGGAGTACGCGAACGACTCCGCGAGGTCGTAGCCGCGCTCGGCGGCCATCTTCTGCACCTCGGTGACCTTGTTCTCCCCGGCCGCGTAGAAGTCGATGTCGCCCGTGTAGCAGCCGTCGTGGACCACCATGCGCGAGGCGATGACGTCGGTGACCCCAAGGGCCTCGCCGATCGGCTTGACCATCACGTCGCCGGACCCGGAGACCAGCACGACGTCGCGGCCGGCCGCGCGGTGCTCGCCGATCAGCGCCGCCGCCTCGGCGTACACGTACGGCGTGATCAGCTCCTCCAGCGTCTCCTGGACGATCTGCTCGACCTGCTCGACACGCCAGCCCTTGCACAGCTCGGCGAGGTAGTCACGGGTGCGGGCCATGCCCACCTCGTCGCTGCCACCCATGCGTTGCAGGAGCTTGCCGTAGGCGCCCTTGATCACGTCACGACGGTTGATCAGCCCGTCGCGGTAGAACGGCCGTCCGAACGCCATGGCGCTCGATTTCGCGATGACGGTCTTGTCCAGGTCGAAGAATGCGGCACTCCCACCCACGGCGGGGAGTCTAGCTGTACCGACCCAATGTTCCGGGGGTACATCTATCGGGTTACTGATCAAATCTGAACCGCGTGTTAAGACCGGCCTACTCGACGTGTGCCGTGTGGCTCGTGCATGCTTACGTATGCGACACCGACTCACGTCTTGGCGGTGTTGCCCTGATTGACGCTCGGCGGCTGCATCCCCCCGCTGTCGCCGAGTGGGTTCGGCTCAAACCCCCCGGAGCCGGACTCATTGGCGACCCCCGTCTCCCCCGACGGGGGTCGTCCCTTCTCGCCGTCGGTTCTCGCTGGCCCGTCCGCTGTGACGAGCCCGACCGCCGCGACCAGCGCAGCCGTGAGGTAGAGCCCGGCCTGGACGTTGAGCAGCGCCACCAGGTCGACCCGGTCGCCCAGCAGGCCGCCCGCGATCATTCCGATCGCCTGGCCGGCCGCGAACACCGTGGTGAGCGCGCCGAACACCCGCCCGACCCGGTTTCCGCCGGCCTCCTGGAGCGCGCTGAACAGCCCGGTCACCGCGACCACTCCGGGCGCGCCCACGACCACGAACAGCACGACGTAGACCGGCGTCTCGGTGGTCACCAGGGAGCCGTTCCAGGTCAGCAGGCCGACGACGCCGAACGCCGCCATGCCGGCGGCGGCCAGCACGCCGGCCCGGCAGCGCCGCGCCAGCAGCCCGAGCAGCAGGCCGGCCGCGATCGCGCCGATCGCCTGGACCCCGCGCAGCAGGCCGGCCTCGTCGGCCCCGCCGTGCAGTTCCCGGTACACGAACGGAACGAACAGCACCACGAACATGCCCTGTGCGACGGCCGACAGGCCCGCCACGACGAGCCCGGCCCGGATCCGTCGGTGGTCGTAGCCGGCACCGCCGCCGACCTCGGTGGTGCCCGACGCCCGGGTGCCCTGTCCGGTCCGGATCCGGGCGTACAGCACCGCCGCCAGCCCGAAGCTCACCGCGTCGACGACCACGATCGTCGGCAGGTCGCCCAGCGCGAGCAGCAGGCCGCCGAGCGGGCCACCCACCAGTCGGCCGAGATTGCCGGTGAGCGCCAGCAGGGAGTTCGCCTGCACCAGGTGCTCGCGCGGGGTGACCGCGGGTACCAGGGCGTTGCGGGTGGGCTCGGTGAACGTGGCAAGCCCGGCCTGCACGGCGATCACGGCGTACACGACCCACAGCCGGCCGCCCGCGAACAGCAGCGGCAGCAGCGTGGCGGCCTGCGCGACCGACAGCCAGATCAGCGCCCGTCGCCGGTTCCACCGGTCGGCGAGGCGGCCCGCGAACGTACCCAGGAGGATCGGTGGAACCAGCTCACCGAGGAACGCGATCGCGGTGCCGAGCGTCGACCCGGTGATCTCGTAGACCAGGATCGGCAGCGCCACCAGCAGCAGCCAGTCTCCGGTCTCCGAGATCAGCCCGGCCGCGAGCAGGTTGCGGTAGTCGCGGCCGCGCAGCGCCGTCACCGCCCGGCCTCCGGTCCGGCCTCCAGGCTGAAGGCGTTCAGACCCAGGTGGACCAGGTCGGCGCCGTCGACCTGGCCCCTCGTGGCCGCGATGTAGGGGCGGATCAGGGCGTCGAGGCGCTTGCCCAGTTCTTCGAGCTCGGCGGGCGTCATCCGCAGCGTGTACGTGGACAGGCCGCCGACCTCGCGCCAGGCCGGGTCGATGTCGTCGATGCGGCCCAGGTACTCGCGGGCGAGCCGGTGGTCGCGCTGGAGGCTGATCGCGGCGAGGGTCCTGCCCTGCGGCCCGGACTCGAACGAGAACCCGGTGATCGTGGCGCGCCACGGCCGCTCGCGGTTGTCGCCCTCGTCGTCGGTCTCGCCTTTGGGGACCGGCTCCACGAGGCCGTGGCGGGCCAGGTAACGCAGGTGGTAGCTGCAGTTCGAGGGGGTGTCGCCCACGGCGCGGGCGCACTGCGAGGCGGTGGCCGGACCGTCGGACATGAGGTGGTTCAGCAGGTCGAGCCGGAGCGGGTGCGCCAGGGCGGCGAGCTCGTCGGGTTCGGAGACGACACGGCGCGACTGGCTGTTCTCCGGCACGGCGTCCACCCCCATCTGAAAGACCCTTTCAGATCGACCGTACGCCACTTCGACAGATTCTGAAAGGGTCTTTCAGAGTCATCGACACGCGTCGTGCTCCCTTGTCCACAAGGACCCTCGCTGTCCACAGATCCGCCCTTTCCCACCGGCGGCGGCCGCGGTCCGGGCGCTGGAGTGTGCGGCATGTCAGCCGACGCACCCGCCAGATCCCGCCCGCTGCTCCTCACCGACGACCCGCACCTCCTCGACGAGGTGCTGGGCCTCGCCGGTCGGGCCGGCGCCGACGTCGAGGTCGCGCCCGACCCGGCCGCCGCCCGTAGCCGGTACGGCCCGGCACCGCTCGTGCTCGTGGGAGCAGACCTCGCCGAGGCCTGCGTCCGCGCCCGGCTGCCGCGCCGGCCCGGCGTGATCATCGTCGGGTTCCGGTCCGACGACAGCGATCCGCCCTGGCAGCTCGCCGAGCGGCTCGGCGCCGAGCACATCGCGTTGCTGCCGAGCGGTGCGCCGTGGCTCTCCGACCGGCTGTCGGGGTTGGTGGGCGGCGGGTCCGCGGGTGCGACGGTGGCCGTGCTCGGCGCCCGAGGCGGGGCCGGCGCCACGGTGCTGGCCTGCGGGCTCGCGGTCACGGCGGTGCGGCTGGGCCTGCGGGCGCTCATGGTCGACGGCGACCCGTTCGGTGGCGGGCTCGACCTGGTGTTCGGGTGGGAGGGCGTCGAAGGGCTGCGCTGGTCGGGCCTGGCGCACACGGCCGGTGCGGTGGGGGTCCCGGCACTGGAACGCGCATTGCCGGGGGAGGGCGCTCTCGCGGTCCTTTCGTGCGACCGCACCGACGGCCCGGCGGTGCCGCTCGACGCGATGCTGGCCGCGCTGGAGGCGGGCCGGCGCGGCTGGGACCTGACGGTGGTCGACCTTCCGCGCCGCTTCGACGACGCGTCGCTGGCGGCGCTCGCGGCCGCCGACCACGCGCTGCTCGTGGTGCCGGCCGAGCTGCGGGCGTGTGCCGCGGCGGCCCGGGTCGCCACGGAGGCGCTGCGGCACGTCGGGTCGATGTCGCTGGTGGTCCGCCGGCCGGCGCCGGGAAACCTCTCGCCCAAGGACATCTCGCGGGCGCTCGGCCTGCCGCTGGCCGGCACGTTGCGGTCGGAGCCGGCGATCGCCCGTGGGCTGGAGCGGGGTCAGCCGCCGGCGGCGGACGGGCAGGGCGCGCTGGCCGACCTGTGTACGCGACTGGTCGGTCATCTCGGTGCCACCCGGGTGGCGGCATGAGCGCCGATGTCGACGCGCGCTTCGCCGACCGGGTCCGGCAGCGGCTGGTCGAGAGCGGCGGCGCCCCCACCGCGGCGCGGGTGGCGGCCACCGTGCAGGCCGAGCCGGGCGGCGCGGTGCTGGGGCAGGCCACGTTCGCCCGGCTGGTCGGCCGGATCACCGACGAACTGGCCGGCGCGGGGCCGCTCGCGCCGCTGCTGGCCGACGAAGAGGTCAGCGACGTGCTGGTCAACGGCGCCGAGGTGTGGGTCGACCGGGGGCGTGGGCTGGAGCGGGCCGAGGTCGACGTCGGTCGCCCCGACGACGTGCGCCGGCTGGCCCAGCGGCTCGCCGCGACCGCCGGGCGCCGCCTCGACGACGGCTGCCCGTGCGCCGACGTGCCGCTGCCCGACGGCACCCGGTTGCACGCGGTGCTGCCGCCGGTGGCCGTCGCGGGACCGTACCTGTCGCTGCGGGCGTTCCGCCGGCGCGTGTTCACCGTCGACGAGCTCGTGGCCACCGGCTCGGTGCCGGCCGACGGCGCCGGCCTGCTGAGCGCGATCGTGGCCGGCCGGATCGCGTTCCTGATCACCGGCGGTACCGGCACGGGCAAGACCACGCTGCTGTCGGCGCTGCTGTCGCTGGTGCCGTACTCCGAGCGGATGGTGCTCGTGGAGGACGCGGCCGAGCTGCGTCCGGCGCACCCGCACGTGGTCACGTTGCAGGCGCGCACGTCGAACGTGGAGGGCGCGGGCGCGGTCACCCTGCGCGATCTCGTGCGCCAGGCCCTGCGCATGCGGCCCGACCGGCTGGTCGTCGGCGAGTGCCGCGGGCCGGAGGTCGTCGACCTGCTGGGCGCGCTCAACACCGGTCACGAGGGCGGCGCCGCCACGCTGCACGCCAACACCCCGGCCGACGTTCCGGCGCGACTGGAGGCGCTGGGGCTGCTCGGCGGGGTGCCCCGGACGGCGCTTCACGCCCAGGTCGCGGCGGCGCTGCAGGTGGTGGTGCACCTGCGCCGCAACCGTGGGCAACGGGTCGTCGACGAGGTGTGCGTGCTGCTGCCCGACGGTCCCGACCGGTTGGTGCGGGCGGTGACGGCGTGGCGGCGCGGCCGCGGGTTCGGACCGGGGTCGGAGGCGCTGCGGGCGCTGCTCGTCCAGCGTGGAGCGGCGCGGTGAAGCGCCTGTTCCGGGTGGTCCGGCCGGTCCGGGTGCCGGTCTCGGCCCATGACCATCGGCGTTCGCGGCGCCTGTCCCCTGGTGCGGCGCTGGAGCGGCGGCCCTGGGCGGTCGTCGCGGGAGCGGGGATTCTCGCGGCGGGCGCCGGCGGGATCGCTGTCGGACCGGTGGCGGCCGTGCTGGCGGCGGTCTACGGCGGTGGCGGAGCCGGTGTGGCGCTGCGGAGCCGGCGTGCCGCCCGGAGCGCCGGCGCGGTGGCGGCGACCCTCGACACCGTCGCCGAGATGGCGGCCGAACTCCGGGCAGGGGCCGCGCCGGTGGCGGTGGTCGGTGCGGCCGACGCGGTGCTCGCCGCCACCCCGGCCGAACGCGCGTCGGTGCTCGCCGCGTGCGAGGTGAGCGAGCAGACGGGCGCGCCACTGGCCGACGTGCTCGACCGGGTCGAGGCGTACCTGCGGCAGGGCGACCGGCTGCGCCGGGCGGTGGCCGCGCACCGCGCCGGCAACCGGGCGACGGCGCTGCTGCTGGCCGTGCTTCCGGCGGGCGGGATCGCGGTCGGCTACGGCATCGGCGCCGACCCGCTGCGCCTCCTGTTCCACTCGGCGGCGGGTGCGGCCTGCGCGGTGGCGGCGTGTGTCCTGCAGGTCGGCGGTCTGCTGTGGACCGAGCGCTTGTCGCGGGTGGATCTGTGAAGCGGCGGGCGGCTCCGGGCGGCGGCCTGGCGAGGCGGCGGGCCGCTCCGGGCGGTCTGGCGAAGCGGTTGCTGGTCCTTGCGTGCGGAGCCGGGTCCGGGCTGGCCGTCGGCGGACCGGCGGGCATCGCGACCGGTGCGGTCGTCGTGGCGGTCCTCTGGTGGGCGTTGCCGCGGATGGCGGCCGCGGGCGCCGCGGCCGACCTGCGGAGGGCGGCGGCCGCGCTGCCCGCCGCGGCCGACCTGCTCGCGGCGGCCCTGCGGGCGGGTGCGCCACCCGGGCACGCGGCCACCGTGGTCGGCACGGCCGTCGCGGGACCGGTCGGCGAGCGCCTGGTACGCGTGGGCCACGCCCTCCGGCTCGGTGACCCGCCGGCGCTGGCGTGGGCGCACGTCGCCGACCTGCCCGGCGGGGAGCGGGTGGCCAGGGCGGCGGTCCGCAGCGCCGACAGCGGCGCGGCTCTGGCCCGGGCGCTGGTGCGGCTGGCCGACGAGCTGCGGGCCACCCGCGCCGCCGACGCCGACGCGGCCGCCCGGCGGGCCGGCGTGCTCGTGGTCCTGCCGCTCGGTCTGTGCTTCCTGCCCGCGTTTCTGCTGGCCGGCGTGGTGCCGGTCGTCATCGCCGTCCTCGACGGCGTCCTCGGATGAGCGGTCGCTCGTCCGTCCACGAAGGGGGAACACGTCAATGCTGGTTCGACGGTTGTGCGTCCGGTTCAGGTCCCGGCTCCGGGGCGACGGGGGCATGAACTCGGCCGAGTACGCGGTGGGCACGCTGGCGGCGGTCACGTTCGCCGGTGTGCTGCTCAAGGTGGTGTCGTCGGCCCCGGTGCAGGCCGCGATGAACGGACTGATCGAGCGGGCGCTCGCATGACCGGCGCCTCGCCGGCGGCCGGCTTCGACGGGGCGGCCCCTGCCGGTCCGGCGGGTGGGCACCGTACGGCGGCGGGGTGCGTGGCGGCGGTGCTCGTCGGGCCGACGGACGGCCGTCCCGGTGACTGGCGGAGGCCACCGGGCCAGCGTCCGGGCGACCGCCGGCCGCCCCGGCGGCGTGACCGCGGGTCCACGACGGCGGAGCTGGCCGTGGCGCTGCCCGCGCTGGTCATGCTGCTGGCGCTCGGGGTGCTGGCGGTCACGGCGGTCGGCGCCCAGCTCCAGTGCGTGTCGGCGGCCCGCGACGGTGCCCTCGGCGCCGCCCGCGGCGACGGCGGCGAGGCCGCGGCCCGGCGGGTGGCGCCACCGGGTGCGTCGGTCACCGTGACCGTCGACGGCGAACAGGCCCGGGCCACGGTGTCGGCACGGGTGCGGCCGTTCGGCGGGCTGCTGCCGGCGATCACGGTCGAGGCGACGTCGGTCGCGGCCGTCGAACCGGCGGCACCGTGAGACAGCACGAGGGGCCGTCCGCACCAGCGGGCGGCCCCGTCGCGGGCGGTTTCTCTGTGGGCGGCTCCTCTGTGGGCGGCTCCTCTGTGGGCGGCCATTCCGTGGGCGGCCATTCCGTGGGCGGCCATTCCGTGGGCGGCCCGGCCGCGGGCGGCCCGTCCCTGGGCGGCGATCGGGGGTCGGCGTCGATCTGGGTGCTCGGGGTGGGTCTGGTCGTCATGCTGCTCGGGTTGGGGTTCGCGGTCGTCGGGTCGGCGCTCGTGGCCCGCCAGCGGGCGCAGGCGGCGGCCGATCTCGGCGCGCTGGCCGGTGCGGTGCTGGCGCTGCAGGGCGAGGCGGCGGCGTGCGGGCGGGCCGCCGAGATCGTGGTGGCCAACGGGGCGCGGCCCGGTGGGTGCCGGGTCGTCGATCTCGACCTGGTGGTGGCGGCCGAGGTGCCGGTCAGCGGGGTCGGCACCGCACGGGCGCTCGCCCGCGCCGGGCCGGTGCGGTCAGTTGCCCTCCAGGGCGTCGAGAACCAGGTCCAGAACCTTCACCGCACCGTCCTTGGACAGCGGGGCATTGCCGTTGCCGCACTTGGGCGACTGCACGCACGACGGGCAACCGGCCGCGCAGCCGCAGGCGGCGATCACATCGCGGGTGGCCCGCAGCCAGTCGCCGGCGGCGTGGAACGCCCGCTCCGCGAACCCGGCGCCGCCGGGATGGCCGTCGTAGACGAACACGGTGGCCGCACCGGTGTCGGGGTGCATGGCGGTGGAGATTCCGCCGATGTCCCACCGGTCGCAGGTCGCCACCAGGGGCAGCAGCCCGATTGCCGCGTGCTCGGCGGCGTGCAGGGCGCCGGGGATGTCGCCGGGGTCGACGCCGGCGCGGTCCAGGCCCGGTGCCGAGACGGTCCACCAGACCGCGACCGTGTTCAGGCGGCGGGTCGGCAGGTCGAGCGGGCGGGTGTCGATCACCTCGCCGGTCGGTCGCTTGCGGCGTTGGTAGCCGGTGACCCGCGCGGTCACCTCGACCTCGCCGAGGAACAACCCGACGGGACCGGCGTCGACATACGAGCGCACCGACCCGACCGACAGGGCGGAGGAGTCGCGGGGGTGGGTGGTCCACGGCGGGTCCTCGGCGTGCACGAGGGCGACGGCGTCGGTCGGGTCCAGGTCGTCGACCACGTACGAGGCGCCCTGGTGCACGTACACGGCTCCCGGATGCACGAGGAAGTGGGAGGATCCGGCGTCGACGGTGCCGAGGAGGCGCCCGGTGCCGGTCTCCACCACGGTCACCGGGGCACCGCCCGCTCCGCGGAGGTCGACGTCGGGACGCGCGTCGCCGGTCCAGTACCAGCCGGACGGACGGCGGCGGACCACCCCCGCGGCAACCAGCTCGGCGAGCGCGGCCTCCGCCGGTGCGCCGCCGAACAGGGCCAGGTCGGCGGGCTTCAACGGCAACTCGGCGGCCGCGGCCGCGAGGTGCGGACCGAGGACGTGCGGGTTGGCGGGGTCGAGCACGCAGGCCTCCACCGGACGCCCGAACAGCGTGTCGGGGTGGTGCACCAGGTACGTGTCGAGCGGGTCGTCGCGGGCCACCAGGACGCAGACCGCGTCACGTCCGCGGCGGCCGGCCCGGCCCGCCTGCTGCCACATCGACGCGAGGCGCCCCGGGTAGCCGGTCATGATCACGGCATCGAGACCGGTGAGGTCGATTCCCAGTTCGAGGGCGGTGGTGGTGGCGAGGCCGACGAGCGAGCCGTCGAGCAGTCCACGTTCGAGCTCGCGGCGCTCCTCGGGCAGGTAGCCGCTGCGGTAGGCGGCGACGCGGTGCTCGAGCCCGTCGGCGGTCTGCGCGAGCGCGTCGCGGGCCAGGGTCGCCACAGCCTCGGCACCGCGCCGCGACCGGACGAACGCCAGCGTGCGCACCCCACCGGCCACGGCGTCGGCCAGCAGGTCGGCCGCTTCGCGCAGCGCGGACCGCCGGACCGGATGGGCGCCGGGCGCATACCCGGCCGGCCCATCGGCGCCGGTGTCGGTCGGGCCGTCGGCGTCGGCGTCGGTAACCGCGTGCCACGGCGTGTCGGTCGGTGGGAGCAGGGGTGGTTCCCACAGGGCGAACGCCAGCCCGCCACGGGGGGACGCATCCTCCGTGACCTCGTGCACGTCGGCGCCTATGAGCCGGGCGGCCGTCGTCCCCGGTTGGCCGGCGGTGGCCGAGGCCAGCACGAACACCGGGTCGCGGCCGTATCTCGCGGCCAGCCGGCGCAGGCGGCGGAGCACGTGCGCGACGTGGGAGCCGAACACGCCCCGGTACGCGTGGCACTCGTCGACCACCACGTACGTGAGCCGCCGCAGGAACATCGACCAGGACTCGTGGCGGGGGAGGATGCCGCGGCCGATCATGTCGGGGTTGGTCAGCACGAAGCGGCTGTGTTGGCGGGCCCAGTCGCGCTGTTCGCGAGGGGTGTCGCCGTCGTAGCAGGACGGGCGGACGCCCGCCGGTGCCAGCTCGGCCAGGCACCGGAGCTGGTCGGCGGCCAGGGCCTTGGTCGGTGCCAGGTAGAGGGCGGTCGCCCGCGGGTCCGCCAGCAGGGCACTGAGGACGGGCAGCTGGTAGGCCAGCGACTTGCCCGACGCCGTCCCGGTGGCGACGACCACGTGCCGACCGGCGTGGGCGTGGTCGGCGGCGGCCGCCTGGTGCGCCCACGGGGCCGGGATGCCCTGGGCGGCGAACGCCGCCCGTAGCTCGGGTGGGGTCCAGGCCGGCCAGTCGACCGTGACGCCGGGGCGTGGGGGCAGCAGTTCCAGGTGGGTGAGACAGCTGCTGTCCCGCCCCTCGAGGAGACGGTGCAGGAGCCTTGTCGACCCGTGCGCAACCGTCGTCACCCTGTGCACTGTGGCACCTCCGGTCACGGCGTGCCATGCCGCCACGCCGGGATCGGCCCACCCCGGAGCCTGGTTGGTCGGGCTCTGCGTCGCCGGGTTGGAACGTCGGTGGTTAGATAACTGTGGTTCCGGGAACGCTGCGGGCTGAACACCTGGACCCCACACATGGGCCAGGTAGTGCTGAGGGAGGTCGTATGGAACTGTCGCTGTCGACCCACACCGTCGGCGAGCACACGGTGCTGGAAGTCGGCGGCGAGGTCGACGTCTACACAGCGCCGCGGCTCCGGGAACGGCTCATCGAGCTGGTCGAGGGTGGCGCGCGGCACGTGGTCGTCGATCTGAGCCGGGTCGAGTTTCTCGACTCCACCGGCCTCGGCGTGCTGGTCGGCGCGCTGAAGCGGCTCCGTGCCGTCAACGGCACTCTCGGGCTGGTCTGCGCCCACGAGAGGTTGCTGAAGATCTTCCGCATCACCGCCCTCGACCGCGTGTTCGCGCTCTACGACACGGTCGAGGCGGCCACCGAAGCAACGGGTGCGGACCCGGGTACCGCGTAACCCTATGGCGACGGTACGGCTGTCGTTCTCGCCCGCGCCGGCGCACGTGCGCACCGCCCGGCTGGTAGCAGTCGCGGTGGCCCGGCGCGCCGGCGTCGCCGAGGAGTTCCTCGAGGAGATCCGTCTCGCCACGGGTGAGGCGTGCTCGCGGGCGGTGGCGCTGCACAGGTCACACGGCGTCGGCGACCTCGTCGAGGTCTCACTGCGCGACGGCGAACGCTTCACGGTCGAGGTGGTCGACCGGGCCAGCAACGGGTCGGCGCTGGTGGGCTCACCGGCGGAGCCGGGCCTGTTCCTGGTGGAGCCGGTCGTGCCCCTGACCGTCTCACCCGAGTCGCTCACCGAGGAGGACCTCGCCGAGCGGATGGGCCTCGCCCTGCTCGCCGGCCTGGTCGACGACATCGCGGTGGCGCCGGTGTCCGATGGCGAGGGCACCGAGGTCCGCATGTCCTGGCCGCTACAGAAGCTCGGCCGCCCGTAGAGGCCACGCCGGGTACGAGGCCACGCCGAGAGGCGCTGGGCCGCGTCGAGAAGCGCTGGGCCGAACCGGAGAGAGGCCGTGTCCCGCAGGCGGGGCCTGCGTGTAAATCGCCCGTGGACGGGAAGCCTCGCCTGCACCGATTCCGCTGGGACGCGGTTGGTCAGGAGTGCTGCCCGTTCCCGGTGTGAGTAGCGACACGCCGGTTCGCTAGAGTACCCGGGTTACGCCCCGCGTCGGCCCTGGTAGACGCGGTGCCCCCAACTCAGATGAGTGGCCGCTGCCGGCGCAGGCCTGCGCGGCTGTGATTTGTCGGTACAGGAGGACAACGGATGTCCCGGGATTCTTTCGCCGCTGGCGGCGATCTATCCCTGACCGGAAGTAACGTGACCTACGTCGTGATCGCGGCCGTCATCGCGCTCGTGGCACTGGGTTTCGCGGCTGCGCTCACCAAAGCCGTCCTCGCCGCCGGTCGGGGAACCAACAAGATGCAGGAGATCGCGGCCGCCGTGCAGGAGGGCGCGTCCGCCTACCTGGTGCGGCAGTTCAAGACGCTGGGAATTTTCGTCGTCATCGCGGTCGTGCTGCTGTTCCTGCTCCCGGTGTCCGAGGCCGGCGACAACGAGACCGCCGTCAAGATCGGCCGCTCGCTGTTCTTCGTGGTCGGCGCGGTGTTCTCGGCGATCATCGGCGGCGCGGGCATGGCACTGGCCACCCGCGCCAACCTGCGGGTCGCCGCCGCGGCCCGCGAGGACGGCGGGCGCGAGAAGGCGATGCAGATCGCGTTCCGCACCGGTGGTGTGGTCGGCTTCATGACCGTCGGCCTCGGTCTGCTCGGCGCCGCGCTGGTCGTGATCATCTATCAGGGCGACGCCCCCACGGTCCTCGAAGGGTTCGGCTTCGGAGCCGCGCTGCTCGCGATGTTCATGCGGGTCGGCGGCGGCATCTTCACCAAGGCCGCCGACGTGGGCGCCGACCTGGTCGGCAAGGTCGAGCAGAACATCCCCGAAGACGACCCGCGCAACGCCGCGACCATCGCCGACAACGTCGGCGACAACGTCGGTGACTGCGCCGGCATGGCCGCGGACCTGTTCGAGTCGTACGCGGTGACCCTGGTCGCCTCGCTGATCCTGGGCCGGGTCGCCTTCGGCGAGCAGGGCCTGGTCTTCCCGCTGATCGTGCCGACCATCGGTGTGCTCACTGCGATCATCGGCGTGTTCATCACCCGGCTGCGCAAGAGCGACAAGAACGGCCTTACCGCGATCAACCGGGCCTTCTACATCTCGGCGTTCATCTCCGCGGTGGGCGTCAGCGCCGCCGCTCTGGTGTACCTGAAGTCCGACTGGCCGGCCCTGCTCGGCGACGACTGGTTCGAGACCCTCAAGGTCGGCGAGAACCACGACTTCGCGCTGAACCCGCAGGTCTTCGCGATCATCGCGGTGATCATCGGTATCGTGCTGGCCGCGGTGATCCAGGCCCTGACCGGCTACTTCACCGAGACCGAGCGTCGCCCGGTGCAGGACATCGGCAAAACCTCGCTCACCGGTCCTGCCACCGTGGTTCTCGCCGGAATCAGCGTCGGCCTCGAGTCGGCGGTGTACTCGGCGATCGTCATCGGCGCGGGCGTCTACGGCGCCTACCTGCTCGGTGGCGGCTCGATCATCCTGTCGCTGTTCGCGGTGGCGTTGGCCGGAACCGGTCTGCTCACCACGATCGGCGTCGTCGTCGCCATGGACACGTTCGGCCCGATCAGCGACAACGCACAGGGCATCGCGGAGATGTCCGGTGACATCGACGAGACCGGCGCCCGCACGCTGACCGACCTCGACGCGGTGGGCAACACCACCAAGGCGATCACCAAGGGCATCGCGATCGCGACGGCCGTGCTCGCCGCGACCGCGCTGTTCGGCTCCTACACGACCAACCTCGAGTCGGCGCTCGGCGAGCGCTTCACCGACGAGGGCGTGGAAGCCGGTGCGATCGCGGGCAGGGTGGCCAGCGAGATCGCCGGCCTGCTGAACATCGCCGACCCGCGCAACCTGGTCGGCATCCTGCTCGGCGCGGCCGTCGTGTTCCTGTTCTCGGGGCTCGCGATCAACGCGGTGTCGCGCTCGGCCGGTGCCGTCGTGGTCGAGGTGCGTCGCCAGTTCCGCGAGCTGCCCGGCATCATGGACGGCTCTCAGCGGCCCGAGTACGGCAAGGTCGTCGACATCTGCACCCGGGACGCGCAGCGCGAGCTGCTCACCCCCGGTCTGCTGGCGATCATGGCTCCGATCGCGGTGGGCTTCGGCCTCGGCGTCGGCGCCCTGGCCAGCTTCCTCGCCGGTGCGATCGGTGCCGGCACGCTGATGGCGGTGTTCCTGGCCAACTCCGGTGGTGCCTGGGACAACGCGAAGAAGATGGTCGAAGACGGCGCGTACGGCGGGAAGGGTTCGCCGGCACATGCCGCGACGGTCATCGGCGACACCATCGGTGACCCGTTCAAGGACACCGCCGGTCCGGCGATCAACCCGCTGCTCAAGGTGATGAACCTGGTGGCGTTGCTGATCGCTCCGGCCGTCGTGCTGCAGTTCGGCAGCGACGTCAACCCGGCGGTCCGGATCATCATCGCGGTGGTCTCGGCCCTGATCCTGGCCGGCGCGGTGTACTGGAGCAAGCGCAAGCCGATCTCGGTGGACGCCGGCGACGCCGGTGCCGACCAGGTGCGCGAAGCGGAGCCCCAGACCCGCGTAGGCGCCTGACCTGTATCGATGACGATGGCCCCCGGCGAGAATCGGCCGGGGGCCATCGCCCTTTACGGACCTGGATACCGCGAGCCGAATGGATAGCACGCGTGTACGGATCTACCCTTGCGGCCATGCCGCGTGTGCGCACACTGCTGGCGGTCGCCGCGTTGATGCTCGCGACCAGCACGGCCTGCGGTGGCGAGGACGACGCCGATCGGGGATCGGTCGCCGCCGCCACCTGGGCGGGTGCGGTCTGCTCGGCGCTGGGTCCGTGGCGTACCGAGATCGACTCGCTGATGACCAGGGCGCAGCAGCGCATGGACTCAGCCGCCAACGCCGACCAGGCCAAGACCGGCCTGCTGGAACTGCTCGGCGGCGCCGAGAACGCCAGTGAGCAGGCCCGGTCCAAGGTGGCCGCCGCAGGCGTTCCCGACGCCGAGAACGGCAGACAGGCCGCCAAGGAGTTCGCCGATACGCTGCGCCGCACCCGCGACGCCTACGGCAAGGCGAAGGAGAAGGTCACCACCCTGCAGACCGGCGACTCGACGAAGTTCTACGACGGCGTCAGCGCCGCGTTCAAGGAGCTCGAGAAGGACTACTCCGCCGGCGCGCTCAACCTCGACAAGGTGAAGTCGAAGGACCTGCAGAAAGCGTTCGACGAGGTCGAGGCGTGCAGGTAGCGATGGACACCCAGCTGTCGATCTTCGGAATCGAGGCGCATCCGCCCGGTCCCGGTGATCTCGACGGCCTACTCGCCGGCGCCGGCCAGGTGGTGCGCCTCGGCGGTACGGCCCGCGTGTCGATCGTCGTCGACGCGGCCTGGCGGGTGCGGGTGCTGATCGCCGAGTTCACCCGCCGCGGCCTCGCCACCAGCTGGGACAAGGCCACGATCGAGGGCCACTACGGCGTCCGCACGGCCTACTCCTCGCGGCTCGCGCCGCTCGGCGCCCGGTGGTTGCGCGGCGCGGTCAAGCGCGTGCCGTCGGACTTCTTCCTGGACGGGCAGCGCCTGCGCCTGTGGTGTGCGGCCGCCGGCGCGCCCACCGAGGACGGCGACGGGTACTCCCTGCACCTGGGTGCGGAGGAAGAGTGCTGGAAGGCTGTCGGTAGGGCGCTCGCCACCACCGGCCTGCCGGCCGAACTGCTCGGACCGCGTGCCGGCGGTCCGCTGTTCCGCATCGAGGGTCGCAAGCGGGTCGCCCACCTGGCCGAGATCATCGGGGATCCGCCCGACGACGTTCCGCCAGGAAAATGGCCCCGCAAGAAGGCGCAGACAGAAAACCCGGACGGGGCTGTGCCCGTATCCTCAAGAACTTCACGAAAACGCGAACCCGGCGCCGGGCGCGCGGCCGCGACCCCGCGAGAAGCCCATTTGAAGGACGAACCCGGACTTTTCGACCTCTGACGGCCACGGAGGACGCCCAACGCGCCTTACCTCGTTGAGTGACGGTGTACGGTGGCGCCGTTCGGCGTGCCGGATGCAGATAACACGCGATTTGGGGAGAAGAGTGGCGAACACCACGCGCTTGGTCATCGTCGAGTCACCGGCGAAGGCCAGGACGATCTCGGGTTACCTCGGCCCGGGGTACGTCGTGGAGGCGAGTTTTGGCCATGTCCGCGACCTGCCCCGCAACGCCGCCGACGTGCCGGCCAAGTACAAGGAACAGTCGTGGGCGCGGCTCGGGGTCGACGTCGACAACGACTTCACCGCGCTGTACGTGGTAAGTGCCGACCGCCGCCAGCAGATCCAGAAGCTGAAGAAGCTCACCGGCGAGGTCGACGAGATCCTGCTCGCGACAGACGAGGACCGCGAGGGCGAGGCCATCGCGTGGCACCTGGTCGAGACGCTGAAACCGCGCGTACCGGTGAAGCGGATGGTCTTCCACGAGATCACCAAGCCCGCGATCCAGGCGGCCGTCGCCAACCCGCGCGACATCGACCGCTCCCTGGTCGACGCGCAGGAGGCCCGCCGCATCCTCGACCGCCTCTACGGCTACGAAGTCTCGCCGGTGCTGTGGAAGAAGGTCCAGCGCGGCCTGTCCGCGGGCCGGGTGCAGTCGGTCGCGACCCGCATCGTGGTCGAGCGCGAGCGCCAGCGGATGAAGTTCCGCTCGGCCGACTACTGGGACATCGCGGCCACGCTGGCCGTCGAGGCCGACAAGGTAGGCGACGGGCCGCGCACGTTCGGCGCCACGCTGATCGCGCTCGACGGCGACCGCATAGCCACCGGCAAGGACTTCGACCCGGAGACCGGGCGGGTCCGCGTCAACTCCGGGGTGGTGCACCTCGACGAACAGGGCGCCCGTGGCCTCGCCGCCCGCCTGGAGGACCGGCCGTTCGAGGTCACCCGCGTCGAGGAGAAGCCGTACCGGCGCCGGCCGTACGCGCCGTTCATCACCTCCACGCTGCAGCAGGAGGCGGCCCGCAAGCTGCGGTTCTCGAGCGAGCAGACGATGCGCGTGGCGCAGCGGCTGTACGAGAACGGCTACATCACTTATATGCGTACCGACTCGGTGAACCTGTCGGAGTCGGCGATCACCGCCGCCCGCCAGCAGATCCGCGACCTCTTCGGCGACAAGTTCGTGCCACCGCAGCCGCGGCGGTACACCGGCAAGGTCAAGAACGCGCAGGAGGCGCACGAGGCGATCCGCCCGGCCGGCGACATGTTCCGGACCCCGGGCGACGTCGCCAACGAGCTCAGCGGCGACGAGTACCGCCTGTACGAGCTGGTCTGGCGCCGCACGATCGCCTCCCAGATGACCGACGCGGTCGGCAACTCGACCTCGGTGCGGATCCGGGCCACGTCGACCACCGGCGAGCAGGCCGACTTCGGCGCGTCCGGCAAGACGATCACCGACCCGGGCTTCCTGAAGGCCTACGTCGAGTCGTCCGACGACGAGAACGCCGAGGCCGAGGACGCCGAGCGCCGCCTGCCCACCCTGGCGAAGGGTCAGCCGCTCACCGCGGAGGAGCTGCGCGCCGCCGGTCACACCACGCAGCCGCCGGCCCGCTACACCGAGGCGTCGCTGATCAAGGCGCTGGAGGAGCTGGGCATCGGGCGCCCGTCGACCTACACGTCGATCATGAAGACCATTCAGGACCGGGGCTACGTGACCAAACGCGGCCAGGCCCTGGTGCCCAGCTTCATCGCGTTCGCGGTGATCACGCTGCTGGAACGGCACTTCCCGCAGCTCGTCGACTACGCGTTCACCGCGTCGATGGAGAACGAGCTCGACGACATCGCCGGCGGCGACGCCGCCGCGGTCGACTTCCTGCGCTCGTTCTACTTCGGCGGCGAACTGGGCGGCGAGGGCTCGGTGTCGCGGTCGGGCGGGCTCAAGCGGATGGTCACCGAGCAGCTCGGCGACATCGACGCCCGCGGCGTCAACTCGATCCCGCTGTTCGACGACATCGTGGTGCGGGTCGGCCGGTACGGGCCGTACCTGCAGCGGGGAGACGGCGAGGAGGAGAGCGACCGGGTCACGCTGCCCGACGGCATCGCCCCCGACGAGCTCACCCCGGAGAAGGTCAACGAGCTGTTCCTCGGCGGCGGCGGCGAGCGCAAGCTCGGCGAGCACCCGGAGACCGGCGAGCCGATCGAGCTGAAGTCCGGCCGGTTCGGCCCGTACGTGCAGAGCGGCGAGCGGAAGTCGTCGCTGCTGCGGTCGATGTCGCCGGAGAACCTCACCCTGGCCGACGCGCTGAAGCTGCTCCTGCTGCCGCGGGTGATCGGCCAGTCGTCGGTCGACGGCGCCGACATCGTCGCGGCGAACGGCCGGTACGGCCCGTACATCCGCAAGGGCGACGACTACCGCTCGCTGGAGAGCGAAGAGGCGATGTTCACGGTCACCCTGGAGCAGGCGGAGGCCATCCTCGCCGCGCCCAAGACCAGGGGACGCCGCACGGCGGCGCCGCCGCTGCGCGAGATGGGCGCCGACCCGCTCACCGAGAAGCCGCTGGTGATCAAGGAGGGCCGGTTCGGCCCGTACGTCACCGACGGCGAGTACAACGCGTCGCTGCGGCGCGGGCAGACCCCGGAGTCGCTGTCGCTCGACGAGGCCAGCGAGATGCTCGCCGAGAAGCGGGCCAAGGGTCCGGTGAAGAAGACCGCCCGCAAGGCGCCGGCGAAGAAGGCGGCACCGGAGAAGGCGACCGTCGGCGCGGCGAAGAAGACGACGAAGGCGGCCGCGGCGAAGAAGACCACGAAGGCCGCGGCGAAGAAGGCCACCCCGGCGAAGAAGGCGGCACCGGCCAAGAAGACGACCGCGGCGAAGAAGACCACGGCCCGGAAGGCCACCAGCGGCGAGGACTGATGCTGACCGTCGACCGGCAGGAGTCCGGCGGGATCCGGTGGGAGTCGGCGCGGCGTCCACCGGAGCCCCGGCTCGCCGGGCTGGTCTCCACCGTCGTCGGGTACGCCGAGTTCGCGGACAGGCCGGTGGTCCGCCGGGTCACGCCCCACCCCGCGGTGACGGTGATCCTCAACCTCGGCGAGCCGATCGCGGTGCACGGGGTGCCGCGGCGCACGTTCGTCGCCGGTCTGCACGACACGTGGGGCACCACCGAGTTCACCGGTGGCCAGCGCGGGATCGAGTTGGGGCTCACCCCGCAGGGCGCGCACCGGCTGCTGCGGGTCCCGCCCGGTGAGCTCACCGGCCTGGTGGTCGACCTGCCCGTGCTCGACCGACTGGCCGACCGGCTCGCCGCCGCCGACGGCTGGGCGGAGCGGCTCGACCTGCTCGACGCCGCGCTGCTCGGGCTCGCGGCCGACGGACCGCAGCCCGACCCGGCCGTCGAGTGGGCCTGGGCGGTGATGCGTGGCCGGCACGGCGCCGTGCGGGTCGGTGACCTCGTGGCCGCGACGGGCTGGAGCCGGCGGCACTTCGTCAACCGGTTCCGGGCGGAGGTCGGGCTGCCGCCCAAGGTGGCGGCGCGGGTCGTGCGGTTCCAGCGGGCGTCACGGCTGCTGGGCACCGGCGTGCCGGCGGCGGTCGCGGCGGCCACGTGCGGCTACACCGACCAGAGCCACCTGGTGCGCGAGTTCCGCGCGTTGGCCGGGGTGACGCCGGGTTCGTTCGTCGCCGGGCTCGACGCCGAGCAGGTCACATTCCTCCAAGACGCCGACCGGGCGGGGCTTCTAGCGTCGGGCGCATGAGTATCTACCCCACGCTGCGGTACGACGACGCGAAAGCGGCGATCCGGTTCCTGGTCGACGCGTTCGGCTTCACCGAGAAGTCCGTGATGGAGAACGACGACGGCACGATCGCACACGCCGAGCTGGCCTGGCCCGGCGGCGGGCTGGTCATGCTCGGCCAGCGGCGCGCCGAACCCAGCCCGTTCGACACGGGGCGAACGGTCACCTACCTGGCCCTCGACGACCCGGACGCGCACCACGCCCGTGCGGTGAAGGCCGGCGCCGAGATCGTCCAGGAGCTGGTCGACCAGGACTACGGCTCCCGCGAGTACGCCGCGAGCGACCCGGAGGGCAACGTGTGGTCCTTCGGCACCTACCGCCCCTGACCGCTCTTCCCCTCCGCGCGCACGGGAGGCCAGGGGTCAGGGAAGGAGGTCGTCAAGGAAGGGGGAGCGGAACAGCCCCTCCGGGTCGAACCGGGCGCGTTCGGCCTGCCAGTCGGCGAAGCGGGGGTACGCGGCGCGCAGGCGTTCCGGTGCGGCGAAGTGCATCTTGCCCCAGT
Organism: Virgisporangium ochraceum; assembly: GCF_016863655.1. Lineage (GTDB taxonomy): Bacteria > Actinomycetota > Actinomycetes > Mycobacteriales > Micromonosporaceae > Virgisporangium > Virgisporangium ochraceum. Next base: position 103,024 of record NZ_BOPH01000018.1, read on the forward strand.
GCGGGCGCCCGCCGAGGTCGAGGCAGATCCGCTCGACCTCGCGGAAGTACGGCTCGTACGGCATCCCGATGAACTGGTGCACCGCCACGTAGGCACTGTCGCGGCCGTGCCCGTGTGACAGCCACGGGTCGTCGGCCGCGGTGAACCGCACCTCCACCGGGAACGCGACCGGGAACGGCAGCGCGTCGACCACCCGCCGCACGCCCGTCAGCGCCTCGCGCAGCGCCTCGCGGGGCAGGCCGTACTCCATCTCGGTGAACCGCACCCGCCGGTCGGTGCAGAACACCTCGTGGGAGGCCGCGGTGTAGGTCCGCGCGGACAGTCCCCGCGCGGACACCTTCATGAAGGGACGCGTGAAGCCCGGCACCCGGCGCGCGACCCGGAGGCCGGCGCCGAACACCGTGTTGGACAGGAACGAGTCGTCGAGCCAGCGCCGCCAGCCCGGTAGCGGCCGGTCGATGGCGTCGACCCGGTTGTTCAGCTTCACCTGCGCGCGGCTGGTGTAGGGGAACCAGAAGAACTCGAAGTGGTCGTTGCCGGCGATCAGGTCGTCCAGGCCGTCGAGCACGGATTCCAGCGCCGACGGCCGCTCCTCGGCGCGCAGGACGAACGCGGGCACGCAGTCGAGCGTCACCTCCGTGACCACCCCGAACGCGCCGAGCCCGACCACCGCCGCCTCGAACAGCGGCTCGCCGCGCGCGCACGTCACCGTGGACCCGTCCGTCCTCATCAAGGTGATGGCAGAGACGAACGACGCGAGGCCGCCGAAGCCGGCACCGGTGCCGTGGGTGCCGGTCTGGGTGGCGCCCGTGATCGTCTGCGCGTCGATATCACCCAGATTGGGTAGCGCCAGGCCGCGACTGTCGAGTTCCCGATTCAATCGCTTGAGCGTGATGCCCCCGGGAACGGTGACCGACGTGCCCGCCACGTCTACTTTGATCGGCATCCGTGTCAGTGCGATGCGCACACCGTCTGATGAGGCGATACCCGAGAACGAGTGGCCGCTGCCGGCCACGCGGACCCGTTTGCCCCGCTCAGCCGCGGCGCGGACCGTATCAGACAGCTCCTCGAGTGACTCCGGGGTAACAAGAGGCGCCGAGTCTGAGACGTTGCCGGCCCAGTTCCGCCATGCGGGGGCGGCGCCCTGCCGAGCAGCGTCCAACTCAGCGCCTTCCCGCCACGAATTGGGGACCATCGGACGTGACTACCGTTCCGATGCGCGGCGAGTCAACTTCTCAATCGTTATGCCGAGTGAGAGGGCCATAAACGGGAAGGAACGGACGTGACCGCACAGCCGCTCGCCGGACCCCTGCGCCGGGTACCGGTGCAGGGCCGCAGCGTCGCCCGAGTGAACCGCATGCTCGACGCGTGCGCACAGTTGGTCGACGAGGTCGGCTACGACGGGCTGACCACCACGCTGCTCGCCGAACGGGCGGGGGTGGCGATCGGCTCCGTGTACCAGTTCTTCCCGGACAAGAGGGCGATCGTCCAAGCGCTCACCCTGCGCAACCTGGAGGCCTACCTCCAGAGGCTGAGCAACCGACTGTCGCAGGAGCAGTCGACCCACTGGTGGGGCGCCGTCGATGCCGCGATCGACGAGTACATCGCGATGTACCGCACGACCCCGGGATTCCGCACGCTGCACTTCGGCGACGTGGTCGACGTCCACCTCCTGGACGACGAGCGCGACAACAACGCGGTGATCGCCGCGCGGATCGCCGCTCTGCTGAACGAGCGGTACGAGCTTCGCGGGGAACGCACCGAGTTCGCGCTGGGCATCGCCGTCGAGGCGGCCGACGCGCTGATCAAGATGGCGTTCCGCCGGTCGCCGAACGGCGACGTCGCGGTGCTCGACGAGGCACGTGCGCTGATCAAGGACTACCTGCACCGACAGGTGCAGGCCTGAGCAATTGGTCACTGGTCCGTGCGGGTGGGCGCGCGGCTCGCGATACTGATGATCGACCGGTACCTCCTCGGTAAGGACTGGATCATCATGAGCGCTCCGCCGCGCGTTCACCCCCGGAACGGGGAAACCGTCAGCGTGATCGGCGCGGGTCGGGTGGGAACGGCGCTGGCCGTCGCCCTCGCCGCCGCCGGTCACGAGATCGTCGCCGTGTCGACCGTGTCGAACCGTGACCGGGTCGGCCGGCTGCTCCCGGGAACCCCCGTACTACCGCCCGACGAGGCCGCCACCGGTGACCTCGTGATCATCGCGGTTCCCGACGACGTGCTCGCCGGGCTCGTGCGTGGGCTCGCGGCCGCGGGCGCGTTCCGGCCGGGTCAGCTGGTCGTCCACACGTCCGGCGCGCACGGACTGGAGCCCCTGCGCCCGGCCGAGCAGCGGGGCACGCTGATCGCGGCCGTCCACCCGGTCATGACCTTCACCGAGTTTGATGCGCCCGCCTCCGCGGGCGCGGGCCCCAGGGCCTCCGCGGCGTCGCCTTCCCTCGTCGCTCCGGTCGCTTCGCTCCCTGCGCTCCTCAGTCCAGGCGACGCCGGCCCTGGGGCCGAAGCGACGCGCACGGAGGACGTCACGTTCGGGGTCACCGCGGAGAAGGCGGCCCGGCGCCGGGCCGCGAAGCTCGTGACCGACCTCGGCGGCATCCCCGAGTGGATCGCCGAACGCGACCGCACCCTGTACCACGCCGCGCTCGCCCACGGGGCGAACCACCTGGTCACGCTCGTCAACGAGGCCCGCGACCGGCTGCGTGACGCCGGCGTCGACAATCCCGAACGGGTGCTGCGGCCGCTGCTCCAGGCGGCGCTCGACAACAGCCTCGCGCTCGGCGACGCCGCGCTGACCGGCCCGGTGTCGCGGGGCGACGCGGGCACCGTCGCCGGGCACCTCGCCGCGCTCGGCGCCACCGCACCCGGCTCGGTGCCGCCCTACCTGGCCCTGGCCCGGCGCACCGCCGACCGGGCGATCGCCGCCGGCCGCCTGCGCCCGGCCGACGCCGTTCCGCTGCTCGAGATCGTCCAGGCACCCAGGGAGCGCGTGTGATCGTCGCGAGGACCCGCGCCGAACTGGTCCAGGCCCGGCGTGAGCTCGAGAAGAAGGTCGGCGTCGTGATGACCATGGGCGCCCTGCACGCCGGTCACGTGAGCCTGCTGAGGGCCGCGCGCGCGGAGTCCGACCACGTGATCATGACGCTGTTCGTGAACCCGTTGCAGTTCGGCCCGAACGAGGACCTCGCGACGTACCCGCGCACCTGGGCGGAGGATCTGGCGATCGCCGAGCGGGAAGGCGTCGACGTGCTGTTCGCGCCCACCGAGGCGGAGATGTACCCGGGCGGCCCGCCGGCGGTGCGGGTCAACCCCGGTCCGGTCGGCGAGATCCTCGAGGGTGCCAGCCGCCCGGGCTTCTTCCACGGCGTGCTCACCGTGGTGCTCAAGCTGCTGCACCTGACCCGCGCCGACGCGTCGTTCTTCGGCGAGAAGGACTTCCAGCAGCTCACGATGATCCGCGCCATGGTGCGCGACCTGGACCTCGACGTCGACATCGTCGGCGTCCCCACCGTGCGCGAGCCCGACGGGCTGGCGTTGAGCAGCCGCAACTCGTACCTGTCGGCCGAGGAGCGGGTCACCGCGCTGGCGTTGTCGCGGGCGTTGGCCGCGGCCGCCGCCGTGGGCGGGCAGGGTGCGGGGGTCGCGCTCGCCGCCGCCGGTGCGGTGTTCGACGGGACCCCCGGAGCGCGGCCCGACTACGTCGTGGTGACCGCTCCGGACCTCGGACCGGCCCCTGAGCACGGCCCGGCGAGGATGCTCATGGCTGCCCGCGTGGGCACCACCCGGCTGATCGACAACGCGCCCCTCACCCTCTAGTGCCGGTGCGCTAGCTTCGAAGGAAGCCGACTGGGGAGGGTGCAGGTGCGAGGTAGGCGTCTGAGTACGGGCGCGCTGGCGGTCGTGGGAGTGGTCACGCTGCTGTTGAGCGCCTGTGGTAACCCGGCCGGCACCGACGGTGACCTGACCAACAACTGGAAGGCACTGCCCGACGCGAAGATCCCGACGCCGGCCTCCGGCGCCTGTTACAGCATCACCACCGACAACCCGGCCAGCGTCACCAAGTGGCCGGCTCCGGTGGAGTGCACCGCCTCCCACACGGTCGAGACCGTGTATGTCGGCCAGTTCACCGGCGAGGAGGCGGGCCAGTCGTCGGCGCCGTCGACCGGGTCGAAGGGTCGCCGCACCGCGTACGAGACGTGTGCCGCCGAGGCCAAGACGTTCCTCGGTGACGACTGGCGCAACGGGCGGCTGGAGTTGTCGGTCGTGCTGCCGATCGCGCTGCACTGGCAGGGCGGTGCCCGCTGGTTCCGGTGCGACATGATGGAGTACCTGGATCTTGACGACTACGCCGTCGTCACGCGGACGGCCAGCCTGAAGGGCGGTCTCACCGGCGAGAAGCCGGTCGCGCTGGGGTGCATCACGGTCACCACGGGTGCCAACAACCGGATCGACAAGATGACGCCGGCCAAGTGCGACACCAACCACAACGGCGAGTACGTCGGCGTCTACGACCTGCCCGACGGCCCGTACCCGACCGACCGGGCGGCCGCGTCCAAGGCCCGCCTCGACGGCTGCGCGCCGGTGGTGGCCGCGTACGCGGGCGTCCCGAACGACGCCGACCTGAGTTTCCGCGTCGGCTGGATCTCGTCGCCGTTCACCGAGATCGAGTGGGGCCTCGGCAACCGTGGCGTGCGGTGCTACGCCCACAGCGCCGACCCGCTGAACAAGTCGATCAAGGGCATCGGCCCGGCAGGTCTTCCCGCCGACTGAGTCCGACAGATGGGCACGTGACCGACGTCGTAGCGCGGTTACAGGGCGGTAATGATTCACTGAACGAATGGGTTCAGCCAAAGCTCGGCTGACCGGGCCACCCCCGGGGTGGGCCGAGCAGACCGACGTGGTGGTCGTCGGGTCGGGGATCGCCGGCCTCACCTGCGCACTGCACCTGCGCGAGGCCGGGCTCCACGTCACCGTGGTCACGAAGGTCAACATCGATGACGGGTCCACGCGCTGGGCGCAGGGCGGCATCGCGGCCGTGCTCGACCCGCTCGACACGCCCGAGGCGCACGCCCAGGACACGCTGGTGGCCGGCGTCGGACTGGGCAACCCCGACGCGGTCGACGTGCTGGTGCGCGAAGGGCCGGCCCGCGTCCGCGAGCTGATGCGCTGGGGCGCCGCGTTCGACCGGCACCCCGACGGGTCGCTGATGCTCACCCGCGAGGGCGGCCACCACGCCAACCGCATCGTGCACGCCGGCGGCGACGCCACCGGGGCGGAGGTGCAGCGGGCGCTGCACGCGGCCGTCCAGCGCGACCCGTGGATCCGGCTCATCGAGCACGCGCTCGTGCTCGACCTGCTCACCACGAAGAAGGGTCGCGCCTGCGGGGTCACGCTGCACGTCCTCGGCGAGGGCGCCGAAGACGGCGTGGGCGCCGTCCTGGGCCGGGCCGTGGTGCTGGCGACCGGCGGCATGGGCCAGATCTACGCGGTGACCACCAACCCCTCGGTGTCCACCGGCGACGGGGTCGCCCTGGCGCTGCGGGCCGGCGCCGTGGTGACCGACCTCGAGTTCGTGCAGTTCCACCCGACGGCGCTCTACACCGCCCGCGGCGGCGCCCAGCAGCCGCTGGTCAGCGAGGCGCTCCGCGGCGAGGGCGCGTACCTGCGCGACGCCGACGGCACCCGGTTCATGGTCGGCCAGCACGACCTCGCCGAACTGGCCCCGCGCGACATCGTTGCCAAGGGCATCCACCGGGTCATGGCCGCCGAGGGCTCCGACAACGTGTGGCTCGACGCCCGCCACGTCGAAGACGTCACCAGCCGCTTCCCGACGATCACGGCGTTCTGCCGCGAGGCCGGCGTCGACCCGGCCCACGACCTGATCCCGGTGGCACCGGCGGCCCACTACGCGTCGGGCGGGGTACGTACCGACCTGCACGGCCGCTCCTCGATCAGGGGCCTGTACGCCTGCGGCGAGGTGGCCTGCACCGGCGTGCACGGCGCCAACCGGCTGGCGTCGAACTCGCTGCTCGAAGGGCTCGTGTTCGCCCGGCGCATCGCGGCCGACATCGCCGCCAACCTTCCCGAGCCGGGCGAGCCGGCCGACCCCGAGGGCCTCGAGGACGGCGGCGCGGTCGCCACCAGCGGACGGCTGCCGTTGCAACGGGCGATGAGCCGGGGCGCCGGCGTGCTGCGCAGCGCCGAGTCGCTGAAGGAGGCCGCGGTGGCGGTCGCCGCCGCCGAACAGGCACCGGCCGGCACGGCCGCGTGGGAGGCGGCGAACCTCTACACGGTGGCCGGCGCGCTCGTCGCGGCCGCGACGAAACGCGAGGAGACCCGCGGCTGCCACTGGCGCGAGGACTTCCCCGACGCCAGCGACGCCTGGCTCGGTCATCTGCTCGTGTCGTGGAACGGCAAGGCGAAGTGGGAGTCGAACGCGTGAAGCCCGAGATCGCCGCGCGGCTCCAGGCCGCCGGGATGGAACCGTCCGCCGTGGCCGAGATTCTGGAAAGAGCGCTGACCGAGGACGTGGGGAGCGGCGACGTCACCAGCCTCGCCACGATCCCGGCCGACCAGCACGATGTGGCCGAGGTGGTGGCCCGGGCGCCGGGAGTGGTCGCCGGCCTCGCGGTGGCGGCAGCGGTCTTCCACGCGGCCGAGGCTGTGTCGCCAGAATCAGGCGCCGTATCCGACGGCGCTCACGTGCGTCCCATCGCTTTTGAGGCACTGGCCACAGACGGCGCCGCGGTGGCGCGCGGAGATGTCCTGGCGACGGTGGCCGGGCCGACCCGGACCCTGCTGACGGCCGAGCGCACGGCGCTGAACCTGCTCTGCCGCATGTCGGGGGTGGCGACGCACACGCGGAGGTGGGCCGACGCGCTGGAGGGCACGAAGGCGCAGGTGCTCGACACCCGCAAGACCACGCCCGGGCTGCGCGTACTGGAGAAGTACGCGGTGCGGGCCGGCGGCGGCACCAACAAGCGCATGGGCCTGTACGACGTCGCGATGATCAAGGACAACCACAAGATCGCGGCCGGCGGACTCACCGCGGCCTTCCGCTCCGTGCGTTCTTCGTACCCGGATGTGCCGGTTCAGGTGGAGATCACCACGGTGGCCGAGGCGGTGGAGGCGGTCGAGGCCGGCGCCACGTTCCTGCTGTGCGACAACATGGAGCCGGCCCTGCTGCGCGAGGTGGTCGCGGCGGTCGGAGACCGCGCGGAACTGGAGGCGACCGGTGGACTCACACTCGACCGGGTTCGTGAGTTCGCCGAGACCGGCGTCGACTACCTTTCGGTCGGGGCGCTGACCCACTCGTCGCCCATTCTGGACATCGCGCTCGACCTGCGCCTTCGCTGAGGTGGCCTGACTTGCTCCTGTGCATCGACATCGGGAACACGAACACGGTGCTCGCCACGTTCGAGGGCGACAAGCTCGTGCACTCCTGGCGGACGAAGACCGACGGCCGCTCCACCGCCGACGAACTCGGCCTGCAGCTGCGCGGGCTGCTCGCCGGCGACGCCGTGGAGATCACCGGGATCGCGGCGTGCTCCACCGTGCCGGCCGCACTGCGCTCGATGCGGTCGATGCTCGCCCGGTACTACGCGAACGTGCCGGCGGTGATCGTCGAACCCGGCGTGCGCACCGGTGTGCAGCTGGCGATCGACAACCCCAAGGAGGTCGGCTCCGACCGGGTGATGAACACGCTGGCCGCATACACGTTGTTCGGGGGACCGGCCATCGTCGTCGACTTCGGAACCTCGACCAACTTCGACGTCATCTCGGCCCGGGGCGAGTTCCTGGGTGGGGTCCTCGCGCCCGGAATCGAGATCTCGGTCGACGCGCTGGCGGCCCGCGCCGCCCAGCTACGCAAGGTCGAACTGGTCAAGCCTCCGCGGATCATCGGCAAGAACACCGTCGAGTGCCTGCAGTCCGGTGTGGTGTACGGCTTCGCCGGCCAGGTCGACGGGGTGGTGCGCGGCATCATCTCGGAACTCGGAGCGGTCAAGGCCGTGATCGCCACCGGCGGGTTGGCGCCGGTGGTGATCGGCGAATGCGCGACAGTGACCAACCACGAACCGTGGCTGACCCTGATCGGCCTCAGGCTGGCCTATGAACGGAACGCCCCGGCGAACCGTCAGTAGCCGCTGTTGCTGCTCGAGATGATCGAGAAGCAGCAGCAGATCAGACCGATGACCAACGGCACCGCCATCAGCGCGATGGTGGGGCCGACGCCGTTGTACTTCTGCGGCGGCGTACCGAGCGAACCGGGCGAGAACATGAACAGCGGAGCCCGGTACTCCAGTTCGACCGGCTGACCGCCGCCGACGTTCACCGCCAGGTCGGCCTTGCCGATCTGTGTCGGGATCAGATACGGCGTGTGGACGTGTACGTGGTACTGCCCGGGCGGCAGCTGAATCGGCGTACGCCGGTTCCACGGCACCTGATACTGCTGCCCGTTGATGGTGACGACCGGCTTGAAGAACATCAGCAGGAAGGCGAGCGGAAAGAATTTGAGCGTCAGCGCGATTCCGTCGCCTCCGCCGCCGCCGTAGCCACCGGCCGGCGGGCCGTAACCGGGTTGTTGAGCGCCGTACCCGCCTTGCGACGGGTCGTAGGCCTGTTGTTGACCGCCGTAGCCCGGTTGTTGGGCGCCGTATCCCTGGTCGGCTCCGTATCCGGGTTGTTGAGCTCCGTATCCGGGACCGGAAGTCGGCTGCCCGCCGTAACTGGGACCGGAAGTCGGCTGGCCGCCGTAACCGGGTCCCGACGTCGGTTGGCCGCCGTAAGCGGGGCCCGATGTGGGTTGGCCGTAGCCACCCGGCCCGCCACTCGCGGGCTGGTTGGGGTACTGCGAATAAGGAGGCATGCTCACAGCTACCGCATTCTGCCGGATCATGGCCGGACGCGGTGCAGGTGGTCCCATCTGGGCACCCTCGACTCCATGGTGCGGTCGGCATTATGTGACGCAATGCAATGCCGCCGACACCGATTTGGTTCGGCGGGATCGAGGTGAAGCTATTCCACGTGTGCGGTGTGGTACCGCACCGGGAGTACGATTCGTCCGGTCAATCGCCGAAGCGCACATTGTGATCGGATGGCGATGGGATCGCGATCGGATGGTCGGGCGGCAATGCGGACACGGCGACGGCCGGGGAGTGGGTTGTCGAACCGATCCTCGTCTATCATTTGATAGTCGCGACGGGGAGCGTGGTCAAGGGGCATCACGTAGTGTGTCAGGATGCCTGCCAGCTTGCCTGTCGGCATGATGGTGCGCGTGGTATTCGGTGGACATTCGATCCCGATGGTGTGCGCCGAGTAATTGCGGAACTCCGGCTACTCAATCCCGCCCGACATGCGTTAGAGTTTTGCGCAATTGCGGGGAGTCCCCATTCGGGAAGGAATTGACGTGGCCAGGCGAACGATTCAGGTGCTCACCGACGACCTCGACGGCGGCGAAGCCGAGGAGACGGTGAAGTTTGGCCTCGACGGCGTTCAGTACGAGATCGACTTGTCCGAGGACAATGCGGCGAAGATTCGTGATGTTCTCGCGCCCTACGTAGGTGCGGGTCGCAAGATTGGGCGGGGTGGAGTGGTTCCCGGTGGCCGTGCCGCCGCGGCCCGGGTCCGCGGAGGCGCCGCCGCCGACCGCGACCAGAACCGCGCCATTCGCGAGTGGGCCCAGGCGAAGGGCATCAAGGTGTCCGACCGGGGGCGAATCAAGCAGGAGATCGTCGACCGGTACCACGCCGAGGCCGGCCGCTAGCGGCGGAAGCCTCGGTACGTTCGCAGCCCGTCCGGTGTCCGCACCGGGCGGGCTGGTGCGTTTCCGCGTCTCAGCCCCTACCCGACCCCCCTGATTTCGCTCTGGGCGTATCGGGACGCGTCCCGGAACATCCGCACCTGGCCTGGGGTTGGTCCGTACACCTGGTCAGTACGCAGGTAACGGCCTTGGACTTAGTGCTCGCACCCGGCGAGATCGCAGGGTCGGCGGGGATAGAGTTATGGCACGGTCACGTCGGCAGGGCACGGCGTCGACGGACACGGCATGTGAGGGAGCAGGGATGTTCGAGCGGTTCACCGACCGAGCCCGAAGGGTTGTCGTCCTGGCCCAGGAAGAGGCCCGGATGCTCAACCACAACTACATCGGCACCGAGCACATCCTGCTCGGCCTCATCCACGAGGGTGAAGGCGTCGCCGCGAAGGCCCTGGAGAGCCTGGGCATTTCGCTGGAAGGTGTCCGGCAGCAGGTCGAGGAGATCATCGGCCAGGGGCAGCAGGCGCCGAGCGGGCACATCCCGTTCACGCCGCGCGCCAAGAAGGTTCTGGAGCTGTCCTTGCGGGAGGCGCTCCAGCTGGGCCACAACTACATCGGCACGGAGCACATCCTGCTCGGGCTGATCCGCGAGGGTGAGGGCGTCGCCGCCCAGGTGCTGGTCAAGCTCGGCGCCGACCTCAACCGGGTCCGTCAGCAGGTCATCCAGCTCCTGTCCGGCTACCAGGGCGGCAAGGAGCCGGCCGCGGCCGGCACCGGCGCGCCCGGCGAGACGGCGCCGTCGACGAGCCTGGTGCTCGACCAGTTCGGTCGCAACCTCACGCAGGGCGCCCGCGAGGGCAAGCTCGACCCGGTCATCGGGCGTGAGAAGGAGATCGAGCGGGTCATGCAGGTGCTGTCCCGCCGCACCAAGAACAACCCGGTGCTCATCGGTGAGCCCGGTGTCGGCAAGACGGCCGTCGTCGAGGGTCTCGCCCAGCGCATCGTCAAGGGCGAGGTGCCGGAGACGCTGAAGGACAAGCAGCTCTACACGCTCGACCTCGGCGCGCTGGTCGCCGGTTCCCGCTACCGCGGTGACTTCGAGGAGCGCCTGAAGAAGGTGCTCAAGGAGATCCGCACCCGGGGCGACATCATCCTGTTCATCGACGAGATCCACACGCTCGTCGGTGCGGGTGCCGCCGAGGGCGCGATCGACGCGGCGTCGATACTGAAGCCGATGCTGGCCCGTGGCGAGCTGCAGACGATCGGTGCCACCACGCTCGACGAGTACCGCAAGCACCTGGAGAAGGACGCCGCGCTCGAGCGCCGGTTCCAGCCCATCCAGGTCGGCGAGCCGTCGCTGGCGCACACGATCGAGATCCTCAAGGGTCTGCGCGACCGGTACGAGGCGCACCACCGGGTGTCGATCACCGACGCCGCGCTGGTGGCGGCGGCCACCCTGGCCGACCGGTACATCTCCGACCGGTACCTGCCCGACAAGGCGATCGACCTCATCGACGAGGCCGGTGCCCGCATGCGCATCCGTCGCATGACCGCGCCGCCAGACCTGCGTGACTTCGACGAGCGCATCGCCCAGGTCCGCCGCGACAAGGAAGGCGCGATCGACGCGCAGGACTTCGAGCGGGCCGCCCAGCTGCGCGACAAGGAGAAGCAGCTGCTGGGTCAGAAGGCGCAGCGGGAGAAGGAGTGGAAGGCCGGCGATCTCGACGTCGTCAGCGAGGTCGACGACGAGCAGATCGCCGAGGTGCTGGCGAACTGGACCGGCATCCCGGTCTACAAGCTCACCGAGGAGGAGACCTCCCGGCTGCTCCGCATGGAAGACGAGCTGCACAAGCGCATCGTCGGCCAGAAGGACGCCGTGGAGGCGGTCTCGAAGGCGATCCGGCGTACCCGCGCCGGCCTGAAGGACCCGAAGCGCCCGTCGGGCTCGTTCATCTTCGCCGGCCCGTCCGGTGTCGGTAAGACGGAGCTGTCGAAGGCGCTGGCCGAGTTCCTGTTCGGCTCCGAAGACTCGTTGATCCAGCTCGACATGTCGGAGTTCCACGACCGGTACACGGTGTCGCGGCTCGTCGGTGCCCCGCCCGGGTACGTCGGCTACGACGAGGGTGGTCAGCTGACGGAGAAGGTGCGCCGGCGTCCGTTCTCGGTGGTGCTCTTCGACGAGATCGAGAAGGCGCACCCGGACGTGTTCAACACGCTGCTGCAGATCCTGGAGGACGGTCGCCTGACCGACGGCCAGGGCCGCATCGTCGACTTCAAGAACACGGTCATCATCCTCACCACGAACCTCGGTACGCGAGACGTGGCGAAGGCGGTGTCGCTGGGCTTCCAGTCCTCCGAGGACAACGAGAGCAACTACCAGCGGATGAAGCAGAAGGTCAACGACGAGCTGAAGCAGCACTTCCGCCCGGAGTTCCTGAACCGTATCGACGACACGATCGTCTTCCACCAGCTCGACGAGGACCAGATCCTGCAGATCGTCGACCTGATGATCGGCCGGATCGAGGGCCAGCTGAAGAACAAGGACATGGGCCTCGAGCTCACGCCCGACTCGAAGAAGTTCTTGGCGAAGAAGGGCTACGACCCGGTGCTGGGCGCGCGTCCGCTGCGGCGCACCATCCAGCGTGAGGTCGAAGACCACCTCTCGGAGAAGATCCTCTTCAACGAGCTGCGCCCGGGCCAGATCGTGGTCGTGGAGTGCGACGGCGACCCGTACGACATCGAGAACACCAAGCTCACGTTCCGCGGTGCCGACAAGCCCGCCCTGGTGCCCGACGCGGTTCCGGTCGACCTGGGCAAGTCCGACGAGTAACCACTAGCGCGAGAAGGGCGCCGGCCGATCTGGCCGGCGCCCTTTACTGTGTGCCGGACGGTGTGCCGGGAAGCGCGTACCGGTTGCCGTCCGACACCACCAGGCCGTCGGTCAGGAGGCTCGCCAGCGCCCGGTGGCGTTGGACCGCGTCGGGCCACACCACGTCGAGCCGGGCCGGGGGCACCGGGCCTTCGGCGTCGCGGAGAACCGCCATCAGCAGGCCGCGTACCTGGCGGTCGGTGCCGGCGTACGTCTGGGTGCGCTGGCCCGGGACGTCCGCCGGAGGGGAACCCGCCCGCCGCCAGGCGCACGTGGTCGCCACCGGGCAGGCGGCACACCGTGGTGACCGCGCCACGCACACCACCGCGCCCAGTTCCATGAACGCGGCGCTCGCCCGGGCGGCGTCGGCCGGGTTCGTCGGGAGGAGCTCCTCCACCGCGTCGAGGTCGCGCTGGGTCGTCGCCGGTCCCGCCTCGGCCTTGCCGCCGACTGCTCGTGCCACGAAGCGCCGCACGTTGGTGTCGACCACCGGATGCCGTTGACCGAACGCGAACGCGGCCACCGCGCGGGCCGTGTACGAGCCGACGCCGGGCAGTGCCAGCAACGCGTCGAGATCGTCGGGAATCTCGCCGTCGTGGCGTTCGACCGCCGCGACCGCGCACTGGTGCAGGCGCAGCGCCCGCCGCGGGTAGCCGAGCCGGCCCCACATGCGGATCGCCGCCGCGGGCTGGTCGGGATCGTGTGCCATCGCCGACGGCGTGGGCCAGCGTTCGAGCCAGGCGAGCCACACCGGGGTCACGCGGCTCACCGGGGTCTGCTGGAGCATGATCTCGCTGACGAGCACGCCCCACGGGGTGGTGCCGGGCTCCCGCCAGGGAAGATCCCGGGCAGTGGCGTCGAACCAGACCGTGGCTGCACCTGCGAGCGAAACAGACATTGTCCGCGACGGTACAACGGCGCGCCGCCGCAACGGACAACGCACCCGGAGCTAACGTGAATCCACCATGAGACTGACGGTGGGGCAGTTGCCCCCGAGCGTGTACTGGCGGCGGCGCGCGGTGGTGGCCGCAGCTGTGCTCGCCGTCGTCCTCTTCATCGCCTTCTCCTGTTCGGGTGGTGAGGAGCCGGGTAAGAAGCCGGCGGCGAACCCCACGACGACCGGCGACCCGACCACGGCGTCGACGACCCCGTCGGTGCCCGCGCCGATCACGCCGAACGCGTCCGATCCGACGTCGGGTCTGCCGATCAACCCGGGCGGTGGCGGCGTCACGGGCGCCGGCGCCGGCGAGACGTGCACCGACGCCGAGCTGTCGGTCACCGCGGCGGCCGAGAACACGACGGTGCGCCAGGGCGTGCCGGTGACGTTCTACATCCGCATCAAGAACGTCTCGACGCGGCAGTGCTCGCGTGACCTGAGTGCGCAGGCGCAGGAGCTGTACCTGGAGCAGAACCAGGCCAAGCAGTGGTCGTCCGACCTGTGCAGCAGCTCCACCAGTTCGGGCGACGTGCGCCCGATGCAGCCGAACATCGAGCACCAGTTCAACCAGGTGTGGAACGGCCAGGGCAACGCGCAGGGCTGCACCAACCGGCAGTTCCTGAAGGCAGGCAGCTACCAGCTGCGCGCGCGACTGGGGAACATCGTCAGCGACCCGGTGACGGTCACCGTCAACGCCTAGACGTAGCGCTCCAGGATCGAGGCCTCCGCCAGCCGCGAGAGGCCCTCCCGCACGCCGCGGGCGCGGGCGTCGCCCACGCCGTCGACCGCCTGCAAATCCTCGACCGTGGCGCCCAGCAACCGCTGAAGGCTGCCGAAGTGGTCGACCAGCCGGTCGATGACCGGCACCGGAAGCCGCGGCACCTTGGCCAACAGCCGGTACCCGCGCGGCGACACCGCCGCGTCGAGGGCGTCGGCCGCACCCGGGTAGCCCAACGCCTTGGCCACGGCGACGAGGTCGATGAGCTCGGTGGCGGTGAGCGCGTCGAGCGCCTCGCAGGAGTCGTCGGCCTGCCGGACCCGGCGACTGGCGTCGCCGGGCAGGTAGTCGCGGATGACGAGCGTCCGGTCGGCCTCGACGCCGGCCATGAGCTCTTCGAGCTGCAGGGCCAGCAGCCGGCCGTCGGTACCGAGCTCGACCACGTAGCCGGCGATCTCGTCTGCGATGCGTCGCACCATCTCCAGCCGCTGCACCACCGCTACCGCGTCGCGCACGGTGACCAGGTCTTCGATCTCCAGCGCCGACAGCGTGCCGGACACCTCGTCGAGCCGGAGCTTGTACCGCTCCAGCGTCTGCAGAGCCTGGTTCGCCTTCGACAGAATCGAGGCCGAGTCGTCGAGAACGTGACGCTGCCCGTTTACGTACAACCCGATGATGCGCATCGACTGGCTCACCGAGATCACCGGGAACCCGGTCTGCTTCGCGACCCGTTCCGCCGTGCGGTGCCGGGTACCCGACTCGTCGGACTGGATCGTCGGGTCGGGCATGAGGTGCACCGCGGCGCGGACGATGCGCGTGCCGTCGCTCGACAGCACCACCGCACCGTCCATCTTGCACAGTTCACGCAGACGGGTGGCACTGAACTCGATGTCGAGGGGGAAGCCACTACCCGTGCAGATCGACTCGACGATCTCGTCGTGCCCGAGCACGATGAGTGCCCCGGTGCGTCCGCGAAGGATGCGTTCCAGACCGTCGCGCAGCGCGGTGCCGGGAGCCATCAGCGCCAGCGTGGCCCGCATCGGATCGCCGGACCCCACCGGGCTGGACCACACGGCACCCGCGGCGGGCGCGGCCGGCCGCTGGGGTTCGCGCTCGATCGGCACTCGCACAGTCTACGGACCTGGGGCGAGCCGGTGCCGTGGCGGGCCGCGTCACCGTCCGTAGGGTGAAGGGGAGGCGTGGGGACAAGCAAGATGGTGGCGGGGGAACGGATCGAATGGCGGCGTGCCTTTCCACGCCGCGCGGTGCGGATGCTGACCGGCTGCACCGTGGCCGCCGCGCTGGTGGCAGCGCTGGGATGGGCGATGTTCGGCACCGAACCGGCGACGCTGAACACCGGCGCGGCCAACCCGCTCGCGGTGGTTCCACAGTGGACGCTCGCGCTAGTGGCCGCCGTCGTGGCCGCGGCCGCGGTGCCGGTGCTGCGCCGTCCGCTGGTCGCGGCCAGCCACGTGACGCTCCACGTGCGGCCCGGCGTGTTCCGGACGCTCGCGCTGCCGTGGACCACGGTCGCCGCGATCACCGGCGTGGACACGCCAGCCGGCGAGTTCCTCCTGGTGCGGCTCACCCCGCACGCCGCAGACCGGCCCGGCCCGCAGGACCCGGACCGGCCCGGCTTCTGGGACCGGACCGTGCTCCGCGCCGCCACCCGTGCGTACCCGCCCGCGGCCGGGTACGACCTCGCGGTGCGGCTGGGGGACTTCACCGGCACGCCGGCGGCGAAGGTGACGGCGCTGGCCGCCTACGCCCCCGAGTCCGTGGAGATCACCAGCCGCCTGTAGCCGGTCGGACGGCTTCCCTGGCGGCTTCCTCGGCGGCGGCCCTGTCGGTGTTGGCCCTGTCGGTGGCGCCGTCGGCGGCGGCCACGCCCGCCTGGGCCGAGGCCCGGAGCGCGCTCATCATGTCGGCGACCTCGTGGACCCGCATGCCGGCCGGAACCTGACCGGACGCGGCCGGCCCGCAGCCCGGCGGGACCAGCGCCGACCGGAAGCCCAGCCGCGCCGCCTCGGCCAGCCGCTTCGGCACCGCACCCACGCGGCGGATCTCGCCGGTGAGGCCGACCTCGCCGATCACCACCATGTCGGGGGCCAGCGACACCTCGTGGTACACCGACGCCACCGCCAGGGCCACCGCCAGGTCGGCGGCGGGCTCGACGACCCGGATGCCGCCGACGGTGGCGGCGAACACGTCACGGTCGTGCACGCGGACCTTGCCGCGCCGCTGCAGGACCGCGAGCACCAGGTTGAACCGGGCCGCGTCGAGACCGCTGACGGTGCGCCGGGGCGCCTGCGTCGGGAACGCTCCCACGAGCGCCTGCACCTCGGTGACCAGCGCCCGCCGGCCCTCCATGCTGACCGTGACACAGGTACCCGGCACCGTTTCGGCGTGCCGGTTGAGGAACAGGCCCGACGGGTCGGGCAGGCTCGACAGGCCACGCTCGTGCATCTCGAAGCAGCCCACCTCGTCGGCCGCGCCGAAGCGGTTCTTCAACCCGCGGATCAGCCGCAGCGACGAGTGCTTGTCGCCCTCGAACTGGAGCACCACGTCGACCAGGTGCTCCAACGTGCGGGGACCGGCGACCTGCCCGTCCTTCGTGACGTGACCGACGAGCACGGTGGCGATGCCCCGCTCCTTCGCGACCGCGACCAGCGCCGCCGTGACCGCCCGCACCTGCGTGACCCCGCCCGCGATGCCGTCGGTGCTGCCCATGCTGATCGTCTGCACGGAGTCGAGCACCAGGAGGCCGGGCTTCACCGAGTCGAGGTGGCCGAGCACCGCTTCGAGGTCGGTTTCGCAGGCCAGGTAGAGGTTCTCGTGCAGAGACCCGATGCGCTCTGCCCGCAGGCGCACCTGGCTGGCCGACTCCTCGCCGCTGACGACCAGCGCCGGAGTGGGCTGACCGACCGCCCACTGCTGCGCCACCTCGAGCAGCAGGGTGGACTTGCCGACACCCGGCTCGCCGGCGAGCAGCACCACCGCGCCCGGCACGATGCCGCCGCCGAGCACCCGGTCGAACTCACCGACGCCGGTGGCCCGCGCCTGCGCCGGCTCGGCGCTGACGCTCGCGATCGGGCGGGCCGGCTCGGACGGCGCCCGCACGGTGACCGGCTTGCCGCCGACGACCGCGCCACTCGGCTTCGCCTCGATGACCGAGCCCCACTCGCCACACTCGGGGCAGCGTCCGACCCACTTCGGCGGGCGGTGCCCGCATACGTCGCACTCGTAGGCGGCGCGCTTGTTCGTCACCCCGCGAACGTTAGCGGTGCGGTACGACGAAACCGCTCAGTGACCTTCGCCCTCTTCGAGGTGCAGCGGGCTGCGCGGCGGCGGCGACAGCGGGATCGCGACCGGCACCGGCGTGGTGATGACGACCTCGCCCGCGTCGGTCTGGAACCGGAAGGTGACCTCGACGGTGTCGCCCGGCTTGAGTTCCTCGTTCAGCCCGGCGATCTGCAGGTACCGGTCGAGGCTCGGGTCGAGCACGGCCAGGCCGCGCACCGGGATCTCGACGTCGATCGTCGGGTTGCTGGGCGGCCCGGACGGCGGCGCCGACGACGGCGGCGTGCTGGGCGGCGCAGAAGCAGAACCCGAAGCCGAGCCCGAAGCAGAACCTGACGCAGCAGGGCCGGAGGCCGAAGCCGCACCCGACGGAACGCCCGACGCCGAACCGGACGCCGACGGCGCCGGGCTCGACGGAGGAACCGACGGCGCCGGCGGGGTGACGCCCTTGCCGGCGATGACCACCGCGCCCGCCTCGCTGGTGACGCCCACCAGCCGGATCGGCGTGAGGTTCTGGTTGACGATGCGCACGTGCAGCGGCACCGGCTGCCCGGTCTTGTACCCCGACGTGCCGCTGTACTGGAACGCCACGTTGCGCAGCTGGATCGCGCGGTCCTTGGAGTCGACGTTCACGCCGCTGATCGGCGGCTGCTGGTTCTCCGTCTGGGTGACCTGGCCGGCGCCGCAACCGGAGAGCAGCACCGCGGCACCCACCGCGGCGGAGGCGGCGACCACCGCCGCGCGCACCCTGAGGCGGGGCAACATCGAGCGGGTCACGTCGGATCCTCCTCAAACGCCAAAGCCGGCCGTTGTACAGCCTAGATGGGCGCCAGGCGGCATATGCGCTTACCCCAAGACCCCGCCGGCCACCAGCAGCACCACGTCCACCAGGGCCACTCCCATCACCCCACGGAAAGCCCAGTGGCGCGCGCTGCTCCGCCGTCCAAAATAGGCTCCCACCAGCAGAACCACGACGGCGAACACGCCCGCGACGGCACCGACCGCACGCGGCGGCCCGGGCGGTCCGAAGATCAACAGCGCGGTGACCGCGAGCAGCAGCACGGCCGCCGCCGCCAGCGAGCCCCGCGGCCCGAACCGGTGCGGCAGGCCACGCACACCCGTGCGCTCGTCGTCGGCCATGTCGGGAACGACGTTGGCGAAATGCGCGCCGACGCCGAGCAGCCCGCCCGCCGCGACCAGCCAGACCGGCACCGACTCCCCGGACACCAGCACCACGAACGACGGCAGCGCCGCGAACGACACCGCGTACGGCACCGGCGAGAACACCGTGAACTTGACCGGCCAGTTGTAGGACAGCGCCGAGAACAGGGCCAGGATCGCCACCCACGCCGCCGCGACCGACGTGACGAGCGCCAGCGCCACGCACGCCGCCGACGCCACCACGGCGGCGACAGCGGCCGCGCGCCGGCTCACCTGTCCGTTGGCGACCGGCTTGTCGGCGCGGCCCACCCGCGCGTCGCGCGGTGCGTCGATAGCGTCGTTGGCCCAGCCGATCGCCAGTTGGCTCGCCAGCACCGTCGCCGTGACCCCCACGGCCCGCACGGGGGCGACGCCGGCACCGACGCACAGCAGCGCGGTGACGGTCGTGACGGCGGCGGCCGGCTCCGGATGGCTGGCGCGGAGCAGCGCGAGAGGGTGCACCGCGCAAGTGTGGCTGGCGAGACGTATTCATGTCAGGCTTCATCGCATGCCCTCAGCGTTGGTCCAGGTGAAGCGGCCACGGAACGACGTGGGGCAGTACGACGACCTCGCGGCCGAATGGTGGAACCCCGACGGCGCGTTCGCGATGCTGCACTGGCTCGCGAAGGCGCGGTCGAAGCTGGTGCCGCCGGCCAGGAACGGGATTCTCGTCGACGTCGGCTGCGGCGCCGGGCTGCTCGCACCGCACATCAGCGGATACCGGCACATCGGGGTCGACCTCGTCGACTCGGCGCTGCGCCAGGCCGCCCGGCGCGGCGTCGAACCGGTAAGGGCCGACGCCGCCCGGCTCCCGTTCGCCGACGGGTTCGCCGACGTCGTGTGCGCCGGCGAGATCCTCGAGCACGTGCCCGACCTGTCCGCGACGGTCGCCGAGGCGTGCCGGGTGCTGCGGCCCGGCGGCACGCTGGTGCTCGACACGCTCGCCGACACGGCCCTGAGCCGGTTCGTGGCGGTGACGCTGGCCGAGCTCGTGCCGGGCGTGCCGAAGGGCATCCACGACCCGGCCCTGTTCGTCGACCGGCGCCGGCTGGTGGCCGAGTGCGCCCGGCACGGGGTCACCCTGCGGCTGCGCGGCATCCGGCCCGCCGTTCCGTCGATGGCCCGCTGGTTTGTCAACGGCCGCAAGGGGGAGGTACCGATCGTGCCGAGCCGTTCCACCGCGATCCTGTTCCAGGGTCGCGGAGTCAAGCGATGACGTCCGCGGCGGTCGAGGTCGCGGCCCGGCTCGTGCCGCGGTTCGCGGCGCGTGCCGCGCAGTACGACGAGACGGGCAGCTTCCCGGCCGACGACTTCGCGGATCTCCGCGCGGCCGGCCTCTTCGGGCTGATGGTGCCGGAACGGCTCGGCGGCATGGGCTCCGGCTTCGCCGGGTACGCCAGGGTGGCCTACGAGCTGGCCCGCGGCAACGGCGCGACGGCCCTGGTGTTCAACATGCACGCCTCGGTCACCGGCGCGCTCGCCGGGGTGCCCGACGTGATGGTGGAGGCGCTCGGCGTCCCCGACAGCTTCTACGCCGCCCGCGACCGCGTCCTGAGCGGCGCGGCCGAGGGCCGGTGGTACGCCGTCGCGATGAGCGAACGCGGTGTCGGATCGCGGCTGTCGCAGCTGTCGACGTCGTACACGCACCTGCCCGACGGTGGATGGCAGATCAAGGGGTCGAAGACGTTCTGCTCGGGCGCCGGCAACAGCGACGCGTACCTCGTCGCGGCGCGGTCGACGGCCGACCCGTCGCTGGTGTCGCAGTTCCTCGTGCCGGCCGGCACCGACGGCCTCACGGTCGAACCCACCTGGAACGCGCTCGGCATGCGGGCGACGAGCTCGCACGACCTGCACATCGACGTCACGGTGCCCGAGGACGCCCTCGTGGGCGGCGTGGAAGGGCTGGCGGTGCTCGTCGCCCAGCTGATGCCGCACTGGATGGTGGCGAGCTACGCCGCGGTCTACGTGGGCGTCGCGCAGGCCGCGATCGACGCGGCCGTCGAGCACGTCCGCGCGCGCAAGCTGGGCGGCCTCGCGTCGGTGCGGTCGCGGATCGGACGGGCCGACGCCGCCGTCGCCGCGGCGAAGCTGGTCGTCGACGAGGCGGCCCGACGGGTCGACGAGGCGCCCGGCGAGGAGGACACCAACCGCTGGGTGTGGCGCGCCAAGCTCCTGGCCGGCACCACCGCGGCGGAGGTGGCGGCGAGCCTGCTCGAGGCCGCCGGCACCAGCGCGACCCGGCGCGGCCACCCGCTGGAACGGCTGTTCCGCGACGCCCGCTGCGGCTCGTTGCAGCCGGCGACGTCCGACGTGTGCGCCGACTGGCTCGGTGTGGCCGCGCTGGGCGGCGATCCGGAGAACGACGGCTCGGCACCGCGATGGTGACCATCGCGGGAATCGGCATCGCGCACCCGCCCCCGTTCCGCCAGGACGATCTCTGGCGCGACTTCTTCGACCGTCACTACACCGGTGTGCAGCGCGGCTTCGCGAAGCGCATCTTCCAGAACGCCGGTGTGGTCACCCGGCACGGCGTGATCAACCCGTCGATCGAGGACGTCTCCCAGTGGTCGACCCGCCAGCGCATGGAGCGGTTCCTGGTCGAGGCGCTGCCGCTGGGCAAGGAGGCGGTCGGCCGGGCGTTGGGGTCGGCCGGCCTGGACCCGGCCGACGTGGGCCTGTTCGTGGTGTGTTCGTGCACCGGGTACGTCACTCCGGGCCTCGACATCCTGCTCGCCCGCGACCTGGGCATGGCGCCCACGACGCAGCGGCTGCTGGTCGGTCACATGGGCTGCTACGCGGCGCTGCCGGGGCTGGGCGCGGCCGCCGACTTCGTGTCCACCCGCGGCCGGCCGGCGCTGGTGCTCTGCTGCGAGCTCACCAGCCTGCACGTGCAGCCGGCCACCCGCGATCCGCAGCAGATCATCGCCCACTCGCTGTTCTCCGACGCGGCGGCCGCCGTCGTGCTCATGCCGTCCGGATCGTCCGGTCTCGGCGTGCGCGAGGTGACCTCGGTGACCGACACGACCACGTCGGACCACATGACCTGGGACGTCACCGACCTCGGCTTCCGCATGGGCCTGTCGCCGAAGGTGCCCGACGCGTTGTCGCTGCACGTGGCGCCGGTGATCGACGGGCTGCTGGAGCGCCACGGCCTGGCCCGCGGCGACGTCGACGGCTGGGTCGTGCACCCCGGCGGCCCGCGCATCCTCGACGTCGTCCGCGACCGGCTGGAGCTGTCCGACGCCGACCTCGGCGTGTCGCGGCAGGTGCTGGCCGAGCACGGCAACTGCTCCTCGCCGACGGTAATGATCATCTTGGACGAGCTGCGGCGCGCGCGGCCGGACGCCGGTCCCGTGGTGATGATGGCGTTCGGACCGGGACTGACGCTCTACGCGGCCCTCTTGGCCGGCTGAGCTGGTAGTGCTTCGTCAGGTCTGTTGACCGGCCGAGCCGCTCGCGCTCGCGCCCTTGTCGAAGCGTGCGCCGATCTTGCAGTTGTGGCCGCCTCTATTTACGGAAATGTCGTGTTTTGAGGGAGGCCACAACTGCAAGATCGGCGCAGAGGGGCGTGGGGCCTCACGTTCGTTCCTCGAACGACGATCAAGGCGGCCGGCTCGGACCTGGTGGGCGGATTTGCGATGACGGACAGTGGCCGGCGGTGGTCCGTTCGACTCGGGACACTAGCCAGCCAGGTTCGCCAGGTCGCCCTTGAGGTCGTTCACCGGCGTGGTGGTGGGTACGACCCGCACCACGGCCCAGTCGGACGTCACGAGCAGGATCGTGCCGTTCTTCGGCGGGATCGGACCGAGCGGCGCCAGGCCCGGAATCGACGCGCGGAGCAGGCCGGCCGGGTCGAGGAGCCGCCACACGCGGACGCCGGGGGAGGCCGACACGCCCGGCTGCGTGGGGCTCGCACTGACCGACGGGCCTGCCGACGGGCCTCCCGCCACGCCCGGGCCCGCGCCGATTCCGGGCCCCGCCGACGCGCCTGGCTGCGCCGACGCCGACGCATAGGGGTTCGGCGTGGTGACCACGAGCACGCTGACCCGGGGGTCGACGGTCGCGGCCAGGTTGTTGATCACGCGCTCGCAGTCACAGCCGTCGACGAGAACGATCACCGCGGGCGCGAGCTCGCGGATCGGCACGGCGAGGCCGTCGGAGTCGCGCAGCTTGAGGTCGGGCAGCGGCAGCGGGCGGGCGTTGGTGGTGACGCCGTCGGCGTTGGGCGAGCCGTTCGGATAGCCGCCCGGCCACGCGACGGCGAAGAGGCTGATCAACGTGGCGACCACCGCGATCGCCATGATCGCCAGCGGGACGGCCAGCGACGCTGACTCGCGCCTGCGTGGCGCGGTGAGCCGGAACCGGCGCCGCCAGCGGTACCGGCGCGCCTCGCGGCGGAACTCCTTGCGGATCGCGGCCGACTCGTCGCTGAGCGCCGACGCGTCGTCGGGGATGACGACCGGCCCCCACTCGGGTGGCACGAAGGAGTCGCCGTCGAACGGTCCTCCACCGCCCGGCGGCTGTTCGTCGCCGTTGCCTCCCCGAGGGGTACCCATTGACCGACTCCTTGTGCCCGTACCCAAGTGTCTGGCACCTGGCCGGCGCACGCCAGTGGGTGAGGGGGGTCGCGCCGGACGGATGTTCAGAGATCGTGGTCACGATGTTGTCTCCGCATCGTGACTCTACGTGTACTCGCCTGTCATAGTCGTGAGGAGACCTGGTGGGTCGCGACGCGAGCCGCCAGAAGCACTCTGACCAGCACTCCCACGCATGCTCTGACCAGCGCTCTGACCTGGGGGGAGCACTGTTCCTACGCCGTGTCAAGCGGGAGAAAGGGGACTCACACCCGTCCTGACCTGCGCTAATGCGGCCGCTCAGGGTAGGAAGTCGGGGCCACCCCGTGTTACCCTAGACACAGCGAAAGGGGTTTCGAACCTATGGTTTTCAGTGTCGGCGAGACCGTTGTCTACCCCCACCACGGGGCCGCACTCATCGAGGCAATCGAGACCCGCGTCGTCAAGGGCGAGGAGAAGCTCTACCTCGTCCTGAGGGTTGCTCAGGGTGACCTGACGGTGCGGGTGCCCGCCGAAAACGCCGAGATCGTCGGTGTGCGCGAGGTCGTTGGAGAAGAGGGCCTGACCAAGGTCTTCGACGTTCTCCGCGCTCCTCACACCGAAGAGCCGACCAACTGGTCGAGGCGTTACAAGGCGAATCTCGAGAAGCTTGCCTCGGGCAACCCGCTCAAGGTGGCTGAGGTCGTGCGGGACCTCTGGCGCCGTGAGCGTGAGCGCGGTCTTTCAGCAGGAGAAAAGCGCATGCTCGCCAAGGCGCGAGACATTCTTGTCGGCGAGGTGGCGCTCGCTGAGAAGAGCACGAAGGACGAGGCGGAAGTTCTGCTCGACAAGGTGCTTACCGAGGCCTGAGCACTACTTCTTTCATAGCGAAGGACCGCGACGTGACCGCGCAGACGCTGCGTGGTGACGTCGCGGTCCTTGTTCCTGCCGCGGGCGCCGGTGTTCGGCTGGGCCCGGGCGGTCCCAAGGCGCTACGCGAACTCGCCGGTGAGCCGCTGCTGGTGCATGCGGTCCGGCGGTTGAGCGTGGCGCCTTCCGTCGGTCAGATCGTCGTGGCGGCTCCCGCGGGCGACGTGGAGGCCGTGTGCGGGCTGCTGGCCCCGGTTGCCGGGGTCACCGTGGTCGCGGGTGGTTCAAGCCGTCAGGCGTCCGTTGCGGCGGCTCTGGCGGCCGCTGATCCGGGGCTCGGCATCGTGCTGGTCCATGACGCCGCCCGGGCGCTCGCGCCGCCGGAGCTCGTCGAGCGGGTCGCGGCGGCGGTCCGGAGTGGGCTGCCGGCGGTGATCCCGGTGCTTGCGGTGGTCGACACGATCAAGCAGGTCGACGACGCGGGCCGGGTGGTCGGCACGGTCGACCGGGCCGTGCTGCGGGCCGTGCAGACCCCGCAGGGCTTCCGGCGTGACGTGCTGACGGCCGCGCACGCGGCCGCGGTCGACGAGCACACCGACGATGCCGGGCTGGCCGAGAAGCTGGGCGTGCCGGTGCACACCGTCGAGGGCGACGAGGCGGCCCTGAAGATCACGCGTCCGCTGGATCTGACGATCGCGGCGGCGATCCTTAGGTCGTGAGGCTCTTGGTGAGGCTCACAGGCGCCACCGCGTGCGGGCGCCGGCGCCACACGAGGTACGTGCCCATCACGCCGCAGGCGCCCAGCGCGAGCACGCAGCCACCGGCGACCTTCGCGCCCAGCCAGTCCTGCTGCATGGTGGCGGCACCCAGCGCCGCGTAGGCGAAGTTGGCCGGGAGCGCGCCCAGCATGGTCCCGGCGATCATCTGCCGTGGCCGCACCGACGTGGTCCCGAATGCGTAGTTGCTGATCGCGAACGGGACGATCGGGATGAGCCGGCACACGACGACCGCCCAGACGCCGCGCCGGGCCACCGCCGCCTCGATGAGGGCGAACCGGCCGCGCAGCTTGGCGGAGACGAAGCTGCGCCCGAGCAGGCGGCCGACGAGGAACGCCAGCGACGCACCGACCGTGACACCGACCAGCACGTAGACGGCGCCGGCGAGCGAGCCGAACAGGGCGCCACCGGCGAACGCCAACCAGGTGCGCGGCACCATCGCGGCCACCAGCAGCGCGCTGCCGACCACGGCCGCGACCGGGGCGAAGAAGCCGCCCCCGCGGGCGGCCGCCATGAGCGTGTCGCGATCGGGGCCGGCCACCAGCGCCGTGACGAACAGCACGGCGACGAGGCTGACGAGGATCATGAACCGGAGCGCCGGGCCGGTGGGCCGGCTCCACCGACGCCGCCACGGCGGCGTCGTCCGGACAGCTTCCAGGCCGCGACGAGCCATTTTCAGGGCGTTCCTGATCTCGTCGCGCGCGGTAGGGAGGGAGCCGGGCACGACGACCAGGGTAGACAGGCGATGCAGCTCACACCGAATCTCCTGGTCAGAGCGTTGCCGGTGGGTCAGAAACGCACTACCGGTACGCTCCGGAGCGTGATCGTTCCGCTCGTCGGCGTAGGCACCGACGTCCACGCCTACAGCGCCGACCGGGAGTGCTGGGTCGCCGGGTTGCGCTGGGACGGCGTCCCCGGCCTGGCCGGCCACTCCGACGGCGACGTCGTCGCGCACGCCGCCTGCGACGCGCTGCTCGGCGCGGCGGGCATCGGTGATCTCGGTTCGAACTTCGGGACGTCGCGCCCGGAGTGGGCCGGGGCGTCGGGGGTCGCGCTCCTGGTCGAGACGGCGCGCCGGGTGCGGGCGGCCGGGTTCGAGATCGGGAACGTGTCGGTGCAGGCCGTCGGGCGGTCACCCAGGATCGGTCCGCGCCGGGCCGAGGCGGAGAAGATCCTCGGTGACGCCGTGGGCGCGGCCGTGCGGGTCAGCGCGACGACCACCGACGGGCTGGGCTTCACCGGTCGGGGTGAGGGGCTGGCCGCGACGGCGGTCGCGTTGATCTACCCCGTGACCAGTGAGTCCACAGTGGACGGTTGAGGTGTTGTTGTTCGCCGATACACGCGTCCGTTAGGTTGCTGAACGTGCCGAACAGCGTTCCACCGTTGCTGGTGGGCCTCCTCGACGACGCCGCGATGTTCCCACCCCGCGGCGCGTCGGTCGGCGACGCGCTCGACGGGCACCGGGAGGCGCGTTCGTCCTGGTACGCGTCGCTGGTGGGGCCGCTGCTGGTGCCCGCCGACGAGGTCGGCGCCCTGTGGTCACGGCTGCGGTCCGACCCGGAGCCGCTCGCGATCGGCCTCGTCGGTCCGCTGACGGTGGTGGCCGGTGCGCTGGTGGCCGCCGGCGACCAGGTCGACATCCGGCACATCGAGGCGCCGGTGGCCAAGCGCGGTGAAGACCCGATGCCGGGACTGACCGCGTTCCGCACCCTCGCCGCCGGCCGGGCCGGGTACGCGGAGGTGCCGCTCACCTGGGGTCTGCAGGCCGCGCTCGACGTGCTGGCCGCCGCGCGGGCCGACGGCGAGCGGATCGCGCCGAAGTTCCGCACCGGGGGGCTCGCGGCCGAGCTCTTCCCGACCCCGGTCGAGCTGGCGGCCGTCATCTGCGCCTGCCGCGACCGCGACCTGCCGTTCAAGCTCACCGCCGGCCTGCACCACGCGCTGCGGCACACCGACCCGGAGACCGGCTTCCTCCATCACGGGTTCCTGAACGTGCTGGCCGGGTCGCTGGCCGCCGCCGACGGCGCCGAGGCGGCCGACGTGGCGGAGGTGCTGGCGACCACCGACGCGGTGCCGCTGGTCGAGGCGGTACGCAGCCAGCTCGAGACCGAGCGTCCCCTGTGGATCGGGTACGGGACCTGCAGCGTCTCCGAGCCGGTCGACGACATGCGCCGCCTGGGACTCCTGTTTCCTCCGCCTTGAGTCGCGGGACGCGGTCACGTGTCACGCAGCTCGAGGCCAGCGGCGCCGCAGGCGCCCGACCTGTCGCTCGAACCGCCCTCAGTCTGGCGAGTTAGAGTGCTAGCCCGATGAGTCCTGTGCTGACCAGACCCGCCACCTGGCCACGCTGGGCCCGGTTCTCCGTGATCGCCCTGGCGGTGGTCTGCGTCCTGGGTGCGACAGCCGTGGTCGGCTACCGCGTGCTCCGGCCGGCCGACACGGCGGTCGAGGCGAGCGGGTCCTATCCCGACCGGCCGACCGCCGAGCCGGTCCGGTACGGCGAGCTGACGTCGGCGCCGCTGATCGTCGACGGGCGCCTGCGGGTCTACGCCGACGCCCGCCGGGTGTGGGCCGACACGTCGCTGACCAGCCGCACCGAGATGACCCCGTTCTGGTCGATCCGGCGCTGGCCGGCCGAGGTGGTCGGCGTGGTCGCGGTCGAGGGCCAGTACGAGGGCGTCGCGCTCGTGATCGCGAAGTTCTCCGACGGCGTGGTCCTGGCGATCAACCCGCGCACGGGCCGCGTGGCCTGGCAGGACCAGGCGAAGGCGAGCGTCAACGAGAAGTTCGACGGACGCCGCACCGGCGGCGCCACCGTGTGGCAGCCGGCCGGGATCTTCACGTCGCGGTCGAACACCGACGGTGGCGCGGTGCTGATCGTGGCCGGCGCCGACGAGGTGATCGGCTACAACCCGTGGACCGGCAAGCGCCGGTGGGAGTTCACGTTCACCGAGCACCCGGGCTGCCACGAGACCGACTGGACCAGCGAGACGACGTACATCGTCAAGGACTCGTGTGCCGCGCCGGCGACCCTGCAGGTCTTCGACGTGGCCAGCGGCAAGCTGCTGAACACCTGGACGCCGCCGGGCGCCTCGGCCGGCCCGGCGGAGGCGGCGAACTGGTTCATCGAGCCGATGTCCTGCGCGCGGGGGCATTCGGAGTGCGGGCTGCTGAAGGCCACCGGTGGGCAGACGGTGCTGAGCGTCGAGGAGCGGGCGGAACGTCTCGCCGGCGACACCGGCACGGTGTGGCGGGTGAACTTCGACGGCAAGGTGACCCAGGAGAAGTACGCCACCGGCAACCGGACGTTCCTCTGGAACGAGTACCTGATCCAGAACTCGGGTGACCCGCACTACGTGGTGCGTGCCGTCGACCGGGCGACCGGCGACCCCGTGTGGACGCACAAGGCGGCCGGCCTGAAGCTGGTCGCGGTCGGGCGGCTCGGGGCGTACGCGATCGACGACAAGCTGAACCTGGTGGTGCTGCACCCGACGCTGGGCGTGGAACTGTCGCGCACCGACCTCAAGGAGCGCCCGGACGAGGTGTGGGTGCCCGGCCTGGTGCACACGGCGGGGCGGTTCGTGGCGGTCGAACGGCTCACGGGTGGATCACCCAAGGAGCCGGACGACCGCTACTTCCTCGGTTCGACGCCGGTGGTGCTGGCGGGCGTCTGATCCCTACAACGCCTTCGCCGCGGCCTCGAGGAACGCGTCGTTCTCCTCTTCCGTGCCCACGGTGACCCGGACACCGTCGCCCGCGAACGGCCGGACGATCACCCGCTGCTCCTCGCAGGCCTGCCCGAACGCCATCGCCCGGTCGCCCAGCGGGAGCCAGACGAAGTTGGCCTGGGTCTCGGGTGTGTCGGGGGAGAACTCGCGGACGGCCTTCAGGAGCCGGTCGCGCTCCTTGACCACGAGCCCGGCGCGGCGCGTCATCTCGTCTTCGGCCTTGAGCGCGGCGAGCGCCGCGGCCTGGGCGACCATCGAGGTGGAGAACGGGGTGACGACCTTGCGGACGTTCCCGGCGACCTCGGGCTGCGCGACCAGGTAGCCGATGCGCAGCCCGGCCAGCCCCCACGCCTTGGACAGCGTACGGAGCACGACCACGTTGGGCCGGTCGCCGTAGGTCCGCAGGCCGTCGGGCACGTCGGGGTCGGTGACGAACTCCCGGTAGGCCTCGTCGAGCACGACCAGCACGTTCTCCGGCACCGCGGCGAGGAAGTCGTCGAGTTCGGCCGTGCGCAACGCGGTCCCGGTGGGGTTGTTCGGATTGCAGACGAAGATGAGCCGCGTGCGGTCGGTGACCGCCGCGGCCATCGCGCGGAGGTCGTGGGCGTGCTTGTCCGTGTTCGGGACGCGCACGCTGGTGGCGCCGGCCGAGGCCGCGATGATCGGGTACGCCTCGAACGAGCGCCAGGAGTAGAGGACCTCGTCGCCGGGCAGGCAGGTGGCCCTGACCAGGTGCTCGGCGAGGGCGACCGAGCCGCAGCCGGTGATGATGCGCTCCTCGGCCGTTCCGGTTTTCCTGCTCAGCGCCTCGCGGAGCGCGACGACACCCATGTCGGGGTAGCGGTGCACGTCGGTGATGGCGGCCGTGAGGGCCTCGACGACGCCCGGCAGCGGGCCGTACGGGACCTCGTTGCTGGCCAGCTTGATCGCACCCGGTATCGCCTTGCCGGGCACGTAGGCGGGAAGCGCGTCCAGGTCTGCCCTGGTCAGCCGTGTCATGCTGGCCGTCCTTGCTGATCGTGGTTGGGCTGGGTCTGCTGTTCCGGGGATGGACGGGGTTCGGCCTGCACCACCACGGTGACGGCCGACTTGTCGTGCAGCGCCTGGTGCATCGGCCGGTCGATGGCGGCCCACAGGCAGTCGATGAACTGCAGCACGAAGCCGAGACCGAAGCAGGTCCAGAGGAGGGTGGGCAGTCCGAGGGTGTTCCACCGCCGGATCGACCTCCGGAACCCGAGCGCCTCGTCGCTCTCCAGCCGCATCACCTTGATGCCGAGGAGGCGTTTGCCCAGCGTCTGGCCGGTGTTCGCGTGTGACGGCACCTCGTAGGCGAACCAGAGCGCCGCGCAGAGGATCAGGATGATGACCAGGAGCGTGGAGCTCCGCTCGGGCGGTTCGACGCCGGCCATGCTCTCGCCGTCGTAGAACCGGCGGGAGATCTCCTGCCAGTACGGCAGGTTGATTGTGTAGTACTGGTACACGAAGTACCCGTTGACCAGGATGTTCAGCCCGAGCACGGCGAGGATGTCGACGAACCTGGCGACGAACCGCGCGCCGAGGCCGGCGAGGCGGTAGCCGTGCGGACGCGGTGCGGGGAGGACGAGCCGCGGGTACGCCGGCCAGCCGGGCATCTGGCCGGGTTGCGCCGGGGTGCCGTGGGGCGGGGTCAGGCCGCCGTACGGGTAAGGGCTCTGGGTCGGGTAAGGGCTTTGCGGTGGGTACGGCCCTTGCGGCGGGTACGGACCCTGCGGTGGGTGGGTGCTCTGCGGTGGGTGGGTGCTTTGCGGGGACGCGGGTGGGGCGCTGATCTGGGTGCTGTTCGCGACGCCGGCGGGGGCGTGGTGGGACGGGGTGTCCTGGGTGGGGACGCCGCCCTGCGGCGTGCTCTGGCCTTGGGGCGTGCTCTGGCCTGGAGCCCGTGTGTTCTCGGGGGTGGTGGCCTGGATCTGCGGAGTGGCCTGGTTCTCTGCCGTGGCCTTGTTCTCGGCTGCGTTCTCTGCCGTGGCCTGGTTCGGGGTGGGGGGCGGCGTGGCGTCGGCCGGTGGTCCGGGGGGCGGGGTGGCGTCGGCTGGGATGGGCTCGCCGAGGTAGCCCTCGCCGTCCCAGTAGCGTTGGATCGTCGGGTCGACCGGATCGCGGTACCAGCCCGGCGCGATGCTGCTCACGCTGTTGCCCCGCTCCACTCGTTGCGCTTGCTCACGCTGGCACCTTAACTACGACCGTCTTGGCGAACTTGTCGTGGAGGCACTGCCGGTAGGGCTGGTCCCACAGGCACCAGAGGGCGTCGAGGATCCCGAGCCCCGGAACCAGCCCACCCGGGCTGGTGACCAGCCACCTCTTCGCCAGCGCGGCCCGGTCGAGCGGCTGGTTGGGGTCGAGCGGCACGATGCGCAGCTTCAGGACCCGCTTGCCGACCGTCTGGCCGTCGCGCTTGGCGAACTCCACGTCGTACACGTACTGCGCGGCCATGACCAGCAGGAGAGCCACCAACTCGGTGACCACCAGCACCGCCAGGAACGTGGCACCGTCCCCCGAGTTGATCATCGTCACGAACACCACCACGATCACGATCGTCATGACGATCGAGACCACCCCACCCACGATCAACCCGTCGATGAGCCGGGCGAGCAACCGCATCCCGACGTCGGCGAGCACCTGGCCATTGGGCGCGGCCGGCTGCTGCGACGCGTACCCGGCCTGCTGCTGTCCCGCGAACCCGCCGGCCGCCGGGTGCCCGACGTGCCCGTAGCCGGGTGCGCCGGCGGGCACCCCGTATCCGGACGCCGGTACCTGCGCGTACTGCCCACCCGGCGGGACGCTGTACTGCCGGGCGCCGGCCTCTTGGCCGTACTGCTGGCCGTGAGCCTGGGCCCCTTGGCTGTACTGCTGGCCGTGTGACGCCTGCCCGGACGGCGTTTGCCCGTACTGGGGCTGCCCGTACTCAGGCTGCCCCGGCTGAGCCGGCGGCTGCCCCCACGGCGGTTGTCCGCCGGGCTGCTGGCCTCCCTGCTCACCTGGGGGGTGGTACGGGTATCCGTGCTGGGTCACCGGTCCATCCTCCCCCACGGGCGCGGGTGATCGCCGCCCCCTGCGTGCCGAACCGGTGACCACGGGTCGGCACGCACGTTTCCGCCCGGCCGGAGGACCTTCGGCCGGGCGGACGTGGTCGGCTGCAGGCCGCGGTGGCCCGCGGAAACGGCTGGCGGCCGCTGGCGGCGCGGGCGGCGGCTGGCTGCTGGCGGCTGCTACAGGTTTCCGCGGCGGGCCTGTTCGCGCTCGATGGCTTCGAACAGCGCCTTGAAGTTGCCCTTGCCGAAACCCATGGAGCCGTGGCGCTCGATCAACTCGTAGAAGACCGTCGGGCGGTCCTGCACCGGTTTGGTAAAGATCTGCAGCAGGTATCCGTCTTCGTCGCGGTCTACGAGGATGCGGCGGGCGCGCAGCTCCTCGATCGGCACGCGCACGTCGCCGATCCGCTCGCGCAGCGTGTCGTCGTAGTAGGCGTCGGGCGTCTCGAGGAACTCGACACCGGCGGCGCGCATCGCGTCGACGCTGGCGATGATGTCGCCGGTGGCCAGGGCGATGTGCTGGGCGCCCGGCCCGCCGTAGAACTCTAGGTACTCGTCGATCTGCGACTTCTTGCGGGCGATCGCGGGCTCGTTCAGCGGGAACTTGACCTTGCGGGTCCCGTTGGCGACCACCTTGCTCATCAGTGCCGAGTAGTCGGTGGCGATGTCGTCGCCGATGAACTCGGCCATGTTCGTGAAGCCCATGACGCGCCGGTAGAAACCGACCCACTCGTCCATGTGCCCGAGTTCGACGTTGCCGACGATGTGGTCGATCGCCTGGAAGTACCGGCGGGCCGGCGGGCCCACCAGCGGCGACCGCGCGACGAACCCCGGCAGGAACGGACCCGTGTACCGCGACCGGTCGACCAGTGTGTGCCGGGTGTCGCCGTAGGTGTCGATCGCGGCGAACCGCACGACGCCGTGCTCATCGGACCAGTCCTGCGGAACGTCGCGGCCGCGTGCACCCTGCTCGACCGCGTGCCGGTAGGCGGCGTCGACGTCGGGCACCTCGAGGGCGATGTCGACCACGCCGTCACCGTGACGGGCGTGGTGCTCCGCCTCGGGGGTACCTGCCCGCACGCTGCCGGCGAACACGAACCGGGACGAGCCGGACTTCAGCACGTACTCGGAGACGTCGCGATGACCGGTCTCCGGGCCCCGGTACGCGATCAGGGTCATGCCGAACGCGGTGGAGTAATAGTGAGCGGCCTGCTTGGCGTTTCCGACCACGAACCGGACGTGGTCGATCCCCCTGACCGGAAACGGATCGTTGTCGATGTCGTGATCGACGGCGCCGACGAGTTCGTCCTCGATAGCACTGGTCATCCCACGAGGATCGCGGCGCGTCGGGGCGTGGGCAACAGTGGCTATGATCTGTGGTCAGCTTGTACAAATCGTCTTCCTCCCTCCCAGTGAAGGTGTACAGATTGCCCAGTCAACTGGACGATCTCGATGCTCGTCTGATCGCCCTCCTGGCCGCCGAGCCGCGGCTGGGCATCCTCGAATGCGCCCGCCGCCTGCACGCCGCCCGCGGCACGGTGCAGGCGCGACTCGACAAGCTCGTCGCGCGTGGGGTGGTGCGCGGCTTCGGCCCCGACGTCGCACCCGCGGCGATCGGGTTCGGCGTCACCGCCTTCGTGACGCTGGAGATCAGCCAGCGCCTCGGCCACGAACCGGTTGCCGCCCACCTCGCCGCGATCCCCGAGGTGCTGGAGGCGCACACGATCACCGGTTCCGGCGACCTGCTGTGCCGGGTGGTCGCCCGTCACAACGCCGACCTGCAACGGGTGATCGACCAGGTGGTCGGGCACGAGGGCATCGTGCGTGCGATCACCCACATCGCTCTCGCCGAGCAGATCCCCTACCGCGTGCTCCCACTGGTACGGGCCGCGGCGGACTCCTCCGGGGCCGAACCGTAGAACGCCGCGAGCCGGGCCACCGTGGCCCGCAGCATCTCGCGTAACTCGGGCGGTTCGAGCACCTCGACGTCGGCGCCCAGCCGAAGCAGCTCGCCGTGGGCGTGCCGCACGGACTCGATCGGTACCACCGCGCGCACCCAGCCGTCGGCGTCGGGTGGCTGGATCGTGTGTTGCGTGCCGCGCGCCATCGCCCGGCTCATCAGGTACGGGATCATCTCGACCCCGCTCGGCGACAGCCGGATCACCGCCTCTCCGCGGAACAGTCTCCGCTCGAAGTCGTCGGCCCACGTCGCCCACGTGTCGGCCAGGTCGAAGTCGTCGGGACGGGTGAACCGCTCGTCGAGCACCTCCAGGTCGACGATCGCCGCCACCCGGTAGGTGCGCAGGTCGTCGTCGACCCGGGCGACGAAGTACCAGACGCCGGCCTTGAGAACGATTCCCAGCGGGTCGACGGTGCGCTCCACCACCTTCGGCCGTGCGTGACGCTCGTACGTGAGGTGGACCCTGCGCTCGTCCCAGACCGCCCCCGCCAGAGCGGCGAGCCGGGGATGGGTCTCGGTCTCGCGGAACCAGCCGGCCGCGTCGAGGTGGAACCGGTCGCGAACCCGGCCGACCTGCTGGTTCAGGCTCGCGGGCAGAGCCGCCCGCAGCTTCAGTTCGGCCGTGGCGAGCACCGCGCCGAGACCCATCTCCGCGGCGGCGTCGGGCACGCCCGCGAAGAAGATCGACTCGGCCTCCCGGGCGGTGAGACCGGTGAGCCGGGTGCGGAAGCCGTCGAGCAGGCGGTATCCGCCGCCGTGGCCGTGCTCGGCGTAGACCGGGACGCCAGCCGCCGCCAACGCGTCGATGTCGCGGTACACGGTGCGCACGGATACCTCCAGTTCATCGGCGATCTGCTGGGCGGTGAGCTGGCCCCGGTTCTGCAGAAGCAGGAGAACGGACAGCAGTCGACTGGCGCGCATGACGTTCAGCCTCTCGAACTCGACTGACAGAAGGTGTCAGTCGAGGGTGCCAGGCTAAACGTGATCACCACACCGAGAAGGAGACCCTGATGACCGCGATAGCCCGCTACGTCGGCGTGTCGATGGACTGCGCTGACCCGGCAGCCCTGGCCGACTTCTACCGGCAGATGCTCGATCTCGAGGTCAGCTACACCAGCGACGACTTCGTG
The DNA here is from genome assembly GCF_016863655.1 of Virgisporangium ochraceum. Classification (GTDB taxonomy): domain Bacteria; phylum Actinomycetota; class Actinomycetes; order Mycobacteriales; family Micromonosporaceae; genus Virgisporangium; species Virgisporangium ochraceum. Next base: position 137,893 of record NZ_BOPH01000018.1, read on the forward strand.
TTCCTGGGCGAGATGGGACCGAACGGCATCGGCTTCGTGCGCGTGGAGAACTACGTGCCGCCGACGTGGCCGAAGCCCGACGTGCCGAAGCAGGCCCACATGGAGTTCGGCGTCGACGACCTCGACGCCGGCGAGGCCGCGCTCATCAAATTGGGCGCCACGAAACCGGACGAGCAGCCACAGCCCGACCGCTGGAGGGTGATGCTCGACCCGGCGGGCCACCCGTTCTGCATCTCGAACGCGAGCTCCTGACATGCCGAGCAGCACGACGCCGTTCTCCATCGAGGACTGGGAACCGCACGCCGTGGACGGGACGGGCGAGACCTCCGCCCTGGGTCGCGTGGTGTTCCGCAAGGTCTACAAGGGTGACGACCTCGCCGGTACCGCCGTGGCCACGATGCTCAACTGCGGCCAGATCGCGTACACCGCGATGGAACGCGTGACCGGCACGCTCGGTGGCCGGACCGGCTCGTTCGTGCTCATGCACAGCGCCGGACCCGACGCGGACCAGCCCGAGGTGGCCACCGGCGTGATCGTGGCGGGATCGGGAACCGGCGACCTGACCGGGCTCACCGGCCGGATGGAGATCCGCCACGGAGAGGACGGCCCCGAGCTGTTCCTCGAGTACGAGCATGCTGACACGGTCTCATAATTCTTTTGAGACGTCGAGCGGTTTTGCGACTAATTGAGATAGCGGTACACCGTGGCGCGGGAGACGCCCAGCTCAGCGGCGATGGCGTCGACGTTGTGCGCGCCGCTGGCGTACATCTCCTTGGCCCGCTCGATCCGCTCACCGCTCAGCGCCCGGGGGCGGCCGACCCGTCGGCCGCTTCCGAGCCGTTCGACGCCGCCGGTGTGCGGGGGACCGGTGGGCTCGTACGACGTGGTGAGGCGCGGGTCCTGCCACGTGATGTCGATCCGGGGCCCTTCCGGCGTGTGGCTCGGTGGCCCGTCGACGAGTAGGCGCAGGGTTCCCTGGAGGATCGCCTCCCGGAGCTCGGCTTTCGGGGCGTCGCCGAAGAACAGGACCGAGTCGCCGAGGGTGCCCATGAGCTGCACCGCCCAGACCTTGTCTTCCAGCGGTGCGTCGGGCCCGACCATGATCTCGATGACGCGACCCGGCATGCGCATGAACCGCTGGTAGGTCTCCTCGTGCGTGAAGATCGAGGCATCGGTGCGCGCCATCAGCAGCAGCTGCTGGTTGGCCAGGTAGGCGTCGAGGATGCCGTCGAGAAGCACCCTGCGCGAATCTGGGAACGGGATTGCCGCGGCGTGCTCGATGGCCTCCTCGATGGCGACGACGAACGGGTCCATCAACGCGACGATGATGCGATCTTTCGCCGGGAAGTGGTACAGGATCGCGGCTTTGGTGATGCCCAGCCGGTCGGCGAGCAGGCGCAGGGTGGTGCGGTGGTAGCCGTGCCGGGTGAACATCTCGATCGCCTCGGCCAGGATGCGGTCGCGCGTTCCCTCCGCACCCTCCACCCCATCCACCGCTATGGCGGTGCCGGGGCCGAGTGTGTCGTCGGTCATCTCAAAACTATAGCGGTTGCGCTGACCGCTGGACAGCGCGTAGCGTCGATCGTGCTGACCGATGGTCAGTAATCCGGGGCGTTTGTGCCACGGGGTAATCACGCAAGGTCTCACTGATTGAGAGGGACCATGACCACCGCTTCCGCCGCGGCAATAGCGGCCACCGATCTGGTCAAGACGTTCGGCCGTACCCGCGCGCTCGACGGGCTCACACTGTCTGTCGACGTCGGCGAGGTGCACGGCTTCCTGGGCCCGAACGGTGCCGGCAAGTCCACCACGATCCGCGTGCTCCTCGGCCTGCTCCGGCGCGACTCCGGCTCGGTGCGGCTGCTCGGGGGCGATCCCGTACGTGACGCGGTGGCGCTGCACCGTCGCCTCGCCTACGTGCCGGGTGACGTGAACCTGTGGCCGAACCTGTCGGGTGGTGAGGCGATCGACCTGTTCGGGCGCCTGCGTGGCGGAGCCGACGAGACCCGCCGGCGCGACCTGCTGGAGCGATTCGAGCTCGACCCCACGAAGAAGTGCCGGACGTACTCGAAGGGCAACCGGCAGAAGGTCGCCCTGGTGGCCGCGTTCGCGTCCAATGTGGAGCTCTTCATCCTCGACGAGCCGACCTCCGGGCTCGACCCGTTGATGGAGGCCGTCTTCCGTGACTGCGTGCGGTCGGCCAAGGCCGAGGGTCGAACGGTGTTGCTGTCCAGCCACATCCTCGCCGAGGTCGAGGCCTTGTGCGACCGGCTGAGCATCATCCGGGCCGGCCGGAACGTCGAGAGTGGAACGCTCGCCGACATGCGCCACCTCACCCGGACCGCGATGACAGTCGAGACCGACCGGCCGACCGAGAACCTCGAGTCGGTCACGGGCGTGCACGCGGTCAGCGTGGCAGGCACGAAAGCCTCGTTCGACGTGGAGCCCGGTGCGATGGGTGAGGTCATCGCGTATCTCACCCGCTTCGGTATCCGCGACCTCACCAGTCGTCCGCCGACGCTGGAGGAGCTGTTCCTGCGGCACTACGAAGGCAGCGCGGAGGACGCGAGCGGTGCCCAGGGCGGTGCTGGGGGCAGTGCCGGGACGTCGGGTGTGCGGGTGGACCAGGCGGTGCCGTCGCGATGAGCGGATTCACGGGCACCGGATCGCTGCTCCGGCTGGCCCTGCGGCGCGACCGGATCCAGATTCCGGTGTGGCTGGCGGCGCAGGCGGCCGTGCTCGGCGGGAGCGGGTCGAGCATCGTCGGGCTCTACAACACCGTCGAGGAGCGGGAGTCCTACGCCACGAGCACCGCCACGAGCGTCGTGTCGGTCGCGTTCAACGGTCCGACCTCCGGGCCGTCGATGGGTTCGATCGTCACGAGCGAGACGTTCCTGGTGTCGATCCTGCTGATCGCGTTCATGACGACGTTCATGGTGGTGCGCCACACCCGGCAGAACGAGGAGACCGGCCGCGCCGAGATGGTGGGCGCGGGTGCCGTCGGGCGGTACGCGATGGTCACCGCGGCGCTCGTGCTCGCCGTGATGACCGACGTCGTGTTCGCCGGTGTCTCGACCCTGGTGCTGTTCGGTTTCGAGCTACCGGCGGGCGGCGCAGTGCTCTACGGGGTCGCGCTCTGTCTCGCGGGGATCACCTTCGCAGGGGTGGCCGCCGTCACCGCGCAGATCGCGGAGAGCGCGCGGGCCGCGAACGGGCTCGCCGCAGCCTTCGTGGGGCTCAGCTTCCTCCTGCGTGCGGTCGGTGACGCCACCGGAGACGTGGTGCGCAACGGCCAGTACGTCGAGAGCTCCTGGCCGTCGTACCTGTCGCCGATGGGCTGGGCGCAGCAGGTGCGACCGTTCAGCGACGACCGGGTGGTCCTCCTGCTGCCGTCGGTGGTGCTGTTCGGGGTCCTGCTGTACCTCACCACCGTCCTGGCGGCCCACCGCGACATCGGTACGGGAATGATGCCGGTGCGACCCGGGCCGGCGCGGGCACCGCGGTCGCTGGGCAGCCCGCTCGGCCTGGCGTGGCGGCTGCAGCGCGGGTCCTTCCTCGGATGGGCCATCGGGCTCCTGGTGCTCGGTGTCTCGTTCGGAGCCGTCGCGAAGGAGGTCGACGCGATGGTCAGCGGCAACGAGGACCTGGCCGAGGTCATCGCGCAGCTCGGGGGAACCGAGAACCTCGTCAAGGGCTACCTGTCGGCGATCCTCGGGATCGGGGTGCTGATCGCGTGCGGCTACGTCATCCAGGCGCTGCTGCGCATGCGCTCGGAGGAGGCGGGCGGAATGCTCGAGCCGGTGCTCGCCACGGCCGTGAGCCGGACGCGTTGGTTGGGCGCACACGTGGTCTGCACGCTGCTGGGGCTGATCGCCCTGGTGGTGCTGTACGGGGCGTCGCTCGGGTTCGCGTACGGGCTCTCGTCGGGTGACCCGGGTGGGGAGACCGTCACCGCGATCGGGGCGGCGTTGGTGCGGCTGCCGGCCGCGATGGTGATCGGTGCGCTCGTCGTCGCGGTGTTCGGGGTGCTGCCGCGGTTGGCGGTTCCGATCTCGTGGGGGGTGCTCGCGGCCGCTTTCCTCGTCATGCAGTTGGGAGCCGTGCTGGAGCTGCCGCAGGTCGTGCTCGACCTGTCGCCGTTCACCCACGTGCCGAATGCGCCGGCCGCGCCGGTCGAGGCGCTGCCGTTGGTGGTGCTGACAGCCGCCGCGCTGGCGATCGGTGGCACCGGGCTGGCGGTGTTCCGCAGGCGCGACCTGGCCATGTGATCAGGGGCAGCGCAGCTGCCTGACAAGAAGCGCACGGCCGCATGAAAGAGGGCCGCAGACAAGAGGGCCGCAGACAAGAGGGCCGCATACAGGGGAACTGCACGTCCACGCACAAGAAAAGCGCCCGGCCGGTTCACAGAACCGGCCGGGCGCATGTGCGTCCCACAGAGGCGGACTACCAGGCGCGCCAGGAGGCTCCCCAGCCGGGCGCGCTTCCGAGCCACCGGCCGACCGTGTTGTCCACGGCCTGCATGCCGGGCAGGCCACCCGGGGCGCTCGGGGCGCCGTGGTCCGACCAGTGGCCGTAGCCCGGGCCCAGGTTGCGGCCGAGGACCCTGACCTTCGCCTTCTCGTCCTCGCCGGAGTCGAGGCCGTGCGCGACGATCGTCGTCGTGCCCGCGACGTAGGTGGGCACGCGGGTCTTGAACTCGCCGTCCTTGTTGGTCCAGACCTTCTGCTTGTGGGTGACGAAGCCCTGCCGCGGGAACCAGAATCCGGAACGCGGCCGGACCTTGATCACGATGATGACCGGTTCCTTCGCCCCGAAACCCTGGCCGTACACGCCGACGCTGTTGCCGGCACGAACCGTGCCGGAACTCAGCGACAGGTCAGCCGGCGGCGGCGGGTAGTCGGGCGCGGCACTCGCCGCGCCCGGTGCGAGCAGGACACCGACGGCGGCCAGTAGGAAGGCCCCGACTGCGGCAAGCAGTGCCTTGGTGCGTTGAGTGCGCATGAAATCCCCTTAGGAAAGGTTTCTTAGGTTCTAACACGGAGAACCTGCGCCTAACTCACGAATCCGGCAAAACAGCTCACTTATCGCACGGCTTGCCAGCGGTGATTGTGGTGCGCCATGGAGACACACCGGGCGTCGTCCAGACGACGGGAGTGACCGGTGTGTCCACTGTGGGCAGTGGGCCGGTGATCAGCGTGACGGAGAACGTCTTGCGGGTGCCCGGGGGCAGGTCGATCGTCGCCACGGCGACCTGCCGCCCGCGCTCGAACCCCGAACCGATCGGCACCGACACACCGTCGACGTACGCGTCGGCGATCGAGCCGTCGGTCGGGCTGAACACCATCAGGTGCGTTCGCACGGTGTACGGGTCGCCGGACTTGCCGAGCCCGAGAACCGACTTCGACAGCCCGCTCGCCGGGGCGCTCGAACCCAGCGTCACCTTCACGCTCAGCTCGCGCCGCCCGTCACCGGTGCAGTCTCCGGTGGTGACCTCGGCGGACTGGGTCAGGTAGTAGCTGAGCTTCGCGCCGCTGCCGTCGTTGAGGAACAGCCCCACGCCCGGCTTCGCGCCGTCGTCGACCGGCAGCGCGCCCTCGACCGCCGTGCCCGCGAGGGCGGCCTCCTCGTCGGGGTCGCTGCTCCAGAACAGCACGCGCCGCTCGGTCACCGCGCGCATCAGCTGCGTGGCCAGGCCGCGCGGGTCACCGGGCCGTCGGGTGAGGGCGTCGAACGTGGCACGCGCGGCCGTCGCGAAGTAGGCGTCCTGCTGGGCGGACGAGAGGGCGCCGGCGTACACCTGCGACAGCAGCAACCGGACGGCCGAGTCGGCGGTCAACGGGGGTCCCGAGGGCATCGGCACCGGACCGGTGGCGCTCAACAGATACGACAGCGCCACCGGGTCGGTGGCGAGCACGCCGTCGACGGTCGTGCCGGTGCGGATCCGGTACATCTCACGGGCCAGTTGCGCCACGGTCGGGAAGTGCGGCGTCAGGTTGATGTTCGCGGGATAGGTGGCGATCCGGTCGGTGTAGAGGTCCGCGGCGTCGGCGTCCAGCGGCAGCACCGGCTGCTCGAACGTCTTCAGGTCACCCGCCGCGCTGCCCTGGCCGACGATGGTCACCGCGCCCCTGTTCGCCTCGATGACCACGAACGCGCCCGGCATGCCGCCGGTGGCGCGCACCTCGGCGAGGTTCTGGAAGAGCACCAGATAGCGCCGGGGCGCCGAGGCGCCGAGCATCTCCGGCAACAGGTTCGCCGCACGCGAAGCCGGCGCGAGGAGCCCGGTGAGCCGTGCCAGCCCGCCGTCGAGTTGGGTGACGGCTGTGCGGGTCCGGGTGTCGAGGCCGCCGGTCGGAATGGCCGCGATCCGGTCGGTCGACCGGCGGATGACGTCGGAGCCGGCGGTCAGCGACCCGGCCGCCGAGGACAGCGCGTCGAGGTCGATCCGGCCGGCCGCCGGGGTCAGGCCTCCGCCGGTGAGCGTCTCCGCGGCGTCGAGCAGCGGCGGCAGGCCGTTGTCGGCGAGGTCGGCCAGCGTCGTGGCGATGGTCCGGGCCGCGTCGAGGTCGTCGCCGACCCACGGCAGGAGACCGGCGGCGCGCCACCCGATGCCACTCGTGCGCTCTTGCGCCGCGGTGGTCTCTTTCCGCAACGACCGCAACGTGACCCGGGCGGCCGGGAGGTCGCCGGAGAGGACCTGTTGGCGCATCGTGGCGACGAGAGCGGCCGCCGTGCGCAGGTTCCCGGCGGCCCGCCAGCCGCCGACGCCCACCCACCCGACGGCGGCGAGAAGCACCAGGGTCAGGCCCGCAGCGACGACGAACGGGAAGCGTCGTCTGCGACGCGGCGCCGGGTCGCTGCGGCGCACCCGTTCGAACTCGATGTTCGGTTCGGTGTCGGGTGGGGTGAAGGCGAACGGTGTCTGTTCGATCGTGCGGTGCTCGTCCACGGTGCGAGTTTAGTGCTTTAAGTCCGAAATCTAGTTTTTAGTCGCTTTCGCGTGTGTAACGTGACCTGCGTCCGATCACTCCACCCCGCCCCGCTGATGCGGTGGCAGACGGGAGGAATCGTGGAGTCTCCAACGCTCGCCGAAGGTCGCTTCCTCGTCACCGGCGGCACCGGTTCGTTCGGCCGGACGATGGTCGCGCGCCTCCTCGACGCCGGCGCCACCGAAGTGCGGGTGTTCAGCCGGGACGAGGCGAAGCAGGACGACATGCGCCGCCACCTCGGCGACGACCGGGTGCGCTTCTATGTCGGAGACGTACGCGACCGCGAGGCACTGTTCCGCGCCACCCGGGGGATCGGATATGTGTTCCACGCCGCGGCGCTCAAGCAGGTCCCGTCGTGCGAGTTCTTCCCCCTGGAAGCCGTACAGACCAACGTCCTCGGCAGCGCCAACGTCATCGACGCCTGCGAGCGCAACGGCGTCGGGAAGCTGGTCTTCCTCAGCACCGACAAGGCGGTGCAACCGGTCAACGCGATGGGCATGACCAAGGCGCTGATGGAGAAAATCGCCCAGGCGCACGCGCGCAACAACCCGGGAGCGAGCACGAGCGTCAGCTGCGTGCGCTACGGCAACGTGATGTGCTCGCGCGGGTCGGTGATCCCGCTGTTCATCGAGCAGCTGCGGTGCGGCCAGCCGCTCACCGTGACCGACCCGTCGATGACCCGGTTCCTGATGTCGCTCGCGGAGTCGGTGCAGCTGGTGGAGCACGCGTTCACGCACGGCCGGCCGGGTGACATCTTCGTGCACAAGGCGCCGGCGTGCACGATCGGCGACCTCGCGGTGGCCGTCGCCACGCTGTTCGACGCCGAGCCGAAGCTCAAGTACCTCGGCATCCGGCACGGCGAGAAGATGGCCGAGACGCTCGCCAGCCGCGACGAGCTCGTGCACGCCGACGACCTCGGCGACTTCTACCGCATCCCGGTCGACAGCCGCGACCTGAACTACGCCCTCTACTTCGAGGAGGGGGAGTCCACAAAGGACCGGCTCTTCGACTTCACGTCGTCGACGGCCACGCGGCTCGGCGTCCCGGAGATCGTCGACCTGTTGAAGACATTGCCGGAGATCCAGGCACAGATGGAGCTGGTGTGAGCACGAAGACCACCCTGGCGGCGTATCTGCCCGAGGGCGCGCGCAAGTGGGTCAACGCCCGGCGGCTGCGCTCGATGCGCAGCCGTAACAGCCGGCGCTCGGTGGAGGAGGTCTTCGCCGACGTCTACGCCAACGGGCGGTGGGGCGGAGGCGGTCCGGGCTTCAACTCCGGCACCGGATCGCGCGGCGAAGCCGCCGTCACGTACGCCGCCTACGTCAAGGAACTGCTCGACATCAACGGCCCGCTGTGCGTGGTCGACGTCGGGTGCGGCGACTTCGAGGTGGCGTCGGCGTTCGTCGACAGCGCCTACGAGTACATCGGCCTCGACGTCGTGCCGCCGCTCATCGAGCGCAACCGCGCGCTGTACGGCAGCGACAGCGTCGACTTCCGCCGGCTCGACGCGACCGCGGCCGACCTGCCCGACGGCGACCTGTGCCTGATCCGGCAGGTGCTCCAGCACTTGTCCAACGAGCAGATCGACCGGATCCTGTGGCAGTGCCGGCACTACCCGGCGGTGCTCGTCACCGAGCACTGGCCGGCGCCGGAACTCGCCCGCGAGCCCAACGTCGACAAGGCGCACGGCCCCGACACGCGGCTCGACAGCGGGTCCTGGGTGGACATCCGGCAGCCGCCGTTCAGCTGCCGCAACGTCACCGAGGTGCTGTGCGTGCCGGTGTCCGCCCCGCAGTTCCACCCCGGCGAGACCATCCGCACATTCCTGTGGCGTCCCTATGGGTAGCTCGATCGTCCTCAGTGGAGGGTCCGGGTTCCTCGGCTGGCACACCCGGGTGCTCGCCCGCGCGCTGGGACTGCCCGCGCCGCACCTGCTGACCCGCGACGACCTCGCGCGACCCGCGCGGCTGGCCGGCCTGGTCGACGGCGCCGACCGCGTGCTGCACGTCGCCGGCGTCAACCGCGGCACGCCGACCGAGGTGAAGGACGGCAACGAGGGAGCGGCGACAGCCCTCGCCGAGGCCATTCAGCAGTGCGCCACCCCGCCCAAGACGGTCGTGTTCGCCAACTCGACCCAGGCCGGCAACGGGACCCCGTACGGCGACTCGAAGGCCGCCGCCGCCGAGCGGCTCGCGGACGCGACCCGGTGGTGCGGGTCGGAGTTCGTCGACCTGAGGCTGCCGAACCTGTTCGGCGAGCACGGCCGCCCGCATTACAACTCGGTGGTCGCCACGTTCTGCCGCCTGCTCGCCGACGGCGGCACGCCCCGGGTACAGGACGACAAGGCCCTGGACCTGGTGCACGTCCAGGACGCCGCACGAGCGCTCCTCGGCGTCGAGGGCGCCGACCTCGTGCCGGCCCGCCGCACCGTGAGCGACCTCGCCCAGACGTTAGGCACGTACGCCCGCACCTACCGGCGCACCGAGATCCCCGCCCTCACCGACCCGTTCGACCTGAAGCTCTTCAACACGTACCGCTCCCACTGCTTCCCGGGCCACTACCCCATGCCGCTCCAGCGGCACACGGATGCGCGTGGCGGGCTGGTCGAGGTGGTCAAGGCGCACGGCGACGGCGGGCAGACGTTCTTCTCCACGACGAGGCCCGGCGTCACGCGGGGCGAGCACTACCACCTGTCCAAAGTGGAGCGGTTCGTCGTCGTGCGCGGCGAGGCGGAGATCCGGCTGCGGCGGGTGCTGCACGACGATGTCGTCACGTTCCGCGTCACCGGCGACAAGCCCGTCGTGGTGGACATGCCGACGATGTGGGTCCACCACATCACCAACGTCGGCACCGACGACCTGCTGACGCTGTTCTGGACCAACGAGATCTTCGACCCGGACCGGCCCGACACCTACGCGGAGAAGGTGTCGCCGTGAGGATCGGCATCGTGAGCCAGTGGTACCCGCCCGAGCCGGTGACCATCCCGGCCGACCTGTCGCGCGAACTGGCGGCACGCGGGCACACCGTGCGCGTGCTGACCGGGCACCCGAACTACCCGCACGGCGAGCTGTACGAGGGCTACGAGCAGCACTGGCGCACCGTCGAGCACCACAACGGCGTCACCGTGCGCAGGGTGCCGCTGTACACCAGCCACGACTCGTCGGGGGTCAGGAGAGCGGCCAACTACCTGTCGTTCGCGGCCACCAGTTCGGCCGCGGCGGGCAGGTTCCTCGCCGGCGCCGACGTCGTCTACGTGTACCTGACCCCGGCCACCGTGTTCGCGGCGCCCGCGTTGCTGCGCCTGCTCCACGGGATCCCGTCGGTGGTACACGTGCAGGACGTGTGGCCCGACTCGGTCACCGCGTCTCCACTCGCACCGCGCGGCCTCGCCGGTCGCGCGGTGAGCCGCACGCTCACGGCCGCGGTCGGACAGATCTACCGGCTGGCGTCGGGGATCGTCGTCATCGCGCCGTCGATGCGTGATCTGCTCGTCGAGCGCGGCGCCGATCCGGAAAAGATCCGGGTGGTGCTCAACTGGGCCAACGAGTCACTGTTCCGTCCGGTCACGGAGAAAAGCGATATCGGACGCCGTGAGCGGTGCACGTTCATGTACGCGGGCGCGATGGGGCCGTTCCAGAACGTCGGCGACTCCGTGTGCGCCGCCGCGGCGGTGGCCGACGTCGCCGACCTGGTGCTCGTCGGGTCCGGAATCGAGGAGGACGCGGCCCGCCGGATCGCCGCGGACCTGAAGGCCGACAACGTCCGCTTCCTCGGCCGGCGGCCGGCCGGCGAGATGGCCGCGCTCTACGCGGCGGCGGACTTCCAGCTGGTGACGCTCCGGGACCTGCCGATGTTCCGCGGCACCATCCCGTCGAAGCTGCAGGCGGCGCTCGCGTGCGGCTCGCCGGTGCTGGTGTCGGTGCCGGGGGACTGCGCGGAACTGGTCGAGCGGGCGGGAGTCGGGCTCGCGTGCCCGCCCGAGGACTGGCGCGCGCTGGCCGACCGGATGCGCCAGGCGGCGAAGCTGCCGGCCGTCGAACGGGCGGAGATGGGCCGCCGCGCGCTGGAGACGTACCGGGGGCGGATGTCGCTGCGCGCCGGCGTCGACGCGATCGAGGAGATGCTGAGGGCTGCCGCATGACGAGAGTGATGACCGTCGTCGGGACCAGGCCGGAGATCATCCGGCTCTCCCGCGTGATCGACCGGCTGGACCGCACGCTCGACCACGTTCTCGTCCACACCGGACAGAACTGGGACCCGATGCTCAGCGACGTGTTCTTCAAGGAGCTGGAGATCCGGTCGCCGGAGCGCTTCCTCGGGGTCGACACCAGCTCGCTCGGGCGCGTGCTCGGTGGCGTGCTGGTCGGCGTGGAGCAGGCGATCCGCGACTACCGCCCCGACGCGTTGCTGGTGCTCGGCGACACGAACAGCTGCATCAGCGCGCTGATCGCCCGCCGGATGAAGGTGCCGGTGTACCACATGGAGGCCGGCAACCGCTGCTTCGACCAGAACGTGCCGGAGGAGACGAACCGGCGCCTGGTCGACCACGTCAGCGACTTCAACCTCGTCTACACCGAGCACGCGCGGCGCAACCTGCTCGCCGAGGGCATCCACCCGCGGCGCATCCTGCACACGGGATCGCCCATGCGCGAGGTGCTCGAGCACTTCCTGCCCCTCGTCGCCGCGTCCGAGGCGGTGGAAGGGCTGGGCCTGACGCCCGGCGGCTACTTCCTGGTGAGCGCCCACCGCGAGGAGAACGTCGACGACCCGGAGCGGCTCGCGAAGCTGCTCGACTGCCTGAAAGCGGTGCGGCAGGAGTTCGGCCTCCCGTTGCTCGTCTCCACACACCCGCGCACGCGGCAACGGCTGGGAACGGTGGAGCTCGACGGCGTCGAGTTCCACGAACCGTTCGGCTTCTTCGACTACGTCCGGCTGCAGACGCAGGCCCGCTGCGTGCTGAGCGACAGCGGCACGATCGCCGAGGAGTCGGCGATCCTCGGCTTCCCCGCGGTGACCCTGCGCGACTCGATCGAGCGGCCGGAGTCGCTCGACACCGGTTCGATCCTCATGACCGGGCTCGACGCCGACGGCGTGGTCGAGGCGGTCTCGGTGGCCGTGGAGTCGGAGCTGCACCGGGTGACCTGCTCGCCCGAGTACCAGGTGCGCGACACGTCGAGCCGGGTCGCGAACTTCATCCTCTCCACGGTGCGGCGGCACCACGAGTGGGCGGGAATCAGGCCGTGTATCGCGTCCTGATGACGTCACAGGTGTTCGAGCCGGGGTTCCGGGGCGGTGGACCGGTCCGGTCGATCGCGCGCATCGTCGACACGGTGTCCGACCGGATCGGCGTGGCGCTGGTGACCCGCGACCGCGACCACGGCTCGCCGGTGCCGTACGAGGGCCTGAGCGGTCGGTGGCTGAGCCGCGGCGGCGCGCGTGTCTTCTACCTCGGCACCAGAAACGTGACCCAGTGGCTGCGGCTGCTGCGGGAGCTGCGCCGGCAGCGGTTCGACCTGCTGTACGTCAACAGCCTGTGGGCGCCGATGTTCACGATCCTGCCGGTTCTCGCGGTCCGCCTGGGGCTCATCGACGCCGACCGGGTGCTCATCGCGCCGCGCGGTGAGCTGTCGCCGGGCGCGCTGGCGCTGAAGGGCACCAAGAAGCGGCTGTTCCTGCGGTGGTGGGGCGCGGTGCTCCGGGACATGGCGGTCGTCTGGCACGCGTCGACGCCCATGGAGGCCGGCGACATCCGGGCGGTGTGCCCGTGGGCGGCGGTGGAGGTGAACGGGAACCAGACGGCGCTGCCGGATGAGCCGCAGACGCCCGACGCGGTGAACACCGGGCCGATCCGGCTGGTGTTCATCAGCCGGATCACCGCGAAGAAGAACCTCGATCTCGCGTTGTGCGCGTTGAGCCGGGTCGTGTCGCCGTTCGTCTTCGACATCTACGGTCCCGTCGAGGACGAGCGGTACTGGGCCGAGTGCCGGTCGATCATCCGCGACATGCCGCCGAACGCCCGGGTGACCTACCGCGGCGAGGTGCACCCCGACCTGGTCCGGGAGACGTTCGCGACCTACGACGCGTTCGTGTTCCCGACGCGCGGCGAGAACTTCGGGCACGTCATCGCGGAGAGCATGTCGGTGTCGTGCCCGGTGGTGTGCTCGGCCGAGACGCCGTGGACGGACGTGCTGCGGACCGGCGGCGGTACCGTCGTCAGCGACCTCAGCGTCAACGGGCTGCGGACCGCGTTGCAGCGGCTGGCCGCGGAGGCACCGATCGAGCGGGCCCGGCGGCGGGTCGCGGCCGGGGAGGCCTACCGCCGGTGGCGCGCGGAGACGCCCGAGACGAACATCCTCGACCAGGTGTCCGGCGAGGCGTCATGACGGCCCGGGTCGCGATCGTCACGCACGGGTTCCAGACCGGTGGCGGTGTGCCGACGGTGGTGCGGTGGTTGCGCTCCGCGCTCCTCGCCACCGGACGGTACACAGTGGACGTTCACGACCTGGCGACCTCGAGCCGCGACCCGCACAGCCGCCGGCTCGCGGAACCGGGTACCTGGTTCCGGCGCGACATGTGCATCGCGCAGAATGACCCGTCCACATTCCACTGGGGCGCGAACGCGGTGGAGGTGGAGTTCATGCGCTACCGCCCCCGTGCCCGGCTCACCGAGGCCCTGCGCGGGTACGACCTCATCCAGGTCGTATGCGGAACCGCAGCCTGGGCAAGCGCGGTGGGCCGGACGGGCCGCCCGGTCGTGGTGCAGGTCGCCACGCGGGCTGCCTGGGAGCGGGCCGCTCAACTCACGGCGGTCGGTCGGCCGCTACGAACCTGGAGGCAGGCAATGACGGCGATCACGACCCGGCTGGAGAAGTCGGCGACGAAGAAGGCAGACGCGGTGCTCGTCGAGAACGACGCGATGGTCGCCGCGGTCACGCAGACCGGCCAGCGCACCGTCATCAAGGCGCCGCCGGGCGTCGACACCGCGCGGTTCCTGCCGGCGTTCGACGGCTGGCGCCGCGACGGCCACCTGCTGTCGGTGTGCCGGCTGGGCGACCCGCGCAAGGGGCTGGACCGGTTGATCAAGGCGTACGCCGCGCTCTGCAAGGAGCCGGACCCGGTGCCGCGGCTCGTGCTCGCCGGCAAGGGGCAGCTGCTGCCCGTCAACCGCGAGCTCATCGAGGACCTGAAGCTGACCCAGCGGATCGAGGTGCGTACCGACGTCCCCGAGAAGGACCTCGTGGAGCTGTACCAGACCGCGTCGGTGTTCGTGCAGACGTCGCACGAGGAGGGCCTCGGCCTGTCGGTGCTGGAGGCGATGGCCTGCGGGCTGCCGGTGGTCGCCACCGACACCGCCGGCTCGCGCGAGACCGTGGTCGACGGGGTCACCGGATGGCGGGTGTCCCAGGGCTCCGACGAGGACGTCGCCGCCGAGGTCGCCAAGCGGATCCGGCAGCTGCTCGTCGACGGCGAGGCGGTCAGCCGGCAGGCCCGCCGCCGCTGCCTCGACCGGTTCTCCTCCGACGCCACGCTCGACCTCTACCTCGGTGTCTACGAGAAGCTGCTGAACACCGGCTACCCGAGCCTGAAGGCGGGGGACGAGTGAACTGCCCGACCTGCGAGGAGCCCGGAACGCCGGTATCCGGCCGGTTCGACGGCTACCTGGAGGGCTACCGGGTCGCGATCGTCGAGTGTGGACGGTGCGGCCTGCGCTACGCCGACCGGCTCGACGTGCCCGACCACCTCTACGAGTCCATCTACCGGCACGCGGCCGTGCTACCCGGCTACGACCGGTACGCCCGGTACGCCCGCGAGGTGACCCGTAGCGCCGATCCACTGGGGACACTCGCCGACGCCGAACTGCCGTACCGGTTCGCCGCCGACGCGGTACGGCTGCTGCCCCGCGACGCCGTCGTGGTCGACCTCGGCTGCGGCGAGGGCTACCTGACCTACGCGTTGCGGCAGGCCGGCTACGCGTGCGTCGGCGTCGACCTGTCCCAGACGGTGGTGGCCCGCGCGCGCCGGCGGTTCGGCCGCGACGACTGGTTCGCGACCCCCGACGAGCTGACGCGCCACGGCGCCGACCTCGTGATCGCGCTCGAGCTCATCGAGCACGTGCCCGATCCGGTCGGCTTCCTGCACGGCACCACGAAGCTGCTCCGCGACGGCGGATCGATCGTGGTCACCACCCCGAACCGCGACGCCAGCCCGACCGACGCGATCTGGGACACCGACCTGCCACCGGTGCACCTGCACTGGTTCGGGGCGCGGGCGATCACCGAGGTCGGCCGCCGGGCCGGCTGCGACGTGACGCTGCTCGACCCGTCCCACCGCCCTTCCCCCGCGCCGGTGAGCCGCACCGGCACCTGGGAACCGCTGCTGACCGCCGACGGCAGCCCGTCGCGGGCCGTGCGACGCGTCCGCGGCCTCCGCTGGCGGCTGCGCAACCGTGCCGGTCGGGCACTGGCCGGCCCGTCGCCGTTCCGCGCGCTGCCCGCCCGCACGGCGGCGCCGGCGTCGACGCTCGGCGTGGCGTTCCGGCCCCAGCGGCTCGCGGCCGGCGCCCGTCATGCCGCACCGGACGCCGAACGCGTACCCGGCTGACACATGCCCAACCTGCGCGGCCTCGCGGGCGGTCGGTTGCCGACGCTCGCGGCGAACGGGACGCTGCTCGTCAGCGGGATGCTGTCGAGTGTCTGCGTGTCGCGCGCGCTCGCGCCGGCCGGACGCGGCGAGTACGTCACCTGGCAGGCGTGGGGCGCGGGGGTCGCGATCCTCGCGATCGGCGGGTTGCCGCAGGCGCTCGTGCTCAACCGCCGGCGCCGTCCGCCGCCGATCGGGCCCGCGCTCACGTCGACGCTCGTGGCGGCGCTCGTGGTGGTCGTCGTGTTGACCGTTCTGCTGCGGCCGCCGCCGCTGCTGGTGCTGGCGACCGTTCTCGTGGTCGTGGCCAACCAGGCCGGCGCGATCGGTCCGGCGCTCGCCCAGTGGGCTGGCCGCATGGGCACGCGGTTCAACCTGGCCCGGCTGGCGCCTCAGCTGGCCGCGCTCGTGGCGATCGCCGCGCTGCTCGTCGCGGGCGACCGGGTCGCCGCGCACTGGCTGGTCGCCGTCGCCGGCTGCCAGGCCGCCGTCGCGGTCGCCTGGGCGGCGGTCGCGCTGCGCCGGGCGTCCGCGGCACATCGCGCGGGAAAGAGCGGAAGGCACGACGGGACCCGGCTGCGCACGCAGACGTGGGACCTCTTCCCGGCGAACTTCGCGACCCAGGTGCAGTACCGCTTCGACCTGATCGCGGTGGCGGCCCTGTTCCCGCACACGACCGTCGCGTTCTACGCGGTCGGGGTCGCGGCACAGGCGGCGGTGCTGGCGATGGGCCAGGCGAGCGGCATGTACCGGTTCGCGAACCGGTCGGGCGCATCGCAGGGGCTGCGGCACGAGCTGCGGCACGCGGTGACGTTCGCGGGCCTGGCCGCCGTTCCGCTGGCCGCCTCCAGCGTGCTGTGGGTGCCGGCGGCGTACGGGTCGGCGTTCGCGCCGGCGGGGCTCGTCGTCACCGTGCTGTGCGTCGCGGGGGTCGCGCAGTCGGTGGACTACCTGCTGGTCCACGAGGTGCTGCGGCGGCGGGGCGCGGGGGCGTTGCTGCGCGGGCGCATTCCCGGCCTCGTGACGGTCGTGGCCGGCTTCCTGCTCGCGCGGTGGCTCGCGCTGCCCGTCGCGGTACTGGGGTTGGCGCCGCTGGCGGGCTACGCCGTGGCGTCGGTGGCGTTCCTCCGCGCGTTGGGCCACCGGGTTCCGGGGGTCCGCGCGCCCGAACCGGTGGGGGTCGAATGAGCGGGGTCACGGCGGTCGTCGTCCACTATGGACCGGTCGAGCCGACGGTGCGGCTGGTCCGGCGCATCGACGGGTATCCCGACGAGGTGGTGGTGGTCGCGAACGACGGCACCCCCCGGCCGGCCGAACTGCCGTCCACTGTGGACTGGATCGTCGCCGAGCGGAACCTCGGCTACGGTGCCGCGTTCACCGCCGCGGTGCGCGGCCGCACCGCCGACGCCTACCTCCTGCTCAACAACGACGTCGTGCTGCCGTATCCCGCGTACCGGCGGTGTCTCGAGGTGCTGCTGTCCACATCGGACACCGGGATCGTCGCGCCGGTGCTGCGTTACGCCGACGGCACGTTGCAGT
Source organism: Virgisporangium ochraceum (assembly GCF_016863655.1). Classification (GTDB taxonomy): domain Bacteria; phylum Actinomycetota; class Actinomycetes; order Mycobacteriales; family Micromonosporaceae; genus Virgisporangium; species Virgisporangium ochraceum. The sequence goes on from NZ_BOPH01000018.1 coordinate 155,061, forward strand.
CCGGCGCGGCCCGGCTGTCGCGCTGGCGACGGGCGCCGCAGGTGCTCATCGAGCCGGGACCGGAACCGGTCGAGTGCGAATGGGTCACCGGCGCGGTGATGTTCATCCGGCGCGAGGTGGCCGAGACCGTCGGGATGGACGGCTCGTTCTTCCTCGGCGGCGAGGACGCCGACCTGTGCGTACGGGCCCGCAGGCAGGGCTGGCGGGTGGTGTGCTGCGGTGACGCGCCGGCGGTGCACCACCGCTCGCAGGTCATCACCGGTCCACGGTGGACGTACTACTCCATCCGCAACCGGGTCTGGCTGGCCCGGGCGAACTTCGGACCGGTGTCGGCGGCCATGTCGTGGCTCGGCGGGCTGCTCGCCCTGCCGCGGCTGGCACTGGGCGACGCGGTGCTCCGCCGGGACTTCACCGTGTCGCGGCTGGGCCTGCTGGCGCTGGCGCACGCGTGGATGCGCAAGCCCTCGCGGGCCGACGGCCCGCTGCCGGCGGAGCCGTTGGCGGGCCGGGTCATCCGCTGGTAGTCCCGCGGCCCTATCTGGCCGGAACGCCCTTGACCGTGAGGTCGGCCGCGACATCGCGCACGGCGCAGGCCCCGGCACCGACGATGGCGCCCGAACCGATGGACAGCTCCTGCAGCACCGTGGAGTTCGCCCCGATCATCGTGCGCTCGCCGATGGTGACCGAACCCGAGACGGCGGCCTGCGGGTGCACCGACACGTAGTCGCCGAGCACGCAGTCGTGGCCGATGGTGCAGTTCTGGTTGAGGTGCACGTGTTTCCCCAGCCGCACGTTCGTGGTGATCCGGGCGCCCGCGAAAATCACCACACCTGCCTCGATGTCGATGTCTTCGCCCAGCGTGGCCTCGGGGTGGATCAGCGTGGCCGGCCGGAGGTTGTGCATCTCGACCGTCCGGTCGACCGTCGCGCGCACCTGGGGGTTGCCGATGCCCAGCACGTAGTGGGTGCCTTTCTCCACAGAGGACAGCCAGGCCGTCGTGCCGAGGTAGGTGCTGCCGAGCCGGCCGACCCGGGCCATGTCCTGCGCCCGCGGGTAGTCGTCGACGAACCCGAGGACCTTCCACTGCTCGCCACCGGGTCCGTTGTTGATGGCCTCGACGATCGTGTAGATCTCCCGACCGTGGCCGGCACACCCGATGATCACCAGCGGTTCAGACATCCGCCACCACCCGAGTCCCCTTGAACTCGGCCGCCGTCGCCTCGCCGGCCGCCGAGATCCCGTCGCGACGAAGCACCACCCCGACGGTGGCGCAGATGATGCGCAGGTCCATTCCGAACGACATGTCCTCGACGTATTCGACGTCGAGGGCGAACTTCGCCTCCCACGACAGCGAGTTGCGGCCGCAGACCTGTGCCAGACCGGTGATTCCGGGCCGCACCTCGTGCCGCCGCGCCTGGTGCTCGGTGTAGCGCGGCAGGTACGCCACTGGCAGTGGCCGGGGACCGACGATGCTCATCTCCCCGCGCAGCACGTTCCAGAGTGACGGTAACTCGTCCAGGCTCGTCGAGCGGAGGAACCGGCCGAACGGGGTGAGCCGGTCGGCGTCGGTGAAGATGCCCCGCAACGGGTCGGCCTCGCGCATGGAGCGGAACTTCAGCACGGTGAACGGCTGCCCGCCGAGCCCCGCCCGGCTCTGCCGGAACAGCACCGGCCGGCCCAACGCGAACGCCACCGCCACGGCGACCACGAGCATCAGGGGCGCCAGTGCCACGAGGGCCAGTGCCGCCAGCACGACGTCCGTCGCGCGCTTTGCCGTCGGCCACCTCATCGCGCGTCCAGAAAATTGTGGACGGCCGTGAGCACGCGATCGACCTCACCCGGACCGAGCGACGACCCGCTCGGCAGCGCGAGCCCGGTCTCGAACAGGCGCTGTGCCGCACCGGTGACGTACGACCGGGCCTTGGCGAAGACGGGCTGCAGGTGCATGGGCTTCCAGATCGGGCGGGTCTCGATGTCGTGGTTCCTCAGCACGCCGGCCAGATCGGCGGCGGTCCAGCCGGCCTCGGCCGGGTCGACGACCACGGTGGTGAGCCAGCAGTTGGAGCCGAGGTCGTCGGCGCCGAGAAGGGTCACGCCTTTCACGCCGTCGAAGAGCTTCGCGTAGCGTTCGCGGACCGCGCGCCGGCGGCCGATCATCTCGTCGAGCCGTTTCAGCTGTGCGCGGCCGAGGGCGGCGAGCACGTTGCTGAGGCGGTAGTTGTAGCCGATGTCGGTGTGTTCGTAGTGGACGACCGGCTGGCGCGCCTGCGTGGACAGGTACCGGCACCGGTCCACGAGGTTCCTGGACTCCGAGAGCAGCGCGCCGCCGCCCGACGTCGTCATGATTTTGTTGCCGTTGAACGAGAACACGGCCGCCGAGCCGAAGGAGCCGGCCGGCCGGTCGCCGTAGGTGGCGCCGAGCGCTTCGGCCGCGTCCTCCAGAACCGGTACGCCGTACCGGTCGCAGACCGGCAGGATGGCGTCGTAGTCGGCGCAGCGGCCGAACAGGTCGACCGGCACGACCGCCGAGACGTCGTGGTCCTTCAGCGCCCTGCCGAGAAGGTCCGGGTCGAGGTTGCCGGTCGCCGGGTCGCAGTCGACGAACACGGGTTCGGCACCGGTGTACACGGCCGCGTTGGCGGTGGCCGCGAACGTCAACGTCGGCACGATCACCGCGGTGCCGGCGCCGGCACCGAGCGCGAGCAGCGCCAGGTGCAGCGCCGCGGTGCCCGACGACAGTGCCACCGCGTACGGAACGCCGGCGCGGTCCGCCAGCTCGCGCTCGAACGCGTCGAGGTCCGGACCGGCGGGCGCGACCCAGCCGGAGCGCAGCGCCTCGGCGACGTAGGCCTGCTCGAGCTCACCGATGTCCGGTGGGGACAGGTAGATCTTCACGCGCCGTGCCTCCTTTACACCTACGGGGACATCGTCTGTCGCAGTGGCGCGTTGGACTCACAAATAGGGCAAAATGCCCCCACGTGACTACTTCTCGCGGATTCGGCTGACAAATGGCAGGAGGGGCTCAAACGGTGCCGCACGACCGCTTCGAGGTGCTGTTCGTGTGCCACGCCAACCAGTGCCGGTCGGCCATGGCGGAGCGGTTGGCCAATCGGACGTTCGCCGACCGGATCGGCGTGCGCGGGTCCCGGCTCAGCGTTTCCAGTGCCGGCACGCACGCGCGCGCCGGGGTCCCGATGCACGAGACCGCCGCCGCGGTGGTGCGCGAGCGGCGCGCCTACGCCGACCGCTTCAGCAGCCGGTTGCTGACCCCGCCCATCCTGTCGTCGCCCGACCTGGTTCTCACCGCGACGCGCGCGCAGCGCACCGCGTGCCTGACCCTGGTGCCGGGGGTGGCGCGGCGCACGTTCACGCTGCGCCAGTTCGCCCGTCTCGCCACGACGGTGGGGACGCTGAGCACGTGGTCGCCGCGGCGCAGCGCCCTGTTCTCGACCGGGGTGCTGTCGACCGTGCACGCCGACTCGCCGGCCCGGCGGCTGCAGGCCCTGCTCGACGAGATCGCCTCGGTGCGCAACCGCCTGCCGGCCGTCAAGCCCGACGAGGACGACCTCGCCGACCCGGTACGCGAACCGATCGAGGCGTTCCGCACCTGCGCCGACGAGATCCAGCGCACGCTCGACGCCCTCGTGGACGTGATCGCCACCCCGACCGCCGACCTGGCGCCGACAGGCTGACCCCGGCGGCTCCCTCCCCTTGTATCGACGACGCTCTATCCAGTGCACGTTTCTGCCGGAGGGCCGCACTGGATAGAGCGTCGTCCATGTGGCCGGCCGGGCGAGGCGCGCCCTGGGCTCTGGCCCGCCCCCGGGGCCTCCGGCGCGTTCGTTCCCCCGCCGATCTTGCAGTTGTGGCCCCACCTAAAACGCGACATGTCGGCACATTGGTGCGGCCACAAGTGCAAGATCGGCGCGGCCGCCGGGCGCGGAAGGACCGCGGCTGGGGTGCCCGTCAGCCGCGCTTGGTGTGGACCTTCGCGCGGCCGGCCGGGGTGCGGCGCTTCGCACCCGTCGCCATCGCGGGTTCCGGGGTGTCGGCGGGTGGGCCGGTCACCGGGGTGGGGTCGTCGGCCTCCTCGTCCACGGTGGCCTCTACGGGAGCGGGGCTCACCGGGGCGTCGGCGGGAGCCGAGCGGTAGACCACCGACAGCGGCGCCTTGTACCACGGACGGCCGGTGCCCAGCGGTTCGTACCCGTAGTACGCGTACCCCGGCTGACCCTTGCGCGGCGTCATGTTCAGCACGCAGCCCAGCACCTTGGCGTCGACCGCGCGCAGGGCCTCCGTCGCCGAGCGGACCTGGGCCGCCGACGTCTTTCCGCAGCGGAACACCAGCACGGTGCCGTCGACGAGGGCGGCGGCCAGGGCGCCGTCGGTCACCGGGAGCAGCGGCGGCGTGTCGACGATGACCATGTCGAAGCCGCCGCGCAGCGCCTCCAGGAGGGCGGCCATGTTCCGGGACCCGAGCAGCTCGCTCGGGTTCGGCGGCACCGAGCCGCTCGGCAGCACGAACACCCCGCTGGTGCCCCACTCCTGCAGTGCGTCGTCGACCGTGGCCTGCCCGGCCAGCACATTGGTGACCCCGATCGTGCCGTCGACCCCCAGGTACTCGGCCAGCCGCGGGCGGCGCAGGTCGGCGTCGACCAGCACCACCTTCCTGCCCGCCTCGGCGAACACGATCGCCAGGTTGCACGCGGTGGTCGACTTGCCCTCGCCGGGCACCGCGCTCGTCACCACGAGGGTGCGGGCCGGCTCGTCGACGTTCACGAACTGCAGGTTGGTGCGCAGCTGCCGGAGGGCCTCGGCCCGCACCGAGCCGGCGCTTCCGGTGACGATCAGCGGGTCCTTGCGGGCGCGGCTGTCGACCGGCACCGACGAGAGCACCGGCGAACCGGTCAGCTCGGCCAGCACGCCGGAGGACTTCACGCTGGTGTCGAGCACCTCGCGCAGCACCGCCGCACCGATGCCGATCAGCAGCCCGACCGCCAGGCCCAGGCCCACGTTGCGCACCGGCTGCGGCGCCACCGGCTCGTCGGCGAGCGTGGGGCCGGCGACGACCTCCACCCACACGGTCGGCGACGAGCCGCCGGGCGGGGTCTCGAGCGTCTGCACGAGGTCGACGAACGCGTCGGCCACCGCGCGGGTCAGCACCACCGCGCGGTTGCGGTTGCGGTCGGTCACCGTCGCTTCGAGCAGGACCGTGTCGGGGACCGGCGTCGCGGTGATCGCCGCCTGCACGCGCGCCGCCGACCGGGCCTGCGCCTCCCGACCGACGACGGCCTGCGCCAGCCGGTCGCTGGTCAGCAGGTCGGCGTAGGACTTGATGCGCTGCTGGGAGAACAGGCCGCCCTGGTAGGCGTCGGACACGCCTTTCGTCTGGGTGCCGACGAAGAAGGTGACCGACGCGGCGTACTCGGGCGGGGTCGCCGCGGTGACCCCGATCCCGCCGCCGAGGCCCAGCAGGACGGCCGTCGCCGCCAGCCACCAGTGCCGGCGTACGGCGCGCAGATAGTCACGGACCTCCATCGGCGGCACCTCTCCACGAAGTCGTCGACCTGCCCGCGCCGCCGAACGACGCGAACACTTTGTCCGAAAGAACTCTATATGGGAGCGTTCTGCCGCGAACGCCCTTCACGAGTACAAAGCGTCGGTTAGATCTGAATAGGACTGATCGTACGAAGGCTCATGTCTTACGACGGGGGACGAATGCAGCCGCTACACAGACCTGCCCTCACGATGCTCGCCAGCCAGCAGCAGAGGGATCGGGTTCCGACGACGACAAGCAACCGGGTCCGGATGGTGCTCACCTGGGCGGTCGACGCCGTGGCGTGGAGCGTCGGGCTGACGGTCGCGGTGCTGGCCCGCTACGGGTTCGCCCCGACCCAGGAGTGCCTCTCCGGCACCGCCGCGATGGTCGTGCTCGCGATCGGCGTGCACACGATGCTCGGTCACCTGCACTTCCTCTACCGGGGCCGGTACGGCTACGGGACGTTCGAGGAGGTCAGGGCGGTCGCCGTCACGGTGATGGTGTGCGCCGCGGTGATGATGACCGTCGCGCTGATGGCCACGATCAGGCCGGTGCCGTTGAGCGCGGTGGTGGTGGGCAGCCCGCTCACGCTCGTCCTCATGCTGGGGGTCCGGTGCGTGCGGCGCCTGCACCGCCAGCGGACCCGGCGCCCCGACGCGCGCACGGCCACGCCGGTGCTGCTGTTCGGTGCCGGCGACGCCGGCCAGCAGCTGATCCGGTCGATGCTCGGCGACCCGGGCTGCCGGTACGTGCCGGTCGGCGTGCTCGACGACGACCCCGCCAAGCGCCACCTGCGGATCGCCGGCGTGAGCGTGCTCGGCACCCGGCACGACATCCCGCGGGCCGCGGAGGACACGGGTGCCGCCACCGTGATCTTCGCGGTGTCGAACGCCGACGGCGCGCTCGTGCGCGACGTCCAGCGGCAGGCGCAGAAGGCCGGCGCGGCGTTCAAGGTGCTGCCGTCGGTGAGCGAGCTGCTCGACGGCCGGGTGGGCGTCGGCGACGTCCGCGACGTGCAGATCACCGACCTGCTCGGCCGGCACCAGATCGAGACCGACCTCGACGCGATCGCCGGCTACCTGACCGGCAAGCGGGTGCTGGTCACCGGCGCGGGTGGCTCGATCGGCTCGGAGCTGTGCCGGCAGCTCCACCGGTTCGCGCCGGCCGAGCTGATGATGCTCGACCGCGACGAGTCGGCGCTGCACGCGGTCCAACTGTCCCTGCACGGCCGCGCGCTTCTCGACGGCCGCGAGCTGATCCTGGCCGACCTGCGCGACACCGCGACCATCCGCCGCATCCTCGCGGAACGACGGCCGCAGGTGATCTTCCACGCGGCCGCGCTGAAGCACCTCGCGCTGCTGGAGAGCCACCCGGGCGAGGCCGTGAAGAGCAACGTCCTGGGGACGCAGGCGGTGCTGGAACACGCCAACGGCGTGGAACGGTTCGTGAACATCTCCACGGACAAGGCGGCCAACCCCACGAGCGTGCTCGGCTACTCGAAGCGGATCACCGAGCGGCTCACCGCGCACGCGGCCACCCGCCACACCGGTACCTTCCTCAACGTGCGCTTCGGCAACGTGCTCGGCAGCCGCGGCTCGGTGCTCACCGCGTTCACCTCGCAGATCGCGGCCGGTGGACCGGTGACCGTCACCGACCCCGAGGTCACGCGCTACTTCATGACCGTGCAGGAAGCCGTACAACTGGTGATCCAGGCCGCCGCCATCGGCCGCGACGGCGAGGCGCTGGTGCTGGAGATGGGCCGCCCGGTGCGGATCGCCGACGTCGCGCGGCAGCTCATCGAGCAGGCGCCGCGGCCGGTGGAGATCGTCTACACCGGACTGCGTGCGGGCGAGAAGCTGCACGAGGAGCTGTTCGGCGCGGGGGAACGGGACGTGCGCCCCCTGCACCCGCTGATCTCCCACGTCGAGGTGCCACCGCTCGACCCCGGCAAAATCGAGTACCTGGACCCGGAAGCCGACCGCGACCAGCTCCGGCACGACCTCGCCGCCCTGTGCGACGTACCGGCCGGATACGCGGCTAGCGGGAGTCGGTGAGGTACTCGGTGCCGCCGGTCGAGCGGGCCCGCAACGCGGCGTCGACCCGGGGCGCGACGCGGGGAGCCAGCAGGCCGGCGGCCTCGTCCGGCCGGACGAAACGGGCCTCGTCGAGCTCCTCGACCTGCAGGGCGAACCCACCCGGAGGCGCCTCGACCGTTCCGCAGTCGAAGAGGAAGTGCACCATGCTGCGCGGAGCTGTTCCGTACGGCAGCACCCAGTCGACGACCAGCAGCCGGCCCACCTCGACCCGGAGACCGATCTCCTCCAGCACCTCGCGGGCGGCGCCCTCGTCCGGGGTCTCGCCGGCCTCGAGGACGCCGCCGGGAAAGCCCCACGTGTCCCGGTAGTTCGGCTTGACCAGCAGGACGTCGCCGGCCGGGTCGGTGAAGAACCCGGCCGCACCGGCGAAGAAGGTCGGCAGGCTCGCGAAGTAGTCCTCGTCACTCAGCACCGGGCGACGATAGCGGCGCGCACCAGCCGAACTGTGCGAGTGAGGGACGTGCCGTGCTTAGTGAACTGAGCCGACTACGGAGAGTTTTGAGACCGGCATGCAAGGAGAGTTCTGGAACTTGCGCCCACGATCGGATTAGCCGACTTAGGTTGGCTTAGAGGTGCGGTGGCAACGATGAAAGACCGCGATCGTTAGCTGTCAGGCGCGGGGGGGGGGGCGATGCCGGAGCAAGGCCTGTGATCGAATGGCCTCACTCAGAGTAGCTGTTGATCATCAACTCCTCGAAGGGTGGTTCAGTGGCCACAACCAATAGCGTGTTCAAAGCCTCGACAAGGTGCACCGGAGGTGCCTGTGTGGAGGTGGCAGTATCCACCAGCGCGATTATCGTGCGGGACGGAAAGGACCGGCAGGGCTCGGTTCTTTCGTTCGGACCCGTCGAATGGCGGAGCTTTCTCGACGCCGTCAAGTCCGGGTCGGTTGGGTCGGCGGACGGATAGTTTGCTCGGTTGAGCGAGAGCGGTTGGCGTAGATCTCGTCCACGATATGGGCGAATCTGCGCCGGCCGAGCCTGCGTTCGCTCTCGTGGTAGACGGGTCCGGCGGTGCGCCACCACTGTGCGATCTCCTCGTCGCGGAAGATCCGTTCGCAGGTCCACCGGAGTTCCGACTCCGTGAGTTTTCCCAGGTCGTAGGCCATCCAGAAGTAGGCGAAGACCATCGCCGAGTACGCCTCTATCTGTGCCCTGGACGTGTGGCTGACGTCGAAACCCCAGGCTGCCAGCAGGCGCGGGTTGTTGATCGCGAACTGGATCAGATCGGCACGGTGATTTCGCGCCGCCTCGAGTCGGGAGATCTCCGTCTGCTGCGCCTGGAAGTACAGCGCCGCGGCGACCCCGAGCAGAGCGAGTGTGGACAAGCCTGTCGCCAACGTATTGGCGGTGGCGCTGGTTCCGCCCGGCCAGGAAATGTAGATGACGGTGCCGATGACGGCCGCGGCGGCGATCGCTCCGACAATTGCGCGCAGCAGCGACCGGCTCTTGGTATTGAGCATGGCAGTTCCTCGTGTCGAACCCTCCCCAGAGGATTCATTGTGAGGGATGAATGCCTATGTGTCTGGCGTTTGCCGGTTCACGTGCCAGCTGTCAATGGACGATCTCAGCGATCGTCGTTACCAGAATTGTCAGAAGTATCGCGGTGAGCACTCCCGCGCTCGTCCAGGTGAAGACCCGGCGTGGGAGGGGCCCCAGCCGGCGCCTCGCGTGCCGGGGGGAGTGGCCCCGCGCGGCGCGGGCGATCGTGGTCCAGTCGAGGCCGACGGGCCAGCCGGGATTGTCGTTCCACGCGAGGTCGCGGCGCTGGGACGTGAGGTCGGCCAGGGTCAGGTCGCGCTCGTCGGGCGGTGGCGGCGCCGGCGTCGGGATCGCCGGTCCGCCGGACCGGGCCGTACCGGGCACGCGTGCCGGCAACGGGTCGACGTGCCTGATCCACGGTTCCAGCTGTGGCGGCCAGGCCAGGTCGACGGGCTGGGCCTCCACCGCCTCCATCGCCTCCATCGCCTCCATCGCGGGATCGGAGGATCCGGACGGGGCGATCGCGACGGTGCTGGCCGTACCTGTCCGGCGGCAGCCGATGGCGATGCGACGGGTCCGCATGGCGCAAGACGCTATGCGGGCCGACCGGCCGGCGCGGGCCGAACGCCCTGGTTGCACCTGACCGGTTCCGATCACCTGGCCGGTCCGGTGACCCGCCGCGAGGGACCTTCGGGCAATACCTATCGACACGGACCATTTGGGCTCACCCGTACCGATCGCCACCGGGGCTAGCGTGATCGCCGTGGCGAAGCGGAGCATCGGAAGCCGGATCGAGACCGGCCTCGGCTGCTTCGGGATCATCGCGCTGGCCGTCACGCTGGCGATCGTCTTCAAGTGGAACCCCTGGCTGGAGGCCCGGGAGTGGCTCGACGAGCGCACCAGCACGCTCTCCGAGCCGAAGGGCGCCTGGACCCAGCGGGTCGCCGGCACCCCCGACGCCGCCGGGATCACCGACACCGCCGTCGTGGCGTTCATGGGTGACATGGTCGAGAGCCGGGCCCGCAACAACGGCGAGTTCAAGTGGCGTAAGGAGACCGACTGGGCGGCGCTGGCCGGCACGTCCACGGTGCTCGTCTCCAAGGTGAGCGGCAAGGGCTTCGACGCCGTCGACGCGCTCAGCGGGTCCACCAAATGGACCGACCCCGACGGCGACGGCGCCTGGACCTACCGCGACGCCGTCCTCACCGTCGACTGCCCCAAGGGCGGCGCCTGCACGATCGCGAACCGCGACCCCGACTCCGGCGCCGTGCGCTGGAAGGTGCCGATGGGCGGCACCAACCGGGCGCTGTACGGCGGCAACTCCGGCCGCTCCGCCCCGCGCAACCTCGACGAGCGGTGGAACGACGTCCGCCACGCCAACCCGCTGCCGATGCCCCGCTACCTGGGTTACCTGGTCGAGCGGAAGCTGCACGTCGTCGACACCGCCGCCGGCCGGAAGCTGCGCGAGGAGACGGTGCCCAACGACTCGCGGGCGGTGGTGGCGGCCAACCGGATCGTGCGGGTCGCCGGGTCGGTGATCAGCACGGGGTGCCGCATCGTGGTCTCCGGCCGCGACCCCGGATCGGGCCAGCAGGCCTGGCAGAAGGACGGCTACGACCTCCGCACCACCGGCGGCGCCGGTTGCGAGCCCCGCAACGACCCGCCCGGCGGCGGAACCGCGCTGATCGCGACCCGGCTCGACCAGCGGCAGGTGCTGCTGTCGGCCGTCGACGGGCGGGAGCTCGCGGTCGCCAACCCGGGCGAGACCATCCTCGGCACCGACGGCCAGGTCGGCGTCGTGCGCGCCGGCGACGGCAAGAAGATCCGCGGGCTGCGCCTCGACGGCGGCGGCCAGGCCTGGGCCCGCGACGTGCAGTCGAGCGCCAAGGTCGGTGTGACGCCGTACGCGATCTTCATCACCGACGCCGCGGTCGGACGCGTGATCGCGGTCGACGCCGCCTCCGGCCAGGTGCGCCTGGACGTGAAGACCGGCGCCGAGGTCGTCGGCGTGCACCCGGACGGCGTCGTGCTGGGCCGCGGCCGCACGATCGGCTTCAGCTCATTTTCGGGGTCCGGTTGAACCGGTAGCGACCAGCGCAGGCAATATGTAGCCCATGGAGTACCGGATCGAACGCGACACCATGGGTGAGGTCAAGGTCCCGGCGGACGCCCTGTACCGGGCGCAGACGCAGCGGGCCGTGGAGAACTTCCCGATCTCCGGGCAGCGGCTGGAGGCGGCGCACATCCGGGCGCTGGCCCAGATCAAGGGTGCGGCCGCCGCCGTCAACGCCGACCTCGGTGTGCTCGACCGGTCGACCGCCGACGCGATCGTCGCCGCCGCGAACGAGGTGGCCGGCAACAAGCACGACGAGCACTTCCCCGTCGACGTGTTCCAGACGGGCTCGGGCACGAGCTCGAACATGAACATGAACGAGGTGCTGGCCACGCTGGCGTCTGCGCACAAGGGTGACAAGATCCACCCGAACGACCACGTGAACGCCTCACAGTCGTCCAATGACGTCTTTCCCTCCAGCGTCCACCTGGCGGCGACCGCGGCCGTGACCACCGACCTCCTCCCGGCCCTCGACCACCTCGCCGCCGCGCTCGAGGCGAAGGCGGCGGCGTGGGAGACCGTCGTGAAGTCCGGGCGCACGCACCTCATGGACGCGACCCCGGTGACCCTCGGCCAGGAGTTCGGCGGGTACGCCGCGCAGGTGCGCTACGGCATCGAGCGGCTGCGGGCCACGCTGCCCCGGCTCGCCGAACTGCCGCTCGGCGGCACCGCCGTCGGCACCGGCATCAACACGCCGGCCGGGTTCGCCGCCGCGGTGATCGAACGGCTGGTCGCCGACACCGGGCTGCCGCTCACCGAGGCGCGCAACCACTTCGAGGCGCAGGGCGCGCGCGACGCGCTGGTCGAGGCGTCCGGGCAGCTGCGGGTGATCGCGGTCGGCCTCTACAAGGTCGTGAACGACATCCGGTGGATGGGCTCCGGGCCGCGGGCCGGCCTGCGCGAGCTGGCGCTGCCCGACCTGCAGCCGGGCTCGTCGATCATGCCGGGCAAGGTGAACCCGGTGGTGCCCGAGGCGGTGCGCATGGTGTGCGCGCAGGTCATCGGCAACGACGCGGCGGTGACGTTCGCGGGCAGCCAGGGCGACTTCGAGCTCAACGTGATGATCCCGGTGATGGCGGCCAACCTGCTCGGGTCGATCCGCCTCCTGTCGAACGCGAGCCGCATGCTGGCCGACCGCTGCGTCGCTGGCCTCGAAGCGAACGAGGAGATCACGCGCGCCTACGCGGAGGGCTCGCCGTCGATCGTCACGCCGCTGAACAAGTACATCGGGTACGACGAGGCGGCGTCGATCGCGAAGCAGGCTCTCAAGGAGAACCGCGCGATCCGGGAGATCGTGGTCGAGCGTGGACACATCAAGGACGGCAAGCTCACCGAGGAGCAGCTCGACGAGGCCCTCGACGTATTGCGGATGACGCACCCGTAATACTGGTACATGTGACCCTGAGGCTTTACGACACCGCTACCAGATCGGTGCGCGACTTCACGCCGCGCGAACCCGGCAAGGTCAGTGTCTACCTGTGCGGGGTCACCGTGCAGGCCGGCCCGCACATCGGGCACCTCCGCTCCGGGGTCAACTACGACGTGCTCCGGCGCTGGCTGCTGCGCTCGGGCTACGAGGTCACGTTCATCCGGAACATCACGGACATCGACGACAAGGTGCTCGTGAAGGCCGAGGCGAAGACGGTTCCGTTCTGGGCGCTCGCGTACGAGAACGAGAAGCTGCTCGACGCCACCTACCAGAAGCTCGGCGTGCTGCCGCCCACCTACGAGCCGCGGGCCACCGGCGTGGTCACCGAGATCCACGAGCTGATCAAGCGGCTCATCGACAAGGGACACGCCTACGCGGCCGACGACGGCAGCGGCGACGTGTACTTCGACGTGCGGTCGTTCCAGCGGTACGGGTCCCTCAGCGGCCAGAAGGTCGACGACATGGAGCCGGCCACCGACGCACCGCAGCGAGCCAAGCGCGACCCGCGCGACTTCGCCCTGTGGAAGGGCGCGAAGGCCGGCGAGCCGCCGGAGGCGCAGTGGGCGTCGCCGTGGGGGCCGGGCCGGCCGGGCTGGCACATCGAGTGCTCGGCGATGACCTGGCGCTTCCTCGGCGAGGAGTTCGACATCCACGGCGGCGGGCTCGACCTGCGCTTCCCGCACCACGAGAACGAGATCGCCCAGTCGCACGCGGCCGGCATGCCGTTCGCGCGGTACTGGGTGCACCACGCGCTGCTGCGCCTCGGCGACGCCAAGATGGCCAACTCGGTCGGCAACGTGATCTCGCTGGAGTCGCTGGTCGGGAAGGGTCTGCGGCCGGTCGAGGTGCGGTACTACCTGCTGGCGCCGCACTACCGGTCGGTGATCGAGTACTCCGAGGAGGCGCTGCACGAGGCCGCGGTCGCGTACCAGCGCATCGAGAACTTCGTCCAGCGGGCGTACGAGTCTGTCGGTGCGACCGACGCGGCCACCGACCTGCCCGCGGAGTTCGTCACCGCGATGGACGACGACCTCAACACCGCGCGTGCCCTCGCCGTCGTGCACGAGGCCGTGCGCGAGGGCAACGCCGCGCTCACGGCGGGAAACGCCGGCGGGACCCGTGCGGCGCTCGCCTCGGTGCGGGCGATGACCGCGATCCTCGGCGTCGACCCGCTGGATCCACAGTGGAGCGACGCCGGCGCCGGCCGGCTCGAGCCGGTGGTGGCCGCACTGGTCGCGCTCGCCCTGCAGCAGCGCACCGAGGCGCGGGGCCGCAAGGACTGGGCGGCCGCCGACGCCATCCGCGACCAGCTACGCGCCGCCGGCGTCGTGGTCGAAGACACCCCCAACGGTCCAAGGTGGACGGTAGATGCCCGGTAACGATCAGCGCCGTAACAAGCGACAGACCAGCAAGAAGGGCGCCACGATCGGCTCCGGTGGCAAGCGCCGCCAGTCGCTCGAGGGGCGGGGCCGCACGCTGCCCGCCGAGGAGCGCCCGTGGCACAAGGCGTACGAGGGGACGGGCGACATCCCGAAGCGCACCGCGTGGAAGCAGGACAAGGAGCGGCGCGCCGCCGCGGCCGAGGGCCGCACGCCGAAGGCCGGTAGCGGTAGGGGCCTGGCCTGGGACGCCCAGCGCGGCTCCGCGCCCGGTGGCAACACCGGCGGCCGGGCCAAGGCCGGCGCGTCGAAGGCGGCCGGGAAGACCGGTGGTGGCCGTGCCGGTTCCGCCGGCTCGGCGCGTACCGCGGCGACCGACCGGGCGGCGGCGAAGGCCCGTCGCGCGGCCGCGACCCGCACGCCGGGCCGTGCCCCCGGCCGGCCCAGCGGCCCCCGGGTCGCTCCGGGCCGCCGGAGCACCCCACCGAAGGACGCTCCGGAACTGCTCGTCGGGCGCAACCCGGTGGTGGAGGCGCTGCGCGCGCACATCCCGGTCACCGCGCTCTACGTCGCCCAGGGCATCGACATCGACGAGCGGGTCACCGAGGCGGTGCGTACCGCCGGCGACCGGGGCATCCCGATCATGGAGGTCGGCCGCGGCGAGCTCGACCGGATGACCGGCGGCGTGCTGCACCAGGGCATCGGGGTGCAGGTCCCGCCGTACTCGTACGAGGTGTTCGACGACCTGCTGGCCGCGTCGCTGGAGCAGGTGACCCCGCTGCTGGTCGCGATCGACGGGCTCACCGACCCGCGCAACCTCGGCGCGGTGCTGCGTTCGGCGGCGGCCTTCGGCGCGAACGGGGTGTTCTTCCCCGAACGCCGGGCCGCCGGCATCACCGCGACCGCGTGGCGCACCAGCGCCGGCGCCGCGGCCCGGGTGCCGGTCGCGCGGGTCACCAACCTGACCCGCTCGCTGAAGGCGTGCCAGCAGGCCGGGTTCATCGTCGCCGGCCTCGACGCCGACGGCGAGGTCTCCCTGTACGACCTGGAGGCGGCGGCCGGCCCGATCGTGGTCGTGGTCGGGTCGGAGGGCCGGGGCCTGTCGCGGCTCGTCGGCGAGTCGTGCGACATGCGGGTGCGGATTCCGATGGCATCGGACATCGAGTCGCTCAACGCGTCGGTGGCGGCCGCGGTGGCGCTGGCCGAGGTGGCGCGCAGGCGCGCCTGACAAGCTGGACCTGACAAGCTGGACCTGACAAAACTGGAGCCCGCGGTGGTATTCGAAACCACGACCGCTCGCTTACAAGGCGAGTGCTCTGACCCCTGAGCTACACGGGCAGGACGTTCGGTTTGATCGTACGCGACGGCCCCAGCGGTTTTACCAACGAGATCCGGGCGCCCCCTCGGGAGAAGGGGCGCCCGGATCCGTGTTTACGCCAGGACCGCCGTGACCGTGCCGGCGCCGACGGTGCGGCCACCTTCACGGATGGCGAAGCCGAGCCCCTCGGAGAGGGGAACCGGCTTGCCGAGCTTGACCGTGACGTCGAGCCGGTCGCCCGGGATGCCCAGGTCGGCCTCGCCGAGGTCGAGCTCGCCCACCACGTCGGTGGTCCGCACGAAGAACTGCGGCCGGTAGCCCGACACGATCGGCGTGCGCCGGCCGCCTTCCTCGGCCGTCAGCAGGTACACGTGCGCGGTGAACAGCGACGCGGACTCGACCGAACCCGTGGCCGCCACCACCTGGCCCCGCCGCACGTCGTCGCGCTTGACGCCGCGCAGCAGCAGGGCCGCGTTGTCACCGGCCTCGGCGGTCTGCATCTGCTTGCCGAACGTCTCGATACCGGTGATCACCGTGCGCACGTTGCCACCGAGGCCGAGCACGTCGACCGAGGAGCCCATGCTGATCCGCCCGCGCTCGACCGCACCCGTGACGACCGTGCCCCGGCCGGAGATCGTCAGAACGCTCTCCACCGGCATGAGGAACGGCGCGTCGAGGTAACGGTCGGGCACCGGCACGTGCTCGTCGACAGCGTCGAGCAGCGCGCCGATCGCGGCCACCCACTCCGGGTCGCCGGCGAGGGCCCGCAGGCCGCTCACCCGCACGACGGGGGAGTCGGGGTAACCGTGCGCGGCCAGCAGGTCGCGGACCTCGAGCTCGACCAGGTCGAGCAGTTCGGGGTCGTCGACGGCGTCGGCCTTGTTGAGGGCGACGACCACGTACCTCACACCGAGCTGCTTGGTGAGCAGCACATGTTCGCGGGTCTGCGGCATCACACCGTCGAGCGCCGAGACCACCAGGATCGCGCCGTCGAGCTGGGCCGCACCCGTGATCATGTTCTTCACGTAGTCGGCGTGGCCCGGCATGTCGACGTGGGCATAGTGCCTGGTCGCCGTCTCGTACTCGACGTGCGAGATGTTGATCGTGATGCCCCGCAGAGTCTCCTCCGCGTGCTTGTCGATCCGCCCGAACGGCGTGTACTCGGCCTGGCCCCGCTCGGCGAGCACCTTCGTGATCGCCGCCGTGAGCGTGGTCTTGCCGTGGTCGACGTGCCCCATCGTGCCGATGTTGAGGTGCGGTTTGGTCCGCACGAACTCCCGCTTCATGGCCCTTTCCCTATTCGTGAGCAGCTGACGCTGTGCCGGCAATGGGAGAACCCGTTGGACGCCCCAACCATTCCCCGCCGGGCTCCCCGGACAAATCGACCGGGGAATGGTCAGCGTCGTGCGCCGTCGAATAGAGATAGCAACAGCGTCTCCAGAGAGAGGGCTGTCGCGAACATGGATCTAGGATCGGGCCCGCTGCGGCGTTCGCGCCACCGAATTTGGACGCAGCCGCGGGGAGACGAGGTGGAACAGCTCGTACTCGGTGGCGTGGTACCGCGTGGTGCGGCCGAGGTGCGCCATGCCCAGCCGCCGGCACACCCGTTGCGAGCGAATGTTCTTCGGGACCACCAGCGCGAACACCTCCGGCACCCCGAGCCGGAACCCGCGCTCGATCACCATGTGGCCGGCCTCGGTGGCGTACCCGTGCCCCTCGGAGTCGGGGTGCAGGCGCCAGCCGACCTCCATGTGGTGCTCGCCGGGCAGCAGGTTGTAGAGCACGGTGCCGGCGACCACGCCTGTCTTCCGGACCTCGATCGCCGCGATGAACTCCCGGGGATCGGCGGCCATGTGCGCCGACCAGTTGTCGACCATCCGGCCGACGGGTTCGCGCATCGCGCCGAGGAAGCGCACGTGCGACGGCTGGGCGTAGAGGTCGGCGAGCCGGTCGATGTCGTCGGGACGGTGCGTCCACGGGCGGAGGACCAGGCGGTCGGACTCAAGCACCCGGTCACCTCCCAGCGGCCTCGTCGCCAATAGAACAGCGTCGCCAAGGTGAGCGTAGAACGCAAGCACTAACTCGACGGATGCCGCAGCCCGGGGTGGTCGGGCGGCAGCGTCCTGCGCAGCACCCACCAGCTGCTCGCGAGGCACAGGGCGACCAGCGGCCACGACAGCGCCACCCGCGCGACGCCCAGGGCGAAGGTCTGCTCGGCCAGGAAAAGCGGGACGAAAACCGCGAGCCGGACGAGGTACTGCCCCACCCACACCCAACTGGCCCGCGAGTACGCCTTGAGCAGTGCGGGATCGCGCCGCCACCGGGTGCGCTGGCCGAGCACCAGGCCCACGATCACGCCGAGCAGCGGCCACCGGATCACGATGCTCGACGCCCACCCCAGTGCGCTGGCGGCGTTGGAGGCGACCTGGATGAAGAAGAAGTCGACCGCCCGACCCGTCCGTAGGGCGATCACCGCCGCGACAGCGACCCCCAGCAGGCCCAACACGACGGCCCTCGGAGGCGACTGTGCCCGTATCCTCACGATCGCGACGACGACCGCGACGGCGAGCGCGGCCGCACAACCCACCGCAATGGACCACGAAGCCGGCGCGAACCGTTCGGCGAGCGCCCAGCCGACGACGTAGCCCAGCCCCGGCAGGGTCGCGTCGATGGCGCCGCGCCGGCCGCCGAGCAGCGCGGCGAGATTCTCGCCCTCAGGTAAGGCTTGCCTCACCCCGCTATTCAACCAGCGTTGTCCTCCTGCGCGGGTTGGCCCGGGGGGACTAGCCTTTGCGGCGGAAACGGCAACCGACTTCGAGGAGCCCGCCGTGGCAGTACGCCTCACCAAAGGCGCCAACGTCAACCTGAGCAAGGAGGCGCCCGGCCTGGCCGCGGTGTTCTTCGGCCTGGGCTGGGACGTCCGCACCACCACCGGTGAAGACTTCGACCTGGACGCGAGTGCCGTGGTGTGCGGCGCCAACGGCAAGGTCCTCTCCGACCAGCACTTCATCTTCTTCAACAACCTGAAGTCGCCCGACGGCACGATCGAGCACGCCGGCGACAACAAGACCGGTGTCGGCGAGGGCGACGACGAGGTGGTCAAGGTCAACATCGCCGGCCTGCCGGCCGATGTCGACAAGGTCGCGTTCATCGCCTCGATCTACGACGCCGAGACCCGCAAGCAGGCGTTCGGCCAGGTCCGCAACGCCTACATCCGCGTGGTGAACCAGGCCGACAACGTCGAGCTGGCCCGCTACGACCTGAGCGAGGACTACTCGACGGAGACCGCGCTGGTCTTCGGCGAGCTCTACCGCAACGGCGCCGAGTGGAAGTTCCGCGCGGTAGGCCAGGGCTACGCGTCCGGCCTGGCCGGCGTCGCGTCCGACTTCGGCGTCACGGTGTAGGGCGCCGCGGAGGCCGCGCGCTAGGGCGCGGCCTCCGTGCGCCGCGCCGATCTTGCAGTTGTGGCCCCGTGTTTATGGTGATTTATCCGGTTTATCGGCGGCCACAACTGCAAGATCGGCGCACCCGCGCGCTAGCGGCGCGCGTGATCGGCGGGTACGGTGCGGACACCAACCTTTACTCGGATCGTCCGGCACGTTCCTGCCGGTGAAGGGATGTTCCAGCATGGCTACGGTCACCTACCGGGATGCGAGCCGCATCTACCCCGGTACCACCCGCCCCGCCGTCGACAAACTGAACCTCGAGATCGGCGACGGTGAGTTCCTCGTTCTGGTCGGTCCTTCCGGTTGCGGAAAGTCCACCAGCCTCCGCATGCTCGCCGGTCTCGAAGACGTCGACCAGGGCAGCATCTTCATCAACGAGCGCGACGTCACGAACCTGCCGCCGAAGTCCCGCGACATCGCGATGGTGTTCCAGAACTACGCGCTGTACCCGCACATGTCGGTCTACGACAACATGGCGTTCGCGCTGAAGCTGCGCAAGACCCCGAAGGCCGAGATCGACCAGCGGGTCAAGGAAGCCTCGGCGATGCTGCAGCTCGACGACTTCCTCCAGCGCAAGCCGAAGGCGCTCTCCGGTGGCCAGCGCCAGCGTGTCGCGATGGGTCGCGCGATCGTGCGTCACCCGCAGGTCTTCCTCATGGACGAGCCGCTGTCGAACCTCGACGCCAAGCTCCGGGTGCAGACCCGTTCGCAGATCGCCACGATGCAGGCCAAGCTCGGCGTCACCACGGTGTACGTCACGCACGACCAGGTCGAGGCCATGACGATGGGTCACCGCGTGGCGGTGCTCCTCGACGGCAAGCTCCAGCAGGTCGACACCCCGCGGGCGTTGTACGACAAGCCTGCCAACGCGTTCGTCGCCGGCTTCATGGGCTCGCCGGCCATGAACATCAAGACCGTGCCGCTCACCGACGAGGGCGGCAAGTTCGAGGGCATGGTGCTGCCGCTCACCCGCGAGCAGATCGCGGCCGCCCGTGAGGGTGGCGACGGCAAGGTCACCGTCGGCTTCCGTCCGGAGGACACCGACCTGGTCACCGAGGGCACGGGCGGTGGCCTGTCGAAGGAGGTCGCCGGCATGCCGATCGTCGTCGACCTGGTCGAGGAGCTCGGCTCCGACGCCTTCGTCTACGGCACCGTGGCCCTCGAGGGCCAGGACGAGCGGTTCACGATCCGTACCGACCCGCGCAAGGCACCCGCTCTTGGTTCCACGGTCTGGGTGCGGCCGCGCACCGACTCCCACCACGCGTTCCACAGCGTCACGGGCGTCCGCCTCTAGGCATCGACCCACCGCGATCTCGAAAGTCCAGGCCGTCTCGGCCTGGGCTTTCGAGCTTCGGGGATACGCACGTTCCCAGAGCCGGATACGGCAGAGCTTCGCGTGGCCGCGCCCTACGCGGCGAACCGCCAGACGCGCCATTCCTTGTCGGCGGCGCACACCAGGTATGTGGCGTTCCACGAGCAGCTGCTCGTTGCCACGTCGATCGAGCCGAGCGCCGTGCGCTTGCCGTCGATGGTCATGCCGGTCAGGGCGACCTCGCTCGCGTACGTCGTGAACGAGCGGGAGAACAGCAGCGCGCTCGACCCGTCGACCCGCGTGCCGACGGTGGCCCTGGCGTCGGCGGGCAGCACCTGCTTGCCGTCGTCGTCGAAGAGCAGGCTCACCGGGGTCGAGCCGTCGCTGGTCGCCAGCACGCCCGATCCCATCGTCACCACGGTCTCGACGCCCGGGGCGGCCTCGCGCCAGACGCGCTTCGCCTCCTTGGTGTCGAGGGCCAGCACGTGGGCCGCCCTGGTGCCGGAGCCTTCCTGCTCGACGAGGCAGACGCGGTCGTCGCCGCACCGCACCGGCGGGGAGTCGACCTTGCGGGCGCTGTTCGCCTCGGTGTACAGCACCCGGGCCTTGCCGGGTTTGGCCAGGTCGTACTCGCGCACCTGGTACCCGTTGGAGCTCACCACCAGGTACACCTTGTCGCCGACGGCGAGGATCGGGGTGCTCGACGGCACGTCGACGCCGGTGACGGTGCGCTGCTTGCCGGTCGCCACGTCGACCACCCGCATGCCGTCGTCGCTGTCGAACTGCACCAGCCGCGCGTCGTCGCCGGGCGTCACGCGGGTGCTGCCGGGCGCGGGCGAGGGGATGCCGGCCTCGTCGCCGGCACCGACCTTGACGCTCTGGGTCGTCAGGGCGTTGCCGCGTTCGTCGGTGCGGTGGTCGAGCTTCCACTTCTCGCCGCCCGTGCGCCAGTCGAGGCCGCGGACCGCGTTGTCGGCGTCGGACTGGAGCACGATCGCGGCCTCGTAGAAGAACAGCCGCTCGTTGGCGTTGATGTCGCGTTGCCACTTCGGGTTGCCGCTGTTCGGGTCGAGCACGACCATCGGCTCGGGGTCGGAGGAGCTGACGCTGCCCGGCACCAGCACGATGCCGGCGGGTCCGACGTGCAGCGACTCCCACACCTCGGAGCCGGCCGGCGCCTGCTTCTGCCACAGCTTCCGGTTGTCGGCGTGGTCGATGGCGGCGACGTCGACCACCGTGTCGCGCGTCCACACGACGTAGGTGACGTCGCCCAGGGTGTAGCTGGCGGCCCGGCCCGGCGAGCCGTCGCCGTAGGGGACGGTGGGTTTGCTCGACTCCAGGGCGGTGAAGTCCACCGGCGTCTCGCGCGTGAAGTACCACCAGGCACCGGCGGCGACCAGCGCGACGACCAGCACCCCGGCGACGGCGGCCGACCCGATCAGCCACGTCTTCCGCCGCCCTGCCGGTCCCGTCGACGGTGCCGGCCCCATCGACGGTGCCGGCCCTGTGTGCGGGCCCGGTACGGCCGATACCGGCGACCCGACCGGGCCGGCCGAGACCGGAGCCACCGGACCGTGCACCGGCGCCGACACGGACTCCGTCTCGTAGCCGGCCGGCGCCAGCTCCGCGATGGCGCCCTCGGCCACCGGAAGCTCGGGCTGTTCGAGCACCGTGGGCGCGATGCCGAGGTCGTGGTGCAGCAGCCGGGCGGCCAGCGGCAGCCGCGACGAGCCGCCCACGAGGAACAGCCCGGCCAGCGCGTCGGGCCGCAGCCCGCAGTTCCGGATGACGGTGCCGGTCTCCTGCACGGCCCGCTGCAGCAGCGGTGCCGCCACCGACTCGAGTTCCTCCCGGGTGAGGTGCACCGCGGCGTCCAGGCCCGGGACGGTCACGGGGGCGACCGCCACCCGGGAGAGCATTTCCTTGGCGCCGCGTACGTCGTCCCAGAAGAGCCGGCGGTCGCGGCGCTGCGCCGTGGTGGCGGGGTTGGCGAGGGTGTGCCAGACGTCGGGCCGGTGGGCGGCGATCATGCGGCCGAGGTGCTCGACCAGCGCGGAGTCGATGTCGAGCCCGCCGAGGTCGTGGATGCCGCCGGACCCGAGCACGCTGAACCGGGTCCCCTCGTTTCTCACGACGGCGACGTCGAGCGTCCCCCCGCCGAAGTCGAAGACGGCCAGTGAAGCCCCGTACGGCACGGGCCGACGCAGGACGTCGGCGAAGTAGCGGGCGGCGCCGATCGGTTCCGGCACCAACCTGACCGGTGGCCAGCCCGCGAGGCCGGCCGCCTCGGCGAGCATGTCGCGTCGGCGCGATCCCCAGGCCGCCGGATAGGTGAGCACCGCCGGCGGCAGATGGCCGACAGCCTCCAGGGCGGCCCGTCCGACTCCGCCGAGGATGGTGGCGAGCAGGTGCACGGTGGGCACTTCCCGGTCACCGAGCAGGACGGCTCCGTCGTCGACGCGCCGCTTGGGGTTGGGTTCGTACCGGGCCGGTTCGATCTGTGCGAGCCGGTGCGCGTCCCGTCCGACGTGCAGCCGCCCGTGCTCGTCGAGGTACACGCCCGACGGCAGGACCGGCACCCCGTCGACCAGCAGCGGCCGCGTACGCCCATCCGGCCACCGAACCACCGCGACGGTGTTCGAGGTGCCCAGGTCGACGCCCATCGCGTAGCCATGCGGAGCGGACACCAGGCCGACACTACGCCCGGAGGTCAACGCTGCTGGCCGACAACGCCGTGATGCAGGACCGGCCCCCTCGCGTTGGATGACGTGAGAGGGCCGGTTCCGATCGGGTCTACTTACGAACCGCGACGAACTCGACGGTCCAGTTGGACTTGAACGTCATGCCCTCGCACCGGATGTCCATGTCGTCGGAGAACGCGATGCCCTCGACCAGGGTGTACTTGGCGTCACCCTCGCCCAGCGTCGGCAGCTCCGCGTTGGCATTGTTCTCGACCGTCTGGATGACCCACTTGCCGCACTGGTCAGCGTCGTTGGGGTCGTTGGTCTTGACGTCCGAGATGCCCGCCGGTTTGATCGACTCGACCTTCGCCTTGATCTTCTTGTTCGGGTTCGACAAGACGAGGTTCACGTTGTCCTTCTCACCCGGCAGCAGGCTCGGCGTGTCGGACACGGTGACCTTGGTCGGCTTGAAGCTCTCGGCCGACCCGGAGCCGCTCGCCGTGGGGGTGTAGCCGAAAGCGGCGTAGGCGATGGCGCCCGCTCCGACGACGCCGGCGGCGACGGCACCGGTGATGGCGAGCTTCGTGCGCTTGAGCATGGTGAAACCTTTCGTTGTCTGTCGTGCGGGAAGGGTTGTGCGGCGGCTGATCAGCCGGCGGTCGTCGGCGCTTCCGACGGGGTGCCGGTCGGCTCGGGTGCCGGCGGCGTGGTTGTGGCGGTGGCCGTTGGAATAGGCCGTGCGGTTTGAGGTCCGGCCGGCTTCTTCGTCGCGGGTGGTGCCGTCGGAGCAGCGGCCGTGGACGTCACCGTCGGGACTGTCTGGGCTGCCCCGTTCACCGGGGTGGCGGGCGGCTGGATCAGCTCCGGCACTGGTGCCGCCACCGCAGGGGCCTTTGCCGGAAAGGTCTCGGCGGCCTGGCCGGACGCGGCCGCCGACGTGGAGGTCATCCAACCCGTCTGGTCGCCCCAGGCCGCGCCGAGAGCGGCGAGCGGGGTGATGCCGGCGGCGGTGAACAGCAGCGCGACAACGAGGCGGCGACGAGGCAACGGGAACTCCGGGAAGCCGTGGGGAACGGACCGGAGAACTGTGGCAGTTGGTGCGCACGTTGCACACGCGGCGAAAAGCCGAGGATCGGCCAAGAACGGTCTAATCCGATCGTGGACATGCCGTCTGGCCTGCCCGGTTCTACGAGCCACTCCGGAGCGCGGACACGGTCACGGCGTGGGGTTCCCGCCGTCGCGGTCGGTCGAACGGGCATGGCCGGGCGACGGGGTGGGGTGCCGGTGCCGCCGGAAGCGGCACACTGGCGTGCATGGCGAATGAGCTGTCACCGGTCGGCTCACCGGATACGGCCCACCCGGAACGGCCAACCCGACGTCTCCTCGGGATTCCCCCGCTGGTGGCGGTGGTCTGTGGCTCCATCGGGGTGGTGGCCGTGGTGAATGGGCTGGGGGTGGTCGGCGACATCGGGGCGGCGCTCGTGGACTTCTTCGGGAGTCTGGTCGGCTTCGTCGGGGGCCCGTTCGCCTGAGGGCTACGCGCCTTCCTCGCGGCGGGTGAGCTCGGTCAGGTCGCGCCATTCCCAGGGGCCGACCTTGCAGCGTTCGACGAACTGCCGGGCTTCCTCCTCCGACGTGAACCGGAACACGCCGGCCGTGCCGTCGGCGCCGCCCTGGCGGGCCTCCACCTCCCAGAACTGCTCGACCCGCAGAAAAACGTCGCGCCTCGTCATGGTGCCGAGACTGCCGTTCCACCAACGCCCCACCGTCTCCATGTCGCTGCACACTATCGAACACCAGTTCGAGTCGCACCTGTTTCGACCTGCGAATTCGCAACGTGACAGGCTGTTGCGCATGTCCCGTGCCGTCCTTGTCACAGGTGCCTCACGCGGTATCGGCCGTGCCACCGCGCGTGCGTTCGCCGCCTCCGGCGACCGGGTCGCCGTCCACCACCGCGACTCGGCCGACCTCGCCAACGGTCTGGTCGCCGAACTCGAGGGAGAGGGGCACGTCGTGGTCCGGGGGGACGTCGGCGATCCGGCCGCCGTCAGGAATTTCGTGGACGCGGCGGCGCGCGCCCTCGGCGGCACGCTCGACGTGGTGGTCAACAACGCGGCGGTCTTCCCGAAGCACCCGATCGACACGGACGACTACGAGAGCTGGCAGGAGGCGTGGCGGCGGACCATCGACGTCAACCTCACCGGGCCGGCCAACGTCATCTGGTGCGCGATCAGGCACATGCGGGAGGGCGGGCGGATCGTCAACGTCTCCAGCCGGGGTGCCTTCCGGGGCGAGCCGGAGCAGCCGGGGTACGGCGCGAGCAAGGCGGGGTTGAACGCGCTCGGCCAGTCGCTGGCGGTGGCGCTCGCGCCCCGTGGCATCACGGTCACCGCGGTGGCGCCCGGCTTCGTCGAGACCGACATGGCCAACGAGCACCTGAAGGCGCCCCGCGGCGCCGAGATCCGGGCGCAGAGCCCGTTCAACCGGGTTGCCCAGCCGGAGGAGATCGCCGCCGCCATCCACTGGCTGGCGAGCGGGGAGGCGGAGTGGGCAAGCGGCGCCGTCCTGGATCTGAACGGCGCCTCCTACCTACGTACCTAAGGCAACCGGGCCAGCGCCGCGGTGATCGCGGACGCGAACGTGGAGACCTCCGTGTAGACGCCGGGGTAGTTGGCGCGGGCGCACCCGCGTCCCCAGCTCACGACGCCGACCTGCACCGGGGTCCCGTTGACGGTCTTGATCATCGGACCGCCGGAGTCGCCCTGGCAGGTGTCGGTGCCACCGCTGATCGGACCGGCGCAGAGCATCTCGCTGTCGCTGAACGAGTAGCCCGCACGCCGGTAGTTGGTGCCGCAGACCGAGTCGCTGACGAACGGCACGGAGGCCTTGAGCAGGTAGCGGCTGCCGGAGCCGCCCTCGCGGGTCGCGCCCCAGCCCATGATCGTGAAGGTGCCGCTGTTGTTGGCCGCGTTGGTGTTGTAGGCGATCGTGGTGAGCGGGATGCTCGACGCGAGCTTGACCAGGGCGAAGTCGCCGTCGGCGCTGACGTCGTAGCCGCTGTACACGTACGTCGAGCGCACCGAGTACGGGAAGCTGTTGCGGTCGACCGAGCCGGCCCGCGCGGTGTACGAGGTCGAGGCGCCGGTTCGCCCGACGCAGTGTGCGGCGGTGAGGACGACGTTCGGGCGGATCAGCGAACCGCCGCAGCCACCCAGGTACACCATGAACGGGAACTCACCGCTGGCCGCGCGCGTACCGCCGACTACGAACACACCGACGTCGCCGTCGGGCTGCGGTGGAGCCGCGGACGCCGCTGTCGGTGCGAGGACCAGTCCGCCGAGAGCGGCGACCAGGAGCACGGCACGCCGTGCGAAGTTAAGGCCCATTGTTGCTCCTCCCCTGCTCAGGACCTGAAGACATGACGATAGCCATCGATGTATCGAGAGCGATAGATCCTGTGGGGGCCATACCGGGAGGGAAGATCGACAATCTGCCGCAGGGCGAATACGCTGCGTAGTGAGCGACTTGACCAATTGTGCTACCGCTAGATCGCCTGAATTGCTGTCAGCTAATTGGCCGTGAGAATCGCACAACGTCTGTTGCTCACGTTCCGGGAGGCGTGCTAAAGCGCCACTAAAGACTTCTTTAAGGTGGTTGCACGCTGTTAGTGCTGTGGCAATTGTCTAGTAACACTATGACCAGCGGAAACTACGGATCGTGAGCGCTTCGCAGGCGATCGTGACGTCCGCCACGGCCCGCAATATCTACGTACTGTAACTTCGCGCTTATCGTGAGTTGTTAAATTCCGGTCAATAGACAACCGTCAGCGCCGGTCAACGCGGGTATTCACATACTGACTGTTGCGGGATGCCCGTTTTGTATATCAGCTACTCGACCAGTTTCGGGTGCAGGTCCGTTACAAGCCGGTTGGTTTCCCTTAAGCTCATCGGCGTTCCTTCCAGGGTGGCCAGCGCGAAATCGCCGACCCTCCCCAGGCGGAGGGTTTCGGCAAAGTTCGAGGGGGGCTTGCGTGGCGGCGACCGACATTGCGGCGAGTGACACCGCTGCGTCCGTCAAGGTGCCAAGCGACAAGACCACCGTGGTGCTGCCACGGGCCTTGCCCCGGCCGACGGCGCTCGCCGGACCGGCGCGCTGGGTGTGGGAGACCAACTACATCCGCAAGCTGATCGCCCTCGACCTCGTCGTCGGTGTGGTCGGCGCGCTGGCGGCGCTGCAGTTCCGGGTCGGCCCGGGCACCGAGTTCTCCAACCAGGTGTTCATGGTCCTGGTCTTCCCCCTGGTGTGGGTGCTGTCGATCGCCCTGGGCCGCGCCTACGAGTCGCGCTACCTCTTCGCCGGCAACGACGAGTACCGGGCCGTGTTCCGCGGGGCGATCGGTCTCATCGCGGTCGTGGCGATGGGCGCCTACATCATCAACACGGGGTTCGCCCGGCGGTACGTGATCATCGCGGTGCCGGTGGTCCTGGCGATCACGATCATCGCGCGGTACCTGATGCGCCAGCGGCTGCACGCCTCGTGGGGTCGCGGCCAGCGGCTGCGCCGGGTGATCCTCATCGGTCACGGCGCGGCGGTCGTGCAGCTCACCCGCCAGCTGCGGCGCGAGCGCTTCCACGGCCTCGGTGTCGTCGGCGCCTGCCTGCCGGCCAACTCGCCGATGCACCGCGAGAAGCCGCGCGACGGCGCGCCGCCCATCTACGGCACGTTCGACGACGTGGCGGCGGCCGTCCGGTACGCCCGGGCCGACACCGTCCTCGTCCTCTCCTGCCCCGAGCTCGACGGCCCGACGCTGCGGCGCATGGCCTGGCAGCTGGAGAACGACAAGATCGACCTGATCGTGGCGAGCACGCTGGTCGACGTCGCCGGCGACCGCACCACGATCCGCCCGGTCGACGGGCTGCCCCTGCTGCACGTCGAGCACCCGAAGCTGCGCGGCATGCGTCGGGTGATCAAGGACGTGTTCGACCGGGTCGGCGCGCTGCTCGGCCTGATCCTCATCTCGCCGCTGCTGCTGGCGATCGCCGCGCTGGTGAAGTTCGGCCCGGGCGGTGGCCCGGCGTTCTTCCGCCAGGTGCGGGTCGGCCGCGACGGCCAGCAGTTCAACATCTTCAAGTTCCGCACGATGCACACCGACGCCGAGGCCCGGCTCGCCGAGGTCATGGACCTCAACGAGCACGACGGCGCGCTGTTCAAGATGCGCAACGACCCCCGCATCACGCCGGTCGGAAAGTGGCTGCGCCGCTTCTCGCTCGACGAGCTTCCCCAGCTGTTCAACGTGGTGCTCGGGCACATGTCGCTGGTCGGCCCGCGTCCGCCGCTGCCGGCCGAGGTGGCAAAGTACCCGGCCGACATGCGCCGCCGCCTGGTCGTCAAGCCCGGCATGACCGGCCTGTGGCAGGTCTCCGGTCGGTCCGACCTGAGTTGGGAAGAGTCCATCCGGCTCGACCTTCGTTACGTTGAGAACTGGTCGCTCACCATGGACCTGGTCATCCTCGCGCGTACGATCACCGCCGTAGCGCGGGTATCCGGAGCGTACTGAGGGGAACTAACGTTGGCTCAGCCAATCACCGGCGTCGCTGCTTCAGCGACGCCGGTTTCGTCTGTAGAGGATGGCGAGCTCGCCGCATGGCTGGCGGGTCGCGCCGGGGTCGAGCTTCTGAAGCTCCGTGACGCGCTGGGCTTCGCCGATCCGAAGGCGTTGAAGGACGCGGGTGACCGGCAGTCGCACGAGCTCCTGGTGGCCGAGCTGGCCCGCCTGCGTCCGAACGACGCGGTGCTCTCGGAGGAGGGGCGCGACAACCCGGCCCGGCTGAGCGCCGACCGGGTGTGGATCGTCGACCCGCTCGACGGCACCCGCGAGTTCGGCGAGGACGGCCGCGCCGACTGGGCGGTGCACGTCGCGCTGTGGTCGGGCGGCGACCTGGTGGCCGGGGCCGTGTCGCTCCCGGCGGCGGGCACCGTGTACAGCACGGCGGGTCCGGTGCCGGCGGCGCTGGAGCTCGGCGACCCGGTGCGCATCGCGGCGAGCCGCACCCGCCCGCCGGCGTTCTTCGCCGGGCTGTGCGAGCACCTGGGCGCGGTCGCGGTGCCGATGGGGTCGGCCGGCGCGAAGATCATCGCGGTGGTGTCGGGCGTGGCGGACGCGTACGTGCACGCCGGCGGCCAGTACGAGTGGGACTCGGCGGCACCCGTCGCGGTGGCCCGCGCGGCCGGGCTCCACACGTCCCGGATCGACGGCAGCCCGTTGACCTACAACCGTGCCGACCCGACGCTGCCCGACCTGGTGGTGTGCCGGCCGGAGCTGGCGGCGCCGATCCTCGGCTACCTGCAGGCGGCCTCGACCGACTCGTAGGTGTGCACGGCGTCGCGCACGCCCACCACGGTGAGCAGGTTCAGGAGGAACGCGTTCGGCCGGGCCAGCCGGAGGAAGCCGCCCGCGGCTTCGCACGACCGGCTGGCCACCACCAGCGTCGACAGGCCGATCGAGTCGCAGAACGTGAGCCGGCCGAGGTCGACCACGATCCGGGTGCGGCCGGCGCCGATCAGGCCTTCGAGTGCCGCCTGTAATCGGGGCGCGGTCTCCATGTCGAGCTGGCCGCTGGGCTGTACGAGCTGGCAGGTGGGTCGATCCTCGACCTGGACGTCCATGCTGACCCTCCGTGACGAACTAGCCCTCTAGATTAGGGCCAGCGCGACCCTGCGTCATGTCGATGTTGCGCGGACGTGCGACCCTACGCGGCGTGCCCTCCGACTTTCTCGACCGGCTGTTCTCGACCCAGCCCGAACCCGACCGCCTGGAACTGGTAGTTCTCGGCGCGGCGCTGCTCGCTCTCGGTGTGGTCGTGTACCGGCCCACCTGGCGGTGGAGCCGGAACGTGATCACGATCGCGCACGAGGGCGGCCACGCCGTTGTCGCGCTTCTGAGCGGACGCCGGCTGCAGGGCATCCGGCTGCACTCCGACACGTCGGGGCTGACCGTGTCGGCGGGCCGGCCCACCGGTCCCGGCATGATCATGACCCTGCTCGCCGGCTACCCGGCGGCACCGATCGTCGGTCTGATCGGTGCCGTGATGCTCACCGCCGGCCGCATCACGCTCATGCTGACGTTCGCGCTGGTGATGCTCCCGCTGATGCTGGTGATGATCCGCAACCTGTTCGGCGTGCTGTCGGTGGTGACGGTCTGGGCCGCGGTGTTCCTGGTCGTCTGGTACGCGTCGGACCTGTGGCAGTGGGTCTTCGCGTACACGCTGGTCTGGTTCCTGCTGATCGGTGGCGTGCGCCCGGTGTTCGAGCTGCACCGGCAGCGGGCCCGTGGCCGCATGCCGTACTCCGACGCCGACCAGATCGGGCGGCTGACCCGGATCCCGCCGCTCGCGTGGGTGGGCGTATTCCTCACCGTGGCGGTCGTGGCTCTGGTGGCAGGTGGGTGGCTATTGGCGCGGTGGTTGCTTCCCGGGGTCGACGCAATCTGAGACCGCGATATCGGAGTTCGCGTGGAGCGCTCTCTCGACCTTTGATCAACATTAACTTCATGTAGTTGAATCGTGACCCAAATCGATGCAGCGCAGATGATCCATTTGGGCCTTAGCGGACGTTTTCGCTGGTCAGGGCGATCAACTAAAGAAAGTTGAGATCTTTTCGTTACCTAACTCGCATCATACGACCGGCTGAGGCACGTACACCTGGTTAGCGATACGTTAAATCGCGCTCGGGTCCTGTCCCGGGTTTGTGTTACTGCCTAACGAAGATAGTGGTGAATCGCCGGCATGGGTCGCCATCGACGCCCATCTAGCACGCGCACCGGACTGCAGACCGCTGGGGTCGCTGTCGCGGTGATCGCGCTGCTGGCCGGCGCCCTCTTCGGTTACCGACAGTTCATGGCCGATGACTCCACGGCGGCCGGCTGCGACAACCCGCTCCGGTTGAGCCTCGCGGTGTCGCCCGAGCTGGTCCCGGTCGCACAGGCGACCGCGACCGACTGGGTGCGCAGCGGCGTCAGCGTCGCCAACCGGTGCATCGCGGTCGACGTGGCCAGCGCCGAGTCGGCCGACGTCGCCGCCGCCATCGCCAGCCGGTCGGAGCTGAACCTGGCGGGCGTCACGGGTGCGCAGCAGGTCAAGGTCCCGAACCTGTGGATCCCCGACTCGTCCACGTGGCTGCGGCGGCTGCGCACGCTCGGTCCGAACCTGGTGCCCGCCGACGCGCCGTCGATCGCGTCGAGCCCGGTGGTGGTCGCCGCGCCGCAGCCGGTGGCGACCGCCGCGTTCGGCTGGCCGCAGACCAAGCTCACCTGGAAGCAGCTTCTCGGCAAGATGACCACGGGCACCGGCCTGCGCGCCGGCATCGTCGAGCCCACGCGTGACGCCGCCGGCCTCGCCGGGCTGGTGTCGCTCGCCGTGGCCGCCAGCGACGGCGGGGCCAACGCGCAGCAGAACACCGCCGCGGCGATGCGCGGACTGGTCGCGGGCCGCTCCGCGGTGCGCGACGACCTGCTGCAGCGGTTCCCGCGGGCCAACGACCAGGCCGCGCTCGCGTCGGCGATCTCCGCGGCGCCGCTCTCGGAGCAGACGGTCAACGCGTACAACGCGAAGACGCCCGTCGTGCCGCTGGCCGCGCTGTACCCGGAGCCGGCATCGGCCGCCCTCGACTACCCGTTCACGATCGTTCCCGGTGGCGACGCCGACCGCACCACCGCCGCCGAGCGGCTGCGGGCCGCGTTCACCGGCGACAAGTACCGCGACCGGCTGGCCGCCGCCGGTCTCCGCGCCGCCGACGGCACCACCGGCAAGGGCTTCCCCAGCGCGCCCGGCGCCCCGGCAGCGGGCGGGCAGGGCGGCGCCGCCGGAGCCGACCTCAACGTCGTCGACCGCATCCTCAGCACGTGGACGGCGATGACCGCGCCGGCGCGCACGCTGTCGGTGTTCGACGTCTCCGGGTCGATGAACCGCCCGGTTCCCACGGCCGGCAACGCCCCCCGCATGGCGGTGCTGCTGGAGGCCGCCAAGCGCGGGCTCTCGCTGTTCGACGACACCTGGGCCACCGGCCTGTGGGTGTTCTCCACGGAGCTCGACGGGCCGGGCACCGCCGACTACAAGGAACTCGTGCCGATCGGGCCGCTGACCTCGAACCGGCAGACCGTGCTGAACGCGCTGAACGGCATCAAGGCCACCGAGCGGGGCGACACCGGTCTGTACGACACGATCCTGGCCGGCTACAAGCGGCTCAAGGACGGCTGGGAACCCGGCATGGTCAACACGTTGATCGTGATGACCGACGGCGAGAACGACGACAAGAACGGCCTGAACCGCGACCAGCTCCTCCAGGAGCTGGGCAAGATCAAGGATCCGGCCAAGCCGGTGCGCGTCCTGATCATCGCCTTCGGCCCCGACGTCGCCCCCGACGGCCTGAAGCCGATCACCAACCTGACGAGCGGGGGCGTGTTCGCCGCTCCGGACCCGGCAAAGATCGGCGACATCTTCCTCCAGGCGATCACTACGCGGTAAGGCTTTGGGGCGCGGTTAGGGCTTTGGGGCGCGGTTGGGGCTTTGGGGCTCCGCAACGTGCTCCGGGAAGTCTCCACAGCGTTTATCCCTCCGCACGTTGCGGAGCCCCAAAGCCCCCGGGCTCGGCTCTCGCCGGCTCCGGGGGCTTGGAGGTGGTTGGACCTTCGCGTTGGTGCTACAGGCGGAGGCGGACGATCTGGGGGTCGTGGTCGCTGGCCTGGTCGGCGTACTCGGCGTTGGTGTGGACCACGTCGTAGTCGAAGCCGCGCAGCAGCAGCGGCAACGAGATCATGATGTGGTCGAGCACCTGCGAGTTGCCGTCGAACACGTACGTGTAGCGCTCGGCCGGCGGCAGCAGCCTCGGCAGGTCCCACATGAACAGGTCGCGGGTGAGGATGTCGACCGTCTCGGAGAACTCGAAGTCGTTGATGTCGCCGAGCACGATCACGTTCGCCAGCGGGTTGATGCCACGGAGGTCGTCGATGAAGTTCTTCACGACGGTCGCCTGGGCGTGCCGCTGCACCTCGGTCGACCGCGTCGGAGGCTGGAACCGCCCGAACAGCGGCTGGTCGCCGCCCTTCGAGTTGAAGTGGTTCGCGACCACGAACAGCGGCTTGCCGTGGTACCGGAACTCGCCCGCGAGCGGCTTGCGCGACGCGTCGAACGCCGGGTTCGCCGGGTCGATCCGGCCCGGTGACACCGTGAGCGCCGCCTGGAAGAACCCGGTGCGCTTCACGCCGACCGGCGTGGTGGTGTCGCCGCCCGGACGGTCCACGAAGGACAGTCCGCGGTCGGTGCGGAACAGGAACCCGACCCGGATGTTGCCGCCCGGCTCGCCGCCGTCGGTCTTGTTGCCCGGGTCGATCTGGCGGAACTGGTACGCCGGACCGCCGGCCCGCTGGATCGCCTCGATCAGCCTGGCGTAGGTCTGGTCGGCGGCGACCACGCCGTTGTCGGTGGCGCCGTTGTTGTCCTGCACCTCCTCCAGGGCGAGCAGGTCGGGCGCGGCCAGGCTGGTGACGATGCCGGCGGCCAGCTCGTCGAACTTCTCGACCGGGTCGCCTGGGTCGAGGTTCTCGACGTTGTAGGTGGCGACGGCCAGTTCGCCGGGACGCTGCGCGCGGGTCACCTCGCGCACCGGACCACGGTCCACGATGGACGGTGCCGCCAGCACGTTGAACTTGAAGTTGCCGAACGAGTAGTCCACCACCGCGTCGACCGGGCCAGGCAGGAGGTCGCCCGTGTCGGCGGCCGGCATCGCGGTGATCGTGTCGTCGAGGATGACCCGTTCGGTGTTCGGGTCGGCGTACGTGTAGCGGATGCCGCCGCGCACCGTACGCGGCGAGCCCTGGCCGCCCGGGAGCACCGACAGTTCGCCGAAGTTGTTGGTCGGCCCGCTGGCGACGGAGTCGACCACGCGTACCTGCATGCCCTCCAGCGACTCGTAGAAGTCGAGCGCGTTCGTCGTCACGTCGAACGTGGT
This sequence comes from Virgisporangium ochraceum, assembly GCF_016863655.1. Lineage (GTDB taxonomy): Bacteria > Actinomycetota > Actinomycetes > Mycobacteriales > Micromonosporaceae > Virgisporangium > Virgisporangium ochraceum. Next base: position 188,859 of record NZ_BOPH01000018.1, read on the forward strand.
CGACGCCTCGACGTCACCCGGCGCGTCCGTGCGGATCGCGGCCGGTGCCCGGCGGCCGCCCGGCCCGACGAGAACCGGCGCCGGAACGGCGACGCCCCGCGCGACCACGGTGACCGTCGGCGAACCGATCTGGGTGACGGTGAGGTTGTTGGCGTCGCCACCCGGCCGGAACTCGCTGGCGCGGCCGACGACCTCGACGCTGTCGCCGCGCGTGACCGCCGGCGCCGACGACGTGAAGACCAGGATGCCCTCGCTCGTCGCGGGGTCGGCGTCGGGAGCCGGATCCTGAAGGTAGAAGCCGCGGCCGTAGGTGGCGGTGACGACGCCGCGCACGCGCACCAGGTCGCCGGTCAGCGGCGACACGTGACCGGCGCCCTGCACCTCGCGGATCAGCCGGTCGACGGGCTCCTCCGGCGGGCCGCTGCCCGCGTTGCGCGGGTTCGGCGCGCCGGCGGTGAAGTCGGTGCCGTTCTGGTCGGTATCGGGGCCGGCACCCCGCAGCGCCGCCGTCGTGTTGGACAGGCCCGGCGCCGCGGCCGTGCCCTCGAAGTCGTTGGCGGCGCCGTAGCCGACGAAGTCGCGCACACCGGCGGCGGTGTCGCAGTCGGCGCCGCAGGCGAGCGCCCCGCTCGACGTGACCAGCGCGACCTTGGCGGAGGTGCCGCTCATCGCGATCGAGCCCGACGCGTCGGGCGTGGGCAGTGGAGTGGTGCCGCCGGCGCCGGCGGCCTCCTGGACGAGGAAGAATCCGTTCGGTGCGATCGTGCCGGACAGCACGGTGACCTGCCATGACGTGCCGGCGGCGGAGGCGTACTGGACGCTCCAGCCGGTGACGTCCACGGGGCTGGAACTGCGGTTGTGCAGTTCGATGAAGTCGTTCGTGTACGTGGCGCCCGAGTTGCCACCACCGCCGTAAACCTGGCTGATGACCACGTCGGGCGAGGCCGCGGCCGCCGGGGTGGCGGCGGCGAGACTCGCCGCGACAGTCGCGGCGGCCGCGGCCGCCGCGAGGGTTCTTCTCTGCATAGAGGCTGGATATCAGCCAGCGTCGACGGGGTCGAGGGCCTACGGGTTAACGAAAGGGTCCTAGTTGTTCTGCTCCGCCGCGCTGATCTGCGCCGACGCGGAGCCTTCGTCCCGCTCTGTCCGGCATGGACCGGTGGCCGGCCGCTTCGATGGTCGACCAACGGGGTAGGTGCCCGTCATGCGGATCGTGGTGGTCGGAGCGAGCGGCAACATGGGCACGGCACTGTTGCGCCGGTTGGCGGACGAGCCCGGTGTGGACCGGGTGGTCGGCGTGTCGCGCCGGATGCCACCGGACCAGCCGCCGTACGAGGCGGCCGAGTGGGTCACCTGCGACATCGGCGACGACGGCGCGGTCCAGGAACTGACGACCGCCTTCACCGGCGCCGACGCCGTGGTGCACCTGGCGTGGCAGATCCAGCCCAGCCAGCAGCCGAAGGTGCTGCACCGTACCAACGTCGTCGGCTCGCACCACGTGGCTGAGGCCGTGCTGCGTGCCGGCGTGCCGGCGTTGGTGGTGGCGTCGTCGGTGGGCGTCTACTCGCCGGGGCCGAAGGACCGCACGGTCGACGAGAGCCACCCGCGCCGGGGCATCGCCGGTTCGCTGTACAGCCAGCAGAAGGCGGCGGTCGAGGACCTGCTCGACGAGGTCGAGTTCACGCACCCGTCGTTGCGCGTGGTGCGGATGCGGCCCGGCCTGATCTTCCAGTACGAGGCAGGTGGACAGATCGCCCGGTACTTCCTCGGCCCGCTGGCACCGGTCGGGCTACTGCGCCGCCGGCGGGTGCCGGTGCTGCCGCTGCCCCGGTCGATGCGCTTCCAGTGCGTGCTCGCCGGAGACCTGGCCGACGCGTTCACCCGCGCGATCCGGTCGGAGGCCCGGGGCGCCTTCAACGTGGCGACCGACCCCGTCCTGGACCCGCCGACGATGGCCGGGCTGCTGGGTGGCCGCGCTGTGCCGGTCCCGACGGCTCTTCTGACGTGGGCCGCCGGCGCGACCTGGGTGACCAGGCTGCAGCCGACGGACCCCGGCTGGATCTGGATGGCGACGCAGGTGCCGCTCATGGACACGACCCGGGCGCGGACGGAGCTGGACTGGCAGCCGAGGTTCGACTCGCTGACGGCGATGAACGACCTCCTCGAAGGCATGGCGGCCGGCGCGGGGACGTCGAGCCCGGCGCTACGGCCGAGGGCGCTCGTCAGGGACCGGCTGGGCCGCGGACACCTCCCCGGGCACGGCACGCACTACTGATCAACGGGGAGGTTCGTCCACGTGATGGCGTGCACGAATTTCCCCGTTGCTGCATTCGGGGCACAGCGCGGGCGCGCCGGCCCAGCCTGATGCGGCGAGGACCCCCGCCACCTCCTCCGCCACCGCGCACGGACGGCTCACCACGTCGGCGTAGCCGTACCGCAGGACCCTGCCACCGCTCACCACCGCGGCGTTGTCACGCCGATGATCGCGGAAGCGGCCGCCGTCAGCGTGACCGAGGCGGCCGTCGAGTTCCACGTGCACCCCGAACTCCGTGTAACTGACGTCGTCGTACCAGCCGTCGCGGCGCTGCTGTCGGACACCGTCCGGCAGCCCGTGCGCGCGCTCGACGAAGCGGCGGTAGCGGTACTCGAGGACGCTGTGGCAGCCCGCCGCGGCGTCGGCGAGCGCGGCTGTCAGGTCGCGTCGCCATCGCATCCGCCCGCGGGTCTGCATCGCGTCCGCGATCCGGCCAGCGGTGGTGAGCCGGCTGCCAACAGCCGTGAGCGGCCATGCCACCGCCTCGTCCAGGCTGCGACCGGAGACGGCGAGGTCGAGCACCGTCTCCTCCACGCACGTCCGTGGCGGCATCCGGGCCGAGTGGCGTAGGCGATGCGGGTCGACTACGCGATGCACCACCAGCCCTTCCCGCCCGACGATCCGCCGGGTGTGCGGTACGGATACGTGCACCGGGCCGGGCCGCTGGTTGACCAGGCCGTGAAGTTCCGCTGCGGTGCGGTGGCTCAGCACGGCGCCGGTCCCCGCGTACAGGAGGGCCGCCCAGAGCCGCGCCGGCCATGACATGGCACCGGTGAAGGTCGCGATGACCCCGGGGAACACCCGTTGCCAGCGGCCGGAGCGGATCTGCGCGGCGATCCGGGAGTCGGTGATTCCGCACCGCCTCGCCTGTGCACGCGAGACGACGCCGGCCTGGGTGCGAGCGACCTCGAAGAACACCGGCGCACGATGCCGCACCCGGAACCCCCTACGGAAGGGGAACTTGGGATCCTGTGGACAACTCAACGACAACGGGGAGGTTCGTGCACGCCATGACGTGGACGAACCTCCCCGCTGCTGAGTTGTCAGGCGGAGTGGCGCGCCATGTACTGGGCGCGGTGCTTGCCGCCGGTCAGGCCGTCGGCGACGCCGCCCACCACGGGGATGCCGCGGGTGTCGGGCAGCGGCATGCCGCGGGTGCCGGTCGGGCCGGTCAGTCCGCCGACCACCGGCAGGGCCTCGTCGCCGACCGGCAGCGCCCCACCGCCGACCGGCAGCGACCCGACCGGCAGCGACCCGACCGGCAGCGACTCGGTGCCGCCGCCCTGCGCGGCCAGGTTGTTCACGGTGCCCGAGGCCTGGTTCAGCGCATTGCCGGCCGAGGCGCCGGTGGCGGCCGTGCCGGGGGCGAGCAGGTTGTGGACCGGCAGCGCCGGAGCCCCCGGCAGCGTGTTCACGTTGGCCTTGGTCGGCAGCGTGCCGCCCTGGAGGACCCCGCCCACCACCGGCAGGCCGCCGGCCGTCGGCAGTCCACCGGTCGGCAGGCCCGCCTCGGCACGGTGCCGGCCGACGAAGGACTCCGACGGCGGCAGCACGTGCACCGCGTCGCCGGCGAGGATCGGGGAGCCCTGGCTCCGCGCGGTCTGCTGCTGGCCAGCGGTCGGCGTCGTCTGGGCACGGCCGCCGGAGGCGTCGCGTGAGAACCCGCCGCCGGAGGCGTCGCGCGAGGAACCGCCGATGAGGGGGAGCCCACCGCCGCCGCCGAGCGGAAGCGCGGAGCCGCCGCCCAGTGACTGGCTCTGGGTCGCCAGGTTCTGCGCCGCACCCAGCGGCAGCTGGTCGCCCAGCGGGATGCCCAGGCCGTTGCCGGCGAAGCCGTCGCGGGCCAGGTCGTCGCCGCCGCGCAGGGTGTCGCCGGCCATGCTGGTGCCGATCGGGAGGTTGCGAACAGGAAGGCCGGTCGACTCGCGGGCCGGTGCCGGCAGGGTCCGGGCGGTGGGCATGCCCAGGCCGTCCATGGGGACCACGTCGGTGATGGGCAGCGCCTGGAAGATGTCCGGCGTCCGCCCGTTGGCGAACACGTCCCGCGGCTGGCCGTCCTGGGTGGGCGCGTGCACCACCGCTCCGAGCTCGCCGTTGTTCGTGCCGCTGCGGACCGGTCCGCCGCCGTCGGGTAGCAGTCCGACCGTGTCCCGCTGGCCGGGCGTATCGAGCGAGACACCCACGCCACTGAGTCCACCGTCGATGCTGGCGGTGTCAGCGAGGTCGTGAACGGGGGTGTCGGCGTGCGCGGCCGTGCCGAGCAGCAGCGCCCCACCGGCGATGCCGACGGTTCCAGCCGTCCGCCGAATCCACTTGTTCATTCGTGTTCCATCCGTCGCGTACAGGTGAACGGAATAACGACCAAGTCGGGCAAAACGTTCTGCAGTTAGGATCATCGTCGATGGCTCGGACGACCTGGCTGGCGCGGGCCCGCTACGTACGCCGTCCCACACCGGAGCCAACCGGGCAACAAGGGCGCCCGGTTGCGGGTCACCTGATCGTGTGCGGCGACGACCCGCTGACGTACCGCCTGGCCAGCGAGCTGGTCACCCAGTACGGCCGCCAGGTGACGGTCATCCTTCCGAGCCGCCGGCGCAACCACGGTCCGCAGATCTCCCGCCTGCGGGTGCGGGTGGTCGAGTCGGAGCGGCTCGACGCCGACGCGTTCCGCCAGGCCCGGGTCGCGACCGCCGACGCGGTGGCGGTGGTGCGCCAGGACGACGTCGGCAACATCCACGCCGCGCTGCAGGCACAGGAGCTGAACCCGCGGATCCACCTGGTGCTGCGCATGTTCAACCTCAGCCTCGGCCTCGGCATCCGCACGCTCTTCCACGACTGCGCCGTGATCTCCGACGCCGCGATGGCCGCGCCGGCGTTCGTCGCGGCCGCGCTGGGCGAGGCCGCGCCGGTGCATGTTCGGCTCACCGGACGCGCGTTGCATGTCGCCCAGCGCGGAAGCGTCGCGCCGGAGCGGATCGTGGCGGGGCTGGCCACCGCCGACGGCGTGCTGCTGCCACGGGACCCCGAAACCGCCGACCTCGTGCTCGCGCTGGCCGACCGCGACGCCTACGCCGAACAGCCGGCGGCCCCGCCACGGCGGCGGGGAAGGCCGTGGAGCACCCTGAAGCTGCTGGTGAACCGCAAGCTCGTGCAGGCCGCGCTGGCGCTCGTCGTCCTCCTCATCGCCGGCACCGGCGTGCTGGCCGCGGTCCGCACGGATCTGAGCTGGTGGGACGCCGCCTACCTCACGATCTTGGCCGCGCTCGGCGGCGCCGACGCCAACGTCGACGCCGGCGCGATCGAGAAGATCACCCAGACGCTGCTCACGGTCGTGAGCATCGCGCTCATTCCGGTGGTGACCGCCGCCGTGGTCGAGGCCGTCGTCAACGCGCGGCTCGCGATCGCGCTGGGCGGGCTGCGGGACCCCGTGAGCGGCCACGTCGTGGTGGTGGGCCTCGGCAACGTCGGCACGCGCGTGATCCGTCAGCTGACCCAGCGCGGCGTGCGGGTGGTGGCGATCGACCGCACCGACGACGCCCGCGGCGCCGCGCTGGCCAAGGAGTTGGACGTGCCGCTGGTCGTCGGCGACGCCAGCCGGGAGGAGACGCTGCGGGCGGCGTCGGTGCAGACCTGCCGGGCGCTGGTGGTGCTGTCGACCGACGACGTGGTGAACCTGGAGGCGGCGCTGCACGGCCGGGCACTGAACCCGGGCCTGCGGGTGGTGCTGCGGCTGTTCGACGGCGACTTCGCCGACCGGGTCGAGCGGGCGTTCCGCATCGACGTCTCGCGGAGCGTGTCGTACCTGGCGGCGCCGGCGTTCGCGGCGGCGATGCTGCAGCGCGACGTGATCGGTTCGATCCCGGTGAACCGGCGGGTGCTGCTGATCGCCGACCTGCCGGTGTGCGCGGGCTCGGCGGCGGCGGGCTCGACCGTCGCCACGGTCGACGCGATGGACGGCGTGCGCGTGATCGGCGTCACCCACAGTGGTTCGACCACGTGGTCACCGCCGCTCGACCTGGCGGTTCGGGTGGACGACCGGTTGATTCTCGTCGCCACGCGAGACGGACTGGGTCGGGTCGTAGCGGCAACCTCTGCGTGACGGGGTCGTTACCTTACTCGTATTCGGACATTTTGCGAGTAAGGGGCGCTCTATGCGGCGTACGTTCGGGTTGGCTGTCGCGCTGTGCGCGCTCGTGGGGACGGCCGGGGTCACCGGCGTCACCTACGCCGAGACGCGGCCGGACTCCCGCAACGTGGTGCAGACGCCGATCACGGAAGCGGTGAAGCTGCCCCGCATCGGCGCGATCGAGAACGTCTCCGGTCTGCTCGAGCGGCGCGGCCGCCTGGTGAAGACCGAGCGCACCCTCACCTACCGGTACCCCGGCGCCTCGTACGTCAAGGTGCACTTCAGCCGCGCGATGCTGCGGGAGGGCGACCGGGTCGTGGTCTCCGACCCGACCGGCACCGAGTCGTACTCGTACACGGCCGAGGAGCTGGCGGCCGACCCGTGGGCGATGTCGATCAGCGGTGACACCGCCCACGTGCGGCTGGAACAGGGCAGCTACGACCCGCTCGGGCTGCGTACCCGCCTCGCCGGCCTCGGCATCGGCGTCGACCAGGTGGCCCGCGGCTTCCAGGAGTCCGAGGGCGAGGGCGCGCCGGAGGGACCCACCCAGAAGAAGAACAAGGAGGAGAGCATCTGCCGCGGCAGCGACGAGAAGCTCGACGCGGTCTGCTACCGGTCCTCGCACCCGACCGAGTACGCCCGGTCGAAGTCGGTGGCCCGGCTCCTGATCAACGGGGTCGAGCTGTGCACGGCGTGGCGGGTCGGCCAGCTCAACCGGATGCTGACCAACAACCACTGCACGTCGAGCCAGTCCGACGTGCGGCGCACCGAGGTGTGGTTCAACTACGAGTGCGTCCAGTGCAACGGCAGCGCCACCCGGCGGGTCACCAAGGTCTGGGGCGGTGACCTGATCGCCAACGACGGCACGCTCGACTACGCGTTGTTCAGCGTGCGCGACTTCGCCGCCGTGACCCAGTACGGCTTCCTGGAACTCGACCTGCGCCTGCCGAAGTCGGGCGAGGAGCTGTACATCCCGCAGCACCCGCGCGGCCAGCCGACCTCGATCGCCATGGACGACCCGGGCGAGCGCAGCGGCACCTGCGCGATCGACGACCCGCGGTACACCGGTTACGACACGGCGACGGACATCTCCTACTTCTGTGACACCGACGGCGGCTCGTCGGGCTCGCCGGTGATCTCGGCCACCACACACAAGGTCGTGGCACTGCACCACTTCGGCGGCTGCCCCAACTCCGGCGTCCGGATGGACCTGATCAACCGGGAGATCGGGCGCCTGCTGTAGCGCCTGCTGTAGAAATGAACGATGCGTAGAGGACGAGGATGGCTGCCCGATGCCGTCCTCGTCCTCGTTCTGGGGGCGATCACCGCGCTGGTGTGGACGGGCGTGACCCACGGCATCGACCTCGACACCCGCGACTGGGTCGACAGCCACCGCCCGACCTGGGCCTACGTCACCGCGCGGGTGCTGAACTACCTCGGCCAGGGCACGCCGCTGGCGATCCTCGCGATGGGCCTCGCCGTGCTGCTGGCCTGGCGTCAGCACAGCGTGCGGCCGGTCCTGCCGGTGCTCACCGCCTACCTGATGCTGATGTTCGTCGTCGGTCCGATGAAGGTGTTCACCGACCGGGCCGCGCCGCACAAGCCCGAGGACACGCTCAACCGCGAGGAGTTCTTCAGCGGCGGCATGTCGTACCCGTCGGGCCACACGGCCAACACGATCGTCTGGTACGGCGTCCTCGTCCTGCTGCTCTCGGCCCTGGCACCGGCGGCGCTCACGCCGGCGGCGCGCCTCGCGTTGCGGTTCGGCCCCCCGCTGATCGTGGCGTTCGTGACCACCTACCTGGGCTTCCACTGGATCACCGACACCGTGGCCGGGCTGGTCGCGGGGTTGCTGCTCGACCGCCTGCTGCGGCGGGTGAACTGGGACGCGGTACCGCTGCACCGGGTGCCCGGCACCCGTCGGTGGGCGGAACGTGGGTGGTTTGGCAAGGTACCTGACCTGGCCCTGCGCTAGGGTTCGCGAATCATGTGACCCTGGGAGGCCGCGTTGGACCGGTACGCGCGCTGGAACGCGCTGCTGGAAATGCTCACCGAAGACGGTCGGGTGAGCGTCGAGGAGGCGGCCGAACGGCTCGCGGTGTCGCACGCGACGATCCGGCGCGACTTCGACCAACTGGCGCAGCAGCAGATGATCAACCGCACGCGCGGTGGCGCGGTGGCCAGCGGCGTCTCCTACGACCTGCCGCTGCGGTACAAGACCGCGAAGCACTCGGCCGAGAAGCAGCGCATCGGCGCGGCGGCCGCGGCGCTGGTGACGCCCGGCATGGTGGTGGCGCTCAACGGCGGCACCACGACCACCGAGGTGGCCCGCGCGCTGGCGGTGCGCCCCGAACTGACCGGCGGCGTCGACGACGCGCAGCTCACCGTGGTGACCAACGCGTTGAACATCGCCAACGAGCTGCTCGTGCGCTCGCGCATGAAGATCGTGGTGACCGGCGGCATCGTGCGGCCGCAGTCGTTCGAGCTGGTGGGCCCGCTCGGCAGCGGGGTCCTGAGCGAGGTGACGTTCGACATCGCGCTCCTCGGCGCCGACGCGATCGACGTACGGCTCGGCGCCGCCGCGCACCACGAGGGCGAGGCCGGCATGAACGCGTTGATGGTGGCGCGGGCCCGGCGCGTGGTCATCATCGCCGACTCGTCGAAGCTCGGCGGGCACGCGTTCGCCCGCATCTGCTCGATCGACCGCGTCGACACGCTGGTCACCGACAACGGCGCCGGCCCCGACCGGATCGCCGAGTTCGAGGCTGCGGGCGTTCACGTCATCTGTGCGTGAGAATAAGTCGCGTGAATGAAGCGCATGTTCCGGAGGCGCGCGACTCCCCGGAAGAGTCCACTGTGGAGGCTCCGGCCGCTCTCGACGAGCGGGCGATGGAGATCCTGGCGTTCGAGCGCAGGTGGTGGCGGCACGCCGGCTCCAAGGAGCAGGCGATCCGCGACACGTTCGCGCTCTCGGCCACCCGGTACTACCAGCTCCTGAACGGGCTCCTCGACGATCCGCGGGCACTCGCGCACGATCCGGTTCTCGTCGGCCGGCTCCGGCGGCTGCGGGCGTCGCGGGCACGCCGATCTTCCTAGTCCCTCAGCGCGGTCTCAGGATCTGCGCATAACGTTGTCGGGTGGCCAAGGCACCGTGGTGGCGTCGCATGCTGCCCAGAATCAGGTGGACCCGGCGGCGCCTCGTCTCGGCGGCCGTCGTACTCGTACTCGTGGTCGGGCTGGTCGGTGTCGCGGCCTGGCCGGAACGGGCGAGCTACCGCGTCGAGCAGCACCGCATCCTCGTGCAGACCGGCCCGAACGGCGACCAGCAGGTCGACCTCGACGCGACGTTCTACGTGCCGCGGTCTGCGGGGCGCAAGCCGGCCGTGCTGTTGGCGCACGGCTTCGGCGGCACGAAGAACAGCGTGGCCGACGACGCGAAGGACCTCGCCGACCTCGGCTACGCCGTCCTGGCGTGGACGGCGCAGGGCTTCGGCCGGTCCACCGGCGAGATCCACCTCAACAGCCCCGACTGGGAGGTGCGTGACGCGCAGCGCCTGCTCGACTGGCTGGCCGCGCGTCCCGAGGTGCGCCTCGACGGGTCCGGTGACCCCCGCGTGGGCGTGGTCGGCGGCTCGTACGGCGGCGCGCTGGCGCTGATGCTCGCCGGCGCCGACAGCCGCATCGACGCGATCGTCCCGATGATCACGTGGAACGACCTCGCGCGTTCCTTCCTTCCGGAAGCGACCGGCGGCGACCCTTCACGTGGCGTCTTCAAGAAGCAGTGGGCCGGGCTGTTCTTCGGCTCCGGGTCGGGTGGCCTCGGCAGCGCGTTGAGCGACACCGAGTCCGACACCGGCAACGACCTCGGCGCGCTGCTCGGTGGCGGCGGGCCGCCGTCGCTGGCCAACGGCAATCCGCAGTGCGGCCGGTTCGCCGCCGACGTCTGTGCGGCCTACCTGTCCGTGGCGACCACCGGCCGGCCCACGCAGCAGGTGATCGACCTGCTGCGCCGGTCCTCTCCGGTGACCATCGCCGACCGCATCAAGGCGCCGACGCTGCTGATCCAGGGCGCCGCCGACTCGTTGTTCCCGCTCTCGGAGGGCGACGCCAACGCCCGGGCGATCGCCGCGACCGGCACCCCGGTGCGGGTGGCCTGGTTCACCGGCGGCCACGACGGCGGCACCGGTCCGCGCACCGACCGCGACCGGCTCAACTTCCTCACCGCGCAGTGGTTCGGCCACTACCTCGACGGCGAGGGCTCGAAGCCGTCGCAGAGCTTCACGTACTCGAGGATCACCGGCATCGACGCCACGAACCGCGACCTGGTGGCCTCCGGGTACAGCGTCACCGACTACCCCGGCGTGTCCGCGCCGGGTCGCACGGTCGAGGTGAGCGGGCCGCCGCAGCCGATCGCGAACCCGCCGGGCGGTACGCCCGCGGCCGTCTCGACGCTGCCGGGCGGGCTGTCGTCGTTCATCGGCGGGTCGGGTCTGGACATCCCCGGCCAGTTCGCGCGGTTCGAGAGCCGGCCGTTCGACGGGATCGTCGACGTCGTGGGCGCGCCGACCGTGCGGCTGCGGGCGGCGTCGCCGACCGGTGAGGCGGTGCTGTTCGTCAAGCTGTACGCGGTCGGCGACGGCAGTGGCAGCCTGCCCGGCGGGCAGGTGGCCCCGATCCGGTTGACCGGGCTGCCCGCGTCACTGGCGGACGCGCAGCCGGTCACCGTGACGCTGCCCGCGATCGTGCACCGGTTCGAGGCCGGGCAACGGTTCGCGATCGTGGTGTCCACATCGGACCAGGCGTACGCGACCCCGGCGGAGCCCGTGCTGTACCAGGTGGCCGTCGAGAGCGCGGTCACGCTGCCCACAGTGGACGGTGAGCCGATCCGGAACCCGAACGTCGTGTGGTGGTACGCGTTGTTCGCGTTGCTCGCGCTCGTGGTACTGGGCGTCGTCGTCGCCGTCGTGGTCGCGCGGCTGCGGGCGCGGCGCTCGGTGCGTTCGGTCGACGCCGAGAACGCCGACACCCCGCTCGTGGTGCGGGGGCTGCGCAAGGAGTACGCCGACGGGTTCGTGGCGGTGCGGTCGGTGAGCTTCACCGTCCATCGTGGACAGGTGGTCGGGCTGCTCGGCCCGAACGGTGCCGGCAAGACGACGAGCCTGCGCGTGCTGATGGGGCTCACCCGGCCGACCGCCGGCGAGATCCTCGTCTTCGGCCACCGCCTGACGCCCGGTGCGCCGGTGCTGTCGCGGCTCGGCGCGCTCGTCGAGGGTCCCGGCTTCCTGCCGCACCTCACGGGTCTGGCGAACCTGCAACTGTTCTGGAAGTCGACCGGGCGCCCGGGCGACGAGGCGCGGTTCGAGGAGGCGATGGAGATCGCGGGTCTCGGCACCGCCGTCGACCGCCGGGTCAAGACGTACAGCCACGGCATGAAGCAGCGGTTGGCGATCGCGCAGGCAATGCTTGGTCTCCCCGAACTTCTGGTCCTCGACGAGCCGACCGACGGCCTGGACCCGCCCCAGATCGCCGAGATGCGCCAGGTGCTCAAGCGGTACGCCACCGACGGGCGGGCCGTGCTGGTGTCGAGCCACCTGCTCGCCGAGGTCGAGCAGACCTGTACCGATGTGGTCGTGGTGCACAAGGGCGAGGTGGTCGCGTCGGGCAAGGTCGACGAGATCGTCGGTGACTCGCCAACCGTGCAGCTGGATGTGTCCGATGTGGACACCGCGACCTCCGTGCTCGGCAAGCTGGGCGTGCGGTCGGTGGCACCGGACGGCGAGGGCCTGGTGGTCGACGTGAACGGCACGCCGCGCGCCGACGTGGTGGCGGCACTGGTGAACGCCGGTGTCGGCGTCGACCGGGTGGTGCCGAGGCGCCGGCTGGAGGACGCGTTCCTGGCTCTGGTGGGTGGCGACACGAAGGCGAGTGGCGAGCGATGAGCACCGTGACCGATCGGGCGCCCGGTTACCGGCCCAACCGCACACTGTCGTTCTGGACCGAGTTCCGCCGGCAGGCCGCGCGCCGCCGCACCCAGTTCTCGCTCGGGTTCATGGTGCTGCTGCCGCTGGTCGTCCTCGGTGCGTTCAAGTGGAACCCGGGCGGCGGAGACGACGACGACGGCGACGGGGGCGGTGGCTTCAGCGCGCTCGTCGACGTGGCGACGTCGGGCGGTCCGAACTTCGCGTTGTTCACGTTGTTCGTGTCGTCGGGGTTCCTGCTCGTCGTCGTGGTCGCGCTCTTCTGCGGTGACGCGGTGGCGAGCGAGGCGAGTTGGGGGAGTCTCCGGTACCTGCTGGCCGTGCCGGTGCCGCGGGCCCGCCTGCTCGCCATCAAGCTGCTCGTGGCGCTGGCCTACAGCGCACTGGCGATCCTGCTGCTCACCGGCACGGCCCTGCTCGCCGGAACCGTCTTCTACGGCTGGAACCCGTTGCAGGCGCCGATCGGCGGAACGCTGCCACCGGGCGAGGGTGTGGTGCGGCTGCTGGCCGTGGTCGGCTACATCTCGGTGACGCTGATGGTGGTGGGTTCGCTCGCGTTCCTGCTGTCCGTGTCCACCGACGCCCCGCTCGGCGCGGTGGGAGGCGCCGTGATGATCTACATCGTGTCGAACATCCTCGACCAGATCGACGCCCTCGGCGGCATCCGCGACTTCCTGCCGACCCACTTCAACGAGGCGTACCTGGGCCTGCTCTCCACGCCGGTACAGACCGACGACGTGGTGCGCGGGATGGTGAGCGCCCTCGTCTACTCGACGGTGCTGCTGTCGCTGGCGTGGTGGCGTTTCCTCCGCAAGGACGTGGTCAGCTAGACCTTGAACGCCGTGACCTTGGCCGGGGTCACGCGGACGATGAGCCGCTTGATCTCGGCCGGTTCCGGCGGGTTGGCTCCGGCGTCGCCGAGGTAGCGCTCCGCCAGCCGGGCAGGCAGCGTCTTCTCCGGGTCGTCGACGAGCTCGGCGGTGCCCCGCAGGTCGACGGAGTGGTACGGGTTGCCGCGGTCGGACACCGTCAGGCTGATCCGCGGGTCGCGGGCGAGGTTGCGGGCCTTCAGCTTGTCGGCGGTCACCGAGATCAGGATCGCGTCGCCGTCGCGCAGGTACCAGACGGTGGACGTGTGCGGTGCGCCGCTGGCGGTCAGCGTTGCCACGACGGCGAAGTTGGGGGCGTCGAGCAGGGTCCGGGTCGACTCGTCGAGGATCGTCACCGGATGAGTCTGTCACAGATGATCTGCTTCGGTCCAATATCCAGGCGCCGCTCGACGGAGTGCTACAGGTCACGCGCCGCTCGTAACGGGCGGGTCGGTGAGGTTATGCTTACGGCCACAACTGAATACCTCATCCAGAGGGGCTGAGGGACCGGCCCGTTGACGCCCCGGCAACCGCCGCGCATCCACCTCATCGTCGAGGCCAGCGCGAGGCAGGTGCCAATTCCGGCCCGGCACACCGAGTGCCCGGGAAAGATGAGCGGAAAGGGCCTCATCATGTCCAGCACCCTCACCACCTCCATCTTCGGTGACTCGCCCGCCCGCGACCTGGTCTGTCGGGGCTGTGGCACCCGGTTCCCGCTGGCCGCCCAGCACGCCTGTTTCGAGTGTTTCGGCCCGCTCGAGGTCGGCTACGACGAGGCCGCGCTGGCGTCGGTCACCCGGGAGCAGATCGAGCGGGGTCCCAAGAACATCTGGCGGTACGCCGGGCTGCTGCCGGCGGGCGCCGACCCGGCTTCGCGGGTCACGCTCGACCCCGGCTTCACGCCGCTGGTCCGGGCCGACAACCTGGCCGCTGCCATCGGCCTGCGGGCGCCGCTGCACGTGAAGGACGACTCGGCCAACCCGACCCACTCGTTCAAGGACCGCGTGGTCTCCGTGGCGTTGACCGCGGCCCGCGCGCTCGGGTTCGAGCGGTACGCCTGCGCCTCCACGGGCAACCTGGCCAACTCCGTCGCCGCGCACGCGGCCCGCGCCGGCACGCCGTCGGTGGTCTTCATCCCGTTCGACCTGGAGGCCGGAAAGGTCGTCACCACGGCCGTCTACGGCGGCGATCTGGTGGCCGTCGAGGGCTCCTACGACGACGTCAACCGGCTCTGCTCCGAGCTCACGGAGACCGACGAGTTCGAGAAGACCGCGTTCGTCAACGTCAACGTGCGCCCGTTCTACGCGGAGGGCTCGAAGACGCTCGGGTTCGAGGTGGCCGAGCAACTGGGCTGGCGCATCCCGGAGCAGGTCGTGATCCCGATGGCCTCGGGTGAGCTGCTCACCAAGGTCGACAAGGCGTTCAGCGAGCTGGTCGAGGCCGGGCTGGTCGAACCGCCGGCCAGCGGCTGGAAGGTGTTCGGCGCCCAGTCCGCGGGCTGCAACCCGATCGCTGTCGCGCTGCACGGCGATACCGACGTGATCACGCCGGTGCGGCCCACCGGCATCGCCAAGTCACTGAACATCGGTGACCCGGCGGCCGGCCTCTACGCCCTGGAGGCCGTGCGGCGCACCGGCGGGTGGATGGACTACGCCGACGACGACGAGATCCGCGACGCGATCCGGCTCCTCGCCCGCACCACGGGCGTCTTCGCCGAGACCGCCGGCGGTGTCACCGTCGCCGTCCTGCAGAAGCTGATCGACGCGGGACGGCTCGACCCCGACGCCGAGACCGTCGTGTTCAACACCGGTGAGGGATTGAAGACGCTCGACGCGGTCGCCGAGCAGGTCGGGCCGACCTACCGCGTGCGCCCGTCGCTGCGTGCTGTCCGTGAAGCGGGACTTCTCGATTGATTTTTTCCGGTCGAGATCTCACCAAGGGTGAGGTATTTGTTGTCTGGGCCCGCGAAATCGGGGTAGCTGTCACTCCTGGTGGGTCGGCTGTCCGGTTCCGGTCACTGTCCTGATGGCGTCGTGATGGTCGCATTCGGTGACCATCACACACCCGTCGGTGGACGACCCAGGTGTCCGGTGGGGTTGACGCGGGTCGCGCATACGCGCAGGATGCTGCGTGCGGGAGGACGTATCGCCGCCCGGATCCCTTACCGGATCTGGGCGCCAGCGGCGCCGGAGGCGTTGTGCGAACGTCCTCTCGACCAATATTCCGGGTCTTTTAAATGGGTCGCGCGGCGTCTGGCCGGGGAGCACCCTGCCGGGTATGCCTACCGCCACCCTCACGGTCACCCCCCTCGACGCCGACGATCCGGCCGAGGTCGCCGCCGCTTACCAGGTCCGGGCCAGAGCCCAGGCGAACGACGTGCCCGACTTCCCGGCTCCGTGCCGGGTCGCGTTCGAGGTGGGGCTGCGGGTTCCGTGGCCGGGCGACGAGACGCACCGGTGGGTTGCCCGCTCGTCCAGTGGTGAGGTGGTCGGTTACGTCCAGGCCAACCTGCCGACGCTCGACAACCTGAGCAACGCGTCGGTCGACATCATCGTGCTGCCGGAGCACCGCCGGCGCGGCTACGGGCGGATCCTCTACGCCCACATCGTCGAGTTCCTGCGGGGGCGGGGCCGCCGGGTGATGATCGCGTTCACGGCGGAGACGCTTCCCGGTGGTGGCGTGCCCCGCGACCCCGGTCCCACCGCTTTCGCCCGCGCCATGGGAATGAAGAGCGCGTTGGCCGAGGTGCGGCGGCGGCTCGACCTCGAGACGCTCGACCACGCGGCGATCGACGCTATGCTCGCCGACGCCCGGGCGGCGTCCGCCGGCTACTCCCTGGTGCGGTGGGGGAGCGTCGTGCCCGACGAGCTCATCGAGGGCGTCGCGTTGCTCGACAGCGACTTCCTCAACCAGGCACCGCTCGGCGACCTCCAGTGGGAGCCCGAGAACGTCGACGCCGCCCGGATCCGGGCCATGGACGAGGCGCGCGTGAAGGTCGGCCGCGTGGCGGTGAACACCGCCGCCGTGCACGACGAGACCGGCACGATGGTCGCCTGGTCGGGCCTGAGCCGTCCGGCGACGCACGTGGAGCACGCCGGCCAGGGCATCACGCTGGTGCACCCGGCGCACCGCGGGCGCCGTCTCGGTCTGCTCACGAAGATCGAGAACCTGCGGACCGCGATCATCGAGCTGCCCGGTATCCGGTACATCGACACCTGGAACGCCGCGGTCAACAAGCACATGATCGCGATCAACGAGCAGATGGGCTTCCGCGCCGTCGACCAGTGGCACAACTGGCAGCAGGAGATCTAGGCCTTGTCGAGGCCTCCGCCGATCTTGCAC
>NZ_BOPH01000019.1 GCF_016863655.1 Virgisporangium ochraceum
GGCGGAGAAGGGGGCGTCGGAGGGCGACAGCAGAGCGCTGCGAGGGCTCACGCTGGTTGGTCGCGGCTGGGGTCTTCGTGCACCGCGACGAACACGGAGTAGGGGCGGCCCTCGGGTGCCAGGGGCAGTTCCGCGAAGTGCATGATCACCTCGTGCAGGCGGTCGCGCAGGTCCCGGTGCTGCTCGGGGGTCAGCCGTAGGCCCAGGCGCGTGAAGAGCGCGTCCTGCGTGAGGTCGACGCCGCGGAGCTCGTCGACGAACGCCTCGATCATCGCCGGTGTCGACCTGTGCTCGTCCATCGCCCACGACTTGCCGGTGGCGAGGTACGGCACCTCGCGGGAGCCGCGCTTGCCGCGTCGCGGCGGCCTCGCCTCCAGGAACCCGGTGTCGACGAGCGTGCGGACGTGGTGCAGCACGGTGGCCGGGTTCGCGTCGAGCCGCTCGGCGATCTCCTTGTTGGTGAGCTCCCGGTCGAGGCACATGCGCAGGATCCGCAGCCGCACCGACGACGCGAGCGCCTTCGCCTCGGCCTCGGTGGCGGCGCGGCGCTCCGGCCATCGACGGGCCGCGGGCAGGTACTCCGGTGCGTTCATCGCCCTCAGCCTAACTGGTTGACTTTTCCCAATCAGTCGATGACGCTGTGCCGGTGAAACACCGCTTCGGCCTGCTCCGCGAACACGACTTCCGGCAGCTGTTCGTCGCCGACACGATCAGTCAGGTCGGCACGCAGGTCACCCACATCGCGTTGCCGCTCGTGGCGATCCTCGCGCTCGACGCGTCGCCGCTCGAGGTGGGCGTGCTGGCCGCCTGCGAGACCGCGGCGTTCCTCCTCGTGGGACTGCCGGCCGGTGCCTGGGTCGACCGGATGCGCCGCCGCAGCGTCCTGATCTTCGGTGACGTCGCCCGCGCCGTCCTGTTGGGTTCGGTGCCCGTGGCGTGGTGGGCCGGCACACTCACCATGCCGCAGCTGTACACCGTCGGCTTACTTCTCGGTGTGTTCACCGTGTTCTTCGACGTCGCGTACCAGAGCTACCTGCCGCACCTGGTCGGCCGCGACAACCTCGTCGAGGGCAACGCCAAGCTGGAGGCGGTGCGCGGGGTCAGCCACGTCGCCGGTCCCACCGCCGGTGGGTTGCTGGTGCAGTGGCTCACCGCGCCGGTCGCGATCGTCGCCGACGCGGTCAGCTTCCTGCTGTCGGCGGTCTTCGTCGGGCTGATCCGCAAGCGCGAGCCGAAGCCCGAGCCGGCCGCCGACCGGCACCTGGGCCGGGAGATCGGCGAGGGGCTGCGCTTCGTCCTCGGCAACCGGTTGCTGCGGTCGATCGCGATGTGCACCGGCAGCTCGAACCTGTGCACCTCGATCGCGATGACCATGTTCCTCGTGCTGCTCGCCGACGAGCTCGACGTGCCGGCCGGCACCATCGGTGTGCTCATGTCGACCGGGTCGATCGGCGGGCTGGTCGGAGCGTTCGCCGCGATGCGGATCGCGCGGTGGCTGGGGCAGGGCCCGACGATCTGGATCTCGATCGGAACGACGGCTCCGTTCGGTCTGCTGATGGCGACCGTGCAACCGGGGTGGAAGCTCTGGCTCGCCGCGTTCGGTTTCGGCGCGATGATGTTCGGCGCCGTCGTCTACAACATCGCGCAGGTGAGTTTCCGGCAGGGCCTCACGCCCGAGCGGCTGCTCGGCCGAATGAACGCCACGATGCGGTTCCTGGTGTGGGGCACGATGCCGGTCGGCGGCCTGCTCGGCGGTGTGTTGGGTGCCCGGGTCGGCGTGCGGGAAACCGTCATGATCGGCATGGTCGGTGGGTGCCTGGCGTTCCTTCCCGTCTTCTTCTCGCCGCTTCGCACCATGCGCGAACTGCCGAGGGGTGACGAGCGGGAAGCGGCTCCTGTCGGCTAGCCGCACAGTTCGGTCAACGTGATTGACGAAACGACCTGCCGCTATGCGGGCCGCACCATCTCCAGTTCCATGAACGGTGTCAGGTAAGGGTGCGGGTGGCGGTTGCCGGTCGCGGTGAATCCCAGCTTTTCATAGGCACGGATCGCGCGGTGATTGCGCTCCATCACTTCGAGCAGCAACTCCCGGCGGCCGGCGTCCTTGGACCATTCCGCCGCCGCGTCGACCAACCCTTTCAACACCCCCTGCCCGCGGACGGCCGGAGTCACGTAGGCCATCACCAGACCGGTGTAACCGCGCTCGTCCACGACGCCGAGATGGCCGACGAGAGCGCTGTCCCGCACCGCGACGAACAGCGTTCGGTCAGGTTCCGTCACCCAGCCCCGCACACGGTGGTGGTATTCGCCGAGGCCCCTCGCGACCGCGCGGTCGAGCGTGTCGAGATACGCCAGTGGGGCGTCGGCCAGCATTTCCAGCCGCAAACCCCACAGCTGGGGACCGTCATCAATGTGAGCCTGCCTGATGCGCACCCCGCTTTCCTACGTGTGCGACACCCGGATTGCAACGTCGAAGTGTCCGAATCAGGGGAGTGCGGCGTTGGGAACGCTCGTGTAGCGTGCGTTTCGGCGCTGCGACCGCTGCGCCGGGCGGCGAGCCGGGAATGGGCGCGGCGCCAGCACCACCGAAGTGAGGAAGTGCACCGTGGCACAGGGCACCGTCAAGTGGTTCAACAGCGAGAAGGGCTACGGTTTCATCGCGGTCGACGGAGGGCCGGACGTCTTTGTCCACTTCTCCGCGATCCAGATGGACGGCTACAAGCTGCTTGAGGACGGACAGCGCGTCGAGTTCGAGATCGCTCAGGGCCAGAAGGGGCCTCAAGCTGAGAAGGTACGCGTCATCGCCTGAACCCTGCTCGCACCACTGACGGGGCACCGCTTCGCCGCCCTCTGCTGAGGGGTGGAGGTCGGTGCCCCGCGTGGTTGTAAGACCAGTTGTAGGACCAGTTGTAAGACCACCTGTCGGAGACACGTGTTGGAAGACATGTGCCGAAGACGTGTGTGGAAGGCGTGCGTAGACGACGTGCGTGGAAGATGCAGACCAAAATGTTGATCGGGATCGCTGTTTGCGGTTGGAAAGTACGGCCACTTTCCCCGGAAGCAGCGATCTTTCCGTTTGCGGCCCCGATAGGGGCATCCGATGACGCCGTCCGGTTCGATGCCGGGGTAGCGGGCTCCGGATAGGGGCGCCCCACCGTCCGTTCATCGCGGTCTCCTTGCACTCGACCGCCGAGAGTGCTAAACAAGACCTTGGCACTCGCTGCTGCCGAGTGCCAATCAGGTCGGTGCGGTAGGGCCACCGATCGCCGGTTCGCCGGCGGTGGGAGGCCAGTCGTCGCGGGCTGTCCGCCCCGGCCGGCGGATCGTCGGGCACTGTGTGCCCCGGGCTTGCGCCCGGGTGCCATGGCGCGCGCGATCCGGCGACAAGGTGGATACCTAGGCGGTGCGCCGTTGTGTTCTTGGCGGGCCGCGAACTGTCCAGGAGGACAACGCCGAATGGCCAAGATTATCGCGTTCGACGAAGAGGCGCGCCGTGGCCTCGAGCGGGGCATGAACGTCCTCGCCGACGCCGTGAAGGTGACGCTCGGCCCCAAGGGCCGCAATGTCGTACTCGAGAAGAAGTGGGGCGCCCCCACCATCACCAACGATGGTGTGAGCATCGCCAAGGAGATCGAGCTCGAGGACCCGTACGAGAAGATCGGCGCCGAGCTGGTCAAGGAGGTCGCCAAGAAGACCGACGACGTTGCCGGTGACGGCACGACGACGGCGACCGTCCTGGCCCAGGCGCTGGTCCGCGAGGGCCTGCGCAACGTGGCCGCCGGTGCGAACCCGATGGCCCTGAAGCGTGGCATCGAGGCCGCCGTGGCGGCCGTCGCCGAGCAGCTCGCCGGTCTGTCGAAGGAGGTCGAGTCCAAGGAGCAGATCGCTTCCGTGGCGTCGATCTCGGCCGGCGACGCGAGCGTCGGCGACATCATCGCCGAGGCGATGGACAAGGTCGGCAAGGAAGGCGTCATCACCGTCGAGGAGAGCAACACCTTCGGCCTCGAGCTCGAGCTCACCGAGGGTATGCGCTTCGACAAGGGCTACATCTCGCCGTACTTCATGACCGACGCCGAGCGCATGGAGGCCGTCCTGGAGGACGCCTACGTGCTCATCGTCGACTCGAAGATCTCCGCGGTGAAGGACCTGCTCCCGGTGCTGGAGAAGGTCATGCAGTCGGGCAAGCCGCTGCTGATCATCGCCGAGGACATCGAGGGCGAGGCGCTGGCCACCCTGATCGTCAACAAGATCCGTGGCACCTTCAAGTCGGTCGCCGTCAAGGCCCCCGGCTTCGGCGACCGCCGCAAGGCGATGCTGGGTGACATCGGCTTCCTCACCGGCGGCCAGGTCATCAGCGAGACCATCGGTCTGAAGCTCGACGGTGTCACGCTCGACATGCTCGGTCGCGCCCGCAAGGTCCAGGTGACCAAGGACGAGACCACCATCGTCGACGGCTCCGGCGACCAGGAGCAGATCGCCGGCCGGGTCGCGCAGATCCGCGCCGAGATCGAGAAGAGCGACTCCGACTACGACCGCGAGAAGCTCCAGGAGCGGCTCGCGAAGCTGGCCGGTGGCGTCGCCGTCATCAAGATCGGTGCTGCCACCGAGGTCGAGCTCAAGGAGCGCAAGCACCGCATCGAAGACGCGGTGCGTGCGGCCAAGGCCGGCGTCGAGGAGGGCATGGTCCCCGGCGGTGGTGTGGCGCTGGTGCAGGCCGGCAAGAACGCCTTCGAGAAGATCGACCTCCAGGGCGACGAGGCCACCGGTGTGCAGATCGTGAAGCTGGCGCTCGACGCCCCGCTGCGGCAGATCGCCGTCAACGCGGGCCTCGAGGGTGGCGTCGTGGTCGAGAAGGTCCGCAACCTGGAGCCCGGCAAGGGCCTCAACGCGGCCAACGGTGAATACGTCGACATGCTGTCGGCGGGCATCATCGACCCGGCCAAGGTGACCCGTTCGGCGCTGCAGAACGCCGCGTCGATCGCCGCGCTGTTCCTCACCACCGAGGCCGTCGTCGCCGACAAGCCGGAGAAGACCCCGGCCCCGGCCGGTGGCGCCCCCGGCGGCGGAGACATGGACTTCTGATCCACGAGTAGTCCGTAATACAAACCGACAGCGGGCGGGTCGCGAAAGCGACCCGCCCGCTGTCGTGTCGGTGTCGGCTCTACCGGGGTTGGTTGCCCCGCTTCTTCGCCATCGACGTCGGTGAAGCGCCGGTGCTGGACGAGGACTTCGTCGACGTCTTCGGCGCGGTCTTCGTCGCCGCCCCGGCGGCCTCCTGCGCGGGCGACATCGAGGTCGGTGGCGTCCCGGACCGGCCGGTGTCGTCCGGGGTGGCGCGCATGTCCTCGCCCATGCCGGTCAGCCCCATGTCGGCACTGGTGAGGCCGTTGGCGCCCAGCGTGCCGTGTGCGGCCGGTGAGGACGGGGTCGACGTCGAGTACGTCGCCGGGCTCGACGTGCTGCTACCGGAGTGCGTGCCGGACTCCGAAACGGTGTGCGAGCCGGACTCCGAGGTGTAGTGCGAGCCGTAGCCGCCGGCGTCATCGTCGTCGGTGAAGTCGTACGGTTGGTTCCTAGCCATGTGGTCTCCCCCTTCCAGGAACAGCCTCACCGTAGAACGCGCCTCTCGGCCGCCGCGCAAATATCGATCTACTGTGGTTCTCCATGGACGAGCGCATCCGGCGGCTCCTCGCCGCGGCACCGGTGATCGACGGTCATAACGATCTGCCCTGGCAGTTGCGCCGGCGCCGGATGAGCGGCAACCCCGATGTCAACCGTGACCTGTCAGCCGACGGGTTCCACACCGACCTGCCGCGGTTGCGTGCCGGTGGGGTCGGTGCCCAGTTCTGGTCGGTGTACGTGCCGTGCGACGTTCCCGGTCACGAAGCGGTGACCGCGACGTTGGAGCAGGTCGATCTCGTCCACCGCCTGATCGCCCGGCACCCCGACCACCTCGCGCTCGCGACGACCGCCGACGAGGTGGAGAAGGCCCGGGGCGAAGGCCGGGTCGCGTCGTTGCTGGGCGCGGAGGGCGGGCACTGCATCGCCGACTCGCTGGGGGCGCTGCGGGCGTTGCACCGCCTCGGCGTCCGCTACCTGACCCTGACCCACAACAACAACACCGCGTGGGCCGACAGCGCCACCGACGAGCCCGCGCACGGTGGCCTCACCGACTTCGGCCGCGACGTGGTGCGGGAGCTGAACCGGCTCGGGATGCTCGTCGACCTCTCGCACGTGGCGCCGGCGACGATGCACGCCGCGCTCGACGTGTCCACCGCGCCGGCGTTCTTCTCCCACTCCTCGGCGCGGGCCCGCTGCGACCACCCCCGCAACGTCCCCGACGACGTCCTGGAACGGGTGCGCGCGTCGCAAGGGGTGGTGATGGTGACGTTCGTCCCGGGGTTCCTCACCGAGGAGTGCCGCACGTGGATGGCCGACTCCGTCCGGGCCGAGGCCGAGGTCGGCTTCGAGTACGCCTCCGCGGAGGCCGAGGCCGCCCGCGCGGCCTGGCTCGCGGCGAACCCGCGCCCGCCGTGCGACCTCACCGACGTCGCCGACCACATCGAGCACGTGCGATCGGTGGCCGGCGTCGACTGCGTCGGCCTCGGTGGCGACTTCGACGGCGTGGGCGCCCTGCCCGACGGGCTCGGCGACGTGAGCACGTACCCGGCGCTGCTCGCCGAACTGGCCCGGCGCGGTTGGACCGACTCCGACCTCGGCAAACTGACGTGGCACAACGCGATGCGCGTCCTGCGCGCGACCGAAGCCGCCGCGGGGACCGTCGCGGGTTAGCCCC
>NZ_BOPH01000020.1 GCF_016863655.1 Virgisporangium ochraceum
GGCCTTGAACTCCTGCACCTGGCCGCCGGACTCCTGGAACGAGGCGTACTCGTTGTGCGGGGCGAAGAAGCCGATGGTGTTGTAGCCCCAGTAGTTCGACAGGCCCTTGTCGGTGAGGCCACCCTCCTGGACGAACTGGTGCACCGGCATCAGCTCGACGGCCGTCACCCCGAGCTTCTTCAGGTACTCGATCATCACCGGGTGCGCGAGGCCGGAGTACGTGCCCCGGACGTCCTCGGGAATGCGCGGGTGGTTGATCGTCATGCCCTTGACGTGGGCCTCGTAGATGACCGTCTGGTGGAACGGGATCCGCAGCGGCGTGTCGTTGGCCCAGTCGAAGTGCGGGCTGATGACGACCGACCGGGCGGTGTACGGCGCCGAGTCGGCGTCGTTGTACGAGTCCGGGTCGTCGAACCGGTGCGAGAACAGCGCCTCGTTCCACTCGAACCGGCCGTCGATGGCCTTGGCGTACGGGTCGAGGAGAAGCTTGTTCGGGTTGCAGCGCAGCCCCGCCGCCGGGTCGTACGGCCCGTGCACCCGGTACCCGTAGCGCTGGCCGGGCCCGATCCGCGGCAGGTAGCCGTGCCACACGAGCGCCTCGCGCTCGGGCAGGTCGATCCTGGTCTCCGTACCCGCCGCGTCGAACAGGCACAGCTCCACCCGCTCGGCGACCTCCGAGAACAGCGCGAAGTTCGTGCCGCCCCCGTCGTACGTCGCACCCAGCGGATACGCCGACCCCGGCCACACCCTCACAGCAGACCCCCTGATGCCTTCGTTCGCGGTGACTCCGGCTTCCGTCGCTTCCCGATCTCCAGCGGCGCCAAACACGCGGGTGATTTTGCCCTCTCGACACCCTTCCCGTGGGTGAACCTGCCGCTACTACCCGTCCGGTTGCCGGCGGCCCGGCTCACGGTTGACGGTGGCGCCGCGGGGTAGCGGGCGGGGCCGCTGCCATGACGGGGGAAGGGGCGTGTCCGGCGATGGGAGCCGATTACATGGGCGTGGTGGAGACCGCGGGGCTGCTGCGGCAGGTGACGGCCGGCATCGTCACCAGCACCCGAGCTGACCCGCGAACGGCGCTGGCCGTGGTGGTGCCGGCTCGCCGTCAGCGGCAGGCGCCCGAGGTGCTGCGCGAGGCCGCGGACGCCGTCGGTTCGGACCTGTCCGTGGTCGCCGCGAAGCTCGTGTCCACGGTGGCCGCCCGCGCGAACCGGCCCCGTTGAGGCCGGAGTGAGGTGTGAGAATGGCGGATCGGGGTAGCACGCGCGCATGCGGACGGGTGTACTCGACATCGGCTCGAACGCGGCGAACCTGCGCGTCGTCGACGCGGGCACCGGGGCGGCGCCGGTGCCCGTCTTCCGCCAGAAGGCGCCCACCGGGCTCGCCGACGCGATCGGCGCCGACGGTACGGTCAGCGCGTCCGGGATCCGGCGGCTCGTCGGCGCCGTCGAGGCGACCGTCGCCGCGGCGCGCGCCCAGCGCGTCGACGAACTGATCCCGTACGTGACCTCGGCCGTGCGCGACGCCACGAACCGCGACGAGATCCTGGGGGTGCTGCGCGCCCGGACCGGCCTCGAGGTCGGCTTCCTCAGCGGCGAGGAGGAGGCCCGGCTGACCTACTTCGCCGTGCACCGGTGGTACGGCTGGTCGACCGGTCCGCTGTCGCTGCTCGACATCGGCGGCGGGTCGATGGAGATCGCGCGGGGCCGCGACGAGGACCCGACGCTCGCGGTGTCGCTGCCCCTGGGCGCCGGCCGGCTGACCCGGAGCCACCTGCCCGAGCACCCCGCCCGCCGGCGCCACGTCAAGCGCCTGCGCGCACACGTGCGCGCCGTGCTCGCCCCGATGCGGCGGACGGCCTCCCCCGGCACCGTGGTGGCGACGTCGAAGACGTTCAAGCAGCTGTCCCGCTTCGCGGGCCGCCCGGGTACCACGCCGGGCACCCGGCTGCTGCACCGCCACGACCTGCACGCCTGGATCCCCCGCCTGGCGGCGATGACCCCCGACGAGCGGGCCAAGCTTCCGGGCGTGCGCGCGGCCCGGGCCAGGCACCTGCTCGCGGGCGCCGTGGTCGCGGAGACCGCGATGAAGACGTTCCGGGTCGACGTGGTCGAGGTCTGCCCGTGGGCCCTGCGCGAAGGCATCCTCCTGCGCCGGCTGGAGCCGCTACCGCTACCGGACACGCTGCGCACCATGCGGCTCGACGGCCCGCCGGCGGCCGGCGTCAGCGACCTCGACGACTACCGGAGGCGGTCGCGCACGTACCGGTGAGGTCGCGCACGCACAGGTGAGGTCGCGCACGCCCACTCGACAGCGACCGACGCGCCCGTCGAGGCCCACCTGGCGGGCCGCTGCGTCGAGGAGCGCGGATGACCAGACTCCACATCGACTGGACCGCCTGCGACGGCCGCGGCCTGTGCACCGAACTGCGGCCCGAGCTCCTCACCGAGGACGACCTCGGCTACCCGCTGGCCGCCGGACCACGGCCGGAGGTCGCGCCGCTCGCGGTCGCGCCGTGGTCGAGGTCTGCGCCGATCTTGCACTTGTGGCCGCCTCTATTTGCCGAAATGTCATGCTTTGAGGGAGGCCACAACTGCAAGATCGGCGGCGATGGGCGACGTCGTGAGCGCCGTGGAGGCACGTTCGGACGCTCTGTCTCGCGGGGGGTCCGGGTGTCTGTTGATCGCGACCCGGGACACTAGGGCGCGACGCGGACCTGGTCGCGGCCGGAGCGCTTCGCCTCGTACAGGGCGCCGTCGGCGCGCGCGACCAGTTCGTCCACTGTGGACGGAGGGGCCGGTACCGTCGACGCGGCGCCGACGCTGACCGTGACGTGCCCAGCTCCGCTCTCCACGTGCGGGATGCCCAACGTCGACACCGCGGCGCGGAACCGTTCGCCGACCCGGTGCAGCACCTCCACGCCGGCGCCGGGCAGGATCACCGCGAACTCCTCGCCGCCGTACCGGCACACCAGGTCGGTGCCGCGCACGCAGTCGGCCAGGGCGGCGGCCACCCGGCGCAGGCAGTCGTCGCCGGCGACGTGTCCGTAGTGGTCGTTGTAGCGCTTGAACGAGTCGACGTCGAGCAGCAGCACCCCGAGCGGGCCTCCCCGGGACAGGGCCCGCTCCCACTCCGACGCGAGCACCTGGTCGAAGCGGCGCCGGTTGGCGAGCTGGGTCAGCTCGTCGGTGCGGCTCATCTGTTCCAGCTGCCGGTTCGCCGCGGCCAGCGCGACGGTCCGCTCGTTGACCCGCGCCTCCAGCGACGCGTACAGCAGCGCGTTGGTCAGCGACACGGCCAGCTGGCCGGCGATCAGCTGTACCGCGTCCATCCGCTGGCTGGTGAACATGTGCCGGCTGCGGTCGTTGACCAGCATGAGCACCGCCCGCATGGTCCCCTGGTGCCTGATCGCGACCGCGAGCAGCGAGCAGTGCCCTCGTGCGGCGACGTACGGGTCGGCGGCGAACCGGTCGTCGTGGGCGGCGTCGGGGCTGACGAGCGTGGTGCCGGTGCGCGACACGAACCTGAACGCGGTCACCGGCACCTCGCCGCGCGCCCCGGCCTCCTCGACCGGGATGCGGTCGCCGCTGTCGGAGGTGAGCACGAACCAGCCGTCGCGGTCGTCGTCGTGCAGCACGAGGAGCACGTCGGTGGCGCCGGTCAGCGCGGTCAGCTGGTCGACGATCGTGGCGCGTAGGCGGCTGAGGCTGGTCTGCGAGCTCAGCGCCTGCGAGGCGCGCAGGATCGCGAGCGTGTCGATGCGGTCGGCGTCCTCCCGCGCGGTCTCCGCGCGGCGCGTCTGCGTCACGGGACGCCCGACCGGCCGACCGAGCCCGGTGGCGCCCCACGACGCGTAGGTGTGCGCGGCGTCGGCGGCGGCGAGCCGGGCCGACCGGTGCCAGCCACGCGCGGTGTAGAACGCCGCCGCCCGGTCGGCGACGAGGGCCCGGTGCCAGGGCCGGTCGCGCAGGTCCGCCTCGTCGCGGGCGGCGTCGAACGCGGCGGCCGCGGCACCGACGTCGCCGGCCGCGGCGGCACGTTCGGCGTCGATGAGCAGCAGCAGGTGCCGCAGGTTCACCGGCGTGTCCGCCACCCGGGCGGCGATCCAGGTGCGCAGGCTCTCGCAGTCGGCCGAGCCGGCGAGGGCCAGGGCCCGCAGCACCCGCGCGACCGCCGTCGGGTATCCGGGCAGGAACGCGACCAGCTCCATCGCGCGGGCGGTGTGCCGGTCGAGCAGGTCCCGGTCGTCGAACACGGCCGCGGCCACCGACCGCAGCACGTGGTAGGTCGCCGCGGCGATCGGGCTCGCGGCCACGGCCTCCAGGTACCGCTCCTCGGAGAAGGAGTCGTCGTCGAAGCTTCCCGGCGCGGCCGTCTCCCCGCGCAGGCACCGGGCCAGCTGGCGGTGGCCGAGCGCCACCTCGACGCTGTGCTCGTTCGCGGTGCGTTCGGCGAACGCCAGCACCGTGGCGATCTCGTCGACGTAGGTCTCCAGCGACTGTCCACAGTCGAGCTGCGCCGCCAGCCGCACCAGGCCGGTGTGCGCGGCCATCTGGAGGTCGCCGGCCTGGGTCAGCCCGGTGTGCGCGAGCCGCGCGTGGCTGATCGCGTTCTCCAGCGGCTCCGCCCACGGCATCAGGTGCAGCGAGAACCGGTGCCGCAGCACCGACGTCTCCGGCTCCCACCCGCGGTCCTCCGCGACCGCGAGCACGTGCCGCCCGATGAGGTAGCCGATCCGGTGGTCGCCGGTGACCCCGGCGACCACGAGCCCGGCGCAGCCGAGGTTCGCGGCGAGGTCGGGCGCCGGGCCGTACCGCACCCACAGCCGCCGGCTCTCCAGCACCACCCAGGCGAGGAGCCAGCGCGAGCCGACCATGAACGCCGCGGCGAGCATCCGGTCGAACAGCCGCCCGGTGGCGCGGCACCACGGGTCGGTCACCTCGGGCCGGGCGAGGTCGGCGGCCAGGTCGAGGTCGGCGGCCCACAGGGACAGCTCCGGCAGCCGGCCGGGCACCTCGGCGGCGAACTCCGGTCCGGGCACGTCGTGGCCGAGGCGGGTCAGCAGGTCGACCGCGAGGTCCACGGCGTCGCCGTGGCGGTTGCGCTGGCCGAGGCTGCTGATCTGCACGCACGCCGCGTCGACGAGGTGCAGCGGGTCGGCCGCGCGGCCGGCGAGGTCGGCGAACACGTCGTCGGCCGCCTCGAGCCGGCCGAGGCCGTACAGCGTGCGGTGCAGGTCCACCGACAGTGCCCGCCAGTCGGCGTCGGCGCCGGCGCAGGTGCCGTGCGTCGGCGTCCGCCACAGCTGCGCCGCCGCGGTCAGGAACCGTTCGGCCGCGGCGAGGTTGCCGCGCCGCCGGGCGGCGACGGCCGCCGTGATGTGGACCGCGACCACGGGTCGCCATTCGTCGTCACCGAGGGGGTGACCGGCGGCGGCGAGGTACTGGCACGCGGCCGCCTCGGTGAGCCCGCCGGCGTCCGCGTCGGTCGCGGCCGCGCGCGGGTCACGCGCCGTCCCGTCGGTCGGGGCGTCGGTGACGGCCGTCCGCAGGCGCCGGGCGGCGCGCAGGTGCAGCGGCGGTCTCCGGGACGCGGAAACGCCCTCCACGAGCGCCAGCCGCACCCGTTCGTCCGGGAAGCGCACGGTCTCGGGCCGTCCGGCCGGGTCCGGTTCGAGGGTGACGAGCCCGTCCTCGATGGCCGGCCACAGCCGGTCGCGCACGGTGGCCGCCGGCAGGGCCGCGGCGATGGCGAGCGCGTCGAGGCGGCACTCCACGTTGATCATCGCGGCGATCCGCAGGAGCCGTCGGCACCGCCATGAAACCGCGGCCAGCCGCGACGCCACCTGCGCGGTGTCGTGGGTGCGGGCCGTCCGGCGGATGAACGCCTCGTCCCACCGCCAGCCGGACCCGCCGAGCACCAGCCCGCCCTCCCGCCGCAACGCGTTGACGAGGTCGACGGTGGCCTGCGGGTTGCCGTCGGTGCGGGCGGCGACGGTGCGCGCGAACGGCTCCACGACGTCACCCGGCAGCCGCAGCATCTCGGCGAGCATCGCGGTGAGGTCGGCCGCGGGCAGCACGCCCACCGGAACCGAGGGCGCGGTCACCCCGGAGCGCTCCCACCGGGCCAGTGCCGCCTCCAGCTCGGTCGGCACCTCGGCCGGCCGGTACGCGCCGACCACGAGCAGGCCACGCGGACCGGGGTCCGACAGCAGCGCGTCGAGCGCGCCGAGCGTCACCGGACCGGCCCGGTGCAGGTCGTCGAGCACCACCACGATCGGCCGCTCCGGGGTGACGGCGGCGCTCAGCGCGTCACGCACCGCCCGGCACAGCCGCACCGGGTCGGCGCCGCCGGTCGGTTCCGGTCCGGCGCCGGCCGGCTCGTCGAGCAGCACCGCGAAGTCGGGGACGGCGGCGGCCAGCAGCAGCGCGTTGGCGCCGAGTGCCCGCCTGATCCGGTCGCGGGCGGCCAGCAGCACCGGTTCCGGCTCGGCCAGCAGGTGCCGCGCCACGTCGGAGAGGGCGACGACGACCGCCGGTGCCGTGCTCCCGGCGCCGGCGCACGACGCGCTGACGTACCAGCCGTGCCGTTCGGCGACGTCGGGCCGCAGCTCGTCGGTCAACGCCGTCTTGCCGGCGCCGGCGGCACCGACCACGAACACGCCGTGGAACGTCCCCTCGACCGCCGCGGTCACGGCGGCCCGCAGCGCGGCCAGCTCGCCGGTGCGGCCGACCGGGCGAGACGGCGCCCGCAGCCGCTGCGGGAAGTCCCACTCCCCCAGCCGCAGCGGCCGGTCCGGTGCCGCGAGCACCGCGGCGAGGTCGCGCACGAGCCCGTCGGCGCTCTGGTAGCGGC
This sequence comes from Virgisporangium ochraceum, assembly GCF_016863655.1. Classification (GTDB taxonomy): domain Bacteria; phylum Actinomycetota; class Actinomycetes; order Mycobacteriales; family Micromonosporaceae; genus Virgisporangium; species Virgisporangium ochraceum. The sequence goes on from NZ_BOPH01000020.1 coordinate 6,856, forward strand.
GGGCCGGCTCCTTCTCCAGCAGCCGGGCGACGATGTCCGACAGCCCCACCGGCACCGTCGGGCACACCTCCACCAGCGGCGTCGGCACGGTGACGATGACGTCGTGCAACCGGGTCAGCTCGTCGCCCGTGTCGACCGGTGGGCGTCCGCTGACGAGCTGGTACAGCACGGCGCCCAGCGCGTACAGGTCCACCCGCTCGTCGACCGGCAGCCCGGTGCGCCCGGTCTGCTCCGGCGCGAGGTAGAACGGCGTGCCGACCACGTCGTCGGGGCCGGCGGGCCCGGCCGCCGGGCGGCCCTCGGTGATCGGCACGGCCTGGTCGAAGTCGATGAGCACCGGCGTGCGGACCCCGTCGGCCGCCGCGAGCAGGATGTTGGCCGGGCTGAGGTCGCGGTGCACGACGCTTCGGTGGTGAACGCCGGCCAGCGTGGTGGCCAGGGCCAGGCCGATGCGGGTCACCTCGACGGGGTCGAACGGTTCGGAGAGCATGGCCTCGTCGAGCCGCACGCCGTCGACGTCACGCAGCACGACGGCGCCGGGCATGGTGACCCCGGCGAGCTCGGCGACCCCGGGAACCCCCGCCAGCCGCTCCAGCACCGCGCGTTCGGCGTGCGCCCGCACCGACGCGCCCGGCCCGAGCGGCTCCTTGCAGATCACGCTGACGTCGGAGCCGGCCGGCCAGATCCGCCGGACCCGGGTGCGGTCGCTGCTGTAGAGCAGCTGGGCCCGGGGCACCGCCGGGAGCTCCACGGCGCCCTCTACCAGCATGCCGGCGATCCCTACGCTCCGGTGACGTTCCTCACCCGACCAGTCGACCGTCCCGCCGCGCTCCTGAGGAGATCTGTCGGATCGGCGACGCGGGGCGCCGAACGGCCCGTCCCCGGGGCTCCAGACCCACAGCGGACCGACCTCTGGAGCACCCGATGAGCCAACAGCCACCTCCCTGGCCCGAACCCTGGGCCGTGCACGCCTCGGTCGAGGCCGACCGGATCGGGCACCGCCTCGACGCGGCCGCGCCCGAGCCGTCGTCCTCCGCCGACCGGGCGGCCCGCGCCGCGGTCGAGTACCACCTCGACCGGGCCCGCGAGGCGTCCCGGTGCACGCGCAGGCCGAAGCGGCGCTCGTGGCGCGACAAGTGGCGGGGCACGTCGGTCGAGGCCGCGTTCATGCACCTCCACGCCGCCAAGGTGTTCCTCGTCGATCTGCTGCCGGCCGCCGAGGTGGAGGCGCTGCTGCCCGACGTCACCGCCCGCGTCGCCGCGACGCTCGACCGCAACGACCCGCGCCGGGTGGAGGCCGAGGCGCTGCTGCGCACGGCGCGGGGCCAGGCCCGGCGCGCGGTCGTCAAGCAGCTCATGGAGACCTCCTACGACGCGGCCGACGAGGAGTACGTGCGCCTGCGCGACTTCCGCAACATCATCCTGGTGACGGCGGCGGCCATCGCGGTGTTCACCGCCGTCCTCGTCGGCACGGTGTTCCTCTGGCCGGACGCCATCCCGTTCTGCTTCGAGCCCGGCGTCACCACCGCCGCGACCGACCTGCGGCCGGTGCAGCAGGTGCACACCGTGTGCCCGAGCGGCGGCGGGCAGCGGCCCTCGTCCGGCGACATCCTCATCATCGCCGGCCTCGGCGCGGTCGGCGGCGTGCTCGGCGCGCTCGTGGCGGTCCGCCGGCTGCGCGGCTCGTCCACGCCCTACTGCGTCGCGAAGTCGTTGGCCGTGCTGAAGGTTCCGTCGGGCGCGCTGAGCGCGGTCATCGGGATGCTGCTGCTGTCGGGCGGGTTCGTCCCGGGCCTGTCCGAACTGGACAACCAGCCGCAGATCCTGGCCTACGCGCTCCTGTTCGGCATCGCGCAGCACCTGGTGACCCGGGCCGCCGACGACCGCGCCCAGCAACTGCTCAACCACCTGCCCAGCAAGGATCCCCGGTCGGAGACGGCCCAGCCGTCGGTGACCCCGCTGGCCACGACGGACCGTGCTGAACGGGTCCGGTGGCGGCGGCGGGGCTGGAAGCTGGTCGGCTAGCTGCCGGCCGGCTCGACGATCCACTGTGGACAGTCCGGCGCGGTCAGGCCACCGCGGCGGTCAGCCTCACCGGGAGCGACTCGTACCCGCGCAGGATGCGCGTTCCCCGCCGGCGCGGCTCGCCGGCCGGGGCCAGGTCCGGGTAGCGGGTGAAGAGCGCCCGCAGCGCGACCTCGCCCTCCAGCCGGGCCAGGGCCGCGCCCAGGCAGTAGTGCACGCCGCCGGAGAACGCCAGGTGCTCGCGCGCGTTGGCGCGGGTCACGTCGAAGCGGTCCGGGTCGTCGAAGACTGCCGGGTCGCGGTTGGCGCCGCCGATCAGCACCGACATCACCTGGTACGGCCGGATGCGCCGGCCGGCGATCTCGGTCTCCGTGCGGCAGATCCGGCCGGTGTTCTGCACCGGCGAGTCGTACCGCAGCACCTCCTCGACCGCGTTGCGCCACCGGGCCGGATCGTCATCGAGGGACGCGCGTTGGTCCGGGTGCGCCATCAGCAGCGCGCTCCCGGTCCCGATGAGGTTGACCGTGGTCTCGAACCCGGCGGCGAGCAACAGTCCGGCGGTGGCGACCAGCTCGTCGTCGGTGAGCCGGGCCTGCCCGTCCTCGACGTGCACCAGGCGGCTCAGGAGGTCGTCGCCCGGCGACGCGCGCAGCCGCCGCAGGTGCCCGCGCATCCACTCGTTGCCGCGCCGGATGGCGACCTCGGTGGCCGCGTACCGGCGCAACGGCAGGCCGATGTCGAGGGTGGGCGCGGCGGCGGCGCCCCAGCGCAGGAACTGCTCGCGCATCGCGACCGGCACACCGAGGATCTCGGCGATCACCGTGACCGGCACCAGGCCCGCGTATCCGGCGACGAGGTCCACGTCGGCGCTGCCCGCCATGCGGTCCAGCAGGTCGTCGCACACCTCGGCGACGCGCGGCCGCAGCGCCTCGATGGCCCGCGGCGTGAAGACCTTCGACACCAGGCGGCGGTAGCGGGTGTGCTCCGGCGGGTCGACGACGAGCATCGACGGCGGGTCGACCGGTCCGATCGGCCGGCGCCACTGCCCGATCCGGCGCAGCACGGACACCGGCGCGGGAACCGGCCGGGAGTGCAGGCCCACGCCGAACGCGTCGCTGCGCAGCACCGCGGTCGCGACGTCGTGCCGCGCGGTGCTGAGCGCGAAGCCGCCGGTCACGATCGCGCCGCGGTCGCGGACGCTCCGGTAGTAGGCGTAGTGGTCGGCCCGGCGCGCGGGGTCGAGCAGGTAGGCGGCCTGCTCGTCACCGCGCCGGGCCGCCGCCCGGATCCCGATCCGCACCAGGCCGTGCCTGTTCAACCACCGCACCGTCGTGCCGGGTCCGATCATCGGTCGCGCTCCGTCCCGGTACCGCTTAGTACCACCGGGACCAGTCTCGCCGGGCCGGTCACGCCGGTCAATCGCCGGCCTTGACATCCGGGGGCTAACGGTTAGAGGCTATGGCTAACGGTTAGGGAGGACCCCATGCGGCAGGAAGTGCTGCTGGCGATGCTGGCCAAGGAGCCGACGCACGGCTACCAGCTGCGGGCGCGGCTGCGCGACGCGCTGGGCCCGCTGGGCGACGCGATGAACGACGGGCAGGTGTACGTCACGCTGACGCGGCTGGAGAAGGCCGGCCTGCTGGCGGCCGAGAAGACCGCCGAGAGCAAGGTCTACACGCTCACGGCCGCCGGCCACCAGCGGGTCGCCGCGTGGGTCGCCGAGGTGGAGTGGCCCCGGCCCGACCTGGCCGAGTTCCACCTCAAGCTCGTCGCGGCCGCGGCGGCCGGCCTGGCCGACCCGCTGACGATCGTCGACACCCAGCGCCGCGAGCTGCTGCGCCGGCTGCGTGACGCGCAGCGCGCCGCCCTGGCCGAGCCACCCCGGTCGGCGGCGGCGCTGCTGCTCGAGGGCATCGTGCTGCGGCTGCAGGCCGACCTGCGCTGGCTGGAGGCCTGCGAGCGCACCTGGAGCAGCCGGTGACCGCCGTTGTCCGGACCCGCGGGCTGCGCAGGACCCACGGCTCTGGCGACAGCCTGGTCCGCGCGGTCGACGACGTCGACCTCGAGGTCGCCGCCGGCGAGACGGTCGCCGTGATGGGACCGAGCGGTTGCGGCAAGTCCACGCTGCTGCACCTGCTCGGTGGGCTCGACCGCCCCACCGACGGCGAGGTGTGGCTCGGCGGCCGGCGCGTCGACACCCTCTCCGAGCGGGCGCTGGCCCGGATGCGCCGCACCGAGGTCGGCTTCGTGTTCCAGTCCTTCCACCTCATGGAGGAGCTGACCGCCGTGGAGAACGTCGAGCTGTCGGCGCTGCTGGCCGGTCGCTCGCCGCGCGCCGCGCGCCGTCGCGCCGAGGAGCTGCTGGACCGGGTGGGGCTGGCCGACCGCGCGCGGTTCCTGCCGTCGGCGCTGTCGGGTGGTCAACGGCAGCGGGTCGCGGTCGCCCGGGCGCTGAGCAACGAGCCCGCCGTCGTGCTCGCCGACGAGCCGACCGGCAACCTCGACAGCGCCGCGACCCTCGACGTCCTGCGGCTCTTCGAGGAGCTGCACCGGCAGGGGCAGACGCTGGTGATCGTCACCCACGACGCGCGGATCGCCGCCACCGCCGACCGGCTCGTCTCGATGCGCGACGGCGCGTTCGTCGACGAGACCCGGCTGACCGGCGGCACCACGGGACAGCTCGGCGCCCTCGTCGGCTGGGACGACTGATGGGCCGGCTCCTGCTCGTCGGCCGGCTCGCGGTGCGCGACCTCGGCCGGCGGCGCACCGAGACCGTGCTCCTGCTGCTCGCGATCCTCGCGGCCACCACGACGCTCACGCTCGGGCTCGTGCTGCGTGACGCGGCCAGCGACCCCTACGAGAGCACCCGCGTGGCGACCGACGGTCCCGACGTGGTCGCCACCGGACGCCAGCCCGACGACCTCGCGGCCCTGGCCGACGAGCCCGGCGTGACCGACCACAGTGGACCGTTCCCGGTGGCCGCGGTGGAGCTGGCCGCCGGTGGACGCACCTCCGACGCGCAGGCCGTGGGCCGCGACGCCACCGCGTCGGTCGACCGGCCCCGCGTCGTCGACGGCACCTGGGTCGGCGACGGCGGCGTCGTGCTCGAGGCGGCGTTCGCGGCCGCGTTCGACGTGGGCGTTGGCGGCACGGTGACCCTAGACGGCCGCCCCTTCACGGTGGTCGGCACCGCCGTCACCGCCGCGATGCCGCCGTACCCGAAGTCGTCGTGCGTCTTCCCGTGCGTGAACGGCGAGCCCGGCGCCGGCGTGCCCGCCGGTGTGCTGGAGAACCCCGGCCTGGTCTGGCTCACCCGCGGCGACGCGCTCGACCTCGCCGGCGACCGGCCCGCCTACGTGCTGAACCTCAGGCTGGCCGACCCCTCGGCCGCACCGGCGTTCGCCGCCGCGCACGGCCCCCTGACGCAGCCCTGGCAGGCGATCCGCGACGACGCCACCGACCTGGCCCGCGACTCCCAGATCCTGCTGCTGATCGGTGCCTGGCTCCTCGGTCTGCTCGCGGTCGCGAGCCTCTCGGTGCTCGTCGGCGGCCGGATGGCCGACAGGACCCGCCGCGTCGGGCTGCTGAAGGCGGTGGGCGCCACACCCGGCCTGGTGGCGGTCGTGCTGCTGACCGGGTACGTCCTGGTGGCCCTCGTCGCGGCCGCGGGTGGCCTGGTTCTGGGCGCCCTGACCGCTCCCCTGCTCACCGGTCCCACCGCGGGGCTCGTCGGCAGCGCCGGCACCCCGTCGCTCACCGCGTCGACGGTCGGGCCGGTGACCGCCGTCGCCGTGGGGGTGGCGGTGCTCGCGGCGGCCGTTCCGGCGCTGCGCGCGGCCCGCTCCAGCACCGTCGCCGCCCTGGCCGACGCGGCCCGTCCACCCCGCCGCGCCGGCTGGCTGATCGCGGTGTCGCGCCGGCTGCCGGTCCCGCTGCTGTTGGCGCTGCGGGTCGCCGCGCGCCGTCCCCGCCGGACGGTCCTGGCCGTGCTCAGCGTCGCGGTGACCGTGAGCGGCGTCGTCGTGGTGCTGGCGCTGAACGCGTTCCTCGACGGCACCGGCGCCTACGGCACCGACCAGGTGGCCGCGCTGCGCCGGGTGCTCGCCGTCTGGATGGCTGTGCTGCTGTGCCTGGCCGCCGTCAACGCCGTCGTCATCGCCTGGGCCACGGTCCTCGACAACCGCCACCCCTCGGCGCTGGCCCGTGCCCTGGGCGCCACCCCCCGCGACGTCACCACCGCGCTGGCTACCGCCCAGATCCTGCCGGCCCTCGTCGGCGCGCTGCTGGGCGTCTTCCCCGGCGGGGTCGCCCTGTACGCCGCGATCAACACCATCACCGGCGCCGACAGCGGCCGCGCCCCGCTCCCACCGCCGTGGCAGCTGCTCGCCGTGGTCCTCGCCACGGTGGTGACGGTGGCGGCGCTGACCGCGGTCCCCGCCCGCCTCGGCAGCCGCCAGCCGGTGACCCGCTCCCTCTGACGCCCTCAGGCGTCCCGCCTCGTGAGCAGCACGGCGGCGAGCACCAGGGCGCCCACCGCCCACAGGCACAGGACCCCCAGCCCCTTCCAGGGGCCGATGGGTAGCTCGTCGAGCCCGCGCGTCGCCTGCACCGCCAGGCCGGCGTTCATCGGGCCCAGCTGCTTGAGGTGCTTCTCCAGGTCCGCGTCCCGGACGGCGGTCGCGAGGATCGGCACCACGTAGAGCAGCGCCAGCACCGCGCCGATCGCGGTCGCCGAGTTCCGGGTGACGGTCGCCAGGCCCAGGCTCAGCAGCGCGACCAGCACCAGGTACAGCACCGAGCCCACGGCCGCGCGCAGCACCGCGCCCGAGCCCAGGTCGGGTGGGTCGTCCAGGTAGGCGCGGCCGGCCCACAACGACAACAGCGTCGAGGGGACCGCGGCAGCGCCCACGATCGCCGCCAGCACCACGGCCTTGGCGGCGAGCACGTGCGTACGGCGGGGTACGGCGGCGAGGGTCAGCCGCATCGTCCCGCTGCTGTACTCGGTGCCGACCGCGAGCACGCCGAGGACCGCGACGACCGCCTGCCCCACCGCCACCCCGGTGAGGCTGACCTTCGCCGGGTCGAACGCGCACGTGCCGTCCGCGCAACGGGTCGCCACCGCGGCGAGCAGGCTGACGCCCGCCGTCGTCACCACCACCGCGAGGGCCAGCCAGACCGTGCCGGGAGACGTGCGCAGCTTGGTCCACTCGCAGTTGACCGCGTTCACGCGTCGGCCCCGCGCAGGCGCGACCACGCCAGCCCCAGCGTGAGCGCCGCCCAGCCGGCCAGAACCGCGAAGCCGCCCCACGGCGGCAGCGGGAAGTAGCCGCTCGCCACGACGTAGAGGTTGTCGACCTGGGCGTACTCGTGGGCGCTCTGCTGCACCGCGAACGCGGCCGCCGGGGTCACCCGCAGCAGCCAGTCGGCGGCCGCGTCGGGCAGGACGGTCACCGCGAGCAGGTACGGCAGCACGACGGTCACCACGGCCGCGGTCACCGCGACGGCGCCGCGCCGCACGAGCGCGCCGAGCCCCACCCCGAGGACGGCGGCGACCGCGAGCAGCGCGCCGGTGCCGAACACCAGCCGCAGCACCGTGCCGGTCGGCGTCGCGTTCACGTACGCGCCGTTGCCCTCCAGCACCGTCCGACCGGCGGTGACCACGACCGCGGCGGCCAGCACCCCCACGACGAACGACACCGCGCCGACCACCGTCGCCTTCGCGGCCAGGATCCGCCCGCGCGACGGGTTCGCCGCGAGCGTCGTTCGGATCAGGCCGGCCCGGTACTCGGCGGTCACCGACATCGTCGCGACCACGAGCACGAAGACGAGCCCGAGGAACGTGCCGACGAGCGTCTGGGTCAGGCTGGTGCCGAGGCCGGAGGCGCCGGCCACGGCGGGGGCGATGTCACCGGACCCCGTGAGCGTCACCGCGTCGCCGGCGCGCTCGACGGTCGGCGGTGGCGGTGCGGCGGGACCCCCGTCACGCGACCCGATGCCCTCGCCCGTCCACCCGGTGCCGGTCCAGGCGCCGTCGGTGGTGATGCTGTCGAACGTGGCGGTGGCCTCGCTCGGGCTGCCCGAGGCGCCGGCGGGTCCGATGCCGTCACGGGTGGTCTCCGAGAACTGCGGCGAGGCGACGAACAGCCCGGCCTCCACTGTGGACGGTAGGTCCGGCAGCCGCACGGTGGCGACCGTCGTCCACCGGACGCCGTCGGCCGACGCGGCTCCGGTGACGGTGTCACCGGCGCGGGTCAGCCGCAGCCAGCGGGTGTCCGCCGGTCCGGCCGTGTCGTGGATGAAGTCGTGCTGCACGCGGACCCCGTGCGCGCCGGTCAGCAGCACCGCCGCGTACGTCGAGCCCTGCCGGGTGCCGTCCTTGACGATCAGGCCGGCCTTGGCCCAGCCGACCAGCTCCCGGCGGGGCTCACCCTCGGGCGTCGGGATCTGACCGGTGAACGACGCGACCCGCGCCGTGATCGAGCCGTCGCCGGCCAGCGGGCGGTGGGCGAACGTGAACCGGTCGGTGACCTCGCCGCCGTCCGGTCCGGTCGGCAGGGCGCAACTGTCGTCGCAGGTCCCGCCCGGGCCGGACGCCAGGCCGAGGCCCACCACCGCGACGAACGCCAGTGCCAGTGCGACGACCCAGCCGCGCACGGTGCGCAGCTTCGTCCACTCCGAACGCAGAAGCCTCGTCACCGCGGTACCCCCTGGTACTCGACGGCGTCCCGCGTCAGCTCGAGGTAGGCCTCCTCGAGGGTGGCCCGGTGCGCCGACACCTCCGAGAACGGCACGCCCGCCCGGTTGAGCGCGTTCACCACCCTCTCGGCGGGAAGGCCGGCCACCAGCAGCGTGTCGTTTCCGGTCACCGTGACGTGCGCACCCGCGTCCCGCAGCGCCGGCGCGGCCTCCGCCACGGCCCTGCCCTCGGCGGTGCGGACCGTCACGCGACCACCCGCCACCGACGCCAGGAGGTCGGCCACCGCCGCGTCGGCGATCACCCGGCCCCGCCCGACGACCACGACGTGGTCGGCGATGCCCTGCAGCTCACCCATGAGGTGGCTGGAGACCAGCACCGCCCGCCCGGAGGCGGCCAGCGACCGCAGGAACCCGCGCATCCAGATGATGCCCTCGGGGTCCATGCCGTTGAACGGCTCGTCGAGCATCACGACGGACGGGTCGCCCAGCATCGCGGCGGCGATGCCCAGCCGCTGGCGCATGCCCAGCGAGAACCCGCCCGCCCGCGTGCGGGCCACCGACGCGAGGCCGACGAGGTCGAGCACCTCGTCGGTGCGCCGGGCCGGCAGCCCCTGCGAGTGGGCCAGCCACAGCAGGTGGTTGCGCGCCGTGCGCGACGGCTGGAGCGCGCCGGCGTCGAGCAGCGAGCCGACCGTACACAGTGGACGGTCCAGCGTCCGGTAGGGCCGGTTCCCGATCAGCGCGGTGCCGGCGTCGGCCCGGTCGAGCCCGAGGACCACCCGCATGGTGGTCGACTTGCCGGCCCCGTTCGGGCCCACGAACCCGGTGACCCGCCCGGGCGGCACCGTGAACGACATCCCGTCCAGGGCGAGGGTCGACCCGAACCGCTTGCGCAGCCCGTCGACGATGATGCTGTCAGTCATGACCGACGGTCTACGCGCCGGCCGGTGTCGGGCCCGTGTCGCCGGCCGACACCCCGTTGGCACCTTCCGTTTGGCATGGTGGACCCTGTGCGCGTACTGATCGTCGAGGACTTCGGGATCCTGGCCCGGACCATCGCCACCGGGCTGCGGCGCGAGGGCATGGCCGTCGACGTCGTCGGCGACGGCGCCGACGCCCTGGAACGGCTCGCGGTCAACCGGTACGACGTGGTGGTGCTCGACCGCGACCTGCCCGGCGTGCACGGCGACGACGTGTGCCGGCGCATCGTCACCGACCACCCGGCCTCGCGGGTGCTGATGCTCACCGCGGCCGGCACGGTGGCCGACCGCGTCGGCGGGCTCGACCTCGGCGCCGACGACTACCTGCCCAAGCCGTTCGACTTCGCCGAGCTCGTGGCCCGCATCCGGGCGCTGGCGCGGCGCCCGACCACGTCGCTGCCGCCGGTACTCACCCGCGGCGACCTGACCCTCGACCCGGCGCACCGGGTGGCGACCCGGGCCGGCCGGCGGCTCGACCTCAGCCCGAAGGAGTTCGCCGTGCTCGAATGCCTGCTCGCCGCCGGTGGCCGGCCGGTGTCGGCGGAGGACCTGCTGGAGAAGGTGTGGGACGAGGCGGCCGACCCGTTCACCACCGCCGTGAAGACCACCGTCCGGCGGCTGCGGACCAAGCTCGGTGACCCGCCGGTGGTGCACACCGTGCGCGAGGCGGGATACCGGGTCCCATGACGCTGCGGACCCGGCTGACGCTGCTGTACGCGGTGCCGTTCCTGGCCTCCGGTGCGGTGCTGGTGGCGATCCCGTTGCTCCAGACCAGCTCCACGCGGCCGGTCGGCACGGGCGGACCGCCGGAGGGAACCGTCGACGGTCCCGTGCTGGACCGCATGGTGGGCGCCGCCGTCATCGGGCTGGCCGCGATGGTGGTCGTGTCGGTGGTCGCCGGTTGGCTCGTGGCCGGCCGCTTCCTCCGTCCACTATGGACCATCACCGCGACGGCCCGCGACATCTCGGCGAGCAACCTGCACCGGCGCCTCGGACTGGAACGAGCCGGCCGCAGGGACGAGTTCACCCTCCTCGCCGCCACCCTCGACGACCTGTTCGCCCGGCTGGAGGCCGCGTTCGAGTCGCAGCGGCGGTTCGTCGCCAACGCCGCACACGAGCTGCGGACCCCGCTCACCGCCGAACGGACGCTGCTGCAGGTCGCGCTCGCCGACCCCGACGCCACCGTCGACTCGCTGCGCGCGGCCTGCGGCGAGGTACTGACGCTCGGCCGCGCCCAGGAGCGCCTGATCGACGCGCTGCTGACGCTGGCGACCAGCGAACGCGGCCTGGAGCACCGGGAGCCGGTGGACCTGGCGGCGATCGCCGGCGAGGTCGCGCGCTCCCGCGCCGCCACCGCCCTCGGGCCGGCCGATACCACCGGCGACCCCCGGCTGGTGGAGATCCTGGTGTCCAACCTCGTCGACAACGCGGTGCGGTACAACGTTCCCGGTGGTCGCGTCGACGTGACGACCTCGGCCGCCGACGGGCAGGCGCTGCTGCGCGTGTCGAACACCGGGCCGGTCGTGCCGCCCGGGGAGGTGGAGCGGCTGTTCGAACCGTTCCAGCGGCTGGGCGGGGAGCGGCTGGCCGGCGGGCACGGCCTGGGGCTGGCGATCGTCCGGGCGGTCGCGACCGCGCACGGGGCGACCGTCACCGCCGACCCCCGCCCGGACGGCGGCCTCACCGTCGAGGTGCGCTTCCCGCGCTGACCTATCCTGTGGTGGTGTCCGGCCCGGGAGTGCCCGCCCAGAGCAACCAGGCGTCGGCGGGCGGGTCCGTCTACGCCGTCCAGGGCGGGGACCTGTATGTCGGCGTCGCGCCGCCGGCACCGCAGAGGCCGTGGATGGCACCGCCGCTCGACCGGGAGGCCGTCGACCGTCCGGCGCTCATCGAGCGGCTGGTCGCGGCGTTGGGTACCGGTGACACCGTCGTCGGGCTGGTCGGCACCGGCGGCTTCGGCAAGACCACGCTCGCCAAGCAGGTCTGCGGCCATCCCGGCACCGCCGCGTCGTTCACCGGCGGGCTGCTCTGGACCACCGTCGGCGAGGCCGCCACCGGTCCCGACGTCGCCACGCGGCTGAACGACCTGTGCGCGCAGCTGACCGGCGTGCGGCCCGGCCTGTCCGACCCGGAGCAGGCCGGGTTCCGCTTCGCCCGGGTGCTCGACGCGCACCCCGGCCCGGTGCTGCTCGTCGTCGACGACGTGTGGACCGAGGAGCAGCTGTCGCCGTTCCTGCTGGGCGGCTCGCGCTGCCGGCGACTCGTCACCACCCGGAACCAGGGTCTGATCCCGGCAGCGGCGACCACCGTGCGGGTCGACCGCATGCGGCCCGACGAGGCGCGGGCGCTGCTGACCCGCGGCGTCGCCGACCTCGGCACCGCCACGGTCGACGAGCTGCTCCGGCGCACCGGCGGTTGGCCCGTCCTCCTGGACCTCACCAACCGGGCCCTGCACCGCGCCGCGCGCAACGCCGCCCGGGCCGGACGGACCGCCGACGACGCCGGCCGGCGCATCGCCGGTCAGCTCGCCGTGGCCGGACCCGGCGCGCTCGACCCGACCGACGCGCGCCAGCGCCGGCGGGCCGTGGCCGCCACCGTCGAGGTGAGCCTCGACCTGCTGCCGGCCACCGCCCGCGACCGGTACGTCGAGCTGGCCGTGTTCGCCGAGGACACCGACATCCCGGTGGCGACGCTCGGTCTGCTCTGGGAGCCGACCGGCGGCCTCGACGACATCGCGGTCGAGCGGCTGTGCGAGGAGCTGTTCGACCTGTCGCTCGTGCTCGGCTACCGCGACGAGCCGCCCGCGGTGCGCCTGCACGACGTGCTCCGGGACTACCTGCGCCACCTCGCGGGGTCCGAGAGGCTCGCCGCCCTCACCGGCGCGCTGCTCGATCGCGCCGGCGCGCTGCTCACCGGTCCCGGCTCCTGGTGGACGCTGCCCCCGACGCAGGGCTACCTGCGCGACCACCTCGCGTTCCACCTCGCCGAGGCCGGCCGTGACGGGGAGCTGGCCGCGCTGGTGACCGACCTGCGGTGGATCGTCGCGCGGCTGGCCACGGGCGGCCCGGCCGGGATCGAGGCGGACCTCGCGCGGGTCGACACGCCGGCCGCGGCGGCGCTGGGCCGCGGCATCGCCCGCGCCGCGCACCTGCTCGCGCCGCTCGACCCGCCGGAGGCGCTCGGCGCCGTCCTGGTGAGCCGGCTGGAGGACGCGCCGTTGGACCGCTCGCATCTGGGCAGGCCCTACCTGGCCAACCGGTGGCCGCTGCCCGACCAGCCGCACCCGGCGCTGCGGCGCGCCGTCGGCGGCCACACCGCGGCGGTGACGGCGGTCGCGGTGGCGCCGGACGGGTCGTGGGTGGTGACGTGCGCCGACGACGGCAGCGTGCGGATGTTCGACCCGGTCAGCGGCCTGCCGCGGGGCCAGCTCGTCGGGCACACCGACCGGGTGTCGGCGGTCGCGGTCGGCGCCGACCGGCTCGCCACCGGGAGCGACGACGGCACGGTCCGCGTGTGGTCGCCGTCGTCGGGCCGCGTCCGCGCCGTCCTGACCGGACACACCGACGCGGTGACCGGCGTGGCGCTGGCACCGGACGGGGCCTGGCTCGCCAGCGTCGCCCGCGACCGCACCGGCCGGGTCTGGGACACCGCGACCGGCGCGGCGGTGCGGGTGATCGAGCTGGTGAACACCGCCGACGCGGTGGCGGTCGACCCGGCGGGCCGGTTCGTGGTGACCGCCGGGATCGACCGCGCGGTGCGGCTCTGGGACGTGGCGACCGGCGCCATCGCGCGGATCCTGTCCGGGCACGACGCGACCGTGAACGCGGTGGCCGTCTCGCGGGACGGCGCGTCGGTCGCGTCCGCGAGCGACGACGGCACCGCCCGGGTCTGGGACGCGGCGACCGGCGAACCGCGGGCCGTGCTGCGCGGCCACGGCAGCGGTGTCGACGCGGTCGCGTTCACCGTCGACGGCCGGGTCGTCACCGGCAGCGGCGACCGGACCGTGCGGATCTGGGACCTCGACGGCGGGCACCGGACCCTGTCCGGTCACACCAGTGCGGTGACGGCGGTGGCGGCCGGCCCGGACGGCACGTGGCTGGTGACCGGCAGCGCCGACCGCACGGTGCGGATCTGGGACACCGGCGCCGCGGCGGCGACGAGCACACCGGCGGGCGCGCAGGCCGTGGCGGTCGGGCCCGACGGCTCGTGGGTGGCGTTGGGCTTCGGCCAGCGCGTGGTCCTGTGGGACGCCACCACCCGCGAGACGCTGCGGACGCTCGCCGGGCACTCGCTCGGCGTCAGCGCGATCGCGGTCGCGCCCGACGGCGCATGGCTCGCCACCGCGAGCGGCGACCGCACGGCCCGCCTCTGGGACGTCCACAGTGGACGGATCCGGGCGGTGCTGGAGGGCCATACGGACTGGGTCTCGGCGGTCGTCGTCGCGCCGTCCTGGATCGCCACGGGCAGCGACGACGCGACGGTGCGGCGGTGGGCCACCGACGGCCGGCCGCTGGAGGTCCTCGGTGGACATTCGAGCGCGGTGACCGGCCTGGCGGCCGGACCCGGCGGGGCGTGGCTCGCGTCGTCCAGCCGGGACGGAACCGTGCGGATCTGGGACCTCGACGGCGGCCACCGGGTCCTCGCCGGCCACACCGACTTCGTCTGGACCGTGACCGCCTCACCCGACGGAACCTGGCTGGCCAGTGGCGGCGCCACCCGCGACCGGACGGTGCGCATCTGGGACACCGCGACCGGCGAACCACGCGCGGTCCTCACCGGCCACGCCTCCGGCGTGACCCACGTGGCGGCGTCCCCCGACGGCCGCTGGCTGGCCAGCACCGGCGACGACGGCACGGTGCGCATCTGGGACCCGGCCTCCGGCCGCCCGGCCACCGCCATGCGCGTGGACGGCGCGGTCCACCGCTGCGCCTGGCTCCCGACGGGCGACGGCGTGTGCGCGATCGGCGCCGGTGGCACGTACCTGTTCGGTCTCACCCGAGAGGAGTGGCCAGGTCAACCGACGATGGTCACCTCGGTACGGCGGTAGGCCGTGCCACAGGCCATGACGAGGCGCCCGGGTCCGGGCAGCAGCCTGCACACACGTCCGATCGGGCCCACCCCGGCGGGTATCCCTAGCCGCCGGGTGCCGACAGCGCCGGTGGCGAGGTCGACGGCGGCCAGGTCGGCCTCGCGGGCGCCGAGACCGGGCTGCACCAGAACGTAGGCGGTCCGGCCCACGACCAGGTGCGCCAGGACGTACGCGTCCCGACGGTCGCTGAGGGGGGCCGTGGCCCAGCGCACCTCCCCCGTCGGCTGGTCGACCCCGATCACCCGGGCGCTGCCGATGTTCGGCGGCCAGGCCTGCGCCGACACGCCGTCACCGACCATCGGCGGCGTGCACCCGACGACCGGATCGGTGTACCGGAGGCGTGGCGCGCCGGAGACCGCGTCCAGGACGGCCGTCTCGCAGGTCGCCGCTCCCTTGACGAACCTGTGCAGGTGGACGTCGCGACCGGTGACCCGCACGGACACCATGGTCGATCCGTCCGGCCCCCGCTCCGTCCACCGGGCCTTTCCGCCGTCGGCGGAAAGGCCCACGACCTGCCAGCCCGACGTGCGGTCGGGTTGCTCGCAGCGGTACGCCACCACGACGGTGTCCGCCGCGGTGGTGGAGTCCTCGTACCGGCATCCCGCCGCCGGTGGGTCGGGGACCTGCCAGCGGACGTCGCCCGTCCGGGCGTCGATCGCGAAACCGCTCCCGGACGTGCCGGGGTCGCCGTTGAACAGCACGATCACCGGGCCGACGGCCGCGGCGCGCAGCGGAAGGGACGAGACGTCGACCGGTCTGTCGCTCGGCAGGACGCGCGACCACCGCCGGACACCCGTGGCCACGTCGAACGCGACCGCCGTCGGGCGGTCGGAGGTCGGCCGGACGACCACGACCGAGCGGCGGTCGCCGCTGACCAGGACGTGCGAGAACCTCTTGTCGGGGTCGCGGAAGTGCCACCGCGGCCGTCCGGTCGACGCGTCGCGGACCTCCACCCCGCCGGCGATGTCGACGACCAGGTAGCGGCCGGCGTCGTACACCGGACCGGCCGCGGTGAACGAGGCGGGCGGCCGGTCGAGGTCGCCGGGCGGCCCGGCGGCGGGGCCGTCGAGCGGGCGGGCGGTCGTGCGGTCGGCGGTGGTCGACGCCACCGCGAGAGCCGCCAGCGTCACGACGACCGTGGCGACCGCGATGCCCACGCCGGTCCGATCGTGGCTCCGTGCGGGCATCGCCGGCGGCGCCGCCGGTTCGGTGTCCGGACCGTCCTCCACGGTCGCCACCAACGCCCATCCGTACGCCAGCGCGACGCCGACGACGACCATCAGCACCGCCGCGCCGGTCACCGAGTCGGCGGCCACCGGCAGTCCGGCGGCCTGCGTCACCACGGCGGCGGCCAGGACCCCCACGGCGGTGGCACCCGCTCCGACGGCGGCAGCGACCCAGCGGATCCTCCGGCGGGGATGCAGGTGCACGGCCTGTCTCCAGAGCAGGGCGGCGACGGCCACCACGAACACGGTCGTCACCATCACCGGCCGGCTCCAGCGGCGTCCGCCCCATTCGACCGCCGGCGGCCACAGCACCGCCAGCACCGTCACCGCGAGGAGAACCCGTCCGGTCCAGCGCACGACACCGACCGGCACCTGCCGGGGCCAGGTGATGGTCATCGGAGGCATCCGTTCGGCTGGTTGACCCCGAACGGCGCCAGGAACACCTCGGTGCGCGCGACGTCGGCACCGGCCGGCACCGAGCGGATCCGGTCGGGCTCCACGCTGAACCGGCCCTGCCCGGGCGCGACGTCCAGACACCGGGTCGCGTCGGTCGCGGCGGCGCCGCCGACGATCCGGCCCGCGCCGTCGCGCCACAGCACGGCGACGCCCACCGGAATGCGCTCCTCGAAGCCGGAGGACGCGTTGAACGACACGGAGAACCGGCTTCCGGCGATCGCCCGCACCTCGCCTGCGGCCAGCGGGCCGAGCCGGATCACGCGTAGCCGACCCGGATCCCGTTGCAGGGGCTGGTCGACCGGCACCCAGGTCGGCGGCTCGACAGTCACCGTGAGCGCGGCGACGCCGCGACCGTCGAGCCATTCCTCGACGCCGATTCCGAACCGCTGGCCGGGGAAGACCGCGTACACGGTGTGCCGGGCGACGTCCTCCCTGCCGAACCGTTGCCGTACCGTGCCGCCGGCCGCGTCGACGGCCCGGACGGTCACCGCCACTGCGTACGCGATCCGTTCCCGGCTGGTGTTCTCCAGCAGCAGGCCGTAGGTGACGTGGTCGACGCGCGGGTCGGGGTCCAGCGTGAAGCCCTGCTCGACGACCCGGAGCACACCGCCGTCGGGCGCCTGCGCCGCCGTGACGGGAGCCACGCCCGACCACGACGGCACCGGTGCGCCCGTCGCGCCCGGCACCGGTCCGCTGTCGGGCACGGTGGCCGCCACGACGGCTGTCGCCCCGACGACGAGGACGGCCAGCCCCACGCCCGTCACCGCGACCGCATCGTCGACGGCACGGCGCACGAAAGTCCAGATCACAGCCACGGCCCCCCGATTCCGTTCCCGCCATCCTATTCACGCCGGTCGAGCCCTGAGGCGCCGCCGCGATGGGACCGCTGGCCGTACGGCCGGGAGCAGCTACTCCTGTGGTGACGGAGGCCGGTCGGTGACGTGCAGGTCGCCGCCCTGGACGGCGAAGACCGTGCCGTGGTCGCGGGCGACGTTGGTCTGCACCCACTGCCGCTGCCCCGCCGGCAGCTGCCCGGTCACGTCGGCGACCAGCGCCCGCAGCTCGTCGGCGAGTTCCGGGTGCTCCTCGACCAGGTCGGCCAGCCGCGTCTGCCAGACCGCCGAGTGGCGCTGCCGCACCGCGTCGCGCTCGTCGGGGGCGGCCTCGACGATCTCGGCCTCGACCACGTCGAGGCGCCGCTCGGCCAGCTCCTGGCGCCCGGTCTCGCCGCGGCCGAACAGCCGGGCGAAGCCGGCGCGGGCGCTCTGCCAGGCATCGGTGGCCGCCGCACCGACGAGCGCCGCGGCGCCGGTCGCGGCCAGGGTCGCCAACCACTCCACGGCGACCATGCTAGCCGCGCCGGCATGCGGAACAACGGGCGATGTCAGGCGGGCCGCGCGTCGAGGGTGCGGCGCACGACGTCGAACTCCTCGAACTGGCCGGTCACCGCCAGGGCCCGGAGCACGCAGGAGTCCAGGCGCGACAACGCGTCCAGCGGGCTGGTCAGCTCGTGCGGCGCCGTTCCGCGCAGCGTCGCGGCCACCGTGACCGTCGTACCGAGCCAGACGCTGACGTCCAGGTCCTCCAGCGACGCCGCCAGACGCCGGGCGATCTCGGCGTCCAGCGACGCCCGCGCCGCCTCCGGGTACAGCGCGCCACCGGCGACGTACCCGATGGAGACGGAGACGCGGTACCGCATGGCACCCAGTGTGCTACGCGCGGAGGTGCCGGTCGAGGAAGCGCAGCCCGCTCGTCACCTCGGCGACCGGCACCTCCCCGTGCCCGCCGACGTTGGCGTGCAGGGTCTTGTCCGTCGACCCGAGGGCGTCGAACAGGGCCAGGCTCTCCTCGCGGGGCACGAGCTCGTCGTGCCACTGCACGAGGAACCGCACCGGCACCGTGACGCCGGCGGCGGCCCCGCCACCGGAGTGCAGCGGTGCCAGTCCCAGCACGGCCGCACGCACGCGCGGCTCGGCGGCGACGAACGGCACGCCGAGCCCGCAGCCCATCGACACACCCCAGTACCCCACCGGCACCGGTCCGAGGTGGGCGTGCAGCGCGTCGAGCACCGCGCGCCACTCGGGGACGGACCGCCGCGACGCGAGCCCGTGCAGCTCGGCGACCAGTGCCGACCGCGACTCCCCCGCCGCGACGCGGGCCGGGATCGACTCCGCGAGCCGGCTGAGCTCCGGGTCCTTCGGGCGGTCGCCGTGGTTCGGCGCGTCGACGACGGCCACCGCGAACCCGGCTTCGGTGAACCGCCGCACGCGGGCGGCCATGCCCGGCGCGGTCCGGTGCTGACCGCCGCCGTGGCCCACGAGCACCAGCGGCCCGGTGCCGCCAGCCGGGGTCCACAGAGCACCGGGGACGTCGTCGACGGTGAAGAGCACGCCGTTGTCCGGCAATGAAGAGGTGATGCGCATGTCCTGCCTCCGGATGATGTCCGGGGCCCCTCGGACCGCGCTCTCAGGTCGTACGCGGGAGGGAGCCCCCACTGCTGTCAGCGTTGATCGGACTCACCTCCCTCGGTCGCGCGGCCACCCTAACAGATCGTCAGCGGAACGCGGCCTGACCCGTCACCGTCTGGCCGATGATCAGCTGGTGCACCTCCGACGTGCCCTCGTACGTCAGCACCGACTCCAGGTTCGAGGCGTGCCGCAGCACCGGGTAGTCGAGCGTGATGCCGGCCGCGCCGAGGATGGTGCGGCACTCGCGGGCGATCGCGATCGCCTCCCGGGTGCTGTTGAGCTTGCCCAGGCTGATCTGGCGGTGGTCGAGCGTGCCGGCGTCCTTCAGCTGCGCGATGCGCAGCGCGAGCAGCATCCCCTTGCCCAGTTCGAGGGTCATGTCGGCGAGCTTGAGCTGGGTGGCCTGGTACGCCGACAGCGGCTTGTCGAAGATCAGCCGGCTGTTGGCGTAGTCGATCGTGGTCGTCAGGCAGTCGTAGGCGGCGCCGAGCGCCCCGAAGACGATGCCGAAGCGCGCCTCGTTCAGGCACGACAGCGGCCCGGAGAGACCCTTCGCGCGGGGCAGCATCGCGTCCGCCGGAAGGCGGACGCCGTCGAGGACCAGCTCCGAGGTGACGGACGCGCGCAGCGACAGCTTGCGCGGGATCTCCGGCGCGGTGAAGCCGGGGGTGCCGGCCGGCACCACGAAGCCGCGCACGCCCTCGTCGGTCTGCGCCCACACGACCGCGACGTCGGCAATCGAGCCGTTGGTGATCCACATCTTGGTGCCGTCGAGGATCCAGTCGTCGCCGTCGCGGCGGGCGCGGGTGCGCATGCCGCCCGGGTCGGAGCCGAAGTCGGGCTCGGTGAGGCCGAAGCAGCCGATCGTGGCGCCCGCGGCCATGCCGGGCAGCCACTGCTGCTTCTGCTCGTCCGACCCCCACTTCCAGATCGCGTACATGGCCAGCGACCCCTGCACCGACACCAGCGACCGCAGCCCGGAGTCGCCGGCCTCCAGCTCGAAGCAGGCCAGCCCGTACGCCAGCGCCGACGTGCCGGCGCAGCCGTAGCCCTCGAGGTGCATGCCGAGCACCCCCAGCTCGCCGAGCTCGCGGGCGAGCTCCCGGGCCGGCAGCCGGCCCTCCTCGTACCAGAGCGCCACGTGCGGGCGCACCCGCTTGTCGACGAACGTCCGCACGGCGTCGCGCAGGGCGAGGGAGTCCTCGTCGACCAGCGCGTCGACGCCGAAGTACTCAAGGGGGGACAGGGTCACGACCGGAATCCTTTCAGATGCTCGATCACGCCGGTGGCGACGGCGACGGCCATCGCGTCGAGCGCGTCGTGGGTCATCGCCGCCATGTGCGGCGTCGCGAGGACCCGGGGATGGTGCAGGAGCGGGTCGTCGGCCGGCGGCGGCTCGGGCGCGAACACGTCGACCGCGTAGCCGCGCAGCCGTCCGGTGTCGAGCGCGTCGAGTACGGCGGCCGCGTCGACCACCCCGGCCCGCGCGGTGTTCACCAGCAGGGCGCCGGGCCGCATGCGGGCCAGGGCGGCGGGACCGATGAGGCCGGTGGTCGCCGGCGTCTGCGGCACGTGCAGGCTCACCACGTCAGAATCCCGCAAGACCTCGTCGAGGGAAACCTGGCGGACGTGAGAAGGCGGTGTCACGGCGGCGACGTCGTACGCGAGCACGGTCATGCCCAGCGCGACCGCGCGCCGCGCGACCCCTCGTCCGATCGCGCCGAGCCCGACGAGGCCCAGCGTGCGCCCCGCGAGCATGGTGCCGGTGAGCCCGGCGCCGACCACCGACGACGGCAGCGACCGGCCGGGTGGGAACGCGCCGCCCGACAGCGCGGCCAGCGCCGGCGGCAGGCTCCGCGCGAGGGACAGCGCCGCGAGGACCACGAACTCGGCCACCGACTCGGCGTTGGCGCCCGGCGTGCTGACCACCGGGATGCCCAGACGCTCGGCGGCGGCCAGGTCGATGCCGTCGAGGCCGGCGCCGTGCCGGCCGACCACGCGCAGCCGGGGAGCCGCCGCCAGCATGGCGGCGGTCACGGGTGAGGAGCGCACCACGAGCGCGTCGGCGTCCGTCAGCGGCCCGGCCGCGAGCGCCGCGGGGTCGGTCGCGTTGGCGACCCGCACGTCGCCGGCCGCGCGCAGCAGCGCCATCCCCGCCTCGGCGATGGGCTCGGTGAGGAGGATCCGCATTACCAGCCCGTGTAACAGGTGACCAGCACCGTGTAGAAGTCGCGGGCGTAGCCGCCCTGCTCCCGGGGGCCGTGGTTGGACTCGCCGGTGCCGCCGAACGGCAGGTGCAGCTCGGTGCCGGCGGTCGGCAGGTTCACCGAGACGATGCCCGCGCGGGCGTCGCGCTTGAACCGCTCCGCGGCCGACAGCGACGTCGTCACGATCCCGGCCGACAGCCCGTACCTCGTGTCGTTGGCGACCGCCAGCGCCTCGTCGTAGTCGTCGACCTCGATGACCGCCGACACCGGCCCGAAGATCTCCTCCCGCGCGATCCGCATGTCGTTGCGGGCACCGGTGAACAGCGCCGGGCGCATGAACTGTCCACTGTGGTCGCCGCCGGTCACCAGCGACGCGCCCTCGGCCTTCCCCACCGCCACGTACCCGAGGTTCTGGTCGAGCTGGGCCGCGCTCACCACCGGTCCCAGCTGCGAGGCCGGGTCGAGCGGATCGCCGACGCGCAACGCGGCCGCACGCTGCGCGAGCGCCGCGACGAACCGGTCGTGGATGCCGCGCTGCACGACGAGCCGGCTCGACGCCGTGCACCGCTGGCCGGTGCTGAAGAAGCTGCCGTCGAGCGCGCACCGCACCGCGACGTCGAGGTCGGCGTCGTCGAGCACGACGAGCGGGTTCTTGCCGCCCATCTCCAGCTGGAACCGCTTGTTGCCGTGGGCGATGCACCGCTGCGCCACGTGCATGCCGGTGCCGGTGCCACCGGTGAACGACACACCGTCCACATCGGACGACGTGAGCAGCTCCTCGCCGACCACGCGCCCCGAGCCGATCACGAGGTTGAAGACCCCGGGCGGGAAGCCGGCGTCGGCGATGATCCGGGCGAGCTCGCCGGCCGACGCGGTCACCAGCTCGGCGGGCTTGAGCACCACGGTGTTGCCGTACGCGAGCGCCGGCGCGACCTTCCATGCGGGGATCGCGAGCGGGTAGTTCCACGGCGTGATGACGCCGACCACGCCGAGCGGCCGCCGGCGCACCTCGGCGTGCACGTCCGGGCGCGTCGACGCGTACACCTCGCCCTGCGGCTGCAGCAGCTGGTGCGCGTAGTAACGGAACGTCTGCCCGGCGCGGGTCACCTCGCCGCGCGCCTCCGCCAGCAGCTTGCCCTCCTCGCGGGCGAGCAGCTCGGCCAGTTCGTCCACTCTGGACAGGATCGTCGTGCCGACCCGGTCGAGCAGCTCCATGCGGGCGGCCACGGGGTGACGCGCCCAGCCCGGCTGTGCGGCCCGGGCCGCCGCTACAGCGGCCTTCGCGGTGGACGCGTCGGCGGTGGCGTACTCCGAGACGACGTCGTCGGGCCGGGCGGGATTGAGGTTCTGACGGCGCTCCCCGTCGACCCACTCACCGCCGACGAGGTTGAGGTGCAGCACTAGTTCTTCTCTCCCACCGCTATGGGCGCGTTCTCCGGGAAGTGGCACGCCACCCGGTGCCCGGTGTCCGTTGTGGACAGTGTTGCGTTCGATAGGGGCGGTGCCGTCGTCGCGCACACGTCCTGCGCCTTCCAGCACCGGGTGCGGAAGCGGCAGCCGCTCGGCGGGTCGAGCGGGCTCGGCACGTCGCCGGTGAGGATGATGCGCTGGCGGTCGGTCTCGACGAGCGGGTCGGGGATCGGCACGGCCGACAGCAGCGCCTTGGTGTACGGGTGCTGCGGCCGCAGGTAGATCTCCTCGGACCCGCCGACCTCGACCACCGTGCCGAGGTACATCACCGCGATGCGGTCGCACAGGTGCCGCACCACGGCGAGGTCGTGCGCGATGAACATCATCGTGAGGCCCAGCTCCTCCTGGAGCTGTTCGAGCAGGTTGACGATCTGCGCCTGCACCGACACGTCCAGCGCCGACACCGGTTCGTCGGCGACGACGAAGTCGGGGCCGCTCACCAGTGCCCGCGCGATGCCGACGCGCTGGCGCTGGCCGCCGGAGAACTCGTGCGGGTAGCGGTCGTGCCACTGCTCGCTGAGCCCGACGAGCTGCATCGTCTCGTACGCCTTGCGCCGGCGGCCGGACGCGTCGAGGTCGGAGTGCACGAGCAGCGGCTCCTCGATGAGCTCGCCGATCGTCATGCGGGGGTTCAGCGACGCGAACGGGTCCTGGAAGACCATCTGCATGCGGCGGCGCATCGCGCGCATCCTCCGCTTGGGCAGCGTCGTCAGCTCCGTGCCGTCGAAGGTCACGCTGCCATGGGACGGGCGCAGCAGCTGCAGGATGGCCCGCCCGGTGGTGGACTTGCCGCAGCCGGACTCCCCCACGACGCCGAGGATCTCGCCCCGCCGGATGTCGAGGTCCACATTGGACACCGCGCGCAGCCGGGCCGGCAGCAGCGAGCCCTGCCGGGGCACCTTGAAGTCGACCGCGAGGTCGCGCACCTCCAGGAGGTTCATGCCGGCACCGCCTGGTCCTTGAACCGGTCCTCCGTGGACAGCCAGCCGCCGCCTTGCATGCCCCAGCACCGCGTCCGCTGGTCGCGGTCGGGCCGCTCGTGGGTGAGCACCAGCTCCGGCACCTCCTCCCGGCAGGTGTCCCGCGCGTGGACACACCGCGGCTCGAACCGGCAGCCGGGCGGCATCGCCGACAGCTCCGGCGGCCGGCCGGCGATCGGGCGCAGCTTGCCGCCCTTGACGAGGTCGAGCCGCGGCACCGAGCCGAGCAGCCCCCACGTGTACGGCATCTGCGGGCGGTGGAACAGGTCGACGGTGCCCGCCTTTTCGACGATCTGGCCCGCGTACATCACGTTGACCCGCTCGGCCATGCCCGCCACGACCCCGAGGTCGTGGGTGATGAAGAGCACCGCGGTGCCGGTCTCCCGCGCGAGGTCGCGCAGCAGGTCGAGGATCTGCGCCTGGATGGTGACGTCGAGCGCGGTGGTGATCTCGTCGGCGAGGATCAGCTTCGGCTCGCACGACAGCGCCATCGCGATCATCACGCGTTGGCGCATGCCGCCGGAGAGCTGGTGCGGGTAGGACCCGAGCCGGGTCGCCGCCGCCGGGATGCGCACCAGCTCCAGCAGCTCGACCGCCCGCCTGCGGGCGGCCCGCCGGCCGATCCCCAGGTGCAGCTCCAGGGCCTCGGTGATCTGACGCCCGACGGTGAGCACCGGGTTCAGCGAGGTCATCGGGTCCTGGAAGATCATCGCGATGCCCTTGCCGCGCACGGCCCGCATCTCCCGCTTGTTCAGCGTGACCAGGTCGCGGCCCTCGAAGAGGACCTGCCCACCGGTCACCTGCCCGGCCGGCGGCACGATCAGGCCCATGATCGACTGTGCGGTCGCGGATTTGCCGCAGCCGGACTCTCCGACCAGCGCCACCATCTCCCCCGCGTCGACCGTGAAGGAGACCCCGTCCACGGCCGTCACCGGACCGCGCGCGGTACGGAACTCGGTGCGCAGATCACGCACCTCCAACAACGCCATCCGAAACTCCCCATTTCGCCAGCCGTGAGCGTCGGCTTTCGTAAGGAGGGAGTGTTGCACAGCCGATGTTCGTCGTCTAGGCTCCCGCAAGCGACGAATTACGTCGATATCGAGTTGGAGACTTGATGACATCCAAGAGCTCGATCGCGAAGGACCGCAGCATCATCCGTGAGCTGGTCCAGGACCCCAGGCAGAGCAACGTCGCTCTCGCCGCGAAGGTCGGCCTTTCCGAGGGATCCGTCCGCCGCCGGATCGACCGCCTCCTCACCGAGGGCAAACTGCAGTTCTCCGCGATCCCCAGCGCCGCCTTCATGGGCCGCCCGGTGCACACGATCTTCGAGATCCAGAGCGCACCCGGCGCCACCGAGCAGCTCATCGACAAGCTGGCCGGCATGCCCGAAGTGGCCTACGTCTACCACGTGACGGGCCAGTTCGACATCTTCGCGGTCGGCTACTTCTCCAGCACCAACACCATGCGCCGCTTCTGGACCGAGCGCCTCGGCCACCTCGAAGGGGTCATGGAGAGCCGGTCGGTCATGGTGCTGCGGGTCGCGAAGCGGGCCCACGAGTGGTCCCGCGACCTCGCCGACGACGACGGGGAAGCGGCCTGGGACGCCGACCCCGAGTTATCCGGCTCAGCGAACTGACCCGAAAGAAGCACAACCATGCTGCGCATCACGCTGGTCCGTCTGTTGACGGTCATTCCCGTCCTGCTCGGGATCTCGGTGATCTCGTTCCTGGTCATCCGCATGATCCCCGGCGACGTGATCAGCTCGATCATGGGACAGGACTTCGGCGATCCCGTCATCGAAGCGGAGATGCGTCGCTACTTCGGGCTCGACATGCCCGTCTGGGAGCAGTTCCTGCGCTGGTTCGGCGACCTCCTGCGCGGCGACCTGGGCACCTCGATGCGCACCGGCCAACCGGTGCTCGACGAGATCATGCAGCGGCTGCCGTCGACGCTGCTGCTCGCGGTCTCCGCGCTGCTGGTCGCCGTGCTGCTCTCGATTCCCCTCGGCGTTCTCAGCGCCACCAGGCGGAACGGCCCGCTCGATGCCGTCGCGCGGGTCGTCTCGCTGATCGGCCTGTCGGTGCCCAACTTCTGGCTGGGCATCCTGCTCGTCTACATCTTCTCGGTCTCCCTCGGCTGGCTGCCCTCACAGGGCGCCAGCGAGGACGGCAGCCTGCTCGGCAACTGGAAGTACCTGATCCTGCCGGCCATCACGCTCGGCGCCAGCCTCGCCGCGATCAACATGCGCATGACCCGGTCGAGCATGCTCGAGGTGCTCAACCAGGACTACATCCGCACCGCCCGCGCCAAGGGCCTCGGCGAGCGACTGGTGCTGGGCCGGCACGCGATGCGCAACTCGATGATCCCGGTAGTCACCGTGCTCGGCATCGAACTCGGCGCGCTGCTCGGCGGCACCGTCATCATCGAGCAGGTCTTCGCCTGGCCGGGCCTCGGCACGATGGTGATCCGCGGGATCAGCCAGCGCGACTACCCGGTCGTCCAGGGCACCCTGCTCTTCCTGGCGTTCTTCTACGTCCTGGTCAACTTCCTCGTCGACCTGCTCTACACCTACCTGGATCCGAGGCTGCGCAGTGTCCACTAACGTCGAAATGGTCACCAGGGCCGAGACCCGGCGGATGAGCCGGCTGCGCATGGTCGGCGTCCGCGGTGGCACGCTGCTGCGGCTGCTGCTGCGCGACAAGGTCGGTGCCGTGGGCCTGGTGATCGTGGTCCTCATGGTGCTGTCGGCCGCGCTCGCGCCGCTCATCGCGCCGTACGACCCCACCGCGATGTCGAACCAGCGCCTCGCCACCCCGGGCGGCACGTTCCCGCTCGGTGCCGACGAGGCCGGCCGCGACCTGCTGAGCCGCGCCCTCTACGGCGCGCGGACCTCGCTGACCGTCAGCCTCGTCGTGGTGACCTGCGCGGCGGCCATCGGCATCCTGCTGGGCCTGCTCGCCGGCTTCTACCGCGGCTGGATCGACGCCGTCATCTCGCCGGTCACCGACATCCTGTTCGCGTTCCCGACCCTGCTGCTGGCCCTGGCCGTCGTCGCGGCCCGCGGCCCGGGCACCGAGAACCTCGTGCTGGCGCTGGTGATCGTGTTCATCCCGAGCTTCGCCCGCATCGTCCGCGGCACCGCGATGTCGGTCCGCCGCGAGCCGTACGTCGAGTCGGGGCAGGCGGTCGGGCTGAGCAACGCCCGGCTGATCCTGAAGTACATCCTGCCGAACTCGATCGCGCCGATCGCGGTGCAGTTCACCACCAGCATCGCCTACGCGATCCTGGTCGAGGCGTCACTGGGCTACCTCGGCCTGGGCGTGCAGCCGCCGCAGCCGTCGTGGGGTTCGATGCTGAGCAACGGCAAGGCCTTCATGGAGCTGTCGATCTGGCCGTCGCTGGTACCCGGCCTGTGCATCATGATCGCGGTGCTCGGCTTCAACCTCCTCGGCGACACCCTCCGCGACGTCCTCGACCCGCGGTTGCGCGGCCGCAGCGCCCGCTAACCCGGTCCGCGGCGCCCCCAGCCCAGTCGGCCCCCGGCGGATCTTGGACACTCGTACATCCATCCGATGCACAAGCGTCCAAGATCGCCGACATGAGGGTCCCGACCTGGCTGCAGCAGGAAGGTTTGTTCATGGAGTCTGTTGATGAGCGTCTGGTGCGGCGGCTCGGCGGGTCGCTGCCGGAGCCGGCTTCCGCCGACGCGGACGTCGATCCTGAGCTGCTGCTGCGGTATCTCGACGCGCAGCTCCAGGCCCGCCACCTCGACCTCGCGCTGCGGTGGCTGCAGTCGCGGAAGGAGGGGTTCTACACCATCGGGTCGAGCGGGCACGAGTCGAACGCCGCCGTGGCGTTGGCGTTGCGGCCCACCGACCCGGCGCTGCTGCACTACCGGTCGGGCGGGTTCTACGCCGCGCGCGCCGGGCAGGTGCCGGGGTCCACGCCGATCAGCGACGTGCTGCACTCCGCGGCGGCGTCCACATTGGACCCGATCTCCGGCGGGCGCCACAAGGTGTTCGGGAACAGGGCGTTGAACATCGTTCCGCAGACCTCGACGATCGCGTCGCATCTGCCCCGCGCGATGGGCATGGCGTTCGCGTTCGGGCGGGGGGCCGGCACCACCTATCCGGCGGACGCCGTCGTGGTCAGCAGCTTCGGTGACGCGTCGTTGAACCACTCCACCGCCGCGGGCGCGCTCAACGCCGTCGGCTACAGCGTGCACCAGGGGCTGCCGATGCCGCTGCTGCTCGTCTGCGAGGACAACGGCATCGGCATCAGCACCCGCTCCCCGCGCGGCTGGGTGCGGCAGGTGCTGTCGTCGCTGCCGGGCATCCGGTACGCGCACGCCGACGGCACCGACCCCGTCCGTCTCCTCGCGGTGGCCGCCGGGGCGGCCCGCCTGGTCCGCGAGACCCGCACGCCGGCCGTGCTGCACCTGGGCACCGTGCGGTTCATGGGCCACGCCGGCTCCGACGCCGAACTGGCGTACCGCAGCCGCTCCGAGATCGTCGCCGACTACGACCGCGACCCGATCCTCGCGACCGCCGCGGCCCTCGCCCACCGCGGCATCCTCGGCCCCGCCGAGACGCTCGAACGCTACGAGGCCGCCCGCACGCTCGTCATGGACGAGGCCCGCCTGCTCGTCGGCCGCGTCGCGCGCCTCGACAGCGCCGCCGCGGTCACCGCGCCGTTGACCGCGCGGCGCCGCGCGGAGGTGAGTGCGGCCGCCGTGCGGGCGGCCGCGTCGGGACGCGAGGCCGTCTTCGGCGGAAAACCCGGGGAGACGCGCGGCCCACTCACTCTCGCCCAGGCCATCAACGCGGCCCTGCACGACGCGCTGCTCGCGTTCCCGAACGCCCAGGTGTTCGGCGAGGATGTGGCGCGCAAGGGCGGCGTGTACGGCGTCACGCGGGGGCTGCGCAAGGCGTTCGGCGCCGGCCGGGTCTTCGACACGCTGCTCGACGAGCAGTCGATCCTCGGGCTGGCCCTGGGTGGCGCGCTCGCCGGCACGTTGCCGATCCCGGAGATCCAGTACCTGGCGTACCTGCACAACGCCGAGGACCAGCTGCGCGGCGAGGCCGGGTCCCTGACGTTCTTCTCCGACGGGCAGTACGCGAACGGCATGGTCGTACGCATCGCCGGGCTGGCGTACCAGAAGGGGTTCGGCGGCCACTTCCACAACGACAACTCGGTGGCGGTGCTGCGCGACATCCCCGGGCTGGCGTTCGCGGTCGCGTCGCACCCCGCCACGGCGCCGGCCCTGCTGCGCCAGTGCCTCGCGCTGGCGCAGGCCGAGGGACGCGTGTGCGTGTTTCTCGAACCCATCGCGCTCTACCACACGCGCGACCTGCACACCGACGGCGACAGCGGCTGGCTCGCGCCCTATGAGGCGCCCGACGCGTGGACCGAACGTCCGTGGGGAGAGGTGAGGACCCTCGGCGACGGTGCTTCTCTGGCGCTCGTCACCTTCGGAAATGGCGTGCCGATGAGCCTGCGCGTGGCCGCGGACCTCGCCCACGACGGCGCCGACGCCCGGGTGGTCGACCTGCAGTGGCTGGCGCCGCTGCCGACGGCGAGCCTGCTGGCGGCGCTGGAGGGCGTGTCGCGGGTGCTGGTCGTCGACGAGACCCGCCACTCCGGTGGCGTGTCGGAGGCGGTGGTGGCGGCGCTGGTCGACGGCGGATTCGCGGGGCGGATCGCGCGAGTGACCAGTGTGGACAGTTACGTGCCGCTGGGCCCGGCCGCCGACCGGGTGCTGCTCGGCGAGGCCGACATCCTGCGCGCGGCGCGCGAACTCCTGGGCTGACCGCGGCCGGGCGGGTCCGGATGCGGCGTCCGCGCGGCCGGCTGGTTGGCACCGGGCCGCGTACGCGTTGTGCGGCAACCCGCACCGGGCCGACGACATCGTGCAGGCCACGGTCACCGGCCTGTACCGGCACTGGTCGCCCGCACCTGAGCCCGACCCGCCGGAGGACCGGCACGCCCTGCGGGTCGCGCTCGCGGCGCTCCCCCGGCCGCACCGCACGGTGATCGTCCTGCGGTACATCTGCGACCTCTCGGTCGAGGACACGGCCGCCGCCCTGCGGTACGCGCCGAACACCGTCAAGAGCCACACCGTGCGGCGACTGGCGGCGCTGCGCCGCATCCTCGGCGACGCCGCGAGGCTGCGATGAAGGAGGAGCCGATGGACGACCACGTGCTGGGGACGCGCCTCAAGGTCCTGCTCGACCCGCCACCACCGGGTATCGACGCGGTCCGGGCGACGGCGCACGACCGCACCGACCCGGCGCCTCCCGCGGACTACGACCGGTGCGCGGTCCGGCCGGGTACGCGGGTGCGGACGCCACCGCCGTCAACGCCGGGGGGACGTCGCCGGCACCGCGTTCCGGCGGAAGGACGGCGCCCTCGGGCCATCTCATCGGACGGCGTCCTCGTGCTGAACGACGAGGAGAAGGGCGGCGTGGTCGTGGTCGACGCGGCGGGCGGGTACGCCGGCTGCCCACGCCGTCGGGCAGGGCGACCGCCATCAGCGACGACGGGCGCACCATCGTCGGCTCGGCCGTGTGGACCTGCTGACCCCCGTGGGGGTCGGGCTCCCGTCGGGCGGCCGCTTCGCATCAGATCAGCCCGTACGTCGCTCCGACCGTCTGGCGGCCGAGTTCGCGGGCCCGCGTGTGCAGGGCGGTCGTCGACCGTTTCATCGACACCCAGACCAGGACGTAGCCCGTGGGCCCGCTGTACAGCGTGTTCACGTTGAACAGGGTGCTGTTCTGCTTCTCCAGGCACTGCACCGCCAGCGTGACCCCCGACGGCGGCGACGCCAGCGGCTCGGTGCACTTGACGTACTCGGCGGCCCTGCGCCTGACGTCGTCGGGGGTGCGGTCGACGCGCCGGTCGATGCGGTAGAACGTCACGTCCATGTTCACCTCGGGCACCGAGCCGGCGGCGGGAGTCTCGAAGTAGCAGTGGCGCGGGCCGGCCTGGGCCCGGTCCTTGTCGCGGGATGCGGCCTTGTCGTCGTCGAACGTCCACGTCAGGCGGGTGGCGGCGTTGACGCTGGCGAGCGTGTCTGCGCAGGTGGCGCCGGCGGGGTCGCTGGCCGCCGGGCTCGGCGACGACCGTCCGGTGGGGTCGGTGCGGGTGTCGGCGGCGCCCGACGACGACCGGCCCGACTTCGACTTGCGCTTGGTGCAGCCGGCGGCGCCCACCATCGACACCGCCATCAGGGCGGCGAGCACCGCCACCGACATCCGTCTCACTGGTTTCCCCCGTTCACCCCATGCACGATAGCGAATGACCGCAGGGTGGACCGACCCGGTCTATACCACAAGACATCGACGACTGTAAGATCTGGCGATGCGCCGCTCCCGCATTCTCCTCTCGTCCGTGGTCACCGCGATCCTCGCGGTCGGCCTGAGCCTCCATGTCATGAGCCCCGCGTCCGCCGCGACCGCCAGCGCCACCTTCACGAAGGTGTCCGACTGGGGGTCGGGCTACACCGGGGAGTACACGATCACCAACACCGGTGCCTCGGCGATGACGTCGTGGACCGTCGTGTTCGACCTGCCCGCCGGCACGAGCATCGGCTCGTCCTGGAACGCGGTCCGCAGCAGCGCCGGCCAGCGCTACACGTTCCGGAACGAGTCCTGGAACGGCACCGTCGCGCCGGGCCGTTCGGTGTCGTTCGGCTTCACCGGTTCCGGCTCCGGTTCCCCCACCGGATGCACCCTCGACGGCGCGTCGTGCGCCGGCGGCACCAACCCCTCGACACCGCCCTCGTCGAGCGGACCGTCGCCGTCGACGAGCAGCCCGACGGGCACCACCCCCGTCGCCCGCAACGGGCTGCTGCGGGTCTGCGGCCGGCAACTGTGCAACGCGCGGGGCAAGGCCGTGCAGCTGCGCGGCATGAGCTCGCACGGCCTGCAGTGGTACTCCAACTGCCTCGCCGACTCCTCGCTGAACGTGCTCGCCAACGAGTGGAACGCCGACGTCCTGCGGATCTCGATGTACATCCAGGAGGGTGGCTACGAGACCGACCCCGTGGGCTTCACCAACCGGGTGCACGCCCTCATCGAGGAGGCGACCGAGCGCGGCCTGTACGCGATCGTCGACTGGCACATGCTCGAGCCCGGCGACCCGAACCACAACCTGGCCCGCGCCCGCACGTTCTTCACCGAGATCGCCTCGCGGCACCGCGCCAAGAACAACGTCATCTACGAGGTCGCCAACGAGCCCAGCGGCGTGCACTGGAACACGATCAAGTCGTATGCCGACCAGATCATCCCCGTGATCCGAGCCCAGGACCCGGACGGCGTCGTGCTGGTGGGCACCGAGGACTGGTCGTCGCTGGGCGCCTCCGGCGACGGGCAGGGCGTGCAGCGCATCCTGGCCAACCCGGTCAGCGCCGGCAACGTCATGTACACGTTCCACTTCTACGCCGCGTCCCACGACGACTGGCACCTGAACACGGTGCGCGACGCCATCGCCCAACTGCCGGTCTTCGTCACCGAGTTCGGCACCCAGGAGTACACCGGCGACGGGCCGAACAACTTCGCCCGCGCGCAGCAGTACCTGGACCTGTTCGCGCAGAACAAGGTCAGCTGGGTCAACTGGAACTACTCCGACGACGAGCGCACCGGCGCGGTGTTCACCCAGGGCACCTGCGCCGCCGGCCAGTTCGGGGGCACCAACCGCCTGAAGGAGGCCGGCGTCTGGGTCCGCGAGCGGATCCGCACCCCGGACGACTTCTGATCCACCGCCATGACGGCCGGCCGGCGTCAGGGGCGCCGGCCGGCCCGCCGTGCCGCATAGGATCTGGTCCATGCCGGTTCGGAAGTGGTTCTCCGGGGGCGACCGGAAGCTGAGGCGCGCGGCCGAGACCCTCGAGGAGGCGTTCGGTCCGGCGCCGCGGACCGGGCAAGCGACCGGGCCCGCGACCGGGCCCGCGACCGGGCAAGCGCTCGAACGCGGGGTCCGCGCGTACCGCGAGGCCGTCGAGCTCACCCTGCCACGGGACCCGCGGCAGGCGGCCGAACTCGTCGCCGCCTACGACGCGCGCCTGCCGGACGGGCGGTACCCGTTCCGGGCCGGCGACCGCCAGTGGCTGGCGCCCTACGCCGCCGGCGCCGACCCCGACGCGCTGGCGGTCGTGTTCACCGTCGCGTCGCGGGTGCCGCTCCCGGACCTTCAGGTCGCCTCCCGCGACCGGCTGGTGCATCAGGTGTCCCGGTCGGGGCGGGCCGACCTCCTCGTGCGGCAGCTGTTGCGGTTCCGCGAGGCCGGGGTGCTCGACGGGGCCACGGTGACGGCCGCGCTGGCCGGTCACCTCGAGCGCGGCCGTCTCGACGACGACGCGCCATTGTGGCGAGGCTTTCTCGACGACCTGCCCGAGGAGGCGCGGCCGGACCTCTTCGAGGTGCGCCGGTTCCTCGGTGACGGCGCCGGAGCCGTGCGCCTGGCCACCACCCCCGCCCAACGCGTGCGCGCCGTCGAGCTCTGTAGCGCGTCACACAAACGGCGCGACCACGAGGCGGGCCTGCGCCTTGCCACGGACCCCGCGCACGACGTGGACCGGCCCGACCTCCTCAGCGTGCTGCACGAGAAGCTCGGGCAGTTCCCGGAGGCGCTGCGGCACTGCCCGGCCGGCGAGCCCGACCGCGTCGCGAACCTCGTCGGCCGCTGCCTGCCGGGCGTCGACGCGCTGGTCGGGGCCGGCGATCTGGAAGCCGCCGCCCGCCTCGTCGCGACCCTGCTCACGCACCTCGACGCCGCGCACCCGCGCACCGACGCCGTGACGGCGATGGGAGACGAGGTGACGGCCACCGGATCGGCGGTGTCGGCGGCGGGCCGGCGGCACTTCGGGCGGCTGGTCACCGAGAACGGCGGCGACGAGGTGCACCGGCGGTGGAGCGCGTTCGCCGAGGAGTGCGGCGACCGGGAGGAGGCCGCCCGCCAGGCCGAGGCCTACGGCGACGTGTACCGGGCGCACCGGCTGTACCGGGCGGCGGGGCGGTTCGGCGACGCCGACCGCGTGCTCCGCGACGACCGCAGCGACGCCGGCGTCTCCGCCCGGGCCGCGGCCCGCGAAGCCGGCGGTGACCTCGTCGGCGCCGCCCGGGTGCACGAACAGGCGGGCCGCACGCGCGACGCGGCCGCCCTGTACGCCCGGGCCGGCGAGTACGCCCGGGCGGCCCGGTGCCTCGTGGCCCTGGACGGCGACGACGCCGTCGACGACCCCCGGCTGGCCGACTGGCTGCGCCGGGCCGGCGCCGTCGACGACCTCGCGCGGCGCTGCCTCGACCGGGCGGCCGGCGGCGTCGAAGCGGGCCCGGCCATCGAGGAGCTGCGCCGCCTGCGCACCGAACAGTCCCTGCCCGCCGAGCTGCGGGCGCGGGTCACGGCGGCGGTCGACCGGATCGACGGGCACCGCCGGTCGGCGTTCGACGGCCGCGTGCAGGCGTGGGTCGCACAGGCCCGGATCGAGGTCGACACCCGGTACGCCCGCATCTGGGCGCTGGACCTCGGCACCACCACCTGCTCGGCCGCCATCTTCGACACGACGACCGGCCGCGCGGTGCTGTGTCCGTGGAAGGGCCGCGAACAGTTCGCCTCGACGGTCAGCTTCGACCGCGAGGGCAACGAGGTGATCGGCCTCGCCGGCGAGGAGCTGCTGGCGTCGTGGGTCGTGGGACAGATCCGGGCGGCCAAGCGCAGCATGGGATCGGGCCGGCGGTACCGGTTCCGCGACCGCACCTACCGGCCCGAGCAGATCGCGGCGCTGTTCGTCGCGCACGGGCGGCGGCTGGTCGAGAACTTCCTCGCCGAGCGGGTACGCGAACGGGTCGGCGAGCTCGCACGGCGCGAGTTGGGCGACGTCCGCGAGGAGTGGCTGACCGATGCCGAGCGGAACGACGACCTGCGGCTGGAACGGCCGCGGGCGCTGCTCACCATCCCCGCCTACTTCCTCAACAACCAGAAGCACGCCACCCGCGACGCCTGCCGCGTGGCCGGCGTCGACCTCGTGCGGCTGATCCACGAGCCGACCGCCGCGTGCATGTCGGCGGCCCGCGACCGCGACCTGTCGGGACGCGTCGTCGTGGTCGACCTCGGCGCGGGGACTCTCGACGTCAGCCTCCTCGACGTCTCCGACGGCGTGTACGACGTCGAACAGGTGCTCGGCGACAACCACTACGGCGGCCGCGACTTCGACGAGGTCGTCGGCGCCGCCCTGCGCGCCCGGCTGACCCGCGACGGCATCGAGGTGCCCGACTCCGCCCGGCGCCGGCTCGACGTCGCCGCCGAGTATCTGAAGGTCGCCCTGTCGGCCCAGAGCGAGGCGGAGTACCTGCTGCGCAACCTCGTCGACGGCCGCGACGTGACGCTGCGGCTCACCCGCGCCGAGCTGGCCGAGATCCTCCGCGAGCCGCTGGAGACGCTGCGCCGCACTTGTGCGCGGTTCGCGTCCGAGCTGCGGCAGAAGCCCCGCCACCTTGTGCTGGTCGGCGGACCGATGCTGTCTCCGCTCGTGCAGGACGTCGTGCAGCAGGTGTTCGGGCTGACCCGGACCGCCCTGCCCGACCCGCGCACCGCGGTGGCCATCGGGGCGGCCCTCCAGGCGGCGGTGCTCGACGGGAAGCTCAGCGAGGTGCTGCTGCTCGACGTCGTGCCGCTGCCGCTGGGCGTGCGGGTCCTCGACCCCGAACGCGACACCGACCAGTTCTCCGAGGTGATCGCCCGCAACACGCGCATACCGACCCAGCAGCAGAAGGTCTACAGCACGACGAAGGACAACCAGAGCGCGGTCGACATCGAGATCTACAACGGCAGCCTCGACGAGGCCGCCCGCGTCGGGCAGTTCCGGCTCGGCGACCTGCCACCGGCTCCGGCCGGCGTGCCGCAGATCGAGGTGCGGTTCACGATCGACGCCTCGTGCGTGCTCGAGGTGACCGCGCAGGACCTGGGCAGCGGCAACTCCCGCTCGATCCGCGTCACCGACACGACGCTGCTGTCACCGGCCGAGATCAGCGACATGGCCCGGCGCCGGGAACGGCAGGCCGCGCTCGAGGAGGTGCGCCGGGAGCTTGCCGACCTGCTCGACGACGAGGTGCCCGCCGGGGCCGAGGCGACGCTGCGGCAGTTCCGCCTCCGGCTGGCCGGGCACCGCTCGGCTCCGGCGCCGTCCGACCCCGACGCCCGGCGGCAGCTCGCGGAGATCGTCGCCGGTGCCGACGACGCCGACCGCGAGGTGACGCAGGCGGTGGCGCCGCTGCGCGATCTGATGCTCAACGCGCGGGCGTTCCTCGGCCGCGACGCCGGCAGCAACGCCGAACAGGCCCTGGCACAGGGCCGGCACCTGGTCCGGGAGCTGCATGACGCCCTGGACCGGGTACAGACGCGCCTGGCCCGCGTCGACCGCTGGAACGCGACGCTGACCCGGCTCGCGATGGCCGGCTCCGACCCGCTGGCGCGGTTCCGCCAGCGCCACGACACGGGAGAGTACGCGGCCGCGCTGCGGTCGCTGGCCGAGGTGACGGGACCCCTCACCGACGCCGACGACCGGCGGCGGCACCTCCGCTGCCTCGCCGAGACCGGTGACGCCGACGGCTACCGGACGGCCCTCGCCGCGTACGGGCACGCCGAGCCGACGGACCTCCGCACGTACGCCGCCGGGCTGACGGTGCCGGTCGTCGCGGTGCGGCCCGACGGCACGCGCCTGGAGGGCGTCGGGTTCCCCGTGAGCGAGCGGCTCGTCGCGACGAACCGGCACTGGGTGGTGGGCGGGGTCCCGGTCGGCGGGGTCTCGGTCGGCGCGGGCACAGCGGTCGACGACGTGCGCCTGCCGGACAACGCGCGGGTCGACCTCGCGCTGCTGCGCACCCGTGACCCCGTCGGGCGCGTCGTGCCGCGGCTCGGGTTCGCGCGGTTGCTGCACGTCGGCGACCGCGTCGCCGGTCCCTCGGGGGAAGGGCTGGTGGACGGGTTCGAGGCGTTCCCCGACGAGGGGCTGCGCCTGGTTCGCACCGGGATGTCGGTGCCACCGGCCGGCAGCGGCGGGCCGCTGGTCAACGACCTCGGCGAGGTGGTCGGGGTGCTGGCGGTCGGCGCGTCCGACACCGGCGGCGCGTTCGCGATCACCGTGGAGACGCTGGCCGAGCTGGTCGCGGGCTACAGCTCGTCGTAGGGGCGTGACCGGTCGGTGACGCCCAGGTACGCCAGGTTGATCCAGACGCCCTGGCCGGTCCACTGGGACACCGAGTCGCGCAGGAGGCGCCACTGCTCGGCCGACAGGTGACGCTGGTCGAACAGCGGCTTGCGCATCGGGCTCGAGCGCAGCGACGCGTACAGCATGCGGGTGGCGTCCTGGGTGCCGGTGTCGAGTTCCATCGCCTCGATCTCGTCCCACGGCAGCTGGCATACCGGCATCCAGTTCGTGCGCCCGGAGCGGCGACGGACCACCAGCCCGGTCTCGTGCGCGGTGATCCAGACCTGTTGGCTCCGGATCGTGACGTCGTCGGGCCGCTCGACCGGCGGCCTGCGTCGCCGGATCCGTCTCCACCACGTTCTCAGCCACCCCCGCATGGCAGGGATCCTACGACGACCGCCTATGCCTCGGCTGTCTGCTGGTTGTCGCGTGGATGCGGTTCGGACGACGGTGTGCCGATAGGAGGTCGCCGTGGAGACGCCGATCGACGCCGCTGACCGCGGGTACTGCGGTCGAGCCGGCCCGTGTCGGCGCACGGGCCGGAGCGCTGATCCCGGTCGTCACGGCCCACCCGGGAGGGTCGGGTGGGCCGCCCGGCTCAGTACCCCAGGTCGGGTTGCCGCTTCAGGCCCAGCAGCTCCTCGCCCGCCAGGAAGCGGTCGAGGTTGGCGCTGAAGTCCGCGCCCAGCCGCTGCAGGTTTCCCGACCCGCGGAACGACGTGTGCGGGGTGATGACCGTGTTCGGCAGGTCCCACAACGGGCTTTCCGGTGGCAGCGGCTCCTCCTCGAACACGTCGAGGAACGCTCCCCCGATCTGCCCGCCCCGCATCGCGTCCAGCAGAGCCTCTTCGGCGATGAGCGCACCGCGGCCGACGTTGACCAGGACGGCGCTGTCCTTCATGGCCGCGAACTGCTCCGCGCCGAAGAAGTACCGGTTCTCCGTGGTGAGCGGCATCGCGAGCACCACCGAGTCGGCCCCCGGCAACAACTCGGCGTAATGCGCGAAGCTGGTGGTCTGCTCGAAGCCTTGCGCGGGCGTCCCATTGCGGTTGACGCCGACCACGGCGGCGCCCAACGCCCGCGCGCGGACCGCGACCTCACGACCGATGCCGCCCGTGCCGAACACGAGCATCGTGCTGCCGATGACGTCCCGCGCGACGAGCCGGACCCACTCGTGCCGCTCCTGCGCCGCCCGCAACGCCGCGAACTGCTTGCCGTGCAACAGAACCGCGGCGACGACGTACTCGGCGATCGGGATGTTGTAGGAGTTCGGCGAGCGGGTGTAGATGAGCCCCTCGTCGAGGCGGCGCTGCCAGACCTCGCCGCCCACCCAGTCGAACCCGGCCGCGGTGATCTGCACCCAGCGCAGGCCGTCGCACTTGCTCAGCAGCTCCTCGAACGTCTCCTCGTTCATCGCGCTGCGGAGCATCACCTCGGCGTCGAGCCACTCCTCGCGAACCGTGCCGTCGTCGGGGATCGCGGTGAACCGGCAGTTCGGGTAGCGCTCGCGCAGCCCCTCCACGAGCGGTTCGAGGTTCGGGGTGAGAAGGACGTGCGTCACTGCGCTTCTTTCTTGCGCTGGTTGTAGGTCTTGCCGCCCTTGGCCCAGTTGTCGTAGGAGACCTCGTACAGGAGAACGTGGGTGTTCTTGCGCGGCGAGCCGTACTTGACGAGCACGTCGGTCAGCTCGGCGATGATCTTCTCTTTGGTCTCCTGGTCGCGGTGACCGATCTCGGCCCGGATGATCGCCATGCTCAGTTCTCCTTCGTGGTGCCCGCCGCCGCGCCGGCGGCGGCGAAATCGGGGTTGTTCTCGTACTCCGACACGACGGCGAGGTACGCGAACGCGTGCGTCACGTTGGTCTTCAGGACGCCGTCGAAGACCTCGCGGGCCTTCGCCGTGTCGCCGTTGTAGTAGTGCCAGTTGCCCAGGCCGTAGCCCTGGGTGACGGTCTTCAGGTCGTTGCCGTCGCACATCGCCCACAGCTCGTGCGGGGTGATCTCGCCGGTGTAGAGCCGCATCCGGCCCTCGTATCCGACCAGATGTGGCTCGTCGACGAGGGCGATTCGGCGGAACCGGTCGAGCACCTCCCCGGCCTCCTTCTCCCGGCCCAGGCGGCGCAGCGCCATGTACTGCCAGTCCTGCGAGGCGACGGTGCCCTCCTGGTGCCTCGAGCTGTCCTCCGCGTTGCGGAAGGCCTCCAGGCAGCCGTCGAGGTCGCCGTCGAGGTACCGCGCGACGCCGAGGTGGTACCAGATCGACGTGTGCAGCGTGGTGTTGTACCGCTTCAGCGTCTGCGCGTCAGCGTCCTTTTCGGACAGATGCTGCGGGCGCACGTCTTCCGGCCGGCCGAGGATCAGGCTGATGACGTCCTTCTCCACCTCGGGCTGGTACATCTCGTGCTCGTCCGGGGTGTCCGGGATCTTCGCGGCGGCTTCGCGGAGGTCCTCGATCGCGCCCTTGTAGTCGCGCACCGAGATGCGGCGGTGTCCGCGGAACCGCAGCAGGCGGGCGTCGCCCGGTTCCTTCTCCAGTGCCTCGGTGAGCAGCGCGACGGACTCGGCGTGCTTGTCGAGGTAGCCCTTGAGCCGGGCGGCCATGATGTATCTGTGGCTCAGGGGGACGGTCATTTGTCGTGCCTTTCGTCGGGGATGGGGCGCCCTCGTGAGAGGGCGCCCCGTTCCGCTTACTTGTCGAGCCAGAGGTTCCGGTAGAACCGGTACGTCGGCGTCGGGTCGCCCTTGTAGCCCATGACGTTCTTCTGCACGACGTCGAAGTCGGCGTTGAGGAACGTCATCGCCACCGGGCCGCGCTCGGCCAGGATCCTCTCGGCCTTCTGGTAGATCTCGGCGCGCTTGTTCCGGTCGAGCTCCGAACGGGCCTGGACGATCAGCTCCTCGTACTCGGGGTCGGTCCAGTTGCCGTAGTTGAGGCCGCCGCCCTTGAGGAAGCTGGCGCTGAACCGCTCGTCCGGGTCGTAGGTCAGGCCGAAGCCCGACTGGTACATGTCGAAGTCGGCCGCCTTGGTCTTCGTGTCGGCGATCGTCGACTCCACCGACTCGATCGTCACCTTGATGCCGATCTTCGCGAGCTGCTGCTGCTCGACCTCGGCCGAGCGCACCTGGAACGCCGACGTGGCGATCACCATCAGCTTGGCCTCGAAGCCGTTCGGGAAGCCGGCCTCGGTGAGCAACTGCTTGGCCTTGTCGAGATCGGGCTTGCCGTAGACGTCGTTCGCCTTGATGGCGCCGTACCGGTCCGGCGGCAGGTAGCCCGCGTTGAGGGCGGTGCCGTAGCCCGAGTTGGCGACGTTGAGGATCTCCTGGCGGTCGAGCGCGTAGTAGATCGCCTGGCGCACCTTGACGTCGTTGTACGGCGCCTTGGAGGTGTTCAGCCGCAGGTGCAGCGACAGCGAACCGGAGCCGCCGTACCACTTGAGCTTCTCGTCGCGCTTGAGCGCGTCGATGAACTCGGGCGCTGGACGCCACAGGAAGTCGACGGTGCCGCTGCGCACGGCCGCGGCGCGGGCGTTGTCGTCGGGGTTGAACGTGAAGTCCAGCCCGTCGAGGTAGGGCACGTTCGGCACGTAGTACTGCGTGTGCTTGTCGAGCTTGATGGTCTGGCCGGCGACCCGGGAGACCATCTTGAACGGTCCGCTGC
The DNA here is from genome assembly GCF_016863655.1 of Virgisporangium ochraceum. GTDB lineage: Bacteria > Actinomycetota > Actinomycetes > Mycobacteriales > Micromonosporaceae > Virgisporangium > Virgisporangium ochraceum. Next base: position 47,317 of record NZ_BOPH01000020.1, read on the forward strand.
CGCCGTCGACGGCGGTGTTCAGGCCGTTGTTCCTCTGGACCACGTCACCGTCCACGATGGACGATGCCGCCGTGGACAGCAGCGTGAGGATCGCCGCGTTCGGCTTGCTCAGCTTGAGGATCGCCGTGCGCGGGTCGGGCGTCTCCACCGCGGTGATGCCCTCGTAGCTACGGGCCCGCGGTGCCCGGGTGGCCGGGTTCTTGATCCGCTCGATGGAGTACTTGACGTCGGCCGACGTCACCTTCTTGCCGCTGTGGAAGAACGCGTTGTCGCGGAGCTTGAATGTGAGCGTGAGCCCGTCGGCGCTCTGCTCCCACGACTCGGCGATCGCCGGCTTGATCTCGCCGCGGTAGGACTCCACCAGCGACTCGTAGATCTGCTCGTTGATGACGAAGGCCGAGGTCTCCGACATCTTGTGCGGGTCGAGCTCGTTGGCGTCGAGCCGGATCATGATGCGCAGCCGGCCGCCCGACTTCGGGTTACCGGCCGGCTGGGTCTCGTCCTCCAGCTTGGAGTTGGCCGCGGCGCCGTCGTTGCCGCCGTTGTCGGTCTCGGAGTTGGGTGGTTCGCCGCCGGAGCAGGCCGCCAGCGCCGCGACCAAACCGGCCGCCAGCGCGCTGGTCACGAATCGCTTCTTCATGGTTCTCCTCATTACTTCCATGCCTGGCCGAAGACCCGCAGCCAGTTACCGCCGAGGATCTTGGTGATGTCCTCGGGAGAGAACCCTCCGGCCAGGAGGGCCTCGGTGAAGTTGGGGAAGTCGCCGGCGTCGTCCATGCCGATCGCCCGCCGCTCGTCCCACTTCCAGTTGCCGAGCAGCTTTCCCCAGTCGGGACCCTTGAGCGCCTCGGTGAGCGTCTCGTCGTAGTCGGTGGCGATCGCGACGTGGTCGATCCCGGCCACCTCCACGACGCGGCTGAGGTGCTCGACGAAGCGCTTGAGGTCGGGACGCTTGCCGCGGTCCTCCGGGTAGTACAGGAACCCGGACAGGGTGGTGATGCCCATGACGCCGCCCTGCTGCCCGAGGACGCGCAGGAAGTCGTCGTTCTTCGCCCGGATGTGCGGCGAGATCGCGTCACAGAAGGAGTGCGTGACGACGACCGGGGTGGCCGACACCTCCATGGCGTCGAGGCCGGTGCGCTGGCCGCAGTGCGAGACGTCGACCAGGATGCCGAGCTCGTTCATGGCCTCGACGAAGGTCCGGCCCTTCTCGGTGAGGCCGGGGTCGACCTTCTCCCCGCAGCCGGCGCCCAGCAGGTTCTGCCGCTGGTAGGTCAGCTGGAGGATGCGGACGCCGAGGTCGTGGAAGGTGCCGAGGAGGTCGAGGTCGATGCCGATCATCTCGGTGTCCTGCGGACCGAGGATCACGGCCTCCCGGCCCTCCGCCTTGGCCCGCTGGATGTCGGCGACGGTCGTCGCGAGCAGCACCCGGTCGGCGTGCGCGTCGATCCACCGCCGGCACCTGTTCACCTCCCGCAGCGCCTCGACGGTGCCGGCGTACGGGCGCGTCACGGTGTGGTTGACGGCGGTGACGCCGCCCCGCCGGATGCGGTCGAGGTGTGCCTCGGAGAGCTCGATGACCGTGCTGCCGTCGACGACGGTGGCCGCTGCGTGCAGTTCGGCCGCCGACAGGGCGGGACTTTCAGGGGCGGCTGTACTCAATGGGATCTCCAGGCCGTGCGTCTTCGCGTCATCCGGCGAGCGAAGGTTGCACGGACTCTACGAGCGGCGCCACTTCCTGTCCATAGATCTTACAAACTCGTCATCTAGAACCCTCGTAGCGACGAATCTCGTCATTTCGACGCACATCTTTGCGTGCGCGATCGAGCTGGACCGGCCTCGCTACCGACAGTGATATGGGCAGCGTGCAGGTGCTTTAGATTCGGGAGAACGCGGTCGCGCCGGCACACGATGCGTGCACGGACTGACTGGCTCCGGAACCCCGCGGTGGCGTGGTTGATCGCGCTCTTGCGCGGCTCACGCGGAGCCGGCGTCGGGTGACACGTGGGTGAGCAGCGCGTCGAGGGGGCGGGCCAGGGTGCCGCGCTCGACGGACAGCTCGACGAGCAGGCGCGCGTAGCGCAGCTTCCGGCGCGACCCGCCGCTGAGGAAACGGCGCATCTGCGCGTCGGCCGGGCGGTCGCGCCAGGCGGGCTGGTTGCGCATCGACCGGAATGCGCCCAGATCGCCCTGCGTGGCGAAGAGGGACTCGACCTCCGCGGTGCCGACCGCCCGGATGAGCTCGTCCTCCAGGTCGTTCACGCACGCGAAGAAGCCGAGGCGCTCCAGGTCGGCGTCCGGCGCGCCGAGCCCGCGGCGGATCACCGCCTCCTCGCGCACGTCGTACAGGCCGGCGAGGCGCACCCCGGGATCGAACCTCGTCAGGAACCGGGAGATCGCGTGCGCTCCCCCGATCGGCACCACCACGACCCGCTCGGCGGTGAGGTCGCGGCCCCGGCCGGCGGCGGCGGTCTCCACCGCGATCTGGTCGCTGATGCCCTCGACGAGCAGCACCGCCAGCGCGTCGCCGGTCTTCTCCAGCGCGAGCGCGGTCGCCTCGATGGCGGCCGCCGGGCCGTTCACGTACCCGGCGAGCGCCCGCCGGGCCAGCTCGCGGCGGTCGACGGGGGCCATGCCGTCATCGCCGCCCTATCACGCTCTTCAGGCCGACCGGCAGCGGATGCGCGTCGTCGGCGAAGGAGGTGCCGATGGTCGCCGTCACGCCGTGTTCGCGCAGCAGCGCGGGCACCGCGGAGGTGTCGACGAGCACGTTGCGGTGCCGTTCCTCGTCGCGGCGGTAGGAGCCGTCGGGCCGGCGCACGAACGTGGTGATGTCGCGGTCGAAGCGGTCGGGCGTCGGCTGGCTGAACCGGGTGACGATGGCCCAGTCGTCGCCGACCCGGCCCTGGGGCACCGCGTCGGTGCGGGCCGTCCCCCACTCCAGGTCGCACAGGTCCAGGGCGAAAAGGCCGCCGGGACGCAGGGAGCGCGCGAGCCCGACCAGCGCGCGCCGCACGGCGTCGGCGTCGGGCAGGTAGTTCACCGCGTGCCCGACGCCGACGACGGCGTCGGCCGCCGGGACGGGGTCGTCGGGCAGCACCAGCGTCTCGATCCGCTCGGCACCCGGCACGGCCGCCCGCGTCAGGTCGAGCATCGCCGGTGACGCGTCGGTGGCGACCACGCGGTGACCGGCCTCCACGAGGTACCTGGTCAGCAGGCCCGACCCGCAGCCGACCTCCAGCACGAGCCCGCCCGCCCGACGGACCGGTTCCAGCAGCGCCAGCAGACCGGGTGCACACCGGTCGGCGTGGAACCCGAACCCCCGGTCGTGGACGTAGGCGAGGTCGTCGCGGTAATACGGCTCATCCACGCGGCCATCATCTATGTTGGGCCGATGGCTGTCATCGGGTTTGACCACGTGGTGCTGGTGGCCGCCGACCTGGACGTCACGCTCGACTGGTACCGGCGGGTCCTCGGCGCGCAGGTGCGCGACCTCGACGGGTTCCGGGCCGGCCGGGCCGAGTACCCGGTGCTGCACTTCGGCGCCTGGAAGATCAACGTGCACCCGGCGGGCAGCGACCTGCGTCCGCGCGCCACCACGGCCCTACCGGGCACGCTGGACATCTGCCTGGCCTGGGACACCGACGTCGACGCGGCGAAGCGGCACCTCGAGGAGCACGGCCAGGTCGTCGAGTTCGGGCCGGTCGCGCAGGAGGGCGCCCGCGGCGTCGGGCGGAGCGTCTACACCCGCGACCCGGACGGCAACCTCGTCGAGCTGATCTGCTACCCCTAGTCCGGACACCGATCGGAACCAGGGTCCGGGCCGCGCGGGCAGCTGATGATCGAAAGTGCTGGCGACTTTCCGCTGTTTCGGGCGGGCCAGAACAGCAGAAGGTCGCCAACACTTTCGATCTTGGTCCGGTTCCGGGATCGCGTCCGCGTCACGCCGAGCGGCCGACGCCATCTCACCCGGATCGGGCGGTGCGGGTGGCGGTGTACGTGGCCGCCGTCAGGGCGGTCACTCCGGCAGCGCGGTCCAGGTGTCGTACCGGTGCACCGCCACGCCCTCGAACGCGGCGAACCGCTGCCCCGCCGCGTCCACCTCGCGCAGGGCCGCCTCCATCACGGTGCGCTGGCTGAAGCTGCAGTACGCGCAGTCGGCGAGCGGCTGCGTCTCCACCGCCAGCCGCACCGGCACCGCCGCCGCGCCGGCCCGGTCGAGCACGTCGGAGGCCACGTCGAGGATGCCGGTCGCGGTGTCGCGGTAGCTCATCACCGTGAGGGCGTCGACGCGCGCGATCACCTCGTCGGCCAGGGTTCCGGTGCCGACCGGCACGGTGTGGTACCAGAACGGGACGTCCGCCTCCAGCGGCAGGTTCCCGCCCCGCAGCGCATCGAGCAGGTCCAGGAAACCGGTGACGGCGCGCGGCGACGGCCACTCCGGCAGCAGGTACGGCTCCACGTCGAGGTGCAGCCCGCGGAACAGGCCCAGGTCTACCACCGTGTCGCGCCAGGCGAACGCGTATGTGTGGTCGAGCGCCCAGCCGGGCTCGCCACCGAGCGCGTCGAGCCGGATGCCGGCCTCGTCGCACAGCGCACGCAACCGCAGGAGCCGGGCCGCGTCGCCGTTCGTCCGCGCGTCCCGGTCCACATGAACGAACAACGTGCGGACGCCCTGCGTCCGCGACCAGGCCACCATGCGCTCCGGCTCGGCCCACGACCAGACCCACGCCGCGCGCGTTCCCGGCGGCGCGACCGGCGACTCCGGCGCGAACGGCGGGAACCGGTACGGCGCCGCCGCCACCAGCAGGCCGGCGAGCAGGCCGAAGAGCAGTACGACGGTCAGCACCGGCTGCAGGCGCTTCACCGTGGACCCATCGGCGCCCGGCGGCCCGACTCAAGCGTCCGGCGCCGGCCAGTTCAGGAAGTCGACCGCCGCGGCCCGGCGGGCGCCCGCACGGAACCGGGCCTCCGCCGCGACCGCCAGGTCGAGCCACCCGACGAGCGTCGAGGGACGCAGCCGCACGAGCGTCGTGGAGCCCGGCGACGGCGTGACGGCGAGCGCCCGCCGCCCCGACGCGCGCAGCGCGGCCAGCCGCGCCCGCAACCGCCCGGACGGCTCGTCGAGCACGAGCACCGGCTGCCGGCCGGGCGGCGGGTCACCGTCGTGGACGACGGCCACCGACAGGCGGTCCGGAACGTCGTTGGCGAGCAGGCAGACGAACACGTCCCGGTCCGGGCACACGACGTGCGCGGTCGCCGGGCGGTCCACCGGCGAGGTCGGCCGGTCGACGTCGTCGACGAGCCCGGCCGGGAGCGAGCCGTACACCTCCGGCCAGCGCGAGCGGATCAGGTCGTGGAAGCCCGGCGGCAGGCCGCCCCGCCGCGAGACGGCGGCCGCCAGCTGCCCGAGCGTGTACCGGTAGCGGTCGTGCCCGCGCAGCCACTCCGCGGCCCGCGTCACCCGCACGTCGCTGATCCGCGACGCGTGGTCGTGCGGCTCGAACACGAACCCGCGCCCGCATCGGCCGCACCGGTGGTCGGACCGGTCGCGGCGGCGCAGCCGGGCCGCGCAGTGTGGACAGATCACCCGCTCACCGGCCAGGTGAGGAACCCGGTGCGCGCGGTGCCGGCGTGCGTGGCGGCGAACCGCAGCACCGTGGACACGAGGTCGGCCGGAGGGGACGCGGGCGTCGCGCGGCCCAGGTCGAGGACCGGCAGGCCGCGGGGCAGGTCGTCCGACGAACTGACCACCAGCGCGCCGAGGTGGTCGGTCATGTCGTTCGCCCAGAGGCAGGCCGCGACGGCCGGGTCGGGGCACAGCACCCCGAACCGCACCGGGTCGGGCGTCGGCGGCGGCGCCGCGCCGTGCTCGTCGACCGGGTCGGCCCCGACGGCGCGGGCGCGCGCGATGACAGCCGACCGCGTGAGCACCACCCGGTTCCGGTCCGGAACGAGCCGGCGGACCAGCCGCGCCAGCAGCGCGACGACGCGGAAGGGCAGGCACAGCAGCGTGCCGGCCCACACGAGGGCCCGCCCACCGGTGAAGATCACCACCAGCAGCGACGCGCCGAGGACCCAGGCGACCGGCAGCCCGTCCATGCGCGTGAACACGAGGTAGCCACCGGCGCCGACCGCCGCCATCCCCGCCATTCCCGCCGCGAACGGCGGGTCGTCGGGGTCCCAGCGGCGCCACACGGGTGGCGGCGGCAGGTACGGCCGCTGCCCCTCCAGGTCGCGCTGGACCTGCAGCGCCGTGACCCGGTACGCGCCGTCCCCGCTCAGCTCCGCGATCCGCCGCCGCAGGAACCCGTCGGAGAACGTCGAGCACACGGTCGGGCGGTCGACGACGAACAACCGGCGGCACTCCCCGCACTGCCCACCGTCGGATCCGGGGCGGTACCGGTCGCGGTCCGCCCGGCAGTGCGGGCACCTCATCCGAAGTCGTCCGGCACGTCGTCGTCGGCACGCGTCCAGTCGTCGGGCTCCGCGCGGTCCTTCTCCTCGCGCCCGTCGCGGCGGCGCCGCGCCTGCTCGGGCGGCGAGAGCCACGGCGGTGGCGGCGGCACGACGCCGAGCAGCGCCGACGCACCGACCCGCAGGAGCAGCGCCACCAGGCCGGCCGGCGCGTCGGTGCGGTTGAGGGTGCGCCTGCCGTCGGTCCAGATGGTCCAGCCGAAGCCGACGTCGCGGCCGTACAGCACGCGGCCATCGAGGTGGGTGCGCTTGACGACGCCGCCCCGCAACGGTTCGTCGGTGCCGTGCTCCCGCCGGTTGTCGCGCCACCAGACGGTGCCCTCGGGGTCGCGCCAGCGCCACTCCTCCCGCCCGTCGGAGTACCGCCGGCAGACGCCGCCACCGGCCATCACCTCGTCGGCGTACGTGGTCTCGCCCTGTCGGGACATCGACCTTCCCCTGTCGGCCGGCATGCCTCCGCCCATCGTCGCCCGTGTGTCAAGCGCGTCGACGGGCGTAGATTCGTCCCATGAGGACGGTCATCGTCGGTGGCGGCGTGATGGGTGTCGCGTTGGCGTACCGGCTCGTCACCGAGGGCGTGGAGGTCGAGCTGTTCGAGGCGGGCCGGCTCGGCGGCGGCACGTCGGGCGTCGGCATCGGCTGGCTCAACTCGCGCGGCAAACAGCCGTTCGCCTACCACCTCCTGAATGTCAGCGGCATGGCCGAGCACGCCACGCTGGCGCGCGAGCTCGGTGCCGCGCCGTGGTACCACCAGGACGGTGCCCTGCAGTGGACCGCGCCCGACCGCACCGACGACCTCGTCGCCCGCGTCGAACGGCTGCGCTCGTGGGGCTACCCGGCCGAGCTGCTGTCGGTGCGCCGGGTCGGCGAGCTGGAGCCGTTCCTGCGGATCCCGGCCGGCGTCACCCGGGTCGCCCACTACCCCTGGGAGTCGCTGGCCGACCTCCCCCAGCTCATCGGCGTGCTCGCCCACGCCGCGGCGGGGCGCGGCGCGGCCGTCCGCCCGTTCACACCGGTCGGGTCGCTCACCGTCGAGGGCGGGCGCGTCACCGGGGTCGAGCTTCCCGATGGGACGCGCGTGAGCGCCGACGTCGTGGCGGTCTGCGCGGGTCGCTGGTCCCATACGCTCATGGCCACGGCGGGCCTGGACCTCGCGATGGCGCCCACGCCGGGATTCAACGTCTACACGGGACCCGCACCGGTGACGCTGCGCGCCATGGTGCACGCGCCCGACGTGAACCTGCGGCCCGAGGGCGCGGGCCGGATCCTCGTGCGCTCCGAGGAGTTCGACGACGCGGTCGCGCTCGACGACCCGCTCGACCCGGTTCCCGAGGTGGGCAAGGAGCTGCTGGCCCGCGCGGTGAGGTACCTGCCGGGGCTTTCGGGCGCCGCGATCGAGGGCGCGCGGGTGGCGGTGCGGTCGGTGCCCGGCGACGGGCTGCCCGCCGTCGGACCGGTTCCGGGCCGCGCCGGGCTGTACCTCGTCGTGTCGCACAGCGGCGGCACCATGGGACCGCTGCTGGGCCGGCTGGCCGCGCTGGAGATCGCCCACGGGGAGACCGATCCCCGGCTGGAGCCGTTCCGTCCCGGGCGGCTCCTCAGCTGACGCGCTCCGGAGCCGGGCCCCGGAGGTACCGCTCGACGGTCGCGCGTTGCCGGCGGGTGTGCCAGACGACCAACCAGGCCCCGACCGGCCACCCCACGACCGCCAGCCACCACCACGGCGACTCGCTCACCGCGAGCCACGCGCTCAGCGCCGTCATCGCGCCGAACACCACGTACACGATCCACCACCGCTGCGCCGGGGCGGCGAACCGTTCGGCGAACCGGCGCGCGGCCACCCGGACGTGGTCGTCGGTCGGGTGCTCCCCGTCGAACACGGCACGCAGAACCGCCGCCCGCTCGGGTCCCGTCAGCTCCCGACCGTCGACGGTGAAGTTCCGTCGCCGCTGTTTCCGGGTGAGGAACGCCATGAACGTGCCGAGCACCGCGCCACCGACGAGCACCACCATCGCGGTACGGACGTCGCGCACGGTCGGCAGGACCAGCATGCTCAGCGCCCAGATCGCACCGGACGCCACCCCCACCACCCAGACCGGTGCCTTCACCAACGCATAGCCCATGGTCGTTGGTGTCCCACCCGCCGCGCCGCCCAAACGTCGGGACGGCATGAACGCCGGCGGGAAGAGCGCCGCCGGGCGGTCCGTTAGGGTCGGGCGCCATGCTGGAAGCCGACTGGGTGGCCGACACCCGCGCGTCCTACGACACCGTGGCCGGGACCTACGCCGACATGTTCCGCGACGAGCTGCGCGGGCAGCCGGTGATCCGGCACCTGCTGGCCATGTTCGCGGAACTGGTGCGCGACGCCGGCGGCGGTCCCGTGGTCGACGTCGGCTGCGGCACCGGACGGGTCACCGCGCACCTGCGTGGCCTCGGCGCCGACGCGTTCGGCGTCGACCTGTCGCCCGGCATGGTCGCGATGGCGCGCCGCGACCATCCGGGCATCCGCTTCGACGTGGGCTACGGCGGGCACCCGATGAGGGTGAACGTCCACTGGCGTCCGCTGGAGCGGGTCGCGGGGTGGCTCGACGGGGCGGGGCTGCGCACCGAGCTGCGCGTCGAGCACGACATCGGCGACGAGCGGGTGTCCGGAGGCATGCTGGTCGCCCGCGGCTGACCCGGAGCCAATAGGACAATCCGGTCATGAAACGCCGTTGGCTGTTCGCCGACCAGCTCGGACCGCATTTCCTCGACGACCCGGAGCAGCCCGTGCTGCTCGTCATCTCCCGGGCGGTGTTCCGGCGCCGGCGCTATCACCGGCAGAAGGCGCACCTCGTGGTCTCGGCCATGCGGCATCTCGCGGCCGGGCTCGGCGACCGCGCCGAGCTGGTCGAGGTGGAGCGGTACCGCGACGCGGTCGCCGGCAGGGAGCTCGAGGTCTGCCACCCGACCAGCCGGGAGGCGCGGGACCTCGTGCGGTCGCTGCCCGGGGTCACGATGCTGCCGCCGCGCGGCTTCGTCACCGCGCCGGCCGACTTCGTGGCCTGGGCGGAGAGCCGCAACCAGCTGCGCATGGAGGACTTCTACCGCGCCGCGCGCACCCTGCACGGTGTGCTCATGGACGGGCCCGAACCGGCCGGCGGGCGGTGGAACCTCGACGCCGACAACCGGGAGCCGCCGCCGCGCGGGGCGGACGCGCTGCCGGTCCCCCCGCCCCTGATGCCGACCGAGGACGAGATCGACGTGTCGACGCGCGCCGATCTCGACCGCTGGGAACGCGACGAGGGGATCGGGTTCGTCGGCCGCGACGGGCCGCGCCTGTTCCCGGTGACCCACGACGAGGCGACGCGGCGCCTCGACCACTTCCTCGCGCACCGCCTCCGCGACTTCGGCCCGTACGAGGACGCGATGCTGCGCGGCGACCCGTACATGGCGCACTCGATGCTGTCGGCGAGCCTGAACCTCGGCCTCCTCGACCCGCTCGACGTGGTCCGCCGGGCCGAGAGGGCGTACCGCGACGAGGGCGCGCCACTGTCCAGTGTGGAGGGTTTCTGCCGCCAGATCATGGGGTGGCGCGACTACGTGTGGCACTGCTACTGGCATTTCGGCGAACGCTATCCGCGCACGAACGCACTCGCCGCGCGGCGGTCGCTGCCGTCGTGGTTCTGGGACCTCGACGCCGACCACGTGAGCGCGGCCTGCCTCGGCGACGTGCTCGCCGGCGTGCGCGACCGGGGCTGGGTGCACCACATCCCGCGGCTCATGGTGCTGGGGAACCTGGCCCTGCAACGGGGCTGGGACCCGGCCGCGGTCACCGAGTGGTTCACACGGTCCTTTGTGGACGGTTACCCGTGGGTGATGGTCCCGAACGTGGTCGGCATGAGCCAGTACGCCGACGGCGGGCGCATGACCACCAAGCCGTACGCGGCCGGCGGCGCCTACATCAACCGGATGAGCGACTACTGCCGCGGCTGCCCGTACGACCCGAAGCACCGAACCGGCGACGACGCGTGCCCGTACACGGCGGGGTACTGGGCCTTCCTGCACCGCAACCGCGACGCGCTGACCGGCAACCACCGCATGCGGCAACCGCTGGCCGGGCTCGACCGCCTCCACGACCTCGACGAGGTGGTGGCGGCCGAGAAGCGCCGCCGCGTCTACTGATGCGGGCCGGGCCTACCGGTGCGGGCCGAGGTGGCTGCGTTCGCCGTCGTGGTCGAGGATGCACAGGATCTCGGCCGGGCCTCCGGTGGCGCCGAACGCGTGCGGCACCATCGTCGAGAACTCGGCGGCCTCGCCGGCCCGCACCAGGATCGTGCGCTCGGCCAGCCGCAGCACCACGGTTCCCGACAGCACCGTGAACCAGTCGCGCCCCGGATGCACCCGGAGATCGGTCGGCACCGGGCGGGTGACCCGCAGCTTCGCCACCGTCATGCCCGCCGGGGCGCCCTCGCGCGACAGCAGCCACGTGGTGATCCCGCGCTGCTCGTTGTGGTGCGGGCGGATCACCACGTCCTCGTCGCGACCGGACTCGACCAGCTGGTCGAGGCTCGTACCCAGCGCCCGGGCGATCGGGGCCAACTGGTCGAGCGCGATGCGGCGGTGCCCGGTCTCGATGCGGCTGAGCGTCGACGGGCTGAGGTAGCTGCGCGCCGCGAGCTCGTCCAGCGACCAGCCGCGGGCCACCCGCAGGCTCCGGATGCGCTGGCGGACCAGCGCGTCGAGCTCCCCGTCTTGCGTCATACGCAAGATGCTATGCCGACGGCGCAAGACAGCGCTAGCGTCGTGGCATGGGACACGACCACGGGCACAGCCACGACGCCAGCCACGACGCCAGCCACGGCGCCGGCCACGGGCACGCCTTCGCCGACATGCTCGACCTCGACGCCGAGGTCCTCCACGACCACCATCACGAGGTGATCGCCTGGGCCGGGTCGCTCGTCGGGGCCCGGCCGCGGATCGTCGACCTCGGCGCGGGCACCGGCACCGGGACGCTCGCCCTGGCCCGCCACCTGCCCGACGCCCACCTGACCGCCGTCGACCTCGACGCCGACCTGCTCGCCCGCGTCGACCGGCGCGCCGCGGACGCCGGCGTGGCCGACCGCGTCCGCACGGTGCGGGCCGACCTCGACAGCGACTGGCCCGACCTGGGCCCCGTCGACCTCGTGTGGGCCTCCGCGTCGATGCACCACCTCGCCGACCCGGGCCGCACGCTGACCCAGGTGCACACCGTCCTGCGGCCGGGCGGCGCCGTCCTGATCACCGAGCTGGACTCGTTCCCCCGCTTCCTCACCGACCCGGCCGGCGTCGCCCTCGAGGACCGCTGCCACGCCGAACTCGCCCGCCGGCGGCTGGAGCACGGGATGCACATGGGCCTGAACTGGGGCACCCTCCTCAAGGCCGCGGGCTTCGAGGTCGAGTCGGAGCGCCGCTTCGACATCGAACTGCGCCCGCCGTTGCCCGCCCAGGCCGTCCGCTACGCCCGGGTCTCCCTGCAGCGGATGCGCCACGGCCTCGCCGACCACCTGGGCCCGGACGACCTGGACGCCCTGGACCGCCTGTCCACGACGGTGGCCGAGCCCGACCTGACCGTGCGCACGGTCCGCACCGCATGGGCCGCCCGCCGCCCCTGACCGGCCCCGACCGCCTGCCCGGTCACATTTCCCGGGGCACGCCCGTCCCAGGGTCCGTGTACACCACGATCACCATCATCGCCGCCATGTTCACCGGCACCGCGGCCGTCACGTACCTCATCGGTCACGAGTACCCGAAGACGCAGGCCGACCTGAAGCGGATCCCGCGGTCGTGGGTGCCGGTGCTCGGCTCGCTGCTGGCGGCCGGCGCGGTGGGGCTGGTCGCCGGGTTCGCGGTGCCGCCGCTCGGGGTGCTCGCGGCGGCCGGCCTGGTGCTGTACTTCGTCGGCGCGATCGTGGCGCACCTGCGGGTCGGGTCGCGGCGGCTGGTCGGACCGGCCGTGTTCCTCGCGACCGAGGTGGCCGCGCTCGCCGTCAACCTCACGAGGTAGCGGGCCATGAAACCACGGTGATACCGGCGCGATCCGGGCCGGTCGCACAGTCGTCGGCATGACACACGCGGCCATCGAGGTGACCGGTCTCCGCCGGTCCTTCGGAACCCAGGTGGTGCTCGACGGCATCGACCTGCGGATAACCGAAGGCACCATCTTCTCCCTGCTCGGCCCCAACGGGGCCGGCAAGACCACCCTCGTCCAGATCCTGTCCACGCTCATCCGGGCCGACTCGGGCACGGCGCGCGTCGCCGGACACGACGTCGTCCGCGACGCCGACCGCGTCCGCGCGGCCATCGGGGTCACCGGGCAGTTCTCCGCCGTGGACAACTTCCTCACCGGCGAGGAGAACCTCCTCCTCATGGCCGACCTCAACCACCTCGGCCGCGCCGAGGGACGGCGTCGGGCGGCGGACCTGCTCGACCGGTTCGACCTCGCCGATGCGGCGCGGAAGGGCGCCGTCACCTACTCCGGCGGCATGCGCCGCAAGCTCGACCTGGCCATGGGCCTCATGGGCGACCCCCGCGTCATCTTCCTCGACGAGCCGACCACCGGCCTGGACCCGCGCAGCCGCCGCGACATGTGGCAGATCGTCCGCGACCTGGTGGCGACGGGCGTGACCGTGTTCCTCACCACCCAGTACCTCGACGAGGCCGACCACCTCGCCGACCGGATCGCGCTGCTCGACCACGGCCGGCTGGTCGCCGAGGGCACCCCGGCCGAGCTGAAGAGCCGGATTCCGGGCGGGCACGTCGAGCTGCGGTTCGCCGACGACGACGCGCTCGTGGACGCCGCGGTGGCCCTCGACGTCGACCCGGGCGACGCGCGGGAACTGGTGCTGCGGGTGCCGTCCGACGGCAGCGTCCGCTCGCTCAAGGCCGTGCTCGACCGGCTCGACGCCGCCGCCGTCGAGGTCGACGGGCTGACCGTGCGCACCCCGGACCTCGACGACGTGTTCTTCGCCGTGACAGGAAAGGCCCGCCCGGAACTGGAGACGACCCGATGAGCACCACGACCTATGCCATCCGCGACTCGGCCACGATGCTGCGCCGGCAGCTCAAGCACCTGTCGCGCAACCTCTCGCTGATCCTGCTCCTGCTCGCCGTGCCGATCATCTTCCTGCTCGTGTTCGTGTTCGTGCTCGGCGACACCCTCGGCAACGGCCTCGGCGGCGGTTCGGGCGGCCGCAGCGCCTACGCCAACTACGTGGCGCCCGGAATCCTGCTCATCACGATCACCGGTGCTGTGCAGGGAACGGCGATCGGCGTGGCGATGGACATGACCGAGGGCATCATCGCCCGCTTCCGCACGATGGCGATCGCCCGGGTGTCGGTGCTGACCGGGCACGTGCTCGGCAGCATGCTGATGACCCTGGCGCAGCTGGCGGTCGTGGTCGGCGTGGCGCTGCTCGTCGGGTTCCGGCCCACGGCGTCGGCCGTCGAGTGGCTGGCGACGCTGGGGCTGCTCGCGGTCACCACGTTCGCGCTGGTCTGGTTCACCGTGGCGTTGGGACTGTCGGCGAAGAGTGTCGAGGTGGCGAGCAACACCCCGATGCCGCTCATGCTGCTGCCGTTCTTCGGCAGCGCGTTCGTTCCGACCGACTCGATGCCGACGGGCCTGCGGCTGTTCGCCGAGCACCAGCCGTTCACCCCGATCATGGAGACGCTGCGCGGCCTGCTCCTCGGCACGGCGATCGGTGCCAGCGGCTGGGTCGCGCTCGGGTGGTGCGCCGTGATCGCGCTGGTCGGGTACCTGTGGTCGAAGCGGCTCTACAACCGCGACCGCACCCGCTGACCGAGCAGGTCCAGCGCCGCGGCGCGCAGCCCGTCGCGGTCGAGGCCGGCGTACGAGGACACCGCGTCCCCGTACGCCGGTCCGTCGGCGCGTTCGGCGTCGGCGCGCGCGGCCGCCGCCGACATGGTCGGCTGGAAGTTGCGCAGGAACCGGAAGCGCTCGGCCAGCGCGATCATCCGGACCGCCGACCGCGGATCGCGCTCCAGGTCGGCCATGCCGACCGCGAGCAGCAGCGTGCCGCAGGCCGCCTGCTCCACCAGGAACGGCGGCGGGTTGACCGGCGGGTCGGTCAGCATCCGCGTGAGCCGGTCGGGCAGCGCGTCGGCGGTCTCGCGGGTCAGGTCTCCGTGCCCGTGCCGCGCGTGCGCGACGACCGCCGCCGACCGGGCCTCCACCAGCCACGGGTCCAGCTCGACCGGGATCGGCGGGGCGGCGGCCGCGCTGCCGCTGCGCACCAGGTCGAGAACCCGCCGCCACAGCCGCAGGCCGGCGTCGACCTCGCCGCGGGCGAGCAGCAACTCGGCCCGCAGCGCGAGGTCGTAGCCCATCGACCGGGCCTCGTCCTCGCTGATCGTGTGCTGGGGCAGCCCGTCGAGCCACCGCTCGGCCTCGTCGGTGTCGCCGACCTGCAGGTTGGCCAGGACCAGCCAGGCGCGGCTGCCGAACGCGTCGGTCCAGGCGCCGAGCCGCTCGAGCACCGGCATCGAGGCGGTGAGGTGGTCGCGGGCCTCCGCGCCGAGCTCCACCTGCAGGCACAGCTCGGCCGCCCGGCTGTGGAGGAGCGCCCGCAGCCACGGCACCTCGCGGTCGGCGAGCACGTCGAGCGACCGCCGGGCCGCCTTCAGCGCCGCGTCGACGTCGCCCGCGGCCTCCCAGTGGTAGGTGGCCAGCGCGTTCGCGGCGGCCGCGACCAGCGGCTCGGTGCTGTCGCACAGCCGGGCCATCTCCGCCGCGTCGGCGAGCACGCCCAGCACCCAGCCGCCCGCGCGGACCACGGTGTCGGGCGGGGCAGTTCCGAGCCGGCGCAGCGCGACCGTCGCGCGGATGGGCCGCGTCCCCAGGTTGCCGTACGTGTACACCACGGCCATCGACAGCGCGGTGCGCGTCGCCTCGACCAGCTCCGGCTCCGGCCGGTAGTGCGACAGCGGCCAGGAGGTGTCGTTCACCAGCGCCGTCAGCCGGAGGTAGTTGCTCTCGACGGCCCACAGGCTGCTGAGCACCGCGGTGGCCGCCGCCACGGTCGGCACGTCGTCGCGGGCCAGCGCCAACCGCACCGCCAGCACCAGGTTCTCCTGCTCCGCCCGGATCGCGGCGGCCGGTCCGTACGGGTCCGGGCCGTGCAGGTCGGCGTGCCGGGCGACGCCGAGGTCGCGGGCCCACCCGAGGAACGCGGTGGTCACCGCGTCGGTCTCCCCCGCGGCGTCGAGCCGCGCGGCGCTGAACTCCCGGACCGTCTCGAGCATGCGCATCCGGGTGCCCGACGGGGTGTCGAAGACCTTGACCAGCGAGTGGTCGACCAGGTGCTCCAGGACGGCCAGCGGGTCGTCGTCGCCGAGCAGGCGGCGGGCGGCCGCGGCGGTGAACCCGTCGACGAACACCGACAGGGCCCGCATCGCCCGCTGGCCGGCCGGGTCGAGCAGGTTCCAGCTCCAGTCGACCACCGCGTGCAGCGTGTGGTGGCGCTCCGGCAGGTCGCGCGGGCCGCCGCGCAGGACGCCGAACCGGTCGTCCAACCGCTTCGCGAGCTCGGCCGCCGACATCGTCCGCACCCGGGCGGCCGCGAGCTCGACGGCGAGCGGCAGTCCGTCGAGGTGCCGGCACACCTCCTCGACGGCGTCGGTGGGCAGGTCGACGCCCGGCCGGGCCGCCCGCGCCCGCTGGCCGAACAGCTCGACGCTCGTCGCGAGGCTCAGCTCCGGCAGGTGGTGCACCGACTCCGACGACAGGCCCAGCGGCGTGCGGCTTGTGGTGAGGACCCGCAGCTCCGCGGTCATCGACACCAGCGACCGGACCAGGTCGGCGACCCCGGCGACGACGTGCTCGCAGTTGTCGAGCACCAGCAGCGCCGGACCGGCCGCGAGCGCCGCCGCGAGGTCGGCGATCCCGCCGGGGGTGCGCCGGCCGCCGACGCTGAGCGCCGCGGCGACCTCCCGCTCCACGTCGTCGTCGGCCGTGATGCCCGCCAGCTGCACGACCGTGACCGTCGGCACCCCGGACCGGCGCGCGACCACGTTGGCGAGGCGGGTCTTGCCGAGCCCGCCGGGCCCGACGACCGAGGTCACCCGGGACGTGCGCAGCAGCGCCTCCACCGCGGCGACGTCCCCGTCGCGGCCGAGCAGCGGGTTCGGCTCGTGCGCCACCCCGTGCCGCACGGCCGGTGCCGCTCCGCGCAGCAGCCGCCGGTGCTCGTCCCGCACCGCCGGACCGGGGTCGGTGCCGAGCTCGTCGCGCAGGCTCCGCCGGTACGCGTCGTAGCGGGCCAGCGCCGTGGCCGGGCCGACCGTCGCCGCCTCGCACCGCAGCAGCTCGACCAGGACCTCCTCGTCGCGGGGCCGCTCCGCGGCGAGCCCGGCCAACGGCTCCACCGCCTCGGCCGGTCGGCCCAGACGGGCGAGGGCCAGGGCGCGGGCGCGCACGAGCGTCCCGTGGACACCGCGGCGTCCGGACCGCAACGCGCCGACCGGGCCCCCGTCGGCGGACCCCGCGCCGTCCCACAGGCCGAGGCCCGCCTCGGCGTGCGAGAGCGCGGCGGCGTGGTCGCCGGCCCGCGAACACCGGGCGGCCGCGGTGGCGCGCAGCTGGATGGCCGAGCTGTCGACCTCGTCGTCGGCCAGCGCCAGCCGGTACCCGGTCGGCGTACGGACGATGACGTCGGCGCCGAGCTGCGCACGGGCCCGGGAGACGAGCAGCTGCAGGGCCTTGGGCGGGTTCTCCGGCCGCCCGTCGGGCCACAGCGCCTCGATGAGCCGTCCGGTGCCGCAGCCGGTGCGCAGGTCGGCGGCGAGCATCGCGATGAGACCCCGCAGCCGCGGGCCGGCGAGGTCCCGACCGCGGAACGACACCCGGGACAGCAGCACGAGGTCGGGCGTCACGCCATCAGCGTATAGAGCGTCACGGGGTCCAGAAGTCGGCCGGGATGCCGTCGACGTTGGCGGCGGCCTTCTCAAGCTGCTCGACCATCGGCAGGAGCGCGACCGAGGCGGGATGGCCCTCGGCCGCCATCGCCCGGATCACCCCGGCCTGCCGGCGGGCGCGCTCGGGGATCGCCGTGGCGAACACGTGACGGTCGCCGTCGTAGCCGTAGGCGTCGAGGAACAGGTGGACGCGGCGCCGCGGCCGGTTGTCGTTGGTGAGGGGCACCCACAGCATCATCGAGAACGCGAGGTCGGACTCCCGCGGAGACGGGCTGGCGATGTCCCAGTCGACGAAGCCGACCAGGCGGTCTCCGTCCATGACGGCGTTGTACGGTGACGCGTCCTGGTGGCCGACGACCCAGCCGGGCTGCAGCGTGGTACCGGTGAACCACCGCGCGTCGGCCGGCGGCTCGAAGTCGGCGGTGAGGTCGTGTACCCGGCGCATCCACTCGCCCACCTGCACCAGCGTCGAGTCGGCGTAGACCCAGGCGGGCCACGCCTCGGGGACGCCGAGGGTCTCGCCGGGCAGGTAGGTGAGCATCTCGCGCCCCCGCTCGTCGAAGCCGAGCGCCCGCGGCGCGCCCTCGAAGCCGTGCTTCTCCAGGTGCCGCAGCAGCGCGTGCACCGACGGCGTCCACGGGGCGGCGGGCTTGTGGACGACGTCACCGATCCGCACGGCACCCGTGGTCCTGCCGCCGGGCAGGGTCTCCTCATGCATGCGTGGTGTCTACAGCGCCCGCACCGTCCGACAACACCGAATATCCGGGTTCCTGCCGGCTTTCCGACAGCGGCTCCGACAGCGGGTCAGGCCGCCAGCGACACCGCGAGCGCGACCGCCACGACGCCGGACGCCAGCGCGAGCACCACTGCGACCATCAGGGTGACCCGCTGGCGCGGGCTGAGGACCCACTTCTCCATGAGGACACCGGTGGTGGGCTCGCCGGCGGTCAGCGGGGCGAGGGCCATGAACGTGTCGTCGAGGTCGGAGCCCGCCGGAAGCAGGGTGCCGTCGTCGGACATCAGCACGGGCGCGGCGCGTCCGATGATCACCGGTTCGTCCCCCATGAAACGACCGTAACCGACACTCGCGTGCTAAGGAAGCGGCGGCCGGGGCGCGACGCCCCGGCCGCCCAGACCAGTCGGATCAGCGCGGTCAGGCGACCGCGGACGCGTCGGGCGCCGTGGTGACCGGTACCCCGCCCGTCATCTCGAGGACGAAGTCGCCGACCTCCTCGTTGCCGAGCCGCGTGTACACGCCGGGGAACCCGGTCGCGCCGCAGCCGAAGCCCCAGCTGGTGATGCCCAGCTGGATGAAGTCCGGCGAACCGGTGGCCTTGAAGAACAGCGGCCCACCGCTGTCGCCCTGGCAGCTGTCGCGGTTGGTCAGACCGGCGCACAGCATGGTCTCGTCGACGTCCACGTCGACCGCCCCGTACGCCGTGCGGCACTCCGGCCGCGACACGATCGGCACCTTGGCCTGCTGCATGCGGTCGGGGAAGTTGCTGACACCGCTACCGGCGCCCGGACCGACCGGCTGCGCGATCGTGTTGCCCCACCCGGTGACCGTCGGCCGGGTACCCGGCCGCTCCAGGGTGTCGGTGCCCGGGGTCACCAGGAGCACCGGGGTGACCGTCGTGACCGGAGCGGACAGCGCGATGATGGCGACGTCGTGCGAGAACGTGTCCGGGTTCCACTGTGGATGGATGGCCACGCCGAAGGCCTCGCGCCGCTCACCCTGGCTGCTGGTGAGCACCGTACGACCCACGACCACCCGCAGGTCCTCCAGCGGAACCTGGTCGGGCTCGTCGCCGAAGAACTCGACGCAGTGGGCGGCGGTGAGCACGTACCACGGCGAGATCAGGCTGCCGCCGCAGAACTGACGCTGGTAGTCGTTCGTTCCGCCCGGCTCGTACAGGAGCGCGGCCTGGAACGGGTAGACGCCGTCGGACACCGGCGTGCCGCCGACGATCCGGCTCGACGGTCCCGATCCCGGGATGCGCTCGAGGCCCTTGGGTCCGGTCTTGATCGGCAGGCGCTTCTCGGCGGCCTGGGCGGGCAGGCTCGGCACCAGAACCATGGCCCCGACGGCCAGGGCGGCGACGAGTGTTGCCGTGATACGTCCTCGCATGGGCGGCTCCCCCAGATATGTGGATATTGCAGCGGAATCACCATGCCACGGACGCGGTGATCGACGTCGATTCGACAACCCCATCGACACCCTTGCATTGCGTAGTCGCTGCCCGGAGATCAAGCCACTGCGCGGAGATCCGGACGTGGACCGTCCGGATCCGGCGGTACGGTGCCCGTCATGGCTATCGCACGGTTCCCGAGTCTCGTCATCGACTGCGCCGACCCCGCCGAGCTCGCGAGGTTCTACGGGACGCTGCTCGACTGGAAGGTCGAGTCCTCGTCCGACGACTGGGCCGAGGTCCGCGCGGACTACGGCCAATGCATCTGCTTCCAGCAGGTGGCCGACTACAGCCCGCCGACGTGGCCGACCCAGTCGGCTCCCCAGCAGATGCACCTCGACGTGGTCGTCGACGACCTCGACACCGCCGAGGCGGCGGTGCTCCAGCTCGGCGCGACCAAGCACGACCACCAGCCGGGCACGTCGTTCCGGGTCTTCCTCGACCCGGCCGGCCACCCGTTCTGCCTCTGCGTGTCCTGACCCGTTTGCCGCGGTCGGCAACGGGCAGTACCCGGCATGAGGCTGCCGGTCGAGTACGTCCTGCCCCTGCGGTGGTCCGAGGACACGGGCCTGCCCGAGCTGACCGCCTACCTGCGGTGGTTGTGCGGCAGGGTCGACGTCACCGTCGTCGACGGGTCGCACGCCGGGCTCTTCGACCGGCACGCCCGCGCGTTCGCCGGGCTGGCCCGGCACGTGCCGCCCGACGCCGACCTCGGCTTCGCCAACGGCAAGGTCGACGGCGTCACCACCGGGCTGCGGATCGCCCGCCACGAGACCGTCGTGATCGCCGACGACCCTTCCACCGCATGGGCGGTTACGCCGGCGACGTGCTGTTCGAGAACCTCGAGCTGATCCGCACCGTGCGGGCGCACGGCGGGCGCGAGGCCCGGCCGGTGGACCTGTTCGTGCGGCGGATCCCCGGCTCGCCGGAGCGGTTCTGGAACCAGCGGGTACGCCAGGCCTACGACGACCTCGCCCAACCGGCCCGCCTCGCGGCCGTGCTGGCGCTGCTGCCGGTCAGCGTCGCGGCGGGGGTCGCGGCCGTGCGGCACGACCGGCGCTGGTGGTCGGTGCCCGCCGGGCTCGCGGTGGCGGCGGTGGTCGCGGCCGAGGTCGGTCGGCGGCGGGGCGGTGGACGCGTCTTCCCGCGCACCGGCGCGGTGTTCGCACCGGTGTGGCTGGCGGAGCGGGCCGTCTGCGGATGGCTCGCGGTCGGCACCCGGCTGACCCCGGCGCGTGGCGCGGGTCACGCCGCGGTGTGGTCACGGCGGGCTTCCCGCCGGCATCTCATGCGCGGAAGGGAGCCGACGCATGAACCTCGCACTGTGGATCGCCACCGGGCTGCTGGCCACGATCCTCCTCATCAGCACCTCGAAGATGGTCGTTCCCCGGGAGCGCATCGCCGCCGTCGGGCACGCCGGCGAGTGGGTGCTGGACTTCAGCCCGGGCGCGCTGCGGGCCATCGGGACCCTGGAACTCCTCGCCGCGGCCGGGCTGATCCTGCCGGCGGTGCTCGACATCGCGCCGGTGCTGGTGCCGGTGACCGCGGTCTGCGTGGCGCTGCTGTTCGCCGGCGCGGTGACGATGCGCCTGCGCCGGGGCGAGCGGGTGACGATCGTCGCGGACCTGGTGTACCTGGCCCTCGCCGTGTTCGTGGCGTGGGGCCGGTTCGGTCCCGAGCCGTTCGGCGGCTGACGCTGTTACCGTCGGTGGGCATGCGGGTCGCGGTGGTCGGTGGGGGCGTGGTCGGGCTGTCGACGGCCGTGGGGCTGGTCGACCGCGACGTCGAGGTGGCCGTCTACGAGCGGGGCACCCCGATGGGCGAACGATCGGCCGGCGAGACCCGGATCTTCCGCCTCGCGCACGCCTACCCCGAGCTGGTCGACCTCGCCGCGCGGGCGCGCCCGGCGTTCGAGGCGTGGAGCGGGCGGGCCGGCGCGCCGCTCGTCGACCACGTCGGCACGGTGGTCAGCGGCGACGACGCCGGCGCGCGGGCGGCCGCGATGGCCGCGGCCGGCGCCGACCACGAGGTGGTCGAGCCGGGGTCGCCGGTGCTGCGCCTGCCCGGCGCGGTCGTCGGTCCGGCGCTCGTCGACCCGGCCGGCGGGGTCATCCGCGTCGACCGGGTCGCCGCGTTCCTCACCGGCGCGGTCGGCGACCGGGTGCGGCGGGCGCACGTGCACGGCATCGAGGAGACCGCCGACGGCGTGCGGATCCGGGCCGGCGACACGGTCGACGTCGTCGACGCGGTGGTGATCTGCGCCGGTGCCGGCACGTCGGCGCTGGCGGCCACGGTCGGCCTCTACACGCCGCCATTGCTGGAGCACCACGTCCGGTTCAGCTTCCCGGTGCGCGCCGGCGGCCCCTTCCAGAGCTGGATCACGTCGGCCACCTACCAGCACGCGTCGACGCCCGGCACCTGGACCGTCGGCGCGCAGGTGACCCGGGCCGCGGTCGCCTGGGAGGTCGGGCCGGAGGCGGCGGAGAACGCGTCACGCGCCGTGGTGACCGCCTACGTCGCCGAGAACCTGCCCGCCATCGAGCCCCGCGTGGTCGGCCGGCTGTACTGCACCCACGACCCCGACCTCGGCGACGGCTTCCGCTTCCTGCGCCAGGGCCGGATCCTCGCGGTGTACGGGGGCAACCTGTTCAAGTTCGCCCCGGTGCTCGGCACCATGCTGGCGCGGGCGGTCGTCGACGGTGACACCCCGGAGGCCACCGGTCAGCTGCGACCGGTCCCATGACGAGAGGAACCCATGGCGTACCGCACGCTCGCGCACGGACAGCGCGCGCAGATCCACCTCGGCGGCCCCGCGACAGCGCGGGCCGACCTGCTGTTCGAGACCGACGAGCTGCTGCTCGAAGCGCCGAACTGGTCACCGAAAGGGTTGTTCCTCAACGGGAACGGCCGGCTGTGGCGCCTGGACCCCGACGCGCCGGAGCTCGAACCGATCGGGTTCGACGGCCTGCCCGACATCAACAACGACCACGTGCTCGACCCGGACGGCGAGCACATCTACCTGTCCGCCAACGACGGGCACATCTACCGCGGCGCGCTCACCGGCGGTGCCGTCGAACGCGTCACGCCCGACGACGGCCACTGGCACTTCCTGCACGGCGTCTCGCCCGACGGCAAGCGCCTGGCCTACGTGGAGCTGACGGACTTCAGCGACCCGGGCCGGCTCGCCGTCCTCGAACCGCCGGGTCGACCGTCCATCATGGACACCGGCCCGAAGCACATCGACGGACCCGAGTGGTCGCCCGACGGCGCCTGGATCTACTTCAACACCGAGGGCTTCACGGACAGGCCCGGGCACGCCCAGCTGGCCCGCGTTCCCGATGCGGGTGGACCGGCGCAGCGGCTGGTCGCGAGCGACACCGTCGACTGGTTCCCCCACCTGTCGCCCGACTCGCGGTACGCGTCGTACATCGCGTTCCCCGCCGGAACGCTCGGCCACCCCGCCGACCTCGACGTCGAGGTGCGCGTGGTCGCGACGTCGGACTGGGCGACCCCGCTGCAGAACTACCCGCTGTTCGGCGGCCAGGGGACGATCAACGTGAACAGCTGGTCACCGGACAGCACGCGGTTCGCGTTCGTGTCCTACCCGCGCGCGTGAGCCGGCGCGCGGACTCAGCCCACCCGCGCGCGTGAGCCGGGCCAGACGCCCGCGTCGACGAGCGTGAGCACGAGCGCCGCGATGTTCCACGCGTCGTCGGCACCGTTGTGGTGCCGGCCCTCCAGCGGCAGCCCCGCGTGCGCGAGCGCGCGGGCCATGCCCATGGGCCGCCGGAGGTTGTGCGCCTCGGCGTAGCGCGCCTTCGCGTTGACGTGCCGCGGCGCGAACGGGTACGGCACGCCGGCCGCGGCGCACTGCCGCTCGAACTGCTTGCGGTCGTAGTCGCCCCAGCTGGCCCACCGCCGCGACCCGGCCCCGTACCGGTCGACCAGCAGCGCGCACGCCTCGGCGAAGCCGACGCCGGTGTCGACCTGCTCCTGGGTGAGGCCGGTCAGCTCCGTGCAGAACGCGCTGACCCGCGACCGTCGCGGCCGCACCAGGATGTCGGCGCGCTCCACCCGGGTGTGCGCGTGGACGTCGACGACGCACAGCCCGATCTGGATGATCTCGTTGACCTGCCCGGCCGGCGGCGTGCCGTCCCAGCACGTCGCCTCCACGTCGATGACGGTGAGGTAGCGGTCGGTTCCGGACATGCGCCGCAGCCTATCGGCGTCGCGTCAGCGCCGCGTCGTAGTTTCCGCGGGCGCGGTGGACGTTCGGCAGGTTCTCGGTGGTCCACGTGGCCAGGTGGGCGAAGAGCGGGCCGAGGCTCCGGCCGAGGTCGCTGATCTCGTACTCCACCCGGGGCGGCACCTCCGGGTGGTAGGTCCGCGTCACCAGTCCGTCGCGTTCGAGCTGGCGCAGGCGCTGGGTGAGCACCTTCGGCGTGATCGTGGTGATGCGGCGCTCGAGCTCGACGAAGCGCTGCCGCCCGTACTCGTTGAGCACCCACAGGATCGGGGTGGTCCAGCGACTGAAGACGATGTCGACGACCGGCGCGATCGGGCACGCCTCCTCCGGGTCCACCATGGATAGTCACTTTCCCCTAGGTACCTACTGTCTTGGGGATAGTAGCGTCGCCGACCATGTACGTGATCTCAGGAGCAACAGGAAACGTGGGACGGCCGCTCGTGCGGGCGCTCGCCGCATCGGGTGCGTCGGTGCGGGCCGTGTCGCGGACCGCGCCGCCGACCCTGCCGGACGGCGTCACCCACCACCGCGCCGACCTGACCGACCCGGAGAGCCTGCGGCCGGTGGTGGCCGGCGCCGAGGCGGTCTTCCTGCTGGTGTCCGGCGCCGGCGCGCACCTCGACGCGCCGGCGATCCTCGACGTCATCAAGGCCGGCGGCGCGCGGCGGGTGGTGCTGCTCTCCTCGCAGGCGGCCGGCACGCGGCCCGGGTCGCCGTCGCACGCGCCGCTGCGCGCGTGGGAGGACACCGTGCGGGGTTCGGGTCTGGACGCGGTGATGCTGCGCCCGGGCGGGTTCGCGTCGAACGCGTTCGCGTGGGCCGACGCCGTGCGACGCACGCGCACGGTCACCGCGCCGTTCGGCGACGTCGGCCTGCCCGTGGTCGATCCCGACGACATCGCCGCGGTCGCGGCGGAGGTGCTGCGTGACGGGTGGCACGCCGGCCGGGTCTACGAGCTGACCGGTCCGCAGCCGTGTACGCCCCGGCAGCGGGCCGCGGCGATCGGCGCGGCGCTGGGCGAGCCGGTGCGGTTCGTGGAGCAGACGCCCGCCGAGGCCCGCGCGCAGCTCCTGACGTTCATGCCCGAGCCGGTCGCCGACGGCACGCTGGCGATCCTGGGTTCGCCGACACCGGAAGAGGTGCGGGTGAGCCCACACGTGGCGGAGATCCTCGGGCGGCCGGCGCTTCCCTTCACCGGCTGGGCGGAGCGCAACGTCGAGGCCTTCCGCTAGGTGTGTCACATTCCGGCCGCGGGCGGCATCGTACTGGCATGACCAAGGCCGCGACCGACGCGTTCGTCACCCATCGCAACCTGCTGTTCACCGTCGCCTACGAGATGCTCGGCTCGGCCGCCGACGCCGAGGACGTGCTGCAGGAGACGTGGTTGCGGTGGGTCGGCGTCGATCTCGACGAGGTGCGCGACCAGCGGGCCTACCTGGTGCGGATCACCACCCGCCTGGCGCTGACCCGGCTCCGGACGCTGCGCCGCCGCAGGGAGTCCTACATCGGGCCGTGGCTGCCCGAGCCGCTGCTGACCTCGCCCGACGTGGCCGAGGACGTCGAACTGGCCGACAGCGTGTCGATGGCGATGCTGCTGGTGCTGGAGACGCTCGGCCCGACCGAGCGGGCGGTGTTCGTCCTGCGGGAGGTCTTCGACCTGCCGTACGAGGAGATCGCGGCCACGGTCGCCCGGAGCGCGGCGACCGTGCGCCAGATCGCCCACCGGGCCCGCGCGCACGTCGCCGCGCGCCGGCCGCGTGGAAGCGTCTCGCCGGCACAGGCGCGGGCGGCGCTGGAGGCGTTCCAGCGGGCGACGGAGACCGGCGACCTGCGGCACCTGCTCGACATTCTGGCGCCCGACGTCGTCCTGCTCGGAGACGGCGGCGGGGTGGTGCAGGCCGTGCAGCGGCCGATCGTCGGCGCCGACAAGGTGTCGCGGCTGCTGCTGGCCGGGTTCGGCAAGGTCGCCGGGCTGGCGACGATCGAGCCGGCGCAGGTCAACGGCTGGCCGGCGCTGATCCTGCGGATGGGCGGCGCGATCGACACCGTGCTCGCGGTTCGCATCGACGACGGTCGCATCTCCGGGTTGTACGCGGTCCGCAACCCGGAGAAGCTGTCCCGGATCGGCACTGAGACGGCCGTCAGCCGCTGATCACCGGAGCGACACCGTGACACCGTGTTCGGCGAACAGGCCCAGCAGGGCGTCGAGGGTGACCGCCGGTCCCAGCCGGCGCCGGTCGTAGCCGTCGACCAGGTGGGCGCGGGCGACCGCGGAGTCGTGCCACACGAGCGTGAACGGGTCCCCGCCCAGGCAGTCGTCGAGGGCGTCGAGGTTCCAGCCGAAGTAGCCGCCGGGACCGTCGACCGCCTCGCCGAGCGCGCAGTAGAACCCCTCCACGTCGGTGACGTACCGGCCGTCGAGGTCGTAGGTCGTGCCGGGTGGACGGTCGGTGCCGCCCGTCCAGTGCCCCAGCGCCACCCCGGCCCAGTGGTGACGAAGGTTCCGGTCGTACCCGGCCCACAGGTTCGGCTCGGTGGGCCGACCGGCCCGCCACCTGTCCAGGATCCCCGCCAGCCCGGCCGGCAGCGGCTCCCTCGGTACACTGTGGACGGTCACGTCGAGCAGTCCGGCGCCGGCACCCGACGGCCCGGCCGCAACGACCGTGCCGGCGACCTCTGCGTCGATCACCCGGTTCGCCGACCCGTCGCCGGCGACGAGATGGACCTCCGCGCGCAGATACCGCCGGTGCGGGCTCACCCCGTCGATCGCCTTGCGCAGATGGGGTTCCGGCCGGCAGCCGAGCAGCCGCACCGTCGGCACCGGTGCCGGTGCCTGTTCGCGGAACACCCCGGTGACGTCGTGGCAGGTGCCGTAGGGCGTGTCATCGGGCGCGAGGAGCGCGAACCGCGGGATACCGGAGGGCCGGGCCACCGCGTCGGTGCGGTCGTCGACGACCAAGAACCCGTCGAGGTCGAGGTCGACGGTGCCGGGCACGGTCGCGCTGGGCCGCCGGCCGAGCACCGTGACGTCGGCGAGGACCTCTCCCGCGAACACCGACGGGTCACCGACCACGAGGTCCCCGAGCCACCCGTCCACGGCGAGCGGACCCTCCGGCACACAGCCGACGAGCGTGAAGCGTTCCCGTGCCCGCGGCGGCAGGTCGACGAACAGCCCCTCGATGTCGAGGCACAGCCCGAGGCTTACGTCGCCCTCGAAGAAGCGGCCGGCGCCCAGGTCGCCGGTGAGCAGCCACCTCGGCGCCTCGGCGTGGTCCCAGGCCCATCGACGCATGGACGGACTCTAGCGTCAGGAGATGGCGTACCGCCGGCCTCCGTTGTCGCCGGACACCGCGGGACCGTCACGCGGGGATCCGCGGCGCGAGCTGCACGGGGGTGAGGCCCGCCGGGACGTCGAGCGGGGTCGGCCGGCACACCAGGCCGGCGCCCGCGCACGTCCAGACGTGCCGGAAGTCGTTGCCCGCGAGCATGGCGGCCGTGACGCCGTCGCGCCAGATGAGGTCGACCACCGGACCCGGCAGGCCGGTGACCGGCTCGAACCCGGCCCGCCCGCTGAGCATCGCCGGTAGCGGCGCGACGTACACCGCCCCGAACGGACCAGGCACCGCGGTGTACCGGCCACCCGGCGACACGGCCGCCCAGCGCCCGCGCAGGGCCACGTCGTCGACGACCACCCCGAAGCCGCACCGCAGCGCCGGGCCGACCGGCCGGAAGAGGTCGGGCACCCGCAGGATGCAGTCGAGCGTTCCGTCGCGCTGGTGGATGACCACCTCGCCGTTCGCGGCGCCGAGGTAGGTCCCCTCGAACGGGCTCGGCGTCTGCAGGTACGGCCGGCCGGGCATCCAGCGGTCGTACCGCCAGTGGCCGCCGTCGTCGCGCACGCTGACGAGGGCGGTGACCGCGTCCCAGTTGACGATGCGCACGTGCGCCGGCAGGTCGGCGGCCGACGCCCGCGTCGCGTCGGGAAGCGACCGCACGGCGACGCCGCCCGCGGTACCCGGCGGTCGGGAGTCGACGAGCACCTGCGTACCCGTGCCGTCGACCCAGAACTCCCCCGGGCCCAGGTCGAAGACGTCGCCGCCCCGCAGGTACAGGACGTTGCCCCGCTTGACCACCCACCCCGACGGCACCTTGACCGCGGCGCTCACCGGTCCGCCCGGGGGCAGCGGGGTCGCGGCGCCCTCCCGGTCGACGAGCACCGGGGTGCGCGTGGCCGCCCGCGGCGCGTCGTACACGACGTCGGTGGGGCGGCCGGTGGGCTCGGCCGGCGGCGGCCCGGTCTCCTCGGCCGGCGCCGTCGGCACCGCCAGCCGGTAGTGGACGCCCGTGCCGTCGGCCGGCCGCAGGATCGCGGCGCCCAGGCCGGCGAGCAGCACCGCGGCGGCGGCCAACACGGTGAACCGGCCCAGGACCGGACGCACCCCGTACCGCGGCCCCGCCAGCACCTCGCCGTCGAGGTCGGCGTAGACGGTGACCGCGCCCACGCGGTGACGGCTGAACGGACGCGTCCAGGGCCGACCGGTGCTCAAGAGGATCTCGCGCTCGCGCCCCGGCGACAGGTGCAGGTGTTCCGGCTCGGTCGGTACCGGCCCGGCCGACGACCAGTCGTCGACGGCGAACAGCCGCATCCGTGCCGCGACGGGACCGTCGTTGCGCACGCGCAGGGTCACGACGCTGGCGGGCGGCCGCCCCGTCGTGACCGCGTCGACCACGGTCATCGACACGGCGGTCATCGACAAGGTAGGGCCGCCGACGGCGCGCACGCCACCGGAGACCGTGAGATCGTCTGGGGACATCGGGCCCACCCCCGACCTCACCATACGCCGGTTCACCGGTCGTCACGCCCGGCGAATGATCTCCACCAGCATCATCCGTGGCCGCGTGGCGGTGTTCGGGGCGGCGGCGTGCAGGGTCCGCGGGTGCATGAGCACCGCGTCGCCCGCGTCGCCGGTCAACTCGCGCAGCGCCACGCCGGGGCCGGCGTCGGCGGCGACGGGGCGGCCCGCCCACAGGTCGCGCAGCCAGGGATGCGCGTCGGCGAGGGCGGTGCGCACGTCCGCCGGGCGCCAGGTCCCGGTGGCGGCGATGTGTCCGTTCACCAGCCGATGGGACCCGGTGAGCACGGCCGTTCCACCCCCGTGCTCCGCCACGGGCGCGAGGAACACGAACACCGTGACGCCGGGCAGGTCGTGGTCGGGTCCGAAGGAGTCGAGGTGCCACCCGGCGGTGGGCGCGCTCCACCGCGTGTCGGGGTCGGGGAACGTGAGGAGCGGCAGCCCCCACCGGTCCGGCGGCTGCCAGCCACCCGCGCCGAACAGGTCGTCGAGGGCGGCCCGGACGTCGTCGGAGGCCATGGCGGCGAACGTGCCCGACCGGCGCAGCGCCTGCAGCCGCCGGGGTGTGCCGGGCGGCCAGGTCTCCGGGCGGTGCGGGTCGATCCCGCGCTCGGCGGACAGGAACTTCCAGAAGCCGTCGTGCATCGCGGCGACGGACTCGCCGGGCACCGCACCCGGTAGGCGCACCACGCCGTGGCGCTCGAACTCCTCACGCTGGGACAGGGTGAGCATGCGTGTCTCCCTCCGGCCCCCGGGGAACACCGGCCGGAGCGAGGCCGCCCGAGCCGGGCCACCACGAGGGCGACTCGACTTCGGGTGCATCGACAGCTGCCCGAACGTCCGACCACCGTAGAACACCGGCCACGGCCGCACACCGCCATTTACGCCGGCGGCGACCCTCCCGGCGCGGCGAGCGCCGCCACCAGCTCGTAGACGTTGCCATCGGGTCCGCGGAAGTGCTGCCAGGTCGGGCCGGGCCCACCCACCAGCTCGACGCCCGCCGCCCGGAGCCCGGCCACCGCGGCGGGCAGGTCGCGCACCGTGAACCCGGCCACCGGGCCGGTGTCGAAGTGGGCCTTGCCCGGGTACGCGGGGTCGAAGACTTCGACGTTGTTGCCGTCGGGCAGCGTGAACACCCAGAAGCCGGGCTCGGTGTGCGTCGCGCGCAGTCCGAGCACGTTCGCGTAGAAGTTGGCCAGCGCGCGGGCGTGGGGGGTGCGGGTGCCGAGCCATCCCAGTGCCATGACGTCCATGGCAACCATCGAACACCAGCGGCTTGCTGTTGGGAAGATATCTTCCTAACATGGCGTGCATGCCTCCCCGCAAGCCCGGAACGCTACTGCCGATCGAGGTGGAGATCCTGACCACCGCCCTCGCCGTGCACCGCGCCGGCCGGTCGACGTTCCACGGGTTCGGGCTCGCGCAGGCCATGCGGGAGCAGCGCGGGTCGCGGTCGCTGACCGCGCACGGCACGCTCTACAAGGCCCTCGGCCGGCTCGAGGAACTGGGCCTGCTCGCCTCCACCTGGGAGGACGGGCCGGCCGCCGAGGGGCGGCCCCGGCGCCGCCTGTACGAGCTCACCGGCAGGGGTGTCCAGGTCGCCGACCGGGCCCGTGCCGACCTGGCCGCCGGCCGGGTTCCGCGCTTCGCGCCGGGGGCGGCATGAGGCCGGGCCGCATGACGCCGGAGCGGGCCGCCGACCTCACCACCCGGTGGGTCCGGTGGTACACGCGGCGGCTGCCCGCACCGGTCGCCGAACGGCGGATCGACGAGATCCGCGCCGACCTGCACGACCACATCGCCCACGAACGGGCGTGCGGCACCAGCGACCGGCGCACCGCGCTGAGCGTCCTGTCGCGGCTGGTCCGCGGCGTGGCCGCGGACACCGTCTGGCGCCACCGCGTCCGACCCTGGATCGGAGACCTCATGAAGACCATCGCCATCGCCGTGGTCGTGATCGCCATCGGCGTCGCGGCCATGGCCTACGCGCAGGAGGACGACTCGCCGGGCCTCGGGATGATCGGCCTGGTGCTGATCCTCGGCTCGATCGGTGTCACCGCGCGCAGCGTCTACCGGCGGCGCAAGGGTGCCGGTCGCCGGTGAGTCACCGGACGGCGGCGACGGCCTCCACCTCGACGAGCTGGTCGCGGTAGCCGAGAACGGTGACGCCGAGCAGCGTGCTGGGCGCGTCGTGGTCGCCGAAGTGGCGGCGTACGACGTCCCACGCGGTGACCAGGTCGTCGCGGTCGCGCGTGGCGACGTACACCGTCGACTTGACGACGTCGGCGAGCCCGACGCCGGCCGACGCCAGCGCGACCCGCAGGTTGACCATCACCTGCTCGGCCTGGCCGGCCACGTCGCCGACCGCGACGGTGTCGCCGTTGGCGTCGAGAGGGCAGGCGCCGGCGGTGAACACGAGGCGCCGCACGTCGTCGGCCACGGCGGCGTAGGCGTAGGGCGCCGTGTCGGTGAGCTCTTCCACCCGGATCAGGTCGACGGTCATCGGCGCATGATCGCAGACCCGGTCACCGGACCGCGAGCGCATTCCTGACGGCCGTGAGCGCGGCCAGCGGGTCCCCTGCCTTCGCCACGGCGCGACCGATGACGACGTGGCTCGCCCCGG
Source organism: Virgisporangium ochraceum (assembly GCF_016863655.1). Lineage (GTDB taxonomy): Bacteria > Actinomycetota > Actinomycetes > Mycobacteriales > Micromonosporaceae > Virgisporangium > Virgisporangium ochraceum. The sequence continues at coordinate 78,658 of NZ_BOPH01000020.1, forward strand.
CACCCACCGCGGCCACCGCCTCGGCGGGTGTCGCCACCCCCGGCGTGACGACGAGCGGATCCGGCCCGAGGACGGCCCGCAGCGACGGGGCGGAACGCGCGGCGGCGACCACACCGTGGCAGCCGGCGCGGTGCGCCAGCCGGGCCAGCCGCAGCGTCTGCTCCCCCACCGTGGCGTCGACACCGACCGCCGCGAGGTCGGCGTCACCGAGGCTGGTCACGACCGTCAACGCGAGCACCCGCAGCCCCGGGACGTCGGCGGCCGCGCCGACCGCGGCGTCGAGGACCGCCGGTCCGCCCGTGGCGTGCACGGTGACCATGGACACACCCAGCCGGCCGGCGGCGCGGACCGCTGCCGCGACGGACGCGGGGATCTCGAACAACTTGAGGTCGAGGAAGACCTCCTTCCCCTTGCCCACCAACGTGTTCACGACGGCCGGACCGGCGGACGTCAACAGCTCCAGGCCGACCTTGTACGACGGCGCCGCGTCACCCAGCCGGTCTACCACCGCCACCGCGTCGGCGGCGTTGTCGAAGTCGAGCGCCACGATGACGGCGCTCACGCCCGGACCGCCGCCTCCAGCCCGGCCCTGGTGAGCGCCGGCCGCAGCACCAGGGACTCGGCGGCCAGGTTCGCTGCCCCGCCCTGTTCGCGGTCGATGGCGCAGACGACCAGGTCGACGACGGCGCCGGCCGCGCGCAGGTCGCGGCACGAGGCCAGGAGCGCGCCTCCGGTGGTCACCACGTCTTCGACCACGACGACCCGGCGGCCCGCGACGGCGCCGCCCTCGGCGAGCTTCGCGGTGCCGTACTCCTTGGCCTGCTTGCGGACGAAGACCGTCGGCAGGCCGGTCAGCTGCGACATGACCGTGGCGATCGGGATGCCGCCCAGCTCCATGCCGGCGAGCACGTCGCATTCGTCGGGCAGCAGCGCGACCATCGCCTCCGCGACGTCGCGCAGCAGGGCCGGCTGCGCCTCGAACAGGTACTTGTCGAAGTACTCGTGGCTCACCTGGCCCGACCGCAACCGGAACGTGCCGGTGAGGTGGCAGGCCTCGTAGACCCGGCGGGCGAGGGCGCTCACCAGTCGAGCGGTTTCGCGGCGAGGCGGGTGTCGTACCACGACCGGACCGCGGCGACACTGTCCGCGGGCAACGGTTCCGCGACGGCGCGCAGGCTCGACTCCAGCTGCGCGACCGACTTGGTGCCCGGGATCACCGTGCTCACCGCGTCGTAGGCCAGCAGGAACCGCAACGCGCCCTCGACCGGACCGACCCCGGCGGGCAGCAGCGCCCGGAACTCCTCGACGAGCGCGGCCCGCACCGCGATGTCCTCGCGCGACCACCGCGCGCGGACGTCGGTGAACTGGCTGTCGGCGGTGTAACGCCCCGACAGCCACCCGGACTCCAACGGCACCTTGATGATGGTGCCGACACCCTTGTCGCGCGCCCGGCCCATCGCCGCCCACGGCTCCTGGTACAGCGCCGACAACCGGACCTCCAGCGCCGTCGACGCGCTGGTCTCCAGCACCGTGTCGATGTCGGCGCCCCGGTCGACGGACGAGCCGTAGGCGCGGATGGTACCCTTGTCGACCAGCCGCTGCAGCACCTCGTAATGGTCGCCGCGCGAACCGTCGAGGATCTCCGGCGGCGGGTTGTGCAGCACGACGACGTCGACGTGGTCGACGTTCATCCGGCGGGCGCTGCGCTCGACGGACGCCTCGATCGCGTCGGCCGACCAGTTGGTCTCCCCCTCCGGGGTGTAGCCGAACTTGGTGCAGATCACCGGCCTGCGGTCCGTTGTGGACAGCGCGCGGCCGATGTTCACCTCGCTGGCGCCGTCGGCGTACCCGGGCGCGGTGTCGATGAACGCCACTCCCGCGTCGAGAGCGGCGTGCACGATGCGCACCGCCTCGGCCTCGTCGGGCCCGTCGGGCCAGTTCGCCGACCGGCCCAGCTGCCAGGCGCCCAGCCCGATGGCGCTCACGTCGATACCGGTCGAACCGAACGGTCTGCTCTCCACGGCACCACCCTATCGACGCCGGGGTGCGCCGGTGCCGGCGAGGTCAGCTCCGCAATTCGTTCACCGCAACCAGTTCCGCCGCTGGTTCCGCCGCTGGTTCCGCCGCTAGTTCCGCCGCGACCGCGTCGGCGCCCAGGGCGACCATCCACGACAGCGGCGCGTCGGGCAGGAACGCGGTCATCACCGCCGTCAGTTCGGCGCGCTGCGCGTCGGACAGCGACGGCGCGCCGGCCGCGAGCCGCCGGACGGTCTCGCGGTACATCATCAGGTAGCGGCGCTGGTCGGCCAGCATTCCGACGTCGCCCGGCCCGCCGTGGCCGGGGAGCAGCCGGAAGCCGGCCAGCGCGGCGGTGAGCGTGTCGAGCGCCTCCAGCCACTCCCCCGTATGGCCGTCGGCGGTGTACGGGTGCGTGCCGTGGAAGGCGAGGTCGCCGATGAACGCCACGTCGCCGAGCGTCAGGTAGGAGTCGGCGTGGCTCTCGGCGGCGCCCACGACGCGCAGCGTGAAGCGCAGGCCGCCCAGGTCGACGGCGTCGCCGTCGGCGAGACGGTGGTCGGGGACGCGGTGCCGGTCGGGCCACTCGGCGCCGTACACCGGTTGCCACTGCTCGCGTTTGGCGTCGGCGATCGCGGCGATCGTGTCGGCGACGTCGGCCGAGGCGTAGACGGGAACGTCGTCGCCGGCCAGCGTCGGCAGCCCGTTGAAGTGGTCGGGGTGCGCGTGCGTGACGAACACGCCGAGCAGCGGCTTGCGCAGGGCCGCCAGGCGGGCGGCGAGCGCGTTCACGTCGGACTGCAGCAGGTTGGCGTCGACCAGCACGACGCCCTCGTCGGCCTCGACGAGGTAGCTGTTGACGAGCAGACCCGCCTCGGCGGCGGTGTAGGTGTGGATTCGCACGTCTCCGACGCTAGAACCGATACGGGGCGCCGGACAGAAGGCACTTCGCGGTGCCCATGGTTCTCAGCCCAGCGCCAGCCACGTGACGCCGGCGGCGCGCAACCGGCCGGCCGCCGTGCCGTCGTCGTCGGCCCGGCCGGTGGCGGCGCGCACGAGGATCATCGGGTCACCGGTCCAGGACCCCGTCGGGACGAGCAGGCCGGTCACCACGGCGAGCGCGCCGCCGTCCGTCCACGGTGGACGGTCGAGCGCGTCGGCGAGGTCGAGCCCGTGCACCACCAGTTCCACGACGCGCGTCACCATGAAGTCGGCCAGCCGCATCGCGTCTCCGTGGCGGGTGCGCACCACGCGGTCCGGATCCTCCCGCGCCACCGCGGCGTGGGCGTCGCGCCAGGTCCGCCCGAAGCGGGCGGCGAGCGCCGCACCCGATCCGGCCCGCGCCGCGGCGGAGACGGCGCCGTCGATGCGTTCGCTGTTCGTCGCCGGCGAGAACCGGACGTCGGGACGGTAGTAGCCGGCCGCGTCGGTGTCGGCGGTGGGCGGCGCCGGCTCCGCCAGCATGAGGATGACGCGGTCGGTGGCCATGCCCACGTGGGCCAGCAACGCGCGGACCGTCCACGGTGGACACCGGGTCGGCCGGTCGTACCCGGCCTCGGTCACCGACTCCAGGGCCGCGGAGAGGTTGGCCGCCTCCGCGGCGAGCGCCGTGTTCTCACGCATGCTGCCGGTCCGCGGGACACCCGGCGTCGTCGTTCACGACCCCACGCTATCCGTTCGGCGGGCGTCCGCCGCGGCGAGGGCGGCGCGCATCGCCGCGCGCTCCGCCTCGTCCCACGGGCCCGAGTGGGTGAGCGGGATCTCGGTCATGAACCGCCGTTCCGGCTGGGGGATCCGCGCGGCGACCAGGTCGGGGTCGGTGGCCGCCGCCGCGTACAGGGCCGGCCCGTCGGCGTAGAACAGGTCGAGGACCACCAGCCGCCCGTCGGCGGCGCGCATCACGTTGGCCGGGTTGGTGTCCAGCGGTCCGCACCATGGAAGGTCGCGCCGCGCCCGCTCGTGGACCCGGTGCACGACACCGACGAGGTCGGCCACCTCCGGGGTCCGCTCCCCGATCGCCCGGTGGAACGCGGCGGCCTCGTCCGCCGGCACCGGCCGCAGCCACTCCAGCACCTGGAGGTCGCCGCCCCCGGCGAGCCGCCGGTGCTCGAACAGCACCGGAACCTGACGGGTGTGCGCCGCCTCCCGGTACAGCGCCGCCGAGTACGGCCCGGTCGGGTCGAACGGGCTGATCCGCGCGACGGTGGCGCCGTCGGGCGAACGCAGGGCGACCGCCCAGTCGCCGGCGCCGCACGGCGTCCAGCCGTCGTCGCGGAGGGCGTGCTCGACGTCCCGGTGGGTCCGTGTCTCCGCCATGCGCGTCACCCCGGTTCGCCCGGCGTTTCCCTCGGCATGGCGCGGCTGTTGTACAGGTACCGGCCGTCGTCGATGAAGACAAGCTGGGGGTGCACGCCCTCGTCGGGTTCGGCGCCGACGAAGCGGTCGTCGCCGAGCGGGACGTACCGGGCGGTCTTCGGCTCCTCGCCGATCTCGACGAACATGCCCTTCGGAATCGTGGTGACGTCGAGGCCGCCGTCGGCGGCGACAATCTCGTACGTGCCGGCCGGCGAGGAGTAGCGGCCCACGTAGGCGGCCGGGTCGACGGGCACCGGCTCGGCCGGCGGCCGCACCCGCGGCGGCAGCCGGAGGTCGGCGGACTCGGCCAGCACCGCGGCGAGCACGTCGTCGATGAGCGCGCCACCCGCGCCGCCGTTGACGGTCACCGCCACCACCACGTCGCGGTCGGGCACGACGCGCCAGCACGTGCCCTGGCCGATCGTCCCGCCGTCGTGGCCGACGACCGGCACGCCGTCCCACTCGAACAGCATGAAACCGAGTCCCCACCGGGCCGTGTAGCGCTCGCCCAGCCACGGCAGCGTGACCTGCGGTTCGCACATCGCCGCGAACGTACCGGCGGGAAGGACCCGGGTGCCGTCGGCGGCGACGCCGTCGGCGAGGAACATGCGGCCGAAGCGCACCAGCTCGCGCGGTGCCGCGCAGGGCGTGGCACCGGCCGGCGCGTTCGAGCGCGGGATCTGCCACTGCGACGTGACGCGCTGCGGACCACCGTTCGTGCCGGGCAGGTGCCCGACCGCGGCCCGGAACAGGATCGCCTCCTCCGCGAACAACGCCATGTGGGTGGCACCGAGCGGACCGATGAGCCGCTCGCGCAGCACCGACTCCCAGGTGCCGCCGCGCAGCCTCGAGACGAGCGCGCCGAGGACGTTGTACCCCGCGTTGCAGTACGAGAACAGCTCGCCCGGCGGGTGCACCTGCCGGGCACCGGTGCGCATGAACGCGAGCAGCCGGTCGACCGCGTCGTCGCCGCGGCCGGTGTCCTCGAACAGGTCGCCGTCGAACCCGCCGGTGTGCGACAGCAGCTGGCGCACGGTGACCGACGCGCTCGCCGCGGCGTCGAGCACGCCGAACTCCGGCAGGTACCGGCGCACCGGCGCGTCCAGGTCGACGAGCCCCTCGTCGACGAGCTGCATCACCAGCGCCGCGGTCCACACCTTGGTGACCGAGCCGATCTGGAACAGCGTGTCCGTGGTGGTACCGACGCCGGTGCCACGGTTGACCACCCCGGTCGCCGCCTCCACGAGCACGTCACCGACGCCGACCGCGATCGCGGCGCCGGGAACGTCGTGACGGGTGGCGGCCCCGTCGAGCCAGCGCTGGAGGTTCGGAAGGGCAGACATGTCAGCCAACGGTACCGTCGACAGCGTGAAGATCGTCGAAGTCCGCCGGTTCCCGGTCAAGTCGATGCGCGGCGAGGTGGTGCCGTCCGCGGAGATCGGTGCGCGCGGCCTCGCCGGTGACCGGTGGTGGGCGGTCCGCGACCCCGACGGGAAACTCGGCAGCGGCAAGAGCACCCGGCGGTTCCGGCGGATGCCGGGGCTCTTCGGGTTCCGCGCGTACGCGGCGGACCCGGCTCCGATAGTCGAGCTCCCCGACGGCAGGCGCTTCGCCGCCGACGACCCGGCCGGCCACCGCGCGGTCGGCGAGGTGCTCGGTCGCACGGTGACCCTCGCGCCGGAGACCGCGGTCAGCCACTACGACGAGGGACCGGTCAGCCTGCTCACCACGGCGTCGGTGCGCGCCCTCGAAGCCCTCACCGGCGGAGACGTGGAACCGCTCCGGTTCCGGGCGAACCTGCTGATCGACGTCCCCGGCGACGGGTTCCCGGAGGACGACTGGCCCGGGCGCCGGCTGCGCGTCGGCGCGGAGGCGGTGCTGCGGATCGTCCGTCCGCTCACCCGGTGCGTGATGATCGACATGGCCCAGGGACCGGCGCGCGAGCGCAACGACCTCCTCAGGACGCTCGCCCGGCACCACGACCTGACGCTGGGCGTCTTCGCCACGGTGGAGCGGCCCGGCCGGGTCGCCGTCGACGACACGTGCGCATGGGAGGTCGGTCGGGACGGTCGATGAGCCGCCGGTGTCGGGGTGCGGACGGGCGCGGTGCCGCAGCTGCTCGGCCCGCGCGGACGCGCCCTCGGCTACCGGGTCGCGCGGCTGGAGACAGCGGTGTTCATGCGCGAAGCGCAGGCGCTGTACCGGTCGCTGGGTTTCCGGGAGCGGCCCGTGTTCGAGGGCTCCGAGGCCGGCCTGTCCGGCCTCGACGCGCTGATGCTCTACATGGAGCTGCGGCTCAGCGCACCGCCTCCAGCAGCGCGGTGAGCCGGGCGCGGGTGTGCGGGTCGTCGAGGGTCTCGCGGATCCACGCCTCCGAGCCGGCCCGGTCAGGGTTGCGGGCGTTCGGCTGCAGCCAGTCGGTGGCGGCGGCCTCCGTGATGTGTCCCAGCTGGGCGATGAGCATCGAGAAGCGACCCGGCCGGTCGACGGCCGCCGGCCCACCCGCGCCGGTGTAGGCCGACACCAGCGCCCGCGCGCGGCCGGGGTCGGAGCGCCCGAACTCGAACAGCACGCACCCGAGCTCCTGGTGCGGGTCGGCCGGGCCGCTGTTCTCCCAGTCGATCACGCACAGCCCGCCGTCGGCGGTGGGCAGGACGTTGTCGGCCCACAGGTCGCAGTGACAGGCCCGCAGGTCCGCCGGCGGCTCCAGCCACGACTCCATCGCGACCAGTTCGTCGCGCAGCTCCGCGAGCCGCCCGGCGAACGGCGCGCCCTCCGCGCGCAGCCGCGCCACCAGCCGGTCCCAGCCGTCGGCACCCAGCGGCTCGGTGTACCAGGGGTGCACCGGACCGTCGGCCGGAAAGTCGACCCGATGGATGGCGGCCACCGCGGCACCCACCGCTTCCGGGTCCAGCAGCGGGTCGGGCCGGCCGAGGTCGACCCACCCGTACACCCGCACCTGCCGGTCACCGAGCCGGGCGAAGATCCGCCCGTCGGTGGTCCGGCGCACCGGCGGCACGGGCACGCCCGCGGCGTGGGCCGCCTCGTGGAACCGGGTCGACGCGTCGACCTCGCCCTCGTCGGTCTCCCGGAAGGGGACCTTCACCGCCCAGCGGCCGTCGGCCGTGACCAGCCGCCACACCTCACCCTGTTTGCCCTTGGCGACCGGACCGTCGGACAGCGCCACCGCCCGGCCGAGCCCGAAGCGGTCGGCCACCTCGGCGGCCAGTGGGGCGGTCACCGCGACCCCTCGGCGTAGGGGCCCTCCCCCAGCGCGTGGTCGAGCCGGTTGAGGACCTCGGCCACCGTGAACTCCCAGCCGACCAGGCGGTCTCCCGTCCAGTTGATGCCGACGAGGTACCCGTCACCGGCGAGGTCGGGCAGCGCCCGCTCGCGCCACACGTCCAACGGCATGGAGACCGCGCGCAGGCCGCCGCCCCACGTGTCGGCGGCCCGCCGCGCCCTCGCCTCCGAGGACCAGTACGGGAACGCCCGCTGGCCGCCACCGGTCTCCGGCGCCGGGCTGCCCCCGTCGTCGCCGACCCACCACACCTGACGGTGCTCGGCGACCTCGCGGAAGAACGCGGCGGCCTGGCTCCCACTCTGGCTCACGAACGGTGACGCTAGCGCGGTCGTGGGTCATGCTGTCAGGGTGGGTGGCGCCGTCATCGAGCTGGGCCTCGCCGAACCGTGGGAGGACGAACCACCTCCCCCGCGGCGCTGGCCGCCACGGCTTCCGCGCTGGCTGCTGCCCGCGGTGGTCACCGCCGCGACGCTCCTGACGCTGGGCGCGGCCGCCGCGCCGAAGCGGTGGGACCCGGTCCTGTCGCAGCGCGACCCGAACACGGCGCTGCGCTTCGCGTCCGACGACACCGCGTTCCTCACCACCCAGCGCATCCGCAGCGGCCGCCTGCAGGCCTTCCGACCCGGCCGGTCCGCTCCACTGTGGACGGTCAACTTCCCGAACGGGTTCCCGTCGCCGTACCTCGTCGGCGACCCCGGCCTGGTGACGGTGTCGGTGTTCGACTCCGACCCCGACGGACAGGGCGCCCGCGACGCCGTACAGGGGCGCGACGCCCGCACCGGCCGGCTGCTGTGGACCCGCACCGGCCGCGACGTGCTCGTCGTCGGCGCCGACACGACCGTCCTGGTCGACCGTGGCTCCGACCGCGTCGCGCCGGCCGGAGCCACGGTGGGCACGCCGGCCCAGACGATCGAGGCCGTCGACCGGCGCACCGGCGAGACCCGGTGGAGCCGGGTCGTCGACGCCGCAACGGTGGTCCGCACGCGCGAGGCGTCCGACGGCCGTCCCGACGCCGTCGTCGAGCTCGCCACCGACGGGCGGCTGCGGATCAGCGACCCGTCTACCGGCGACCCCATCCGCGAGCACCGGCTCGCGCTCACCGGCACACCGCTCAACGTCGAGGTCAAGGGCGGGCTCGCGATCGTCTTCCAGCAGCGGAGCGAGCTCGACGACCTGACCGTCGCCTACGACCTCGCGACCGGCGTGGAACGCTGGCGCCACAACTCCCGGTTCTCCACCTTCTGCGGCGACCGCTACCTGTGCACGGCGACGCCCGAGCAGATGATGGTCGCCGACCTGGCCGCCGGCGAGATCCGGTACCGGGGCCGCGGCGACCGCTTCCTGGTACGCGGCGACCGCCTGGTCGTGTCGTGGCCGGCCGTCCGGCCCCGGTCGGGCGCCACCGAGGTCCGCGACCTGCGCACCGGCCGGAGGCTGCACACCTACCCGGGCTGGGCCTACGCCGGCTCCGACCGCACCGGCACCCTGCTCAGCCAGGAGACCTCCGGCGGGGGCCTGATGCTCGCCGCGCTCGACGTGGCCACCGGCCGGTTCAGCGTGATCGGGCGCGACACCCGGTGGACCGGCACGGCCACCTGCGTCCGGGGGGTCCGCTACGTCGGGTGCACGGGGCTCAACGGCGTCCGGATCTGGCCGCTGCCCCGCTGACCCCGTCCCAGAAGGCGGCGTACCGCCCGTCGGCCCGGAGCAGATCGTCGTGGTGACCGTCGGCCACGATGCGGCCGCCGTCGAGGAGGACCACCCGGTCGGCGCGGGTCGCGGACCGGACCCGGTGCGCCACCATCACCACGGTGCGGCCGGCCAGCAGACGCTCGACGCCGTCGTGCACGGCCGCCTCGTTGACCGGGTCCAGGGCCGACGTCACCTCGTCGAGCAGCACGATCGGCGCGTCCTTCAGCAGGGCCCGCGCGATCGACACCCGTTGGCGCTCGCCGCCCGAGAGCAGCGTGCCGCCCTCGCCGACGGCCGTGTCCCAGCCGTCGGGGAGGCGCTCGAGCACCTCGTCGAGGCCGGCGGCGGACGCCGCCGCGCGGACCTCGGCGTCGGTGGCGCCGGGACGCCCGAGGCGCACGTTCTCCGCGATCGTGCCGTCGAACAGGTACACGTCCTGGAAGACGATCGCGACGCGGTCCATCAGGTCCGCCGACGCCATCGCCCGGACGTCGACCCCGCCGACGCGCACCGCGCCCGCGGACACGTCGTGGAACCTCGCGACCAGCCGCAGCAGCGTGGACTTGCCGGCACCCGACGGGCCCACCACCGCGAGCCGCTGGCCCTGCGGCACCCGCAGCGTGAGGCCGTCGACCACGGTGCCGAAGGAGACCGCGTCGAACTCCAGGTCGTGGGCCACCGGCCGCACCGGGTCGGCCGGCTCCGGCAGCGGCGCGGTGCGCAGCACCGCGTCGAGGCGGGTCAGCTCGGTGCGGGCGCCGCGCAGGCGGCCGGCGAGGTCGGTCAGCGACAGCAGCGGGTCGGCGCACCGGGCGGCCAGCACCAGCACCGCCAGCACCTCGGCCGCGCCGACCCGGCCGTCGAGGGCCAGGTAGGCGCCCAGGGCGAGCAGCGCCGTGAATCCCGCCTGGACGGTCAGCGTCAGCCCGACGACGCCGGGCAGCGCCGACAGCGTCGAACGGCGGGACGCCCGCTCGACGTCGCGCAGCGCGCCGTCGAGGAGCGCGAACCGCTCCCCGGTGCGGCCGCCGGCCCGCAGCACCGGCTGGGCCTGCACGTACTCGATCACGCGGGCGGTGGCCTCCCGGTCGCGGTCGGCGCGGTCGGCGTCGGTCGCCGCCGTCGCGCGTCCCGAATGGACCTGCACCGCCGCGACCACCGGCACCGCGACGGCCGCCGCGAGACCCAGCCGCCAGTCGAACGCGGCCATGACCGCGACGATCGTCAGCGGGGTCACCGACGCGGAGACCAACGGGCCCAGCAGGTGCGCGATCACGCCCATCGCCTGCAGCACGCCGCGGCCGGCCAGCACCGACACCTCGCCGACCCGGCCGGCCGTGTACCAGCCGACCGGCAGCCGGGCCAGGTGGTCGCCGAGCCGGTGGTAGACGCCGCGCAGCAGCGTGGTGCCGACGCGGAAGCCGAGCAGGTCGGCCCCGTAGCGCAGGACCGCCGAGACCGACACCGCGGCCCCGAACGCGGCCAGCCACGGCCACGCGTCACCCGGCGTGCCACCGAGCAGCGCCCGGAGCACGGGCACCAGCAGCGCGTACGACAGCCCCTCGGCGACCGCGGCGACCGTCATCAGCGCCAGGGCGCGCCGCACCGGCCGGGCGAAGCCCGGCCCCAGCACGCGCAGCAGCAGGCGGATCACCGTGCCGCTCCGTGCAGGTGGGTCCGCCACAGCGCGGCGAACCGGCCGTCGCGGGCGATCAGGTCGTCGGGCCGGCCGCGCTCGACGACCGCGCCGTCCTCCAGTACCACCACCGTGTCGGCGCCGACGACCGTCTCCAGGCGGTGCGCGATCACCAGCACGGTGCGGCCGCCCGACAGCACGGACCGCACCGCCCGTTCGGTGACCGGGTCGGCGAACGCGGTCGCCTCGTCGAGCACGAGCACGGGGGTGTCGGCGAGCAGCGCCCGCGCGACCGAGATCCGCTGCGCCTCGCCGCCCGACAGCGTGACCCCGTCACCGAGGACCGAGTCGTAGCCGTGCTGCAGCGCGAGGATCCGGTCGTGGATGCCGGCCGCGGTCGCGGCGCGCACGACGTCGGCCCGGCCGCTGTGCGGCACGGCGAGCGCGATGTTGTCGGCGACCGACGCGCGCAGCAGCCGCACGTCCTGGAACACGAACGAGATCGTGCGGTACAGGTCGCGCTCGTCGACCTCGCGCAGGTCGACGCCGCCGAGCAGGATCCGGCCGGCGGTCGGGTCGAAGAACCGCGGCAGCAGCCGCACCAGCGTCGACTTCCCGCTGCCCGACGCCCCGACCAGCGCGGTGACCGTGCCGGGTTCGAGGGTCAGGTCGACGCCGCGCAGCACCTCCCGGCCGGAGTCGTAGGAGAACCGGACGCCGCGCAGCTCCACGCGGTGCCCGTCGGGCGCGGTCGGCCGGTCGGGGCGCGGCAGCGGCGGCACCGCGAGCACGTCGCGAATCCTGCCCACCGCGCGGCTGGCGGCCTGAACGTCGTCGAAGCCGTGGCCGAGCGCCGCCACCGGCGCGGTCAGGCCCAGCCCGAGCAGGATGAACGGCACCAGGTCCGCCGGGGGCAGGCTTCCGTCGGTGACCAGCACAGCGCCGCCGGTCAGCACGACCAGGAGCACGACCGGCGGCGACAGGGCGACCTGCATGCCCGCCGCGATCCCGGAGATCCCGCCGACCCACCGGACGAACGTGCCGACGAACCCGTCGACGGCCACGCGGTAGCGGCGGTGCGCCCGGTCGGCGCCACCGAACGCCTTGACCACCGCGATGCCCTGGACGAACTCCACGACCGAGGTCGCGACGGCGCCCATGGCCGCGTCGACGTCGCGCTGCTCCCGCGCCCGGGCCGGGGTCAGCATCAACGGGACCAGCGCCACGGCCACCAGCACCGGCGCGAGCGTCACCAGCGTCAGCCGCCAGTCGACGGTGACCAGGTACCCCAGCGACACCAGCGGAACGACGAACGCCGACACGAGCTCGCCCGGCGTGTGCGCGATGAACGGGTGCACCGCGCTCACATCCTCGCCGACCACCGTCGCCAGCTCGCCGGTGCGCCGCCGGGAGTACCACCCGAGCGGCACCCGCCCGAGCCGCCGCGCCAGCGTCCGCCGGAACGCGAGCTGCACCCGCCCGTCGAGCACGTGTGCCGTGCCGGACGCCGCGCCCGCGCACACCAGCCGGACGAGCAGGCCCACGGCGCCGGCGGCCACGGCCGTGCGCACGCGGGTCCCGTCGAGGGGGCCGGGCGCCAGCATCGCGCGTCCCAGCTCGACCACCGCCAGCAACGGAACGAGGCCCGCGACGCCCGCGACCACCTGGAGCACGACGACGGCCGCGAACCGCGGCAGGAAGGGCCTGAGCGTCATCAGTCGCCCACCGCCCGGCGCAGCGCCGCGCACAGCTCGGCGATCTGACGCTGCGAGATCTCCGCCGACAGGATCGCCTGCGACCCGTGGAACGTGCCCGCCCACTGGTGCAGCTCCACCGGCACGCCCGACTGCAGCAGCCGCAGCGCGTACAGGATGTCCTCGTCGCGGTTGGTGCACAGCTCCGCCGTGGTGACGTAGGCCGGCGGCAGGCCGGACAGGTCGACGGCCCGCGCCGGCGCCGCGTACGGCGACACGGGCGCGCCGTCGGCGGTCGGCCCGAGGTAGTACCGCCACAACGCCGCGACCTTGGCGGTGTTCATCCAGGGCGTGTCGGTGAACGTGCGCGCCGACCACGTCTCCATGCGGTCGTCCAGGGCGGGCTGGCTCAACAGCTGGAACCGGATCGGCGGGCCCTGCTCGTTGCGGGCCAGCAGCGCGAGCGCGGCCGCGATGCCGCCACCGGCGCTGTGCCCGCCGACCGCGATCCGGTCGGGGTCGACGCCCAGATCGGCGGCGTTCTCCGCGACCCACGTGAGCACCGCGTACGCGTCGTCGAGGCCGGCCGGGAACGGGTTCTCGGGTGCCAGCCGGTACCCGACCGAGACCACCGTGACGCCCGACCCGTCGGCCAGCCGCGCCGCCCACGGGTGCTCGGTGTCGAGGTCACCCATGACGAACCCGCCGCCGTGCAGCCACACGACCGCGCCCCGCGCGTCGTGCGGGCGGTAGATCCGCACCGGCACGTCCGGGTCGGCGGGCACGGTGCGGTCCTCGACCTTCAGGGTGGACAGGTCGGGCGCCGGCACCGACCCGGCCAGCGCCCGGAACTGGGTCCGCGCGGCGACCGGATCGGACAGGTCGGTGTGCGGGAACAGCACGGCGAACGCTTCGAGTTCGGGATCCATGCCGACCATCCTGGCCGGTCCGTTCCCGGCGGTCAGCCGACATCCGTCGCGCATCGCCGGGCGTTCGCGCGACGTTCGTCGCCTATCCTCGGTGCCATGGAGGCACTGGCCGAGCGGCTGTCGCAGCTCGACTCGCAGGCCGAGGGCGCGATCCGGGTCGTGATGTTCTACGACACGCTGATGCGCCGGCGGGTCGACCTGCCCGCGCTCACCCGGGCGTCGGCGGGCCTGGCCGAGTGCGTCGCCGGGGTGCGCCTGCACGGCACCGGCCGCGAGATCCGCATGTCACCCGACGGCCGCCCGGCACCGGCGGCCCCCGCGTCGACCAGCGCACCGGTGACCCTCGACGACGAGGAGATCGGCACCGTGTGGCTGGAGCGGCCGGGCGTGGCCCGCCCGCTCGACGAGATGGTCGTCGACCGGCTCGCGATCGCCGTCGCCGCCGTCGTCGAGCGGTACGGCCCGGCCCGGTCGACGATGGCCGACCCCGCCCTGGTCGAGCTGGTCGTGAGCGCCGACAGCGACGAGGCGGCCCGGGCCCGGGCGCTGCGGCTGCTCGGGTTCCCGGCCGACGTGCCGGTGCGCGCCGTCGCCGTGCGGTCCGCGCGCCCGCTCGACCGGGTCGCCACCCTGGTCTGCCCGGCCCGGGTGGTGAAGGCCGCGCCGCTCGCCGACGTCGGCGTCATCCTCGCCACCTCCCTCGACCCGGCCGCGTTCCCGGCCGACGTCCACGCCGGCATCGGCACCGCCGGCCCGCCCGACCGGTCGTGGCGGGAGGCGCGCACCGCGCTGCGGTTCGCCGGTGACCGGGAGCCGGTCGTGCACTTCGACGCGCTGGGTGCCCTGGCCCTGCTGGCGTACGTCCCCCCGGACCTTGCCCGCGACAACCCCGACGTGACCGCGATCGCCCGGCTGGGCGGCGACGACCTGCGGACCCTCGACGTCTACTGCGCGGCCGGGTCGCTGCGCCGCGCCGCCGACCTGCTGCACCTGCACCACAGCAGCGTCGCCCGCCGGATCGAACAGCTCGGCCGGGCGCTGGGCGTGGACCTCACCGGGCCGGACGGCATCATGCGGGCGCGGATCGCCCTCGCGGTGTGGCACCTCGTCTCGTGAGGTGTCTCAGCACTTCTTCAGGTGCTTCAGCAGGAACTCGGCCGCGTCGGCGTGGGCGCGGTGCTGGTTCTCGCTGCGCCCGAACACGTGCCCCTCGTCGGGGTAGATGTCGTAGCGGACGCCGATCCCGCGGCCCCGCAGCCGGGCGACGATCTGGTCGCTCTCCGGCCGCGGAACCCGCGGGTCGTTGGCGCCCTGGATCAGGAACAGCGGGGCCCGGATCCGGTCGGCGTGGGTGAACGGCGACCGCCCGGTCAGGAACTCCGTGTCGGTGTCCGGGTCGCCGACCATGATCGCGACCTGGGTGCGCCAGGTCGGCGGTTGGGACCGCGTGAACGTCACCAGGTTGCTCGGCGCGCACCAGGCCACCGCGGCGGCCCAGTCGTGCTCCGGCAGCCGCGACACGCAGCTGAGCACCGCGAAGCCGCCGTACGAGCGGCCGAGCAGCCCGAGGCGGCCCACCCACGGCTGGTCCTTGAGGTACCGGGCGGCGTCGTCGAGGTCGGAGAGGTCGATGCCGCCCCAGTCGCGGTGGACCGCGCGCTGGTAGGCCAGCCCGTACCCGCTGGAACCGCGGATGTTCGGGGCGAGCACGGCCACACCCCGGCTGGCGAGGTACTGGAACAGCCCGTCGTTGGAGTACGTGGGCCGCTCCTGGGTGGGCGGTCCGCCGTGGATCGCGACGACGACGGGCACCTCGTCGCCGGGTGACGGCGGTCGGTACAGGTACGCGGGGACCGTGGTGCCGTCGCGGGCCGGGTACCGCACCAGCACCGGCTCGACGAACACCGACGCGTCGACGGCCGGGCGGGCGTCGGTGAGCCAGGCCTGTTCACCGGAGTCCAGGTCGACCGACAGGACGTTCCACGGCACCGTCGGCGTCGACATCCGGACGACGACCCGCCGGCCGTCGGCCGTCAGGCGCAGCTGCGCGGCGTGGCCCGGCGGCAGCGCCGGCACCGGCCGGTCGCGGCCGGTCGCCAGGTCACGCACCTTCAGCTGGGACGCGCCGTCGACGTTGACCAGCCAGGCCAGCGTGCTCCCGTCGCGCGACAGCGCCACCTCCTCGACGTCCCACACAGGTTGGTCGATCCACGTCAGCTCGCGGGTGGCGACGTCGAGCACCGCGAGACCGGCCAGGTCGCGGCCGAGGTCGGTCAGGACCAGCACCCCGTCGCCGCCCGGCAGCCACGGCCCGATCTGGAACGTGGCCGCGGTGTCCTCCGGCGTCAGCCGCTCGATCCGGCCGTCGTCGACGTGCACGACGTGGACCACGCGGTCGGTCGTGGCGCCGCGCCACTCGGTGACGGTCAGCCGGGTGCCGTCGGGCGACCAGTGACCCGCGTAGACCCGCCCACCGCGGTCGAAGACCCGGCGGACCTCGCCCGACACCAGGTCGCGGACGAGAACGTCCTGGTCGGCCGGGTTCCGGTCGTTGCCGGCGTAGGCGAGCAGCTTGCCGTCGGGCGAGAACGGGTCACCGATCGCCGGGTGGAACGCCGACCCGGGCGCGTCGGTGAGCGCCGTCCGGACGCCGGTCTCCACATCGACCAGGTACAGCTGGTACGCCTCGTTGCCGCCGGTGTCGGCGATGTGCAGCAGCGACCGGCCGTCGGGATGCCACGAGACCGCCCGCGCCGTCGAACCGGAGTAGGACGTCAGGTACCGGGGGCCGCCACCGGACATCGGCCGCACCGCGAGGTTGAACTGGCCCAACGCGTCGTCGACGTACGCGAAGAACCGGCCGTCGGGCGACACGGCGAGGGTGTCCTTGAACCGCACCGTCGGCTCGAAGTCACTCAACACCAGATCGGTCCCCATCTACTGATGATGACAGCCCGAGCACGGAGCGGAAGCAATCCGGAAGGAGTGCTTTGTCGGGTTGCGGATCCGTCGACCCCGCTCGCCGCCGTGGCGGTGCCGCGGCCACGGCCACGGCCGAGGCCGAGTCGGCGCGGAGGGGGCGGCGTGGGCGGCGTCCCGGGAACCTGACGAGGCGCTACTAGGCTCTCGACGTGACTTCGAGGGAGATCGAGGCGGCGGCGGACCGCCTGATGACCGCCGCCGCCGGTGCACGCCTTCCGGCGGTGGAGGCCCTCCTCGCCCTCGGCGTCGACGATCCCGACGCGCGGCAGGAGATCGTCGACGCCGTCTGCGCGTGGTTCCAGTCCGACGATCCGGGCTCCGACGATCCGGGCTCCGACGAGCGCCGGGCGGCGCTGCGCCTGCTCGCCGACCGGCTGCGCGGCGACGACCCGTGGGAGGAGATCGGCCTGGACCTCTCCGGGGCGACGCTGGTCGACGCCGACCTCAGCGGCTGCCGGCTCGACGGGTCCACGTTCGCCGACGCCCGGTTCCACGGCACCACGGCGTTCGACGGCGCCACCTTCGACGACGACACCGCGTTCCACCGCGCCGTCTTCCACGGCGACGCGACCTTCACCCGCGCCCGGTTCGACGGCGACGCCGAGTTCGGCCGCACCCGGTTCCGCGGCCGGGCCGACTTCAGCGGCGCCGCGTTCGCCGGCGCGGCGTGGTTCGGCCGCGGCGCCCACACCTGGTGGGACGACGACGAGGACTGGGACACCGTCGAGGAGATCGTCCCGGCGCCCTGGGACGAGCTCAACGAGGACGACCCGGAGTGGCCGGTCGCGGTGCTCATCGAGGACTACCAGGACTGGGAGGAGGGCGGCGACGGCGCCCGGTTCGCCGGCGACGTCTCGTTCCGCGACGCGCGCTTCGACGGTCCCGCCTGGTTCTACTACGCCCGGTTCGGCGCGACCGCGACCTTCGCCGGCGCCTGGTTCGCCGGCCGGACCCACCTCGACCAGCCCGCGGTCGACCTCGCCGGCGCCCGCTGGGGCGGCGACACCGACGACGGCGAGACCGTGTGGCCGCTCGGCTGGACCACCGACCTGTCCGGTGACGTGGTGCCCGACGCGTCCGTGCTCCCGTACGCCCGGCAGCCGCTCCCCGACGGGCTGGCGGTCCTCGACCGGCTCGGCGACGACCGGCCCGAGCTGCGCCAGCGGATCCTGGTCACGATGTGCGCGTTCCTGCGGGTCCCGGTGCCGTTCGACCTGCGCGCCACCGCCCGCACCCCGGCGCAGGAGGACCTGCTGCGCGTCCGGCGGGACGTACAGCGGACCATCGCCGCGCGGCTACGCCCCGGCGACCGGTTCTGGCCCGACATGAACCTGTGGCTGTGCGGCGCCACCCTCGTCGACCTGGACTTCAGCGGCTGCCAGGCCGGCTACGTCGACTTCGACGGCGCCCAGTTCCACGGCACCACGCGGTTCGACGGCAGCCGGCTCGACCGGATCTCGTTCACCGAGAGCGGGCGGTCCGGACACGCCACCTTCCACGGCGACGTCGTGTTCGCCACCGGCCGGCCCGAGCACGTGGTGGTGCACGGGTCCGTCAGCTGACCGCCGCCGCGCCGAGGACCCACGGGCGGGTCTGCGCGATGAAGTCAGACGGGAAGCCGGCGGTGAAGCCGGTCGACGCCGCCAGCCGGTCGGCCAGCTCGGGCGGGAGCGTCACCGTCGTGCAGCCGAGGTTGTCGCGGAGCTGGTCGACGGTGCGGGCACCGATCATCGGCAGGACGCCGGCGCGCCGCCGGGTCCACGCGAGAGCCACCTGGGCCGGCGTGGCACCGAGCTCGGCGGCGACCTCGTCGACGACCCGGGCCACCCGCAGGTCGTCGGCGCCGATCGCGGTGGGGCCCAGCCGCCCGGTCCCGCCTCGCGTGTACTTGCCGGACAGCACGCCGCCGCCGAGCGGGCTCCACGCGGTCACCGCGAGACCGTAGGACTCTGCCATCGGCAGCAGCTCCCGTTCGGCGTCGCGGTTGACCAGGCTGTACGGGACCTGGAGACCGGCGAACGGGGTCCAGCCGCGCCACTCGGCCAGCGTGTTGCCCCGGGAGACGACCCAGGCCGGCGTGTCGGAGACGCCGACGTAGAGGACCTTGCCGGCGGTGACCGCGTCGTCGAGGGCCCGCATCGTCTCCTCGACCGGGGTGTGCGGGTCCCAGATGTGCACCCAGTAGATGTCGAGATGGTCCGTGCGCAGCCGGCACAGGCTCGTCTCCAGGGACAGGCGCAGGTTCTTGCGGTGGTTGCCGCCGCCGTTCGGATCGGCCGCGTCGCGGGTCACCGAGTATTTGGACGCGACGACGAAGCGGTCGCGGCGACCGGCCAGCAGCTCGCCGAGGATCTCCTCGCTGGCGCCGCCCCGGTAGTTGATCGCGGTGTCGACGACGTTGCCGCCGGCCTCGGCGTAGGCGTCGAGGATGCGGCGGCACTCCTCGAGCGGGGCGCCGACGCCGCCCTGCTCGCCGAACGTCATCGCGCCGAGCACCAGCTCGGAGACCCGCAGCCCGGTCCGGCCGAACGTCGTGTACCGCATGCTCATGCGAACGAGTCCGCGACGTGGGCGGCCAGCTCCTCGGCGGAGACGTCGCGCAGGTGCCGGTTCACGGCCCACCGGTGGCCGGACGGGTCGAGGAACTGCGCGGTGCGGTCGCCCCGGAACGCGTCGTGCGGGGGCTCGAACGCGGTCGCCCCGGCGGCGGTCGCGCGGTCCCAGACCGCGTCGACGTCGGCGACCTCGGGATCGTCCACCACGAGATGGACGGCGATCTGTGTCATGCCCCGACCATACAACGTGTCTGGTCACGGCGTCCAGACTGCCCATACGGTAGGCTGCGCCGGTGACCGCCCGCCGCGACGCCCTCCACCAACCCGCCGCCGAGCTGCGCGAACGCATCCTCGAAGCACTCCGCGACCTGCTCCGCGAGCGCACCTTCGACAGCCTCAGCGTGGCCGAGATCATCGCGGCGGCCGGCGTGTCGCGGGCGAGCTTCTACTTCTACTTCCCGGGCAAGCAGGCGGCGCTGGCCGAACTGGTGCGCCGCGCGGTCGGCGCCGGCCACGAGGCCGCCCGGCCGTGGGTGGAGACGCGTGCCGACCCGCGCGAGGCGCTCCGCCTCGGTGTCGACGCCGGTGCCGGCCTGTGGCTCGACAACGCCCCGGTGCTGCGGGCGATCGTGGAGAGCTGGGCGTCCGACCCGCAGCTGCGGGAGCTGTGGCTGGCACAGATGCAGACCTTCACCGACGCGGCGGTCGCCCGCATCGAGGCCGACCCCGCGGTGACGGCCCGCGTCGACCTCCCGGCCCTGGCGGCGTCGCTGACCTGGACCGGCGAGCGGCTGTACTACCTGGCCGCGTGCGGCGTCCCGCCGTTCGACGACCGCGCGGTGCTGGTCGACACGCTGACCCACCTGTGGGTGTCGGCGCTGTACGGCTGAGTCAGGGACGCCCGAGGAGCGCCCGTTCGACCCGGGCCAGGACATCGTCGAACGGCCGCGACGCGACGACCGGTACCCCGTACCGGCGGGCGGCGGCGGTCAGCCACGCGTCGTGGAGCGCGCTCACCCGGGCCCGCTCCCGTTGGGGGCCGGCGGCGGGCTCGCGGTCGAGGAGATTCCCGACGATGCGGTCCTCGTCGGGCTCGCTGATGACGACCGCGCGGGCGCCGGCGAGGCCGTCGACGAGGTCGAGGGTGAGGTGGTCGCCCTCGATGACCGCGGGCGCGCGGAACTCGAGATGATCGGCGATCACCGCCCGGAACCCGGGTGCGAGCGCGGCCGCGACGGCAACCGCGTGGGCGACGATCTGCTCCGGGGTCCCGCCGGCGGGCCAGGTGTGCAGGTGCGGGTGGGTCTGCGGCGTGGTCAACGCGGTGAGCGCGGTCACCAGGTCGTCGGTCTCGATCAGGGGAACGCCGAGGCGGACCGCGAGCGGCCGCGCGACGCACGACTTGCCGACGCCCGAGGCGCCGCAGATCACCGTCACCGTCGAGCCATCCATCGCCGCCCATTCTGGCGGACCGTCACTCACACCGGTGAGCAAGGACGCAGCGACCGGCCGCCCTCGGACCGGTCCGAGGGCGGCGCACCTATGCTCGGGGGTCTGCCCGGGGCCCGAGCATCGGGCTTCAGCGGAGAAAGGGTGCAAAAAGACGGCATGGAGCCCGACGACGACGAGGAGCGGCCGACCGACGGCCCGGACGCCTGGCAACTGGCCGGCCTGCCCGGTGGGCTGCTCCAGGCGAGCTACCTCACCAGCCGCTTCTCCGCCCAGTACCGGCTGATCGTCGACGTGCTGCTCGGGGAGCAGGAGCACACGCTCACCGGGGTCGCGGCCACCGACCTGCCCGACCTGCTGCGCCGGCGCCTGAAGACCCTCGGCGTCGACCAGGGGCTGCTCGACGACCCCGCGTTCCGGCTCAAGGAGCGGATGGGAAGCCTCGAACGGTGGGGCGTGGTCTACCGGTTCCAGGACAAGGCCGTGCGGGACGCGGAGTTCGTGCTCGACCGCGACCGGTACCAGCTCACCGAGACCGTCGCCGAGTTGCACCGGGCGATCACGTCCCTCGGCGACGACACCGCCGCCGCGGCCGCCGCGACGCTCGCCCCCGGCATCCTCACCGCGAACCTCACGCTGCTGCGCGACAGCGCCGAGACCGACCCGGCCGGGGCGGCGGCCGCCTGGTCGGTGATCGCGACGACGCACCAGTCGATGGTGAAGGCCGCCGCCGGCTGGCAGGCGCGGCTGGCCGGTGCCCTCGCCGGCGCGCCGACCCAGGAGAAGATCACGACCGTCCAGGACACGCTGCGGCGCTACGTCGACATGTGGGGTGCGGGCATCGACACCCACTCCGAGGCGATCACGGCGCTCGCGGCGCGGCTCGCCGGCCTGCCGGCACCCGTGTGGCGGCGCATCGCCGTGCACACGCTCGGCGCGAACGCCGACGACGCGGCGATCGACAGCCTCGTCGAGACCCACGTGAACACGCTGTCGACGCTGCGGCGCTGGTTCGACGGCCCCGACTGCCAGGCCCGCCGGCTGCGCCGGCAGATGCGCGACACGATCGGTCCGTTGCTGCGCGGCCAGCGGACGATCGCGGCCGTCGGTGGTCACGTGTCGCGACGGGCGGAGCTGGTCGACCTGGCCAGCCGGCTGGAGTCGGCACCCGACGACGACGCGGCGTGGCGCCTCTGGTGCGCGTCCACCGGGCTGTTCGCGGCCCGGCACCTGCCGGGCGCCGGCAACCCGCCGGCGGGCAACGCCGGTGCGGTGTCGTTCTGGGACGCCGACCCCGTGCCCGTCGAGGCCCGCCTGCGCAAGCAGGGCCCGAAGGCGACCACCGGCTCCGCCGCGCGGATCCCCGACCGGGCCGGCGCGAAGCGGGCCGCGCGGCACCGGGCGGCCGAGGTGGCGGCGCGGGCCGCGGTGACCGAGGCGGCCGTGCTCGCGCGGTCGGGGCAGCCGCTGTCGCGGTGGCAGGACCTCACCTCCGACGAGCTGCAGATGCTGCTCGTGCTGCTCGGTGCGGTCGCGGCCGCGCGGCCCGACCGCGCCGGCCGGCGGTCGGCCACCACGGGGGACGCGCGCTGGCTGGTCCGCAGCGACCCACCCGCGGACGGGGCACCGGCCGCGGTCGTGCGCACCCCGGACGGCCGGCTGGTGCACCCCGATGTCGTGCTGCATGTAACGCCCGCGGGGAGCACCGCGGGGAGTCGCGCGTGAGCACCTCGGCCTCGGCGCGCGAGGCGCAGCAGGCGTTCCTCGGGCTGCTCGCCGAGCCGCTCGTCACGCCGTACATCAACCGGGTGCTGCACCGGCACGTCCTGCGGCACCAGCGGCAGATCGCCGAACACGCGCGCCGGGCCGGGTACCGGATCCAGCGGGTCGGCCGCGCCGTGCGGCTGATCCGGGTGCCCGTCGCCGGTGCGGTCACCGCGCCACCGCGGCCGGCGGACGCGCCCGGTCGCCGGTTGCTGTCGCTGGTCTGCTGCCTGGCCGCCTGCTGTGAGGACGTCTCGGGGACCGTGACGCTGCAGCGGCTGTCCGACATGGTCCGCGACCTCACCTCGGCGCGCGGGGTCACGGTCACCGGGTACGACCCCGAGCAGAAGCCGCAGCGCCGCCTGCTGCGCGACGCCGCCGCCCTGCTGGCCGGATGGGGCGTGCTGCGCCGGCGGACGACCGACGAGAAGATGCTCAACGACTGGACCGAGGACGGTGCCGGCCCCGGCGCCGGCTACGAGGTCGACCGCGACGCGCTGCTGCTCATGACCAGCCCCGACGTGCTCGCCGCCGCGCTGCACCCGCCGGAGGCCGACGCCGAGCAGCTGGCCGCCACCCGCACCCAGCGGCAGCTGCGCGCCCTGCTGGAGACGCCGGCCGTCGAGTACGCCGAGCTGACCGACGCCGACGCCGACGCGCTGCGGCAGGCCCGCGGGCTGCGCAGCGCCGACCTGGCGCAGCTGACCGGCGGCACCGTCGAAGCCCGCACCGAAGGGCTCGTCCTCGTGCTGCCCGACGACCCCGACCGCCTGCCGACCGTGGCCGACTGGCCGCGCGCCCGCGCCGCCGACTGGGTGGCGCTGCTGATGGCCGACCTCGCCGGCCGGCACGGCACCCGCACGCCGACCGGCTCGGTGGTGCTCACCGACGCGCAGGTCGACGACGTCGTCGACGACCTCACCGGATGGCGCGGGGAGTACATGTCCAAGGAGCAGCGCACGGTGCCGGGCACGGTCCGCGCCGACGCGGAGACGATCCTCACCGAGCTCGGCCTGCTGCGGATCGGCGACGACCGCTCCTGGACGCTGTCGCCGGTGGCCGGCCGCTACCGCGACCCCGACGTCACGCTCGTAGAACCTGTGGAGCCCACCCGATGAAGACGCCCGGCCCGACCGCCACCGACGAGCAGCTCGCCGCCTGGCGCGACGCGGTGAGCACCGCCGGGCTGCCCGAGCCGGCCCGCGACCGCTGGCAGGTGCTCCGGGCCGGCGTCGTGGGGCTCTGGGAGTTCGACGTCGCCGAGTACTGGTTCGCCGACGGGCGGGCCCAGTTCGTCGGGCAGAACCAGTCGGGCAAGTCGACGCTGATGGCGCTCACGACGCTGCTGATGCTCGCCGGCAGCCTCGACCGCAAGTACGTCGACACGTTCGGCCACTCCGACAAGGAGTACCGGTACTACGTCGAGCCGGTGGCCGACGACCGCGACCGCCGCGACGCGACGGCGTCGACCAACCGGGGCTGGGCGTGGGTCGAGTACGGCCGGGTCGGGCCGCTGGGACCCGAGTTCTTCACGACGCTGCTCTACGCGCAGACCAAGCGCGGCGTGTCGCAGATGACCCGGTCGTGGGTGGTCTGCCAGGGCGCGGCCCGGGTCCGCGCGGGCCTGGACCTCGCCGCCGGCCAGGCGGTGACCGAGCCGCGCGACCTCGAAGGCGTCGCCGGCGTGACCGTCTACGCCAAGGGACGCCCGTACTCCGACCGCCTCGCCACCGACCTGTTCGGCTTCGACGACACCGACCGGTACGCCACGGTCATCGAGATGCTGAAGGTGCTGCGGACCCCGCACCTGGGCCAGAAGCTCGACCCCGACTGGTTCACCTCGCAGATCCGCTCGGCGCTGCCGCCGGTGGCGAAGAACGAGGTCGCCGAGCTGGCCGAGGGCTGGCAGCAGCTCGAACAGCTGGCCCGCGACCGCGACTCGGCCGAGGAGGCCCGCAAGGCGATCACCGTCTACCTGACCCGGGCGTGGCGGCCCTGGGCCGACGCCGTGCTGCGGCTGCGCGCCGACACGCTGCTCGCCGCCGACGCCGCCGTCGACGGTGCCCGGGCCGACCTCGACGCGTCGGCCGCGGCCCTGGACTCGGCCCGGGAACGCCT
The DNA here is from genome assembly GCF_016863655.1 of Virgisporangium ochraceum. Taxonomy (GTDB): domain Bacteria; phylum Actinomycetota; class Actinomycetes; order Mycobacteriales; family Micromonosporaceae; genus Virgisporangium; species Virgisporangium ochraceum. The sequence continues at coordinate 103,152 of NZ_BOPH01000020.1, forward strand.
CGACGAGGAGACCCGCACCACCCGCGACCTGGAGCAGGCGCTCGACCGGACCCGCAACGAGCTGATGCAGCTGCTCCGGTCTGCGGCGTACACGAGCGCGGTCGAGCGCGCCAACGACGCGCGCCGCCTGCGCGCCGAGGCCACCGCGGCACGCGAGCGCGCCGACCGGGCCGCCGTCCACCTGACCCGAACCCGGGAGGACCTCGACACGGCCGCGGCCGACCGTGAACGCGCCGCGGGCGACCTCGACGCGGCCGACCGGGACCTGGACGCCGCCGCCGCCCGCACCGTGACCACCGCGACGGCGGCCGCGCTGGGCCACCAGGAGCAGGGAGACCAGGTCGCCACCTGGGCCGCGGCCGGCGACGTCGACCGGTTCGACGCGGCGATCACGGCCCGCCGCGGCCAGGTCAACACGCTGCGGCGGTCGATCCGGGCGGCGGCCACCGCCGTCGCCGCCTGGCAGACGCTGGACGACCTGGCCCAGCGGGCCCGGGAGCAGCTCGACGAGCGCACCGCGGCGGCGCGGACCACCGAGGCCGACCTCGGCCGGGCCCTGCAGACCCTGTCGGACGACCTCGAACGCTGGGCGGTGGCCGTCGGTGCCGACGCCGCTCCCCCGGTGCCGACCCGCGACGCGTGGATCGCCGCGGTCACGGCACAGGCCGGCGCGCCCCGGCCGCGGCAGGTGCTGTCGGGCCTGCTGAACCGGGAATGGCTGGAACCGGCCGTCGCGCCGCTCACGGTACGCGCGGCCGAGCTCCGCGCCGAGGCGAAGACCGCCGCGACCGCCGCTGCCGCCGCCGACGAGGACGCCGACCTGCTGGAGCGGGCCGACGACCCGGTACCCGATGCGCCGGTGCGCTGGGGTCGCCGGGAACGGCCACCCTTCCCGGGTGCCGCCGGTGCTCCGCTGTGGAGGCTCGTCGACCCGGTGCACGGGCTCGACCCGGAGGTGCTCGACCGGGTCGAGGCCGCGCTGGCAGCGGCGGGCCTGCTCGACGCGTGGGTCTCCCCCGACGGCGGCTGGCTGGCCCACCGCGACGGCGACGAGGCCGTGGTCGTACCGGGCGCGGCGCCGATCGCCGTGGCGGCCGGCGCCGCGCCGACGACCGCCTCGACCGCGACGGCGGCCGCCGGCGCGGGACCTGCCACGGCGGCCACCCTCACGCGCGTCCTCCAACCGGCAGCCGACGCGGGTGAGCTGGCGACGGCCGTGACCCGGATCCTCGGCGGCATCGGGTGGGGCGACGCCCCGGACCCGCCGACGGCACTGGCCGCCGACGGGCGCTGGCGCACACCCACGGCGGCCGGGCGGGCCGGTGCGGCACCGCACGGTGCGGAGCTGATCGGCACGGCCGCGCGGGCGGCGGCCCGGCGCCGGCGGATCGCCGACCTGCGCGCGCAGGCCGCGCAGCTGCGGGCCGGGTCGGCGCGGCTGGGCGCGGAGGCCCAGACGGTCACCGTGCGGATCGCCGACCTGCGGGCCGCGGCCGACCGGGCGCCGACGGACGCCGACGTGGTCGCGGCCGGTGCCGCCCACGCCGCGGCGACCGCGGAGGCCGACCGGGCGGACGGCGCGTACACGCGGGCGCGGCGGCAGGAACAGGAGGCGCGGCGGCGGTCGGACGCGGCGACCGGGGAGGTCACGCGGTACGCCGCCGAGCACCGGCTGCCGGTCGGTGACGACCACCTCGACGGGCTCGGCGCGGCGCTCGACGAGGCCGCGGCCGCGTCGGGCGGGTTGCGGCTCGCGCTCCACGGGCATCGCGCGGCCGCGTCGGCGGTCGCGGCCGCGGCGCGGCGGGTGTCCGTCGAGGAGGGGCGGGTCCGGGACGCCGGGCGCGCGGCCGACCGGGAGACGCGGGCCGCCACCGCCGCCGAGGACAACGCCACGCTGGCGGAGCGGTCGGTGGATACCGACACGCAGAAGTTGTTCGCCGACGCGGAGCGGTTGAACCGGCAGGTGGAGGAGTTCGGGCCGTCGATCTCGGCGTCGAAGCGGGAAGGGCTCGCGCGGTCGGGGCTCGTCGGGCAGGCGACGTCGGTGTGGGAGCGGTGCCGCGACGACCTCGCGGCGGCCATCGCCCGGCGCGGTGCCGCCGCGGCGTCGTGGTGGGTTCCGGTCGACGCGGGACTGGCCGCCTCGCGGGGCCTGGCCGGACCCGACGGCCGCGACCTCGACGCGGCGCTCGCGTTCGCGCGGTCCGCGGCCGACGGGTTGAAGCCGCCGGCATGGCCGGACGGGCTCGACGAGAAGGCGAAGCGGGCCGAGGCGGCGCTGTCGCGCATGCTCGGCGGGACGCTGGTCGACCTGCGGTCGGTGCTGGAGACGTCCGGCGGCCGGTCGGTGATCACGACCGAGGCCGACGAGCAGCACCCGTTGCCGTCGGTGACGCTGATCGTCGACGCGTCGGGGACCCAGCACGACCCGGCCGACGCGGTGCGGCACCTGCAGGCGCTGGTCGAGGAGCTGTCGCGCACCCACGACGAGAAGCTGCACCGGATGTACACCGAACTGCTGTCCTCGACGTTCATCGACCACCTCGCCGACCGGATGAAGAAGGTCATCCGGCTCCTCGACGTGGTCAACGACGTGCTGCGGCGGCACCCGACCGGCGCGAACAGGACGACGCTGCGGCTGCGCCGCGTACCGGCCGAGGGGCAGGGGCCCGGATTCCGCATCCTCAAGGCGCTGCAGGAGGGGTCGATCGAGTCCGACAGCGCCCAGCAGCAGATCCAGCTGTTCCTCGGCGCGCGGCTGCGCGAGGCGCAGGACGCCGGCCTCGTCGGCACCGAGGACTGGACCGACCGGCTGGCCGAACTGCTGGACTACCGCACCTGGTTCGACGTCGTCGCCCAGTACAAGGTCGGCGACGGCGACGACGAGACCCGGTGGCGCGACCTGACGAAGAAGGTCCACGGCGTCGACTCCGGCGGCGGCAAGGTGGTGACACTGCTGCAGCCGTTGCTGGCGACGCTCGTCGCGCTGTACTCGGAGTCTCCTGATTCGCCGCGGCCGTTGTGGCTCGACGAGGCGTTCGAGGGCGTCGACCCGGCCAACCGGGCCACCATGATGCGCATGCTCACCGACTTCGACCTCGACTTCCTGCTCGCCGGTCCGGCGCCGCTGGTCGCCGTGGCGCAGGTGCCGGCGGCCGCGGTGTGGGTCATCACCCGGGCACCGGCACCGGTCGCGGGCGTCGACCTGTCGCTGATGCTGTGGGCCGGACGGACGCTGGAGCAGGTGCCCGTCGGCGACTACGCTTCCCGCGTGCTGACGCCGCGCCGCCCCGCCGAGGACACGGGTCCGGACCTCTTCACCACGATCACCGAACCGGTGTGACCGCCGCGGTCGACCGCTGGGCGGCGCTGCCCGGACCGCGGAAGCTGCTGACCGCGGCCCGGCACCTGTTGCAGGAGCGGCGTTCCGGGCCCGGGGTGACCGTGCGCGTCGACCTGGCCCTGGGCCGCCTGCGCGCGGCGCTGGGGCGGGCCGGCGACGACCTGCTCGACCTGCTGACCCGTACCGGTGGCCCGGTCGAGGACGTCCGCGCGCGCCGCGGCGCCGCCCGACCTGACAGCCGCCCGGTGCGGTGGATCCGCTCACCGGGCACGTATGAACATCATTCTCCGCTGATGATGTTCGTACGCGCCCGGTGACGGGTGGCGCACGAGGGACGCCGCGGTGGTCGTGGTCGGCAGCGACCCGGACGAGCGCCGACCTCGGCCGTAGCCAGCAGGGCGCTCATCGCCGGGTCAGCCGAACGGTGACTCGCGCGGCGGCGCCGGTACCCGGGCGGACACCCCGCCGTTGTGCCCGGCGGTCTGCGCGGGACCCAGCTTGTTCAGCTCCAGCGAGAACGCCTCCGCCGTCGCGCCCAGCTGGTGCTGCACCGCCTGCATGGTCGCGAGGATGCTGCGCGCCCACGCGGTGAGCCGTTCGGTCTCCTCGCGGTCGGGGCTGTACGACTCGCCCGCCCGCTGGCGGTAGGCCTGCCCGGCCCGGTCGGCGTCGCGGCGGGCCTGGGAGACGATGCTCTCGCCCTGGGTGCGGGCGTCGGCCTGCACGTGCCGGGCCTGCGCCTGCGCCTCGGCGATCAGCTGGTCGGCGTAGGCCTGCGCCCGGGCCATCACGGCGACGGCCTCGGCCGGAACGGCGTCGGCCTGCGCCGGGCGGCCGTGCTCGGTGTCGATGCCCCGGGAGCGGTAGTAGTCGCGCAGGCGCTGGATCTCGTTCTGCGCGTCGGCGTAGGCCCGCCCCCACCGCTCGAGCTCCTCGGCCACCTGCGAGCGCATGTGGTCGACGTCCTCGGGACGGTAGCCGCGCCGGCCGAGGCCGGTCTCGCGCAACGGCATGCGGCGGACCTCGTCGGGAGACATCGGCCGCCAGTGGTTCGGTGTCGTCATAGGGCCGAGACCTCCCTGGTCCTGGTTGTGGTCGCGCGGTAGGGCTCCGCCTCGAAGTCCTCGGTGCGGATCCGGTCGGCCGGAATACCCGCGGCGGTGAGCCGGGCCACGGCGTCACTGACCATCGAGTCGGGACCGCAGGCGTAGACGTCGTGGTCGAGCCAGTTGTGGTGGCGCAGCGCCGCCTCCGTGACCATGCCCCGCTCGCCGGGGTGGTACGGGTCGTGCGAGAGCACCGGCACGACGGTCAGCCAGGGCAGCTGCTGCTCCATGCGGCCGAGCGCGGGCGCGTCGTACAGGTCGGCCGCGGTACGGGCGCCGGTGAACAGCGTGACGCGGCGCGGCTGCTCGGCCGCGGCCAGCTGCTCCAGGATCGCCTTGAGCGGCGCGAGCCCCGTGCCGCCGGCCAGGAGGAGCAGGTGCCGTCCGCTGTCGCGGTCGAGCGTCAGGCGGGCGCCGACCGGTGCGCCGAGCCGCAGCGTGTCGCCGGTGCCGACGCTGTTGACCAGCGCGTTGCTGACCTGTCCGCCCGGCACCGCCTTGATGTGCAGGTCGAGGGTGCCGTCGGCGCGCGGGGCGTTGGCGATCGAGTAGGTGCGCCAGAGCCGGGGACGGATCGACGTCTCCACCGCCATCGACTGGCCGGCCCGGTAGGTGTACGCGGGCTCCGGACGCAGCCGCAGCAGCGCGATGTCGTAGCCGCGCCGTTCGTGCGCGACGACCTCGGCCTGCCACCACGGCGGGCTGACGCCCTCGGCGGCCTTCGCGGCGTCGCCCATCACGGTGGCCACGACGGTGTACGCGGCGGTCCAGTCGGCGGCCAGCTCGGGGGTCCAGTCGGCGCCGAGGAACTGCTGGAGGGTCGCGAGCAGCGCCTCGCCGACGAACGGGTAGTGCTCCGCGCGCACCTGGAAGCGGCGGTGGTCGCGGCCGAGCTGCTGGATGACGGGCGTCACGTCGGTGAGGTCGTCCACCTCCGAGACGATGCGGCCGAGCGCCGCGACCAGCCGGTCGGACTGGGTCGCCATGGAGACCGGGAACATGTCCCGCAGCTCCGGGTGGGCGAGGAACAGCCGGGCGTAGAAGAACTGCGGGACCTGCGTCCCGTACGCCGCGACCGTCGCCCAACTGGCCCGCAGCCGTTCGGTATCCATCAGCTGGCCTTCTGAACGGAGAACATCCGCGGGATTCTTGCGGCAAATCCGGCATCGATCAAGGACACGATGCGCGAAATTCGCCCTCATTCAAGCGCAATACCAACATAAGCCCACGTCAACCCGCTCCCGCGGCCCACGGACCAGCCACAACCCCCGACCGTGTGACCTTCATCACCGCATGTAACTGTTTCGATCACGAGCGCCGCAGCGATACAGCGCGAACCGCAGACTTGCGTACATGCTGCTGCGACCGGCCGACGAGCTGCTCGAACGGGCGGCCGCGATCCTCGCCGACGAACGGGCGCGCCTCGCCCCGCTGCTGCCGCCCCACGAGCTCGCGCTCACCGGCGGCAGCTCGGTGCCCGGCGCGCTCACGAAGGGCGACGTCGACCTGCACCTGCGGGTCGACCCGGCGCACTTCGCGACGACCGTCGCCGCGGCGCGCCGGGTCTACCGGGTCGTGCTCCCCGACATCTGGACCGGCACGCTCGCCACGTTCGAGGTGCCCGGTGCCGCGCTGCCGACCGGCGTCGCGGTGACGCCGGTCGGCTCCGAGCACGACGTGCGGTTCCGGGTCTGCTGGCGGCTCCTGTCGACCCGGGCCGACCTGCTCGCGGAGTACAACGCCATGAAGCGGGCCGCCGGCGCCGACTACGAGGTCCGTAAGAGCGCCTTCTTCGACCGGCTCGTCGCGATGAGCTGATCGGCCAGCCAGCGCACCGCGTCGCCGCTGCCGGCGAACGCGCCCGTCAGGTGGTCGGTGGTGGGCACGTCGGTCCAGGTGACGTCGGCGCCGAGGGCCAGGTAGGCGCCGTGCAGCCGGCGACCGACGGCGTACGGCACGATCTCGTCGTCGGGCACGTGGTACAGGTACACCGCCACCCCGGGGCGGCGCTGGCCGTTGCGTTCGCGTTCCAGCAGGACGCTCCAGGCCGGGTCCTCCCAGGCGTTGTCGCGGCCGGTGTGGTGGCGCAGCGGCTCGGGGTGCTCGACGATCAGGCCCACCACGTCGCGCTGGGCGGCCAGGTCGGCGGCCCGGCGGCCGTCGGCGGTGAGCACCGCGTCGAGGGCCGGGTCGCGGTGGGCGTGCGCCAGCCCGACGACCACGGCCAGCCCGAGGCCGGAGAACGGTCCGCCGTCGATCGCCTCGGCGACGGCCCGCAGGTCGGCCGGCACGCCGCCGGCGGCGACGCCGCGCACGTCGAGGTCGGGCGCGTAGCCGGGCTGCAGTTCCGCGGCCCAGCACGCGTTGCGGCCGCCCTCGGAGTAGCCCCACAGCAGAACGGGCGCGTCGCGGTCGAGGTCCGCGGTCAGGCCGCGGGCCGCCCGCACGATGTCGAGCATCGCGTGACCGCCGGGGAGGCCGGCGCCGTATGTGTGCGGGCCGGGCATGCCGTGGCCGTCGCCGTCGGTGACCGCGACCGCCCAGCCCCGGGCCAGCAGCGGGTCGAGCAGCGCCACCTCGGCCTCCCGGCCGTGCAGCATCAGGTGACCGGGTGCGGCGTCGCGGCTGAGCCCGTGCACGCCGACGCCGTAGCTGACGATCGGCCGCGGGCCGGGTCCGGGCCGCGCCGTGGCCGGCACGAGCACGGTTCCGGACACCGCGATCGCCTGGCCGCGGGCGCCGGTCGAGGCGTAGACGACCTGGTGCGCGTCGACCGCGGTCTCCAGCGCCAGCGTGACGCGGCGGGCGCGCAGCAGCCCGCCGGGCGGGCCGGGGTCGGCGACGGGCGCGTAGAAGGGGTCCTCACTGGGAATCATCGGTCGCTCTCTTTCACTGTCGGGGGGAGGTGAGCAGGGCGGTCAGCACGGCGAGAACGGCGAGCCCGCCCGCGATCGCGAACGCCGGGTGGAAGCCGGCCAGCAGCGCCTCGTTCATCGACGCGGCCGTCGGCGCGCGGTCCTCGGTGACCCGGGCGGCGACGGCGGCCAGCGCCGCGACGCCGAGCGTGCCGCCGACGGCCTGGAACGTGCTCAGCAACCCGGAGGCGATGCCGGCGTCGGGTTCGGCCACGTCGGTCATCGCCGCGGCCGCGTTCGCGACGAACGTGACGCCGACGCCGGCGCCCAGCCCGACGAGGCAGGGCAGCAGCAGCGCGACGTAGGAGGTGTCCCGGTCGAGGAGCACCAGGGCCAGCGCGGCGACGGCGGTGGCGGCGGTTCCGCCGAGCACGAGCGTCCGCGGTCCCACCTTCTGCACCAGACGGCGGGTGAGCACCGCGAACAGCAGCACCCCGACGCCGAGCGGCAGGAACCGCAGCCCGGCCTCGACCGGCCGCTGGCCGAGGACGTCCTGCAACGCGCGGCTGAGCAGGAAGAACGACGGGTACAGGCAGGCGAACAGCAGCCCGGCGACGACGTACGCGCCGAGCCGCACCCGGTGCCGCAGGAGCCCGAGCGGCAGCATCGGCTCGTCCACCCGCAGTTCGATCACGACGAACGCCGCGAGCAACGCGACGGCGGCGACCAGCGCGACCACCGACCACGGCTCGCCCCAGCCGTCGGTGCCGGCGCGGATGACCCCGTAGACCAGCGCCGTGAGCCCGGCGGTGCCGACGAGCGCTCCGGGCACGTCGACGCGGCGCCGCACCCCGGTCGACTCCGGCAGCACCCGCGGCGCGGCGGCCAGCAGGACCACCCCGATCGGCACGTTGACCAGGAACACCCAGCGCCACGACGCGGCCTGGGTCAGCAGCCCGCCCAGCACGAGGCCGAGGGTGATGCCGAGCCCGGCCATCGCACCGTAGGCGACCATCGCCCGGGTGCGCTGGCGGCCCAGCGGATAGAGCGTGGTGATCATCGACAGCGTGGTCGGTGTGGCCAGCGCCGCCCCGACGCCCTGGCCGACGCGGGCGGCGAGCACGAGCGCGGGGTCACCGGCCAGCCCACCGACCAGCGAGGACAGCGTGAACAGGCCGATGCCGGCCAGGAGCGTCTTCCGCCGCCCGATGAGGTCGCCGGTGCGACCGCCGACGAGCAGCAGGCCCGCGTAGGCGAGCGTGTAGGCGTCGATCATCCAGGCCAGCCCGGCGTTCGACAGGTCCAGGTCGCGCTGGATCGCCGGCAGGGCGAGGTTCACGATCGTCACGTCGAGCGTCGCCATGAGTTGGGCGACGCAGATGAGCGGAATGGCGAAGGCGCTGAGTCGCCGGGTAGGCGTCAGCGCGTCGACGGTTGTCACGAGGTCCTCCGTGGTTCAGGTGCGGTGCACCGACCACGGCGTTCCATCCCGTTCCACGGAGCCCGTTGTCCAGAACCCGACGCCCACCCCAGCCCTGCCCCACCGCCAACCAGCACCTCTCCTACCGCTCGCGGTGGCGCCGTTGTCGAGGCCCGCGCCGATCTTGCACTTGTGGCCGCTCTTATTTGCGGAAATGTCATGTTTTGAGGGCGGCCACAACTGCAAGATCGACGGAGAGGGGCGGCGTCAGCACCACCGGGGCGCTGACCGCACACGTCGGCGGGGCGCCGTGCGCCCACCCCGCCGCCCCGCCGTCCCACCGCCGCCCCACCGCCGACCGGTCCGCCGCCTGCCCCGCCGCCTGCCCCGCCGCCTGCCAGCCCCTGCCGCTCCCCGACGCCGCCTGTCCGCCCCCCAACCCTCCGCCGGCGATCTTGGAAACCTCTACATCGAAATCGATGCACAGCTGTCCAAGATCGCGGCGGAGGGAGCAGCGGGCGGGCGGCGTCGGGGAGCGGTAGGGGGGGCCGAGCGGCGGGCGGCCACGAACGGCCGCGGGCGGGCGGCGCAGGCGAGCGGCGCAGGCGAGCGGCGCAGGGTGATGGTGTCAAGCCGGGCGGTAGCTGCAGCGGACGCCCGTCGTGACGTGGGAGCGCAGCTCCTCGGCGATCACCGGGTCGCACCGGCCGACGCGGTCGAGCGCGCGGCGGATCGCCTTGCCGACCGACACCCGTGCCCGCTCCGTACCGCCGGCGAACTCACGGGTGCGCCCCCGCAGGCCGGTGGACGCGGCCAGCTCGTCGAGCAGCCAGGCACGCTCGTCGCGCAGGCGCTCGGCCCGCAGCAGGTCGTTGGCCTGCTCCAGCGCGTCGATCTCCGCCTGTAGGTGCGCCAGCCGGCGCTGGTAGGCGCGCCGGGCCACCTCGTCGAGGACCGGCTGGGCCGAGGCGGCGGCCTGCTCCGCGGTCACCCCTCCGGCGACGCGGTCGAGGGCCGCGCGACCGACCGCGAGCTCGACGGCCGGGATCTCCGCTCCCGGGTTGGCGATGAGCACCGCGAGGTACGCCATGCCGACGCTGTCGGGCACGACGGCCGCCCGCCGGCCCAGCTCGATCCGCCACCGGCCGCCGTGCCGCCGGCAGGTGACCGCCCGCGCCGGCGGCTGCGCGGCCGCCGGGTGCGTGGCGGCCGGGACCGCGTCGGGCAGCGCCATTCCCAGGTCGGATGCCTCCTGGCGGGCGGTACCCAGCTCGCGGCGCGCCTCGGCGGCGTCGCCGGGACCGGACCGCCGCGCCAGCGCCTGGGCCAGCCGGCTCCGGCTCAACGCGACCGCCGGGAAGTGACCCAGCGCCCAGTTGTCCCGGACGGCGGCCCGCAGGTGGCGCACGGCCACGTCGAGGTCGCCGGTCGTCAGGGCGGCCACGCCGAGCGCGTGCCGGGTCGACCCGAAGCAGGTCACGCCGAGGCTCGCGACCATCGGCAGGTGCGCGAACGGGGCGAGCAGCCGGTACGCCGAGGCCGCCGTGCCGGCGTCGTCGAGGGCGGCCGCCGCCTCGACCGCGCCGTACATCGTGACGAGCCAGCTGCTCGACCGGGGCAGCGCGCCCAGGTCGTCCCCCACGAGGCGCGCGAGCGCACCGGTCGCCTGCCGCCGGTCCCCCGACAGCGCGCAGACGGCCGCGAGCGCCGCGAGGTGCGAGTTGTCGACGGCGCTGAACGTGGGCGAGTGGACCTGGTGCGTGAGCATCGGGATCAGCTCGGCCGACCGGCCCTGGAACCAGCGCAGCGCGATGAGGTGCGCGCCGTACCAGCCCGTGACGTCGACGTCGCCGGCGCGGTGGCCCTGCTCGGCACACGCGACCGCCAACGCCTCCGCCTCGGCGAAGGCGCCCTCGCGCAGCCGCAGCATCACGGTGACCGCCCGCTCGACGAACCGGATCGCGAGGTGCTCGGCCCGCGCCAGCTCCGCCTGCAGGTCGGCCAGGGCTCGTTCGGCGTGCGGGTGGGCGGTGAGCAGCAGGTCGACGGCGTGCCAGAGCAGGCCGGTGAGCTGGTCGGAGCGCCGCTTCGTGACGAGGCTCTGCGCGATCAGGTCGCGGCTGAGGGCCAGCCTCCGTTCGCCGTGCTCGGGGCCGAGCAGGCAGTGGTGGGCGAGGCTCAGCGCCTCGGCGAGGGCGACCGGGTCGCCCGCGGCGCGCGCCTCGTCGAGGCGGCCGAGCACGTCGTCGGAGGTGCCGGCGCGGTAGTCGGTCTCGGCGGCGAGCCGCACGCGCAACCGCAGCGCCAGCGTCGACGCGGGGTCGACCACCGACAGGGCGTACCGCAGGCGGCTCTCCACCAGCGCCGCGGCGGTCGCGCTGCGCTGCTCGTGCACCCACATGCCGCCGAAGCCGAGCGCGGCGAGGCCGGTGCGCTCGGCGTCGCCGTCGGCGTCCGCGGCGCGGAAGGCCGCGTCGAACCGGACGCGGCTCGCGGCAAGATCTCCGTGGACCTCGAGCGCGCGCACCGCACCGGCCAGTGTGGACAGCTGGCTGACCTGCGGCAGCGTGTCGGCGTGGACCATGCACGGATAGTGCCATCACATTCACCGGCGCGCCCCGTCATGATCACGACAGGACGGGCACGCAACCGGTTGCGACCGTCGCTGGTCGCGGACAAATGGGCTGCGCGTTGATCCGTTCCAGGGCAGGCTGGCCGGAATGGACGATCCCGTCGCGTATGTGCGCAAGCTCCTCCGGGGCCTCCCGGTCCCCTGGTACCTGTGCGGTGGCTGGTCCGTCGACGCCTGGCTCGGCCGGCGCACGCGCGACCACTTCGACGTCGACATCGCGGTCCTCCACCACGACCAGGCCGCCGTGTTCCGGCACCTCGAGGGCTGGGCGCTGGTGGGACACGACCCGAACGTGCCCGACGACACGTCCGAGCCGTGGACCGGCCGGCACCTCGACATGCCCGCCCACGTCCACGTGCCGACCGCGGCGAGCCCGCTCGCGCAGCCCGGCACGGTGCGGCACAGCGCGGTCGAGTTCGAGTTCCTGTTCAACGAGCGGGCCGGCGACGACCTGGTGCTCGGTCACGGAGTCACGGTGCCGGTGGCGCTGGCGGTGAGCGAGACCCCGACGGGCGTGCCGGCGTTCACGCCGGAGGTCGTGCTGTTCTACAAGGGCGTCGACCACGTCCGTCCACGCGACCAGGCCGACTTCGACGCGCTGGCGCCCACGCTCGGCCCGGAGCGGCGGTCGTGGCTGCACGACGCGCTGCGCCGCACCGACCCGGGTCATCCGTGGCTCGCGCCTATCGCAGAATGAATGACATGGATCCCGTTGACCTCGACCCGTTCCCGGTGGTGTGGGAGCGCTGGAGCGTCCTCGCCGCGGTCGACGCGGCCGCTACCCGGGGTGAGGACCACAACCCCGACGGCGCCAGCGGCACCTACTACTTCCCCGACGTCGTCGGCCTGGGCTCGTACGACCACGGCGGCTCGTGGGCGCAGCTCGTTCCGGTCGACGACGGCCGGGCCGTCCTGTTCGGGTACGACCGCGACTACACGCGGCCGGAGCCCACGGCCGGCGACGCCGCGCCGGAATGGGCGCGGGCGGTGGTCGACGACCCCCGCGTGTGGGAGGAGACCAAGTACCACCTGCACCGCGACCGCCAGGCCCCGCGCTACCTGTACTGGTACGACGGCGCCTCCTGGTTCCGCGAGCGGGCCGACGGGGACGACGGCCGCATCGACGAGGTGTTCGACGCCGAGCAGACGCCCCTCGTCCTCCACGACCTGCTCACCCAGGACCTCGAGTACGACCCGGCCGACGACGACGAGGACGACGAGGTCCGCGCGGCCATCGGGCGGCTGGTGGACGCCGCACACGCCCGTCGCGTCGACGCCGCCGCCGTGGCCGCGTTCCTCGGGCGCGCCGACGTCGACGTGGCACCGGCCGTCGCGATGGCGCGGCGGCTGGGGATCGCCGCAGCCCCTTGATCCACGCGGGCGGAGCGCGCAGTCTGGGGTGACCCCGACCGAAGGGCACCGCCATGCCAACCGTCGAAACAGTCAAGGGACCCGTCGAGGTCGACGCGCTCGGCCCGACGCTCATGCACGAGCACGTGTTCGTCGTGTCGACCGAGCACCTCAACAACTACGGCACCGGCTCGTGGTGGGACGAGGAGACCCGCGTCGCCGACGCCGTCGCGAAGCTGAACTCGGTGCGCGCCAAGGGGATCAGCACGATCGTCGACCCCACGGTGTGGGGGCTGGGCCGGTACATCCCGCGCATCCAGCGCATCGCCGCACAGGTCGACGTGAACATCGTCGTCGCCACCGGGCTGTACGCGTACGAGGAGCTGCCGCACCAGTACGAGCACCGCGGTCCCGGTCTGCTGCTCGACATTCCCGAGCCGATGGTCACCGACTTCACCCGCGACATCGTCGACGGGATCGCCGACACCGGCGTGAAGGCCGCGTTCCTCAAGTGCTGCGTCGACGCGGCCGGGCTGACCCACGGCGTCGAGCGGATCGCGCGGGCGGTGGCCCGCACGAGCGTCGACACGGGTGCGCCGATCACCGTGCACACGTCGTCGCCGGCGCAGAGCGGCCGGCTGGCCGTCGACCTGTTCCGCAAGGAGGGGGTGGACCTCACGAAGGTCGTCGTCGGGCACGCCGGTGACAGCAACGACCTGGACTACCTGATGGAGCTCGCCGACACGGGTGCCACGCTCGGCATGGACCGGTTCGGGCTCGACCTGTACAACCCGACCGCCGACCGGGTCCGCACCATCGCCGCGCTCGCCGACCGCGGCTACGCCGACCGGATGGTGCTCTCCCACGACGCGTCCTGTTACATCGACTACTTCGGCGACATGCACGACGCCGTGCACGAGGCGGCCGCGCCGAACTGGCACTACGAGCACATCAGCGACGACGTGCTGCCGGCGCTGCGCGAGGCGGGCGTCACCGAGGCGCAGGTGCGGCAGATGCTCGTCGACAACCCGCGCCGGTACTTCTCGTGACGTCGCCGTTCGACACCACCGGAACCACCGTCGGCTCCGACGGGATCCGGCGCTACGACGGGCTTCCCGGCAGTCTCGTGGAGCTGTTGCGCGGGGCGGTAGCGCGCAGTGCCGGCAGCGGGGCCGGGCGCGAGGCCGTCGTCGAGCTCGGCGGCGTCCGCCTCACGTTTCAAGAGCTGTGGGACGCGGCGGCGCGCGTTTCCGGTGGGTTGCGCTCGGCGGGCGTGCGGGGCGGCGACCGGGTGGCGATCCGGCTCGGCAACGGCGCCGACTGGGTGGTGGCGTTCTTCGGGACCGTGCTCGCCGGCGCGATCGTGGTGCCGGTCAACACGCGCTTCTCCGACGAGGAGGTGGCGTACGTCGTCGGTGACAGCGGCGCCGCGTTCACGTTCGTCCCGGGAGAGCCGCTGCCGGACGGCGAGCCGTACGTCGCCGACGACCCGGCGCCCGACGACCCGGCCGCGATCTTCTATACGAGTGGTACCACCGGTTTCCCGAAGGGCGCGGTGACCACGCACGCCAACTTCCTGTCCAACTGCGAGACCTGCCGGCGGGTGCTGGGCCTGGAGCGGCACGAGCCGATCCGCACGCTCGTGTCGGTGCCGCTGTTCCACGTGACCGGCTGCAACAGCCAACTGCTCGTGGCGGTGTACCTCGGCGGCACCACGGTGGTGATGCCGCAGTTCGAGGTGAACGCGTTCCTCGACGCGATCGCGGCCGAGCGCATCGACATCCTCACGACGGTGCCGGCCATCTACTGGCTGGCGATCAGCCAGCCGCGCTTCGCCGACGTCGACGTGTCGGGGGTGCGCAACCTCTCCTACGGCGGCGCGCCGATCGCGCCCGACCTCGTGGGCCGGCTCGTGAAAGCCTTCCCCCGGGCCCGGGTCGGCAACGGGTTCGGGCTCACCGAGACCTCGAGCGTCACGTCGTACCTGCCGCACGCGTACGTCGAGCACGCCGACTCCGTCGGCTTCGCCGCGCCCGTCTGCGACGTGCGCATCGACTCGCCGTCGCCGGACGGGGTCGGCGAACTGCTGGTGCGCGGTCCGAACATCGTCGCCGGTTACTGGAACAAGCCGGCCGAGACGGCGGAGGCGTTCGTCGACGGCTGGCTGCACACCGGCGACCTCGCCCGCATCGACGACCGGGGCCTCATCTACATCGTCGACCGGCTCAAGGACATGATCAACCGGGGTGGCGAGAACGTGTACTGCGTCGAGGTCGAGAACGCGCTCGCCGGTGCGCCGGGCGTGTTCGAGGCCGCGGTCGTGGGCGTGCCCGACGACATGATGGGCGAGAAGGTGGGTGCCGTCCTGGTTCCGGCTCCGGGCGCCGGCATCGACGTCGCGGCCGTACTGTCCTATCTGGACGGTCGCGTCGCGCGGTTCAAGGTGCCGCAGTACGTCGCTGTCCGCGCCGAACCGCTCCCCCGCAACCCGGGCGGCAAGATCCTCAAACGCAGGGTCCGCGACGAGACCGACTGGGGCGACCCGCTGCGCTGACCCACTCCCGCTGATCTACGCCCACCGACGTACACCGACCCACGCTCCCCGACGGACGCCTCCGCGCCGGCGCCGCACCACCCTTGGTCCCATCCGGATCGAGGAGGGCGACGTGCGGCGACTGACGGTGGCGGGACTGGTGGTGGGCGCGATCGGGATCGCGGTGCTGTGGGCGGCCGGGGTGGAGTTCCCGTTCTACCCGCCGCCGGGGCTGCTGATCCTGGGCGCGGGTGCGGCGTTCGTGGCGCTGGCCCGGTGGAGGCGGGCGCCGGCGGTCGGTGCGTTCCTGGGGTTGTTCGTGCTCGCCGGGTTCGTGCTGTCGAGCGTGGTGAGCGGCGCGGGCACCGGAAACCTGACCGGTGACGCGGGCGCGGGCGGGGTGGTCGGATCGGTCGTGCAACTGGCCGGCGCGGGGCTCGCGCTGGTGGCCGGGGTGCTGGCGGTGCGCCGGTCCCCCGCGTCGTGAACGCGGAACCGGCCGGCCCTGAACGCGGGCCGGCCCTGGACGCGGAACTGGCCGCCCCGATCCGGGGCGGCCAGTTCCGTCATGGGCGGTTACCCGCGCAGCAGGGCCAGGATCTGGTTGAGCAGCCCCACGAGCTGGGTCAGCGGCCCGCCACCGTCGAGGATTCCGACGATCGCGCACAGCAGGTTGCCGAGCAGGTTTCCGGCACCCGGAACCGCGGTGATGTTCAGGACGACGCGGTCGAGGTGCACCACGAGCCCGAGCAGGTCGAGGTCCAGCGGCCCGAGAACCAGGTCGAGAACCTCACACCCGATCGCGTTGACCTGGTTGACCTCGAAGGTCTGGTTCTGCGACACGGCACGCGAGGTGCCGTCGGCGCTGACCAGGGTGCCTTCGAGCAGGCCGTTGGCGAGGGTGCGGTCACCGTCGGCGGTGAACTCCGACGGCACGAACGTACCGGTGAACGTCCCGGCGCCGGCGGCGTCGGTGAACGTGCCGGTGACCTGCGACGTCATCGAGCCCAGGGGGCTCGCCTTCGCGGTCGGGGCGGCCGGTGCGGCTGACGCGGGCGACGCGAACACTGCGAACGTCCCGGTCAGGAGGAGGGCAAGGACAGCCGCGGTGAGCTGAACTAGCCGGCCGGATCGGTTCATCTTTCCTCCTTCAGCTGTTTTTCGGTCCGTTCAGTCGTGCCCGCCCTCCGGATGACGAAACGAGACAAACAGGTGCGCAATCCCATAGATCATCCGTGTTGCGTTCTCCAAGATCAAAACGATGGCCGCGAATGCCGGTGGAGTTCCGACGGCGCTCGCCGCGGTGTCCACGAGGGACCTCCTCGTCACGTGGTCGCGGCCCGCCCGCGACCGGCGACCTCCGGTGGACGAGCGCGAACCGGTCCTCGCGCACGCGGGCCGACCGGCAGAATGGGTCGATGACGTCCGATGCGTTCTGGATCCGGGTCGTCAGCCTGGCCTCGGCGGTCGTCGTCGCCGGCACGGCGCTGTACCTCGTGATCTGGTCCGGTCGCGACGACCCGCCCGTGGACCCGCCCGTGGACCCGACGGCGGTCGCCCGCGACCGCGACGAGCTCGAGCGGATCTGCGGCGCGGGCCGCCGCGGGTTCGGTGGCGCTCCGGCATACGGAGGCGCGGGACCGCACGCGATCGTGGTGTTCGGCCCCGCCGGCACCGGTTTCACCGGGGGTCATCCGTCCTTCGACCAGCACGACCCCGACCGGTGGAACGTGCCGAAGGTGGACACCGTGCAGCTCGTCGGGTGCCTGACCCCGGGCGGACCGACCTCCGCTCCGCCGTGGACGTGCGAGGACACGGCCGGCGGCACGTTCACCCTGTACCAGGGTCGCCATCGGCTCGACGTCTACGCGGTCTCCACGGCCCGCCCGGTCAGGACCCTTCCCATCGACGGCAGCCTGGGCTGTCCCACCGGCGCGTCCATGGGGGCCGTCCAGGCCGTGCAGGCCGACCCTCCGTTGTTCGGCCGTATCACCCTGCCCGACTACGAGAGCTACACCACCGCGCTGGACCGCCTGATCAACGCGACGGTCGGCTGAGCGCGGCCCGCCACGGGTGGTCGGGGTGCACCAGGGCCAGGGCGTCGTCGAGCCAGGCCCTGCGCCGCGTGTCGAGCAGGGGCAGCACGCCGGCGAAGTCGGCCTCGTCCTTGTCCCGTCGGGCCTTCGCCTTGAACAGGAGCGCGATCTCCGGTGCCAGGTAAGGGATCCCGTCGGCGTCGTGCTCGACGAGGTCGGCGAAGGGCATGCGGATGCGGGGATCCCGGCGGCAGATCCAGACGTCGCCCTCGTGCGGCTCGCGGAAGACGTCGAACCGCCACCGGCCGACCGACGGCTCCCAGGCCCAGGTCTGGTGCTCCTCGCGCAGGGTGCGTTCGGTGGCCGGGTGCACCACGCCGTCGCACGGCACCCAGAAGTCCAGCTCGCCGAAGCGGGCCGCCACGTCGGGCCACCGCGCGGCCGGGACGGTGAACTCGAGGTCGCCGTGCGGACGGGTCTGCCCGCCGCGGAACAGGTCGAGCGCCCAGCCGGCGGCCACGCACCAGGGCAGATCGATGCCCGCGAGCCGGGCGGCCACCTGCCGGGGCGACCACGCGTCCCAGGCGTCGATGTCGGGGGTCACCGGCACAATGGTGTCATGGCGGACCAGTGGCACCAGCCCATTCGGCACGTCCGGGGCGCCGACCTCAGCGGCGACACCGGGCAGACGGCCGGGATGACCCGGCTCGAGGCGATCTCCGGGAAGACCGTCGGATCGTCGCGGCTCTGGATGGGGCGCACGCACGTCGCCGCTGGCACGTCGTCTGGCGACCACCACCACGGCGACACCGAGACCGCCATCTACGTCGTGTCGGGCCGGCCGGTGTTCGTGTTCGCGGAGGGTGGGGCGGAGGTGCGCGTCGAGACCGGTCCGGGCGACTACATCTTCGTGCCGCCGTTCACGCCGCACCGGGAGGAGAACCCCGGCGCCGAGGAGGCGGTCGTCGTGATCGCGCGCAGCAGCCAGGCGGCGGTCGTGGTGAACCTGCCCAGCCTGTGGGCCTGACCCCTACGCGTCGGTGACGCGGGCGACCACCGTGCCGAGCAGCGCGGCCACCGCGACGAGCAGCACCTTGGTCACCGCGCCCATGCCCTGCAGGCGGGGATGGGTCAGGCGCCCGAGCGCCCCGATGCCGACACCCACGAGGAGGGCCGCCGTGATGCCCGACACGATCATGGCTGGTCCTGCCTCCGGGTGAGCCGACTGGTACACCCCTGGCCTGCCCAGCGCGGCCGCCCGCAAACCTGCATGCTGGCTGGATGCTCACGGAGATCTGCCGCGACCTCGACCACGACCTGCGCACCCGGCCGGAGTTCGCCCACACCTCCCACTTCCGGGTGGAGGTCGACGGTCGCGTGCTGCACGACGCGCACTACCACGGTCCCGATGTCGCCGATGTGTTCTCCGTGACCAAGACCGTCGTCGCGACGCTCGCCGGCATCGCCGTGCGCGACGGCCTGCTGCCCGACCTCGACCGCCCGGTGGCGACGATCCTCGACGTCCCCGACCGCGGGCAGACCCTGCGGCACCTGCTCACGATGACCCGGGGCGCGCGCACCGACGGACCGTACGAGATCGACGAGGTCATGGCGCTGCCCGGCGGCTGGGTCGACCGGGTCGCCGCAGCCCCGCAGGTGTCGCCGCCCGGCGCGGCGTTCCGGTACGACAACGGGGCCGCGCACCTGTTCGGCGCCGCGCTCGCCCGGCTCGTCGGCCGGCCGCTGTCGCAGTACGCCGCCGAGAGGCTGTTCGCCCCGCTGGGCATCACGCGGTGGCACTGGCCCAGCGACCCGGACGGCGTCGACTACGGCTTCGCCCACCTGCGGCTGTCGGCGGCCGACCTGGCGGTGCTGGGCAACGCCTGGATGCGCGGACGGCTCGTCGACGCCGGGTTCGCCCATGCGATGGTCACGCCGCGCAGCGAGGGCGGGCCGCCGGAGGGCCACCGCTACGGGTACCTCACCTGGATCGACGGGCACGGCTTCTTCGCCGGCGGCTGGGCCGGCCAGCACGTCACGGTCGTGCCGGCGGCGCGGGCCGTCGTGGTCACGACGGGGGACCCGCGGTTCGACCCCGGCCCGCCGCCGACCGACGCGCTGGCACCGGGCTGGCGGCCCGCGCGCGACCTCGTCACCGGGCGTCTGGTCCCCGCGCTGCTGGACGCCGCATGACCGCAACCGACCGTGAGGAGCCATATTTCACAACGCCATCCGGCGTCGGACATCCGGTGCGTCGGGACGCGTGAGTGAATGCGGCACAGTCTTCTTCGCGGAGAACGGGGCCTCTACTCTGGTGACCCCACGGACACCCTCCGTGCCGTCGGTTACGGCGAAGTCCCGACGTACGTTCAACGAGAACGAGGCCGAGACATGAAGAAGCTCCTCAAGCCAGCCGCCATCGGACTCCTCATTTTCATGATCGCTTTCCGGCCCAGCGAGTCGGCGCAGGCCGTCAAGAACATGGTCGGCGTCCTGGGCGACGCCGCGAACGGCGCCGTGCAGTTCGTCACCGGGGTCCTCGCGTAGCAGCCGCCAACGCCTCCGCGGCGCCGTCGGCCAGCGAGACGACGAGGTCGGCCGCCGACGGCACGTCGGTGATGAGGTCGACGGACTCGCCGGCCCATCGCGGCAGCGCGGGGATGACGCCCCGCGCGACATCGTCCTCATAGGACAGTCGGGCACCGGGGTCGGCGGCGAGGTCGGCCTCGCGGCCCCGCCAGCGGTCGAGGTACGGATGGCCGAGCGTGCGGGCCGTGTACCGCTCCGGCCACGCCGATCCGCGGGCGAGGTCGAGCACCCGGTTGCGTTCGGTGTCCTCCGCGCGTCCCGCGACGATCGCCTCGACGGTCGCGGGGTCGACCAGGGCCTCCGCGGTCGCCTGGAACCGGGTGCCCACCAGCGCTCCGGCCGCGCCCAGGGCCAGCGCCGCGGCCACGCCCCGCCCGTCGGCGATCCCGCCGGCCGCCAGCACCGGGGTCGGCGCCACCAGATCGACGACGACGGGCACGAACGGCAGCGTCGACCGTCCGCGCCGGGCACCGTGCCCGCCGGCCTCCGTGCCCTGCGCCACGATCACGTCGGCGCCCACATCGACCGCCCGCCGGGCCTCGTCCAGGTCGGTGGCCTGCACGATCAGGATCGCGCCGACCGCGCGCACCGCCCCGGCGAACGGCGCCGGGTCGCCGAAGGACAGCATGACCGCCCGGGGGCCGTACTCCAGCGCGTGTCGGACCGCGTCCACGCCCGCCGCCCAGGCCAGGAACCCCACTCCCCACGGCAGGTCCGGCCGCGCGGCGGCGAGCGGCAGTTCGCGGTCCATCCACTCCGGGTCGCCCGGACCGGCGCCCACCATGCCGAGCCCGCCACCGCGCGACACGGCCGCCGCCAGCGCACCGCCGGCCGAGCCGCCCATCGGCGCCAGCGCGATGGGGTGACGCACGCCGAGCAGCTCGGTGAACCGCGTTCGCAGAACCATGCCAGCGATCGTGCCATTGCCGCGGCGGGCACCGTCAGCGGTCCATTGCGCATCGACGCGGGTCTCACTACAGTATCGACACGACCCGATTCATGAAACGTTTCATCGACCGCCCTCGACGGAACGGCGGGTCGCAACTCCATACCCCCACGACAGGAGCACTCCCCATGCCCCTGACACATCGTCGTGCGTGGCGCACGGCGTCCCTCGTCGCCGCTCTCGTCGCGGCACTGCTCGTCCCCTCCCCCATCGCCGCGCAGGCGGCGCCCGCCGGCCTCGACGGGGCGCACTGGATCTGGTACCCGGAAGGCGATCCGCGGGTGTCCGTGCCCGCCGCCACGCGGTACCTGCGCACGCGGTTCACCGTCCACAGTGGAGCCGTCAGCGAGGCGCAGTTCGTCGTCACCGGTGACGACACCGTCGACGTCTGGGTCAACGGGAAGCCGGTCGGCGGGTCGCCGCGCGTCGGCGACTCCTGGCGCCGGGCGCTGTACCTCGACCTGCGCGCGCACCTGACCACCGGCACGAACACGATCGCGGTCGCCGCCCGCAACACCGCCGCCGGGCCCGCCGGGTTGCTGGGCCGCCTCCGGGTCGTGGCGGCCGGCGGCACCACCGACCTCGTCACCGACGCGACGTGGAAGGCCGGCCAGAACGCGGTATCCGGTTGGGAGCAGCCCGGGTTCGCCGACTCCGGCTGGCCGGCGGCCCGCGACTCCGGCGCCTACGGCGTCTCACCGTGGAGCTCCGACGTCACCGCGCCGGACCCGGACGCCCCGTCACCGCTCACGGTCGTGTCCGCGACCGTCGAGCGGAAGACGGCACCGCTCGGCGTCGACGCGCCGCGGCCGCGCTTCGGATGGAAGCTCGCGTCCACGGCGCAGGGCCAGCGGCAGGCCGGCTACGAGCTCACCGTCTCCACGACGGCCGCGCACACCGGCGACGTGTGGACCACCGGCCGGGTGTCCGGCGCCCAGCAGGTCGACGTCGTCTACGGCGGACCGGCGCTGACCGGCCTGACCCGCTACTACTGGCGCGTGCGGGCCTTCGACGCGGAGGGCCGCACCGGACCCTGGAGCGCCACACAGTCCTTCGAGACCGGTACACAGTGGACGGCCGAGTTCATCGGGCGGAGCACCGCCGGCCTCGACCTCGCCGGCGCGAGCTGGATCTGGTACCCCGAAGGCGACCCGGCCGCCGGCGTACCCGCGGCCACCCGCTACTTCCGGCGCACGCTCGGCCTCGCCGGCGCGCCGGCGTCCGGACAGCTCGTCGTCACCGGCGACGACACCGCCGATGTGTGGGTCAACGGCGTCCAGGTGAGCGCGTCGCCGCGGGTCACCGACTCGTGGCGCCGGGCCGCGGTCGTCGACCTGCGCGGCCGCCTCGTGGCCGGTACCAACACGATCGCCGTCGCGGCGGACAACACCACGCAGTCGCCGGCCGGCCTCGTCGCGAAGCTCACGGTGTCGGGCGGCACGACCGTCGTGACCGATGCCGCGTGGAAGGCGTCGCAGAACGCGCCGGCCGGCTGGACCGCGCCGGGGTTCGACGACAGCGGCTGGCCGGCCGCCCGGGCGGTCGCCACGTACGGCAGCGGACCGTGGGCGTCGGGCGTGGCGGTCAGCGGGCCGGCTCCCCTGCTGCGCAAGGGTTTCACGGTCGACCGGCCGGTCCGCGACGCGCGGCTGCTGACCACCGCGCTCGGCCTGCACGAGACCCGGCTCAACGGCGCGAAGGTCGGCGCCGACGTGCTCGCACCCGGCTGGACCGACTACGCGAAACGGCTGCAGTACACGGTGCACGACGTCACCGGCCAACTCCGCCAGGGCGCGAACGCGCTCGGCGCCTGGCTCGGCAACGGCTGGTACTCCGGCAGTCTCGGCTTCGCGGGCAACCAGCGCTACGGCACCCAGCCGTGGTACAGCGCGCTGCTCGTGGTCACCTACACCGACGGCACGACGGCGACGGTCCGCACGGACAGCACGTGGCGCACCACGAGCGGCCCGATCCGTGCCGACGACCTGTACCACGGCGAGACCTACGACGCGCGGCTCGCCATCGCCAACTGGGACCGGCCCGGGTACGACGACAGCACCTGGGAAGCCGTACAGCTGAGAACCGGCCCCAGGCCGACCCTGGTGTCCCAGGTGGACAACGGCGCCACCGTGCAGCGCGAGTTCACCCCGGTGTCGGTGACCCAGCCGCAACCGGGCCGCTGGGTCTACGACCTCGGGCAGAACTTCAGCGGCTGGACCAGGATCGCCGCCAGCGGCACGGCGGGAACCACGCTGACGATCCGGCACGCCGAGGTGCTCAACCCCGACGGGACGCTCTACACCGCGAACCTGCGCGCGGCGCAGGCCACCGACCGGTTCACGCTGGCCGGTACCGGTGCAACCGAGACCTACGAGCCGCGGTTCACCGTGCACGGGTTCAGGTACGTGGAGGTCACCGGCAGCACCACCGCGCCGACGGTGACCGGACGCGCCGCCTGGACCACCGGCGCGCAACCCGGCACGCTCACCACGAGCAACGCGCTGGTGAACCAGTTGCAGCACAACATTCTCTGGGGCGAGCGGTCGAACATGCTCACGATCCCCACCGACTGTCCACAGCGCGACGAGCGCCTCGGCTGGACCGGCGACATCGCCATCTTCGCCGCGACGTCGACGTTCAACCTGGACATGCAGGCGTTCCTCGACAAGTACACCGACGACCTCGTCGACGCCCAGCGCGCCGACGGCGCGTTCACCGACGTGGCGCCGAACGTGTGCTGCGGAGCCGGCGCGGCCGGGTGGGGCGACGCCGGGGTGATCGTGCCGTACACGCTGTGGCAGCGCTACGGAGACCTGCGCGTGGTCGACGAGAACTTCGCCGCGATGGCGCGGTGGGTCGACTACCTGCGGGCCACGTCGGGTGCCGACCTCATCCGCGACCAGACCACGTACGGCGACTGGCTCAACGTGAACGACAACACCGCGCAGGACCTCATCTCGACGGCGTTCTTCGGGTGGTCGGCGCGGCTGGTGTCGCGGATGGCGGCCGCCACCGGTCGCGGCGCGCAGGCCGTGTCGTACGGTGCGCTGGCCGACCGGGTCGCGGCGGCGTTCGCCCACCGGTTCGTGGCGGCCGACGGGACCGTGAGCGGCAACACGCAGACCGGGTACGTGCTGGCGTTGGCGTTCGGCCTCACCGGCAACCGCACCCAGGCGGTGGCCGACAGGCTGGTCGCCCGGGTGAACGCCGCCGGCGGGCACCTCACCGTCGGGTTCCTCGGCGTGGAGAACCTGCTGCCGGTGCTGGCCGACAACGGTCACGCGGCGACCGCGTACCAGATCCTGCTGCAGCCCGGGTTCCCCGGCTGGGGCTACATGAACAGCCGTGGCGCCACGACGATCTGGGAGCGGTGGGACGGCATCCGGCCCGACGGCTCGTTCAACGACCCCGGCATGAACTCGTTCAACCACTACGGAATGGGCTCGGTCGGCGACTTCCTCTACCGCAGGGTCGGCGGGGTGGAAGCGGCCGCGCCGGGCTACTCGGCGCTGCGGATCGCACCGCTGGTCGGCGGCGGCCTCACGTCGGCGGCCGCCCGGTTCGAGACCCCGCACGGGCTCGCGGTCAGCGACTGGGCCGTGTCCGGCGGCGTCGTGACGCTGCGGGTGTCCGTACCGGCCGGGGTCGCGGCGACGGTCACCGTTCCGGGTTCCGGAAACGTGACCGCGCCGGCGCAGGCGGTTCCCATGGGTGCCCGCACGTACCACGTCGGGTCGGGCGCCTACACGTTCACGGGCTGACACCGTTTAGCAAGAGCCGTTGCGCAAGAGCCGTTGCGCAACGGCTCTTGTTATGCGACGGTGGGACCATGCCGAAGAAGGACGTGGTACAGGTTCGCGACTCCCGGGTGCTCGCCGCGGCGTCGCACCCGCTGCGGCGACGGCTCATGGACGTGCTGAAGGTCGACGGACCGGCCACCGCGACCATGCTGGCCGGGCACACCGAGCAGGCGGTGGCCAACGTCAGTCACCACCTGAAGGTCCTCTCCGGCGCCGGCCTCGTCGTCGAGGTGCCGGAACGGGCGCGGAACAAGCGGGAACGGTGGTGGGCGCTCGCGTCGACCGCCCTGCGCTGGAACAACTCCGACTTCGCCGACGACCCGGTGGGCCAGGCCGTCGCCAGCGCAGCGGCGTCGCTCAACCTCGACCGGCACACGAGCCTCGTACGGGCCTGGCACGCCGTGTCCGACGAGCGACGGGAGTGGGCCGACGCGGCGTTCTCCACCGACAAATGGTTCTCGATGACGCCCGAGGACCTCGCCGCCTTCGAAGGCGAACTGCAGGCACTCGTGAGGAAGTGGGCCACCCGTACGGTCACGGAGGATCCGCGCCGCGAACCGGTGTTCTTCTTCGCGCACGGGGTCCCGGGAAGGCCGTGACGTGACGACGACCCTGGCGCCCCGCGCGGACACCGACCCGGTCCGCGGCCGTGGCTTCCGGCTGCTGTGGGCCGGGCAGGCGGCCAGCGGTCTCGGTACCAGCGTGACCTGGGTGGCGCTGCCGCTGGTGGCGATCACGGTGCTCGACGCGACCGCGTTCCAGGTGGCCGTGCTGTCGGCGGCCGCGTGGCTGCCGTGGCTGCTGATCGGCCTGCCGGCCGGAGCGTGGGTCGACCGGCTGCCACCGCGGCCGCTGATGGTGTGGTGCGACGTCGCGTCGTTCGTGCTGTACCTGAGCGTGCCGGTCGCGGCGGTACTGGGCGGGCTGACGCTGCCGCACCTGTTCGCCGTGGCGTTCGGCACCGGCGCCGCGAGCGTGTTCTTCATGACCGCGTACCAGGTGTTCCTGCCGACACTGCTACCACCGGCCGACCTGCCCGCCGGCAACTCCCGGCTGCAGGGCACCGAGGCGGTCACGCAGGTCGGTGGACCGGGCCTCGCCGGTCTCATCGCCGGCGCGCTCGGCGCCGTGTGGGCGCTGTTCTTCGACGCGGTGACGTTCCTCGTCTCGGCCCTGTGCCTGACGGCGATCCGGGCACGGCCGCCGGTTCGGCCGCGACCGGTCGAGCGGCCGCCGTTGCGCCGCGCGGTCTCCGACGGGATCCGGTTCGTGGCACGGGACCCGTTCCTGCGGCTGTTCGCGGTCTACGGCGCGGCGAGCAACCTCGGGCTGGTCGCGTACCAGTCGATCCTCGTGGTGTTCCTGGCCCGCGACATCGGCCTGACACCCGGGGTCGTCGGCGCGGTCATGGCGGCGATGAGCGTCGGTGGAGCGGTCGGCGCGTTCGTGGCGCCGGCGCTGGGGCGGCGGCTCGGCACCGCGCGGGCCATGCTCGTCTGCCAGCTCGTGGCGATGCCGTCGGCACTGCTGATCCCGTTGACCGGCACCGGAACGCGGCTGCTGGCGGCCGTCGCCGGCGGGGTGCTGGTCGGCGTCGGTGTGGTGGCCGGCAACGTCGTCAAGGGCAGCTGGCGGCAGGTGTACACGCCGCACCACCTGCTCGGCCGCGTCGTGGCGAGCATGCACCTGGTGAACTTCGGCACGATGCCGCTGGGCGCGCTGGTCGGAGGCGCGCTGGCGAGCTGGCTCGGGGTGCGGTCGGCGATCTGGTGCGCAGCCGGGTTCCTGGCGCTGACCTGTCTCACCCTGCTGTTCAGCCGGCTACGGGTGCTCCGCGACCTGCCCGCGTCAGCAGCGCCGCCGCGGTGAGGCCGCACACCGCCGCGCCCACGGCCCACGCCGTCGCGGTGCCCGCCGCCGCCGCGACCACGAGCAGCCCGGCCACGCCGAGCGCGGTGCCCAGTTGGGCGCTGGTGTTCAGCAGCCCCGTCGCCGATCCGCCGAGCGCGTCGGGAACGTCGGTGCCCACCGCGGTCGCCGCGACCGACGCGATCCCGAGGCCGGTGCCGGCCACCGCCACCCCCGCGACGATGCCCGCGACGCTGCCGGACGTGGCCGCCAGCACCACGTTCCCGGCGGCGATGCCGCCGAGTCCCAGCGCGGCCAACGGTCGCGGCGCGAGGCGGGCGCCCAACGGCGTCGACAGGGCCGAACCCAGCACGACGCTGAGGCTGAACGGCAGCAGTGCCAGGCCCGCGCCGACCGCGGAGACCCCGAGCCGTTGCTGCATCAGGAGGGTGGCGAGCACGCCGGCGCTGCTCGTCGTCGCGGTGTTGACGAACGACACCACGGTTCCGGTGCGCAGGTTCGCGTCGGCGAGCGCGGCGCGCGGGACGAGCGGGTCGCGGGCGCGGCGCTGCGTCGCCACGAACGCCGCGCCGAGCGCCAGGCCGACGGCGACGAGCACGCCACCCGGTGCCCGCCGGTGGGCGTCCTCGGCCAGCGACGCCCCGAGGATCAGCGCCATCACCGCCGCGATCATCAGGACCGCGCCGACGGGGTCGAGCCGCGTCGCGTCGACCTGGGTCCGTGACCGCGGCACCAGCGCGCGGACGGCCACCACGAGCAGCAGCGCCACCGGCACGTTGACCCAGAACACCGCCCGCCAGCCGAAGACGTCGGTCAACGCGCCGCCGACCAGCAGCCCCAGGGCACCGGCGGCGGCACCCGTCGCGCTCCACGCCGCGATCGCCGCCCGCCGCCGGGTGTCCCCGCCGTCCGCGTCGCCGCGCGCCGCGTCCAACAACAGGCGCAACGCCGACGGGACGCTGACCGCGGCCGCCGCGCCCTGCAACGCCCGCGACGTGACCAGCTGGACGACCTCCTGCGCGGTCGCGCCGACCACCGACACCACGCCGAACGACACGATGCCGGCGAGGAGCACGCGGCGGTGGCCGTACCGGTCGCCGAGGCGGGCGCCGAACACCAGCAGGCCGCCGAAGAACATGGCGTAGACGGTCGCCACGACCGGGGTCGCCCGCGGGGAGGCGGACACGCCGGTCAGCATCGCCGGGATCGCCGTGATGGCGCTGGTCACGCCGAGCACATCGACGAACTGCACCGCACACAACGCGACGACGGGTCCGTACCGTCTCATCCCCCGACGCTACTTCACCGGTGAAGAAGTCGCATATCCTGGCGCCGTGCCCCGGAACCGCCGTCTCACCCTGCGTGACGTCGCGGCCGAGCTCGGCGTCTCGGCCAAGACGGTCTCCAATGCGTTCAGCCGGCCCGACCAGCTCTCGGCCGCGCTGCGCGAGCGGATCCTCGCCACCGCCGACCGGCTCGGGTACGCGGGGCCCGACCCGGTCGCCGCCGGGCTCGCGTCGGGACGCGTCGGCGCGATCGGGGTCGCCTACGCCAACCGCCTCTCCTACGCGTTCGACGACCCGGTCGCCCGCGAACTGCTCGCCGGAATGACGTCGGTCGCCGAGTCGGCGGATACGGGTCTGCTCCTGCTACCCGGTCGGCGGTCCGCGTCAGCGGTCACCCGGGCCGCGGTCGACGGGCTGATCGCGTGCTCGCTGGCCGACGACGACCCGGTCCTCACGGCGGCGCTCGCCCGCCGGTTGCCGCTCGTGGTGGTCGACCAGCCCCGCCCGGCCACGCTCGGACCGGGCGTGCCGTGGGTCGGTGTCGACGACCGCGCCGGCGCGGAGCGGGCCGCCGACCATCTGCTCGGTCTCGGCCACCGCCATCTCGGGGTGGTGTGCTTCGGCCTGTGGCGCGCACCGACGGCCGGCCTCGTCTCCGCCGCCGAGCAGCAGGCGGCCACGTACGCCGTGTCGCGCGACCGGCTCGCCGGCTACCGCGGCGCCGTCGAGCGTCGCGGCCTCGATTGGACGCACGTGCCGGTGCACCAGGGCACCGACAGCACCCCGGACGAGGGCGACGCCGGCGCCACCGCGGTCCTGCGTCTGTCGCCCCGGCCGACCGCGCTGCTCTGCATGAGCGACCGCCTCGCCGAGGGCGCGCTGCGGGCCGCCCACCGGCTGGGTCTGCGCGTCCCCGACGACCTCTCCGTCGTCGGCTTCGACGACGCGACACCCACCGCCGCGAACCTCGGCCTGACGACGGCGCACCAACCCGTACGCGCCAAGGGCGAGCGGGCCGCCGCCGTTCTCCTCACCCTTCTCCGCGACCAGGTGCCGGATCCGACGCCACCCTTGCCCGCGACGCTCGTGCTCCGGGGCTCCACCGCTGATGTGCCGCGCCGGTCATGACGCGGTGGACCAGTTCTGCACGTCGATCCGGCTGCCGCCGACCCGCGGCGTGTAGATGCTCAGGATGTTCTGCGTCGCCAGCAGCGGGTGGTCGATCAGCGGGTCGGACATGTACAGCGCGCCCGACCGGTTGCGCACCGCCCAGTCCGACCAGCCCGACGCCTTCGACGCGGTGGCGATCTGCAGGACGTTGGTGCCCGAATGTCCACTCACGACATAGAGGTTGTCGCGGGAGTCGACGGCGATGTCGCCGCGGCTGAGGCCCTCGGTCCAGCCGAGGTAGCGCTGGTTCCACACCGTGGAGGCCTTGTCGCGCCAGTAGTGCACGAGCACGGCGCTGTCGCGGGCGGTGTTGAAGTCGGTGACGCTCGGCGTGTTCGCGCGCAGGTGCGACTGCAGCACGTGCACGGTGCCGGCCGAGTCGACCACCTGCGACTCCTGGTTCATGAGGCCGCGGTTCTGGCTGTTCGGCCATACCTTCACGGCCGTACCGTTCGACGCCACCGGTTTCGGCAGCACCGTGCCGGTGTTGTTGCGCCAGGTGCGTCCCTTGTCGGTGCTGTAGGCGTAGAAGAGGTCGTGGTTGGTGCTGCCGTTCGAGGTCTCCCGCACGGTCCAGGTGGCGTGCAGCACGCCCGCGCGGTCGTACTCGATGCCGAACAGGTACGGATTGTTGTCGTACGACGTCCCGTCGATGAACTCACCGAGGTACGACCAGCCGCCGTTGGCGTACTCGTACAGCACCTCGTCGCCGTTGCCGCTGACGCCGGTGCGGATCGCCAGCTGCAGCGTGCCGTCCGGCGCGGCGAAGAACTGCGGGTAGGTGACGGTCGGCATGGCGGTGCCGGCGAGGCTGTTCTGCACGGGGCCGAAGGCGCTCGTCGACCAGGCGGCACCGGGGGTCGACCGGCGGTACTTGAACTGGTTGGAGTGCATGTCGAAGGCGAGGTGCACGGTTCCGTCACGCGGTGAGACGCCGATGCAGATGACGTTGTGCGAGTCGGTCGACGTGCTCCGGTAGTCGGTCAGCCGCAGGTTCTGCCAGGCACCCGAGGGCAGTTGGCGGCGCGACAGGTTCACGTAGCCGCTCTGGTCCCAGAACGCGGCGTACTGCCAGCCGCCGACGGTGGTGATGCCGTCCTGCTGGAACGACTCGCCGTTCATCAGGCCGGAGTAGCTCACCGCGGTGCGGCCGCTGGTGGTCAGCACGCTGGTGCCGAGGTGGGTGACGGTCGGGCTCGCCGCGGCGGCGGCGGTCGCTGTGGTCGCGACGGTCGCCAGCATGGCGGCGAGCGCGGCGCCGACGTTTCTGCTGGAACGTTTCACACCGCACACGGTAGCGTCGATGGCTATCGATATAAAGGGGTCAGCGGCCGACCGTGGTCAGCAACTGGTGCAGACCGGTGAGGTGCAGGATCTGGCGCACCTGCTCGGACATCTCGCCGACGACGAGCGGGGTGCCCCGCTCCGACGCCCGCCGGTACGCGGCGACCAGCGCGCCGACGCCCGAGGAGTCCCAGAACCGCACCCGCGACATGTCGACGACCACCCGGGTGGTCGCCGCGTCGTCGATGACCTCGGACAGCGCGCCGAGCAGCCCGTCGGCCACCACGAGGTCGACGTCACCACTCAGAGCGATCGTGGCGACACCGTCGCCGTCGACGGTGCGACTCACATCCACGGAGTTGGGTTCCTTCCTGTCCTGCGCGGAGCGCGGCCAGGACTGAGGAACCTTGATATCAGAGATCGCTGTCGACGCCAACCGACCTGCGTTGGTTCACCCGGCGCCGGGACCGGCGCGCGTCGGCCCGTCCCCACCGGCGGGTGCCGGGCCGGCGTTCGCGCGTCCGCGCCGACCGGCGGTCACCGGCCGTGTGCCGGGCGGCCCGGCGCGGGTACTGCGCCTGCGACCCGTCCACCGGCCGGGCGAGCCGGACGGCGACGGTGGCGCTGCCGAGCAGGCACAGGATGGTGGTGGCCACACCCACGGTGACGGCCGCCGCCGTAGCCGGGGTGGCACCCCGGTCGGTCAGTAGGAGCCGTCCGACGACCACCGGCACCGGTGCCACGGCGAGCAGCAGTGCCGCCGTGACCCATCGGCCGGCGCGATGCCATGTATTCACGAACCCGTTCCCTCCCCGCAGCCACTCTGCGGGGCGTTCGCGGGGTGGCCGGCGGACCACTTGTCCGCTTCCGGGTCACCCACGGTGATCCTCCCGACAGGTGGATTCGAAAAAACACCCCGGGGCGGGTGCATGATTATGCAGTGGACCGTATACACTTTCAGGCGTGTCCAAGGTCCTCAACTCCCTGCCTGTCGGTCAGCGGGTCGGTATCGCCTTCTCCGGTGGCCTCGATACCTCGGTAGCCGTCGCGTGGATGCGCGCGAAGGGCGCGGTGCCGTGCACCTACACCGCCGACATCGGCCAGTACGACGAGCCCGACATCGCGTCCGTGCCCGACCGCGCCACCGCCTACGGCGCCGAGATCGCGCGCCTGGTCGACTGCCGCGCCCTGCTCGTCGAGGAGGGGCTCGCGGCGATCGCCTGCGGCGCGTTCCACATCCGCTCGGGTGGCAAGACGTACTTCAACACCACCCCGCTCGGCCGGGCCGTCGCCGGCACGCTGCTCGTGCGCGCGATGCTCGAAGACGACGTGCAGATCTGGGGCGACGGCTCCACCTTCAAGGGCAACGACATCGAGCGGTTCTACCGCTACGGCCTGCTCGCCAACCCGTCGCTGCGCATCTACAAGCCGTGGCTCGACGCCGACTTCGTCACCGAGCTCGGCGGCCGGCGGGAGATGTCGGAGTGGCTGCTCGCACACGGTCTCCCCTACCGCGACAGCACCGAGAAGGCCTACTCCACCGACGCCAACCTCTGGGGCGCCACCCACGAGGCGAAGCGGCTGGAGCACCTCGACGCCGGTATCGAGCTGGTCGACCCGATCATGGGCGTGCGGTTCTGGGACCCGTCGGTGGAGATTCCCACCGAGGACGTCTCGGTCACGTTCGAGCGGGGCCGGCCCGTCGCGATCAACGGCAAGGAGTTCGCGTCACCGGTCGACCTGGTGCTCGAGGCCAACGCGATCGGCGGCCGGCACGGGCTGGGCATGTCCGACCAGATCGAGAACCGCATCATCGAGGCCAAGAGCCGCGGCATCTACGAGGCGCCCGGCATGGCGCTGCTGCACATCGTGTACGAGCGGCTGGTCAACGCCATCCACAACGAGGACACGCTGGCCAGCTACCACCTCGACGGCCGGCGGCTGGGTCGCCTGCTGTACGAGGGCCGGTGGCTCGACCCGCAGGCGCTCATGGTCCGCGAGTCCCTGCAGCGCTGGGTCGGCACCATGGTCACCGGCACGGTCACGCTGCGCCTGCGCCGCGGCGACGACTACTCCGTCCTCGACACGTCCGGGCCGGCGCTGAGCTACCACCCCGACAAGCTGTCGATGGAGCGCACCGAAGACTCGGCCTTCGGCCCCGTCGACCGCATCGGCCAGCTGACCATGCGCAACCTCGACATCGCCGACTCGCGCGCCAAGCTCGAGCAGTACGCCGGCATGGCCATGGTCGGCGGCAGCCCGCACCCGATGCTGGTCGGCGCCGCCCAGGTGGCGTCCACCGGCCTGATCGGCGCCATGCCCGAGGGCGGTGCCGAGGCCATCGCCGCCCGGGGCAACGGCACCGGCGAAGACGATTCGCTCCTCGACCAGGCCGCCATGGAGGCCGGCACCGACTGACAGCCCCACCCACGGACGGCCGGCCGCCCTGCCACGGGTCGGCCTCCCACGCCCGCCGCGGCGGGGTGCCGTTCGGCATCTGGTCGGGCGGTCCTCCGGGGCCGACCGTGGGTCCATGAGAGCTGTGAAGACGTTCGGAGCGGTGGGCTGGGCGTTGGCCTACGGGCTGCTGGCCCTCTGGTGGGCCGTGGGCGGGGGCGGGTTCCCGTTCGGGGACGGCGATCCCGATCCGGCCATCGCCAAGGGCATGTCCATTCTCGGGTGGGTGCGGCAGGAGAGGGCGGCGCCGGTCGTCGCGGCGGTGGTGTTCGGTGCGGGGGCCGTGGCACTGTGGCTCGCGGTGCGGGTCCGGCGGCAGCGGCCGGGTGGTCGGCTCGTCGAGGGGACCGCCTGGGGCGTCGCCGTGTTCCTCGGGGTGCTGCTGCCCGACTACCGGCCGCTCGTGGCGCTCGGCCACGTTCCGGTGCTGCTCGTCGGGATGCCGTTCGGGTGGCCCGACGGGGTGACCATCGCGTCGCAGTTGCCGTGGCCGGTGGTCAACCAGCTGGTGTGCATGGGTGGTGCGTGGCTGTTCGCCACGGTCGCGGCAGCGCACCGGCGCCTTCGGCTGGGCCGCGAGGTCGACAGCATCTCGCGGTGGGGGGTCGCCGCCACGTGGACCGCGGTCGCGGTGCCACTGGTCTACGCGGCGACCCGGTACGCGTGGGCGCTCGGCATCCCGGTCGGGTTCAGCGCGGAGCAGCTGCGGGCGATGGACCGGGAGATGCCCGGCATCTGGTGGGGTGGCGCCGCGATGGGAACTCTCGCCGTGCTGGGATCGGTGCTCACGGTCGGGCTGGTGCGGCCGTGGGGTGAGACGTTCCCGCGCTGGATCCCGCTGCTGCGTGGGCGGCGGGTGCCGGTACCGGTCGCGGTGGTGCCGGCCATGGTGGTCGCGATGGCGGTGACCTCGGCGGGGCTCATGTTCACGCGGCACGTCATCGCCGACCCGAGCAGCATCAACCTCGGTATCAACGGGCCGGCGGTGCTGTGGCCGCTCTGGGGACCGGCCCTCGCGGTGGCGGCGCTGGCCTACCGGCGTCGGCGCACCGGACCGGTGGGCGGGCACCCGTAGGCGGCGCCCAGGACCCCGTGCTCCGCGCGGGACGGGCCGGTGGGCGGGCACCCGTAGGCGCCCACCCACCGACCGGTCACGCGGCGTCGCGCAGGCCGGGGACCGTGACGACGACCAGCTCCGTGTCGTCGGCGCGGCCCGGGATGCGGCCGTCGTTGCCGGGGAAGTTGTTGTCGTTGGCGACCAGCACCCGGTCTCCGCGCAGCGGAAGCACCGACTCGACCGACCGCAGCGGGAACGAGAACAGCGGGCTCGACGAGCAGCAGCCGCCGGACGTCGAGGACCTGGGCGTCGCCGACGACGAGGTCGGCCGGGTCGACGCGGGACGTCCACGTGCGGCCGGTGTACGCACCGCGGCGCACGTCGATCTCGTGGACGACGCGCCGCCGCTGGTCGGGGTCGCCGGCACCGTCGCGGTCTCGCCGGGCGCAAGGTCGGGAGACTGCGGCGACTTTCCGACGTCCGGCAATGGGACCGGCGCGCGCAGCACCTTGCGGTCGGCGTCACGGACACCGTTCGAGATCAGGGGTTCGGGTCCGACGCCGAAGCCAGGCGGCGACGACCACCGGAACGGAGCGCTGTCGTGCAGAGGACCGCTGATCTTGGCTGGCCCGTTGCCGGGGCTTGATCCCGTCGCCACCCCCGTTGATCATCTTCACTGGCGAGAAGATGAAGTGACACTTGAGGTTTCCGCCAGGTAACTGTTCACCTGGTTGTGGTGGCTGTTCGTCGGGCACTTGTGGTCGCTGTGCCGCCAAAGGTGTCCGGCGGGGGCCGGAGGCGACCGTGTCGGCCGGTGTCGGCCGGTGTCGATGGAGGAGGTCGTGGCGATGGTGGACCTCCGTACACGTCATGGCATGTCTGGAAGTCCAAGATCGGGCCGGGAGAACACAGCCACCGGCGCCCACCACCACCTGAATAGTGACTCCGCCAGTAAAGTCGATCATGAGACTGGGTGGCCGGCGGAAACCTGATGCCGAAAGCTCTTTAGCAGCCGGTCGGGTGCCGCGTCACCCCGGCGGACCGGGATCACCGCCGAGAAGCCGGGTATGGGCTGGCCCGGGAACAGCGGCGTCACGCCGTTGACCGTCGTCGGCGGCGTCGCGGCCGTCGTCGGCGCACACTCGAGGGCGCACACTCGGGGGCGCGACGCTACGCGGCCAGCCCCAACCCGTGCAGTTCCCGGGCCTCGCGCGCGTACCGCACCAACGCGTGGCACGTCTGCGGACCCGCGACCCCGTCGACGGCCAGCCCCGCGCCGGCCTGGAACCGGCGCAGCGCCGGCTTCACGGCGGCATCCGGAGCGGACGGCGGCAGCGCGCCGATCTCGACGAGCAGCGCACGCACGGTGCGCGGGTCGGCCGGCGGAACATCGGCGGCCGACGCGGTGACCGTGCCGGCCAGCACCGCACCGACCACGCTGAGCGTGCGACGAACGGACATGGTGACCTCCCTATCGGTCCAGTGTGGCCGCCGACACTGGCACCGCCCTCAGGGAAATCCTGTGAATCCACCCTGAGAATGAGTGGGTGACGGAACCTCTGCTCGGAGACGACCTGCTGTGGCGGTCCGACGTGGTGGCGAACTGCGCGATGAACCGGTCACGCCAGGCGTCGACGTGCACCTGGTGTGCGCGCCCGTCGACCGGTTCGAGCCGCGCCAGCGGTTCGACCTGATCACGTGCGTGCACGGCCTGTACTACGTCGGCGACAAGCTCGGCCTGCTCGCCCGCGCCGCCTCGTGGCTCACCCCGACCGGCCGGGTTCCGGTACGAGCGGCGGCGGATCAGCCGCACCGGCCCGGCGACGGTCACGCCGCCCTACACGTACCTCGGTGCCGACGACTGGGCCGGCCCGAACTACACCGGCCAGCCCGCCGTCACGTCCCACTACCGGATGCCAGCGCCCGCACGGCGTCCGCGACCGTCAGGGTGACGCGGGCGGCGAAGTCCAGGTCGAGGGTGTCGAGCGTGTCGGTCGGCCGGTGGTAGTGCGGGTTCCGGAACTCGGCCGTGTCGGTGAGCATGATGCCCTTGCGACCGCTGAGCCAGTAGGGGTAGTGGTCGCTGCGGCCGGCGTTGTCGTTGTCGGCCGGCAGGTCGACCGGCAGCACCGGCAGGCCGTGTGCCCGACCGGCCGCCGCCAGCGCCGCCGCGTACCCGGCCGACGCGCCGTTGCCGACCGCCGCGATGAAGTCACCACGGCTGATCTCCGCGGGAAGGTCGACGCCCGCGGGGAAGCGCTGCGAGCCCGGGTTCCGGTCGCGGTAGCCGATCATCTCGAAGACGATCGCGCCGTCGACGTCGTCCGCGAGCCCGGCGACGTGCGCCCGGCTGCCGGTCAGGCCCGACTCCTCGCCGCCGAAGAAGCAGAACCGCACCGTGCGGGCCGGCCGGTCGCCGGACGTGAAGATCCGGGCGACCTCCAGCAGCCCCGCGACGCCGCTGGCGTTGTCGTCGGCTCCCGGGCTGCGCTCGACCGAGTCCCAGTGCGCGCCGACCTCGACGACCGGCCCGGCACCGGTTCCGGCCACCGACGCCAGCAGGTTCACCTCGTGCGCACCGGCGCCGTACGGCTCCCGCGTGACCTCGTACCCGTACGAGGCCAGGGTGTCGGTGATGTACGCGAGCGATTCGGCCACGGCGACGGGGTTCGTCTCGTGCCGCGGCCCGTACGCCGTCAGCCGCTCGATGTGGTGGCGCACAGCCCCGACCGGGAAACCCATTGGAACTCTCCTCGCGGTCCGCCGTAGGTTCGCCGGATGACGACCTGGATCACGCGCTTCGACGCGCCCACCGACGGGCGTCTCCGCGTCGCCGTCAAGGATGCCATCGACGTCGCCGGAACCGTCACGACGGCCGGATGCGCGGCGGTGCGCGACCGGGCGACGCCCGCGGCCGCCGACGCGGCGTGCCTCGCGGGGGTGCGCGCCGCGGGCGCCGCGATCGTCGGCAAGACCACGCTCACCGAACTGTGCGTCAGCCCGGTCGGCGACAACGCCGAGTTCGGCACGCCGGTCAACCCGCTGGCGCCCGACCGGATCCCGGGTGGCTCGTCGAGCGGCAGCGCCGTGGCGGTCGCGAACGGCGAGGCCGACCTCGGCATCGGCACCGACACGGGCGGATCGGTGCGGATCCCGGCCGCGTGCTGCGGCATCGTCGCGCTGAAGACCACCCGCGGGCTCGTGCCGACCGCGGGCGTCGTGCCGCTGGCGCCCACCCTCGACACGGTCGGGCCGATCGCGCGCGACGTCGCCGGCGTCGTCGCCGGCCTGCGGCTACTCGCTCCACACCGGACGGTCACGCCGCGTCGGGCTCGGGCCATCGGTCGCTTGCGGGTGGACGGCGTGGAGCCGGCCGTCGAGGCCGCTGTCGACGGTGCGCTGGACCGCGCGGGGGTGCCCGTCCGCGACGTGACGCTGCCCGGATGGGACGCGGCGCACCACGCCTTCGACACGATCGTGATCGGTGAGCTGTGGCAGGCGCACCACGACCTGCTCGACGTCGAGGGCGTCGGCGAGTTCGTCAACTCGGGCATCCGGGCGGGCCGCGGCGTCGACGCGGAGAGCCTGGCGGCCGCGCGCACGGCCGGCCTGGCGTGGCGGGCGGAGCTCACCGCGCTGTTCCGCGACGTCGACGTGATCGCCCTGCCCACGCTCGTCGCGGAGCCTCCACCACTGGCCGGCTTCACGTGGTTCCCGCTCACCCTCCTCACCGCGCCGGTCAACCTCGCTGGCGTCCCTGCCCTGTCGATGCCGGTGCCGTCACCGGGCTTCGCGGTTCCGGTCGGCCTGCAGCTGATCGGCCCGGCGCACGGCGAGGACCTGCTGTGCGCGACCGCGCTCGCCCTCGAGGCCGCGCTGGGCTGACGGGCGTTGGGCCGACCGCACCCGCCACGCCGGCCGACCGGCGCGCCCGCTGGACGCTGTGGGACGACGTCCGGCACCCCACGGAGATGCGGCCGCGTGTCCCCCGTGCGAGCTACCCGCAGGTGTCCACCGCACGGTGACGACCGGCGGCCGTGAAATCCCTAGCGTCGGACGCATCGACAGAGGAGGAAGTCAATGCGTCTGGTCAAGCAGCTCGCGGTCGTCGGTCTCGCCGCGTTTCTCGGCAGTCTCGCGGTCAACGCGGTCGATGGGAACCCGGGCCTCACGCTGGTGCTCGGGGTGGCGGCCGCGGTCCTTGCGATCGTCGCCTACCGGTGGATAGTGCGGCGGACGGAGCGGCGCGAGGTCGGTGAGCTGTCCCGACCGGGCGCGGTGCGCGCGACCGGACTGGGCGCGCTGCTCGGCATCGGGCTGTTCGCGGCGGTCATCGGCGTCATCGCCCTGCTCGGTGGGTACACAGTGGACGGTCGGGGTCCCGTGGGAGGCGCGGTGACCGCGCTGGGCTTCATGGCGGCCGCCGCCACGACCGAGGAGCTCATCTTCCGCGGCGTGCTGTTCCGGATCGTCGAGGAGCGCCTCGGCACCTGGGGCGCGCTGCTGCTCACCGGTCTCCTGTTCGGGCTCATGCACCTGGCCAACCCCGACGCCAGCCTGTGGGGCGCGCTGGCCATCGCGGTCGAGGCCGGCGGGATGCTCGGAGCCGCGTACGTCGCCACCCGCCGCCTGTGGCTGCCGATCGGCCTGCACTTCGGCTGGAACTTCGCCGAGGCCGGCATCTTCGGCACCGTGGTGTCGGGCACCGGGGAGAAGGAAGGGCTGCTCGACGGCACCATGTCGGGGTCCATGCTGCTCACCGGCGGGGACTTCGGCCCGGAGGCCAGCCTCGCCGCGGTGGTCGCCGGTCTCGTGATGACGGCCGCCTTCCTGACACTCGCCCGCCGGCGCGGTCACCTGACGCCGGTCCGGCGCCGCGCCCGGGTCGCCGGCTAGGCTCCCCCGGTGATCCGGTTCCGGCGGTTCCCGGACGCGTGGCGTCGGTTCGACGTCACGGTCCGGGACCTGCCGTTCGCGGTGCTGCTCGCCGGGCTGTCGCTCGTGCCGTGGCTCACCGGCTACGGGACCCGCCTGGGCGACCTGCCGAACCGGCCGTTCGACGCGTACACGGCCGGGGTGGTGGCGCTGGAGTGCATGCCGCTCGCGGTCCGGCGGCGGTGGCCGGCCGTCTGCCTGCTGCTCGTGTCGGTCGGGTTCGCGGTCGACCAGATCCGCGGCTACCACACGGCCGCCGGCACGGCGCTGCCGATCGCGTTGCTCAGCGCGGGCATCCACCTCGACCATCACCGGCGCGCCACCGCGGTGCTGCTGTCGGTCGCGTACGTTCCGCTGGCGCTGGCGCTCGACGGGGCCGGGTCGCCCGAGGGCCTCTGGGGCTTCACGACGTTCTACGTGATGCTCGCGATCGCCTGGGGCATCGGCGGGTGGGTGCGCCGGACGCGGGCCGCGGAGGCCGAGCACCGGCGCTACGTCGCCGAGACCACCCGGCTCGCCGAACGCACCCGGATCGCCCGGGAACTGCACGACGTGGTGACGCACCACGTGACGGCGATGGTCGTGCAGGCAGAGGCCGCGCGGTACCTCACCGCCGCCCCCGAACGCCTCGACCAGACGCTGACCGCCGTCACCGACACCGGCCGGCGGGCCATCTCGGACCTGCGGCACCTGCTCGACCTGCTGAACCCGGAGCATCACGCGGAGCCGGTCGGCGACCTGCACGCGCTCGTCGAGCAGACCCGCAACGCCGGTCAGCCGGTGGAACTGGCCGAGGACGGCGGCCCGTCGGGCCGGGCCGGCAGCGCCGACGCGGTGGCGTACCGGGTGGTGCAGGAGGCCCTGACCAACGCCCTCAAGTACGCACACGGCAGCCGCACCGTGGTGCGCGTGCGGCACGGCGCGAAGGAGATCGACGTGGAGGTCAGTACCGACGGCGGTGGGTCGCGCGCCGCGTCCCCGGGCGGGAGCGGGCGCGGCCTCACCGGTCTGCGCGACCGGGTCGAGGTTCTCGGCGGTGAGTTCACCGCGGCGCCGCGGCCCGGCGGCGGGTTCGTCGTACAGGCCCGGATCCCGTCGTGATCCGGGTCCTCGTCTGCGACGACCAGGCGCTGATCCGCACCGGGTTCGCGACCATCATCGACGCGCAGTCCGACCTGGAGGTCGTCGGCGAGTGCGCCGACGGGCGCGCGGCCGTCGACCTCGCCGCAAAGCTGCGCCCCGACGTGGTGGTGATGGACGTGCGGATGCCCGTGCTCGACGGCATCCAGGCCACCCGGCTGCTCGCCGGCGCCGGGGTGGCCGAGCCGGTGAAGGTGCTCGTGGTGACGACGTTCAACCTCGACGAGTACGTGTACGAGGCGCTGCGCGCCGGCGCCAGCGGCTTCCTGCTCAAGGACGCGCCGCCGGCGCAGCTGCTGCACGGCATCCGCACGGTGAGCACCGGCGCGGCCCTGCTCGCCCCCGAGGTGACCCGTCAGCTCGTCGGCCGGTACGCCGCGCGGATCCGGCCCACGGACGGCGGCGCGTCCGCCGACACCCCGTTGACGCCGCGGGAGCTGGAGGTGCTGCGGCTCATCGCCGACGGCCGGTCGAACAGCGAGATCGCCGCCACGTTGGTGATCAGCCAGGAGACCGTGAAGACGTACGTGTCGCGCATCCTCACCAAGCTCGACCTGCGCGACCGGGTGCAGGCTGTCGTCTACGCCTACCGCCGCGGGCTCGTCACCTGACGGGCGGACGACGAGCCCGACGGCCCCGGGAGGGCGCCGGTGTGACCGGCTACTCGCCCGGAGCCAGCGCTGCCGCGAGGATCCGCGCCGTGTCGGCGATCAACGCGTTGGTGACCGGCGCGTCGGGGGTGTCCTTCGACGACAGCACCGACAGCACGACCGGGGTGCCCCGGGTGGTCCAGGCGACGCCGACGTCGTGGGCCGACGC
This sequence comes from Virgisporangium ochraceum, assembly GCF_016863655.1. Taxonomy (GTDB): domain Bacteria; phylum Actinomycetota; class Actinomycetes; order Mycobacteriales; family Micromonosporaceae; genus Virgisporangium; species Virgisporangium ochraceum. Next base: position 143,782 of record NZ_BOPH01000020.1, read on the forward strand.
GTAGGCGCCCGTGCCGGTCTTGTCGCCGAGCACCCAGCCCTGCGGCAGGCCGGCCCGGAACCGCTGCGCGCTCGTCGTGTTGCCCTTCAACCACGTGACGAGCTGCTCGCGGTCGCCGCGGGACAGTGCCCGCCCCAGCATCAGCCGCTCGTACGTGCGCCCCATCGCGTCGGGCGTGGTGGTGTCGCGGAGGTCGCCGGGAACGGCCGCGTTCAGCTCCGTCTCCCAGCGGTCGAGTCGGCTGACGTCGTCGCCGATCGAGCGGAGGAAGCGGGTGAGCCCGGCCGGGCCGCCGACCTGCCGGAGCAGCAGGTTGCCGGCGGTGTTGTCGCTGTACTGGATGGCGCCGCGGCACGCCTCGCCCACCGTGATGCCGGAGTCGACCCGCGGGCCGGAGACCGGCGAGTTCGGCAGGATGTCGGCCGGCGGGAAGTGGACGACCGCGTCGAGCGGCGCGCAGCGGTCGTGGTCGCGCAGGACCGCCGCGGCGACGACCGTCTTGAACGTCGAGCACATCGCGAACCGCTCGTGCGCCCGGTAGGCCACCTCCCGGCCGGTCCGCACGTTGCGGGCGAACACGCCGAGGCGTGCTCCGTGGGTCCCCTCGAGCTCCTGCAACTGCTCGTCGACGCCCACGGTCCCGGCGGACGCCGGGGACGCGGCGAGACCCGCGACGGCGACCGACGTGGCCACGCCGGCCCTGATCAGGCCGCGACGGGTGACAGAACGGGTATGAGTCATGCGCGACAGCAAACCCGGCCGGTCCCGATCATGTCCAAGATGCAATGTTGAACCGGCTATGACTAATTGATATGACTGCAGGGTGGACCTGCTCGCGCACCTGGCCGCATTCGTCGCGGTGGCCGACGAGGCCAGCTTCTCCCGCGCGGCCGACCGGCTCGGGATCGCGCAGCCGCTGCTGAGCCGGCGGGTGCGGACGCTCGAGGAGCACTTCGGTGGCCCGCTGTTCGACCGGTCGCCGCGCCGGGTGTCGACCACGGACTTCGGACAGCTGCTCCTGCCGTACGCGCACGACGTGCTCGACCGCACCCAGCGGCTGCGCCAGGTGGCCCGGTCGGCCCGGGAGTCGGCGGCACGGGCGGTGGGGGTCCCGGCGGACTGCGACCCGGCGGCGCTGGCGGCGGTGATCCGCGCCGGCGCCGAGCACGACGTGACGCTCGGGCTGAGCGAGCTCTCACCCGAGGCCCGGGAGGCCGGGGTCGCCGACGGATCGCTGGCGTTCGCGCTGGTGCGGGTGCCGCCGGAGAGCGCGCCGCTGCGGGTCCCGTTGGGGCTGGCGTCCGCGACGGCGCGTGAGCGTCCGATCCACCTCGAGGACCTGCGGCCCCGGCGCGGGTCGGGCCGGCCGGTGCCCGTGCTCGTCACCGCCGAGGACGACGTTCCGCACGCCCGCGACCGGCTGGCCCGCGCCGCCGCCCGGGCCGGCCTGCCGGAGTCGCGCTTCCGTCCGGCCGGAACGAACGGCACAGCCGCGGCGGCGCTCGCGGAGACGCTCGCCGGCCGGTCCCTCCTGCTCTGCGCGGCACCGTTCGCCCGGCGGCACGGTGCGGCCTGGGCGCCGCTGGCCGACACCGCGCTGCACCGTGGCTACGCGCTCACCGCGGCGGCGACCCAGCGCGCCGGCGTTCCGGGCTGGCTGGTCCGCCCGCTGGCGGTCGCGGTCGGCGCGCGACGGACCGCGACGCCGCCGCGTGACGCCGTCCGCGCTGATGCCCGCGACGCCGGCTTCCGCCTGGCGGCCCGGGGATGAGCGCCGTGCCGGCGTTCGTCGCCAGCGACGGCGGCCTGCTCGACGTCGCCGAGGCGATCGCCGCCGAGTGGGCCGCGCTCGGCGTCCGTGGCTCGTTCCTCGCCGAGGACGTCGACACCGGCGACCGCCTCGGCTTCGACGTCGACGAGCCGGTTCCGTTGGCGTCCGTCGTGAAGGTGCCGCTCGCGCTCGTCGTGCTCAGCGGCACCGACCTCGCCCGCACCGTCACGGTGGACCCGGCCACCAGCAGCGTCGGACCGACCGGGCTGGCCGCGTTCCGGTATCCGGCCACGGTGGCGGTCGGCGACCTCCTGCTGCTCATGCTCTCGGTGAGCGACAACGCCAGCGCCGACGCGCTGTTCGACCTCGTCCCACCGTCCGAGGTGGACGCGCGGCTGCGAGCCTGGAACTGCACGGGCATCCGGGTACGGCACCGGATGAACCGCATGTACGAGTGCGCCGTGGGCGTGTCCGACAACGACTTCGGGCTCGCGCTGGAGCTCGCCGTCCGCGACGAGCGCACCATCGAGCTGCTGGACCCGGAGCGCGCCAACCTCGGCACCGCCGCCGCCCTCGTCGACCTGCTGCGCCGCGTGTGGCGCGATGAGATCGCCGATCCCGGCGCCACCGCCGGGCTGCGCCGCCTGATGGGCCAGCAGGTCTTCACCCAGCGCCTGTCCAACGACCTCCGCGCCGACACGATCCGGGTCAGCGGGAAGACCGGTTCGTTCCTGCACCTGCGTCACGAGATCGGGGTCGTGGAGGCGGAGACGGGCGACCGCATCGCGATGGCCGCCCTCACCCGTGCCGACCGCAGGGCCCGCCAGGCCCCGGACATCGACGTCGCCATCGGCGCCGCCGCCCGCGACGCCTTCGAAGCGCTACGCCGCCGTAGCGGTTAGCTCTCCGCGATCTTGGACACCTATGCGTCGGAATCAATGCAAGTGTCCAAGATCGCGGGGAAGGAGTCAGCGGGCCAGGCCGGCCATCAATGCGGCGAGCTGGGGGTGGTCCAGGCTCTGGTCGGCGTCGGACAGGGCGGTGTCGGGTTCCGGGTGGACCTCGATCAGCAGGCCGTGGCTGCCCACCGATCGGGCGGCGAACGACATCGGGGCCACGTACCGCCGGTTTCCGGTGCCGTGGCTGGGATCCACGATGATCGGCAGGTGGGTGCGCTCCTTCACCACCGGAACGGCCGAGAGGTCGAGCGTGTTGCGGGTGGCCGACTCGAATGTGCGGATGCCGCGCTCGCACAGGATCACCTGCTGGTTGCCCGCCGACAGGATGTACTCGGCCGCCGCCAGCCACTCGTCGATCGTGCTCGACAGGCCGCGCTTCAACAACACCGGCCGGTCGACCTTGCCCAGGGCCCGCAGCAGGTCGAAGTTCTGCATGTTGCGCGCGCCGACCTGCAGCAGGTCGGCGGTGCGGGCCATCCGCTGCACCTGCTCGACCGCCATCACCTCGGTGACGATCGGCAGCCCCACCTCGCGGCCGGCCTCGGCGAGCAGCGCCAGGCCGTCCCACCCGAGGCCCTGGAAGGCGTACGGGGACGTGCGCGGCTTGAACACGCCACCGCGCAGGACGTGCGCACCCGCGTCCCGGACCGCCGCCGCCGTCGAACGGACCTGCACCGCCGACTCCACCGAGCACGGGCCGGCCATCACCACGAAGCCCTCGCCGCCCACCAGCACGTCGCCGACGCGCACGAGCGTGTCCTCGGCGCGCGCGTCCCGGTCCACGAGTCGCTTGGGGCGACGGCTCGGCGCGGCCGACGCCGGCGCGAGCACGACGGCCTCCAACGCCTCCGCCGACGCCTGCGGCACCGAACCCGGCTGCGGGTCGGTGCGCGTGACCTTCGCCGGGTAGCTGCCGAGCACCTTGACGTACAGGGCCGCGCTGCGCAGCTCGTCGAGCATGAGCTGCGTGCGCGGGTCGGCGACGTTGCCCTCGAAGTCGACGAAGAACAGGTACTCGAACGGCCTGCCGGGACGCGGCCGCGACTCCAGCTTGGTGAGCGAATGCCCGCTGCCCGCAAGGATTTCCAGGCACCGCAGCAGCGCGCCCTCCTCGTGCCGCGTGGTGAGCACGAGGCTGGTCTTGCTCGGCACCCGCGCGTCGACCTCGATCGGCTTCGCCGCCAGCACCACGAACCGGGTGTAGGTCTCCTCCGCGTCGGCGATGCCCGGCCGCAGCACGGTGAGCCCGTACGCGTCGGCCGCCTCCGGCGAGCCGATCGCGGCGTACGACGCGTCGGCGCGCTCCGCGACGGCCCGCATCGCCTCGCCGCCGTCGGCGATGTGCACGGTCACCGCGCCGGGAAGCGTGCGGAGGAAGGCCGCGCACTGCTCCAGTCCGCGCGGATCCGTGAGGACGTGCGTGAGCGCGCCCAGCGGCACCTGGCTGATCCCGGCGAGGCAGTGGTCCATGCGCCACGTCTCCTCGCCGACGACCGCGACGTCGTGGTGCTGCAGGAGGTCGTAGACCTGGTTGATGCTGCCGGCCGTGGTGTCCTCGATCGGGAGGACCGCGAGGTCGCACGCGCCCGACTCCAGCGCGGCGATCACGGCCGCGAAGCTGCCGTACCCGGTGTAGGCGGTCTTGTCGCCGCGCCCGGCGAGGTGTTTCGCGGCGGCGAGGTGGCTGTAGGAGTGCTCGGCGCCGGGGAAGCCGATCCTCGTTCCGGGTGCCGCGATCAGGTCGGCCGACTGCTTGTCGACCGCGTGACCGATGATCTCGCGGAACACGCGGCGCACGAGGTCGCCGGAGATCCCGTGCAGGCGGGCGGTCGCCTCGACGCCCTCCAGCACGGCGCGCTCGCGCTCGACGTCGCGCACCGGCGTCGACGAGTCGGCCTTGGCCTGCCCGACGGCGGTCACCGTGTCGAGCCGTCGCGCGATCAGCTCCACGAGGTGCCGGTCGATGTCGTCGAGTTCCGCGCGCAGCTTGGCGAGTTCGGGTGTGCCGGTCATGTGACCTCTTTAGCACGTCGCGCCGATCACGCGACCCCGACACTCACATCGTGGTCAGCCGACGGCGGCGGTAGTAGGCCACGGTCACCGCGGCGAGCAGCGGCCCCCACAGCAGCATCGGCGCGTAGCAGACGGTCATCACGAGGCCGGCGAACCCCTGCGGGGCGTCCGGGTTCCCGTTGTTCTCCGGTCCGTTCCACAGCACCGCGCCCGTGACGGTCGCCGCCGTCACCGCGGCCGCGCCCAGCGCCGCCGGGACCACCGCGGCGAGCACCGGCACGGTACGCCCGCCCAGGACGGGCAGCCAGCCCGGGAACCGTTCACCCCACGGGCGCACCAGCCCGAGGGTCAGCAGCGCGACGCCCTCGGCGACGAGGCTCAGCACGATGACGTACGGCGTGATCCAGCCGGGCGCGGCGAAGTCCTCCGCCAGCTGCCCGGAGAAGCCGACCGGAACGCCGAGCCCTTGCGCGATGCGCCACAGCGCCGACGGGACGAGCGCGAGCGGCACGAGGTGGGCCGCCCGGACGGCCCATCGAGGAGAGGAGGTCATGCCCCGAGCGTCTCCGCCCGCCCCGCGTCACGGCAGATGCCGTTCGGCACTAGGCGTGACCGCCAGGTCGGACAGGTGGTCGGTGGCGCCGATCACCTCGATGCGGGTGATCCGCCCGTCGCGGACGACCACCGAGTACACGGCGTACACCGTGCCGCCCGGTGCGTAGGCCGCGCCGACCCACCCGTCGAGGTCGGCCCAGCGGGTCTCGCGGGCGCGGCCGTTGAAGATGCGGGCGACCGCGTCGGCGCCGCGGGCGCGCCGGGTGAGCAGCGGTGCGCCGTGGTCGCCCTGCGGTGCTGCGGCGGCGACCACCTCGGCGTCGGCGCGCAGCTCGACCTCCGGGTCCAGCAGCTGCAGCAGCGTCCCGAAGTCGCCGTCGCGCGACGCGCGCAGGAACGCCTCGACGGCCTCGCGTTGACGGGTGCGTTCGGCTGCGACGTCGACCGCCCGCACCCGGCGCCGGGCCCGCGACGCGAGCTGGCGCGCGGCCTCGGGCGTGCGGTCGACGATCGGCGCGACCCGGTCGAACGACAGCCCGAACACGTCGTGCAGCACGAACGCCAGCCGTTCGAGCGGGGCGAGCGTGTCGAGCACCACGAGCATGGCCGCGCCGACCTCGTCGGCCTCGACCGCGCCGTCCTCGATGCCGTCGTCGGCGGGCTCCGGCGCGTCGATCGACAGGTCCTCGTACCGCCATGCGCCGGTGCGCAACTGGTCGAGGCTGATCCGCGACACCACCGTCGTCAGCCACGCCTCGAGGTTGTCGATGCCGGCCGGATCCGTGCGCTGCAGCCGCAGCCACGCTTCCTGCACGGCGTCCTCGGCGTCGTGGTACGACCCGAGGATCCGCAGCGCGATCCCCCGCAGCCGCGGGCGTTGGCGGGTGAACTCCGCCACCACATCCGATGTCGTCACGTTTTCGCGCACCCCTCCGTCGAACCGGATGAGAGCCAACCTACCGAGGATCGGGGAACGACATGTCCGTACAGGACCTTCGCGGCGCGGTGCGGGGCCGCGTCCGGCTTCCGGGCGACGAGGGCTTCGACGAGGTCCGCCGGCCGTGGAACCGCGCCGTCGAGCAGCCGGCCGCCGCCGTGGTCGAGGCCGCCGACGCGGCCGATGTCGCGGCGTTGGTGCGCTTCGCGCGCGGGACCGGCGTGAGCATCGCCACGCAGCCCAACGGACACGGCGCGTCCGGTCGTACGGACGGTACTGTCCTGCTGCGCACCGGTCGCCTCGACGGTATCGACGTCGATCCATCGATCCGCCGGGCGCGGATCGGTGCCGGCGTGCGGTCGGGCGCGCTGCAGGCGGCCGTGGCTGCGCACGGGTTGACCGCGCTGCCGGGAAGTTCGCCGGTGGTCAGCGTCACCGGCGTCGCGCTCGGCGGCGGGCTGTCGTGGTTCGGCCGGGCTTTCGGCTGGGTCGCCGACGCGGTCACCGCGTTCGACGTCGTCGACGCCGACGGCGAGGCCCGGCGCGTCACCGACGGCGACCTGTTCTGGGCCCTGCGCGGCGGCGGTGGCGACTACGCGATCGTCACCGGGCTCGAGGTCGCGTTGCGCGCGGCGCCGTCCGTCGTCGGCGGCCGCATGCTGTGGGATGCGCGGCAGGCCCGCGCCGTGGCCGATGTCTTCCGCGACGTGACCGCCGACGCGCCCGACGAGCTGACCGCGTGGTTCGCGCTGATGCACTTCCCCGGCGCGGAGCCGATGGTGGCCGTGGACTCCACGTACCTCGGCGACGAGGAGACCGCCCGCAAGCTGCTGGCCGGCTTCGACGCGCTCCCCACGCCGATCGCCGACACCCGCCGGCCGATGGCCGTGTCGGAGCTGGGCGGCATCACCGCCGAGCCGACCGACCCGAGCGCCGGGATGTCCCGAGCGGAACTGCTGACCGACCTCGACGACGCGCTCGACGTGCTGCTCGCCGAGCCGGTCGCACCCCTGATGGCGGTACAGGTGCGACATCTCGGCGGCGCGCTGGCCCGGCCGAGCGACAGCCCGCACGGCGCGCTGGCCGAGCCGTACCTGGCCTACCTGTTCGGACTCCCGTCGCCGGCCGTCGCCGGACGGCAGCGTGCGCTGGCCGCGGCCCTGCCCGCGAGCGGGCGCAAGCCGGTGACGTTCCTGTCCCCCGACGAGTCGCTCGCCGACGCCCTGGAACCGGCGGCGATCGAACGTCTGCGCTCGATCAAGGCGGCGGCCGACCCACGCGGCCTGTTCCGCGCGAACTTCAGCACCGTCGACACCGGCGACCATTGACATGGAATGATGTGCCACCTAGCGTCTCCGTCCTGGAACGGCGTTCCATGTGCTCGATGACGGAGGTCCCGCAATGAGGCGCACCCTTCTCGCCCTGTGCGGCGTCGCCGCGTTGACGCTGTCGGTCGCCACCGGTTCGGCCGCCGAGCCCACCGGTGACCCCGCCGCCACCGCCGTGCCCGTCGGGGTCGACGGCCCGCCCGCCCCCGACACGGCCCGCGACGGCGGCGACCCGGGAGCCGCGTTCATCGGCCAGCAGAAGTACTCCACGGTGTACGAGGGCGTGCCCGGCGAGATCGCCGGCAACCCGTTCGCCGACGCGGTCGACGGGCTCGACGGGGACGGCAGGCCGACCCGGCAGGTACTGCTCTCGTGGCAGGCCAACGAGGACGTCGCGGCGGCCGACAGCGAGCGCACGCTCGTCCAGTCCTTCGACCGCGGCCACAGCTTCCCCACCGGCCACGCCGACGGCATCTCGGGCTTCTACCGCAAGCTGCGCGACGGCGACATCCTCGGCGTGGAGTTCATCCCGCACAAGGTGCTCGGCCCGAACCGCGTGCAGCTGCTGCAGAAGCGCTCGACGGACGGCGGCCGGACCTGGAGGACCGAGCACCCGGTGTTCACCACCGACCGGACGTTCGACAGCACCGCCTTCGACCGCGGCATCCGCGCGCACCGCGACATCCTCGAGGACCCGCAGGGCAACCTGCTGCTGACGTACTACACCAAGAGCCAGGGCGAGTCCGCCGGCGCCGCGGAGATGGCGATCAGCCGCGACAAGGGCCGCTCGTGGCAGCGGTACGCCACGCTCTTCCCGCCGATCGGCAACCGGTCGTTCAACGAGGTCGGCGTCAGCTGGGCGGTCAACGGCGACCTCGTTGCCGTGTCCCGCAGCCACGTCGGGTCGGCGCTGAGCCAGATGTACACCGCGCGGTCCACCGACAAGGGACGCACGTGGTCGGCTCCGGTGCCGGTGCGGATCGCCACCGCGTCGGGCGAGCCCGCGCCGCAGACCGGCGTGATGCCGGTGCTGCACCTGCTGCCCAACGGCATCATGACGCTGACGTTCGGCCGGCCCGACAACTGGGTCGCCATCTCTCCCGACGGACTCGGGAACAGCTTCGAGCAGGCGCAGGTGACCTACCGGAACTTCCCCGAGCAGGACACCGGCGCGTTCCAGCGGACGCACGGGTCGTCGGGCAACGGCGCGCACGCTGTCGTGGGTCCCAACCGGATCCTGCAGGTGGGCGACAACTGCGCGCCGAGCTGGGGCTGCCCGGCGACCGACGCCGGGTTCCAGATCGACGGCGAGTACCGCGTCTGGAAGAAGTTCGTCGACATCGACGCACCCGGCGTCGGACGGATCGACCTGCTGTCGAAGTTCCACAGTGGAGCGGTCAGCATCGAGACCGACATGAAGGGCACCAACCGCGACCTGCCCGAGACGCGGCCGGTCGGCGCGATCGACGGCAGCACCGACTGGGCCGCGTCGGCGGTGCGCGAGACCCGCGACGGCACCGGCCGGTTCACGCTGAACCTCGACCGCACCTACACCCTGACGAAGGCCGGCCTCAGCCTCCACCCGGGGCTGCCGTCGTCGGCCGTGGTCGAGGTGTCCACCGACCGTACACAATGGACGAAGGTCGTCGACACCGGCACGGTCACCAGCTACGCGTTGACGTACTTCCCGGTCGACAGGGTGGCGGCGAAGTACGTGCGGGTCACCGTGAAGGACCCCAACCGCGGCCTCGCGCTGCTCAACGAGCTCGAGCTGCACTCCACGGTGGACTCGTTCGAGAACGACGCCGTCGGCTACGTGCCGCGCGGCTACACCAACGCGATCGGCGCCACCGTCACCAACCGCGACACCGGCGGCGACGGGCACGCGCTGCGCCTCGCCGACGCGTGGAACGACCGGATCGCCCAGGCGACCTGGAAGAGCGCGCCCGCCCCGACGCAGAAGCTGGCCTTCCGCGTGCAGTCGGTCGGCTACGCCCGTTCGCTGAGCTTCGTCACCAACGGCACCAACGCGTCGGGCGCCACGGTGGCGGCGTTCCAGATCGCGATGCAGGCCGACGGCCGGCTCGCCTGGTACGGCGCGGCCACCCGCGTCTGGACGAAGTTCACCACCGTCGAGCAGGCGGTGCCGCAGAAGACGTGGGCGGGTATCGAGGTCCGGGCGACCCTGACCGGCGCCGAGGTGTTCCTCGACGGCACCCCGGTCGGCACCGTGCCGCCGACGAACGCGGGTGTCGCCGCGCTCACCGGTCACACGTTCTCCACCAGCGGCACGGCGCCGACCTACGACAACTTCGTCATCGACGACGTCGAGCAGACCTAGGCCCCGGCAGCGGGGTCGTGTGTAAGGTGCGGCGGTGGCGACGATCCGGGTGGAGACCGTCGTCGGGCGGTCCGCCGACGAGGTGTGGGATGCCGTAGCCGACGTGGGCGCGGTGCACCGGCGCCTGCTGCCGGGCCGGGTCGCCGACGTGCGGCTCGACGGCGACACCCGCGTGCTGACCATGCCCGACGGGTCGCGGGTCACCGAGCTGATCCTCGCCGTCGACCACACCCTGCGCCGGATGGCGTACTCGGTCGTCGAGGGGCAGCGGCTGCCGCTGACCTACCACCACGCCGCGTTCGAGGTGGTACCCGACGGTGACCGCAGCCGCCTCGTCTGGGTCACCGACGTGCTGCCGCACGGCCTGGCTCCGGCGGTGCGGGCGCGCGTCGAACGCGGCATCGTCGAGATGGCGGCGACACTGGAGGCGGCCGGTCAGAACGGTTCCGCGTAGACCACCACGTTGGTGACCCCGAGCGCCGTCGCGGTCTGCCGGAGCGACTCGTCGAAGCGATCCCGGCGAGGTTGGACTGGTGTGCGGCCTGCAGGAAGGCGGTGTCCTGCTGGGAGGGCGCCGCCTGGACGGGCGCGGCGGGAACCGCGACGAGCGCGGCCATGCCAGCGGCCATGCCCGCGGCCACGCGTCCCGGACGCGTGGGTCCGGACCCGCACACGCGAGGTGACCTGCGGGTTTGTCCGCTGTTCAGCGTGTCGTGGCCGCCCCGACGGCCACACTTGTCATAATGACGAGGAAGAGGCCCTTCCACGTATGAGGTGGAAGGGCCTCTCAAGTTCCGCGGCTCCAGCGATCCGAACTCTCGTTCCGCTCTCAGCCTCTCACCTTCGCCTCTCAGCATCGCCTCTCGACGTTGCGGACCTTCGACATCGCGGGCTCTCCACCGTGCGATCCGCTCTCAGCAGGACGGCTCCTCCGCCCGGGTCTGATTTCTCAGCCCCGGACCGATTCCTCGGACCGCGAGCGCAGCGCGCTCGATGAATACTCTGCTCCATCGATGATTCGCTCCGTCGATCCGCGAGGTCGATCCGCGAAGTCGATCGGCGAAAGCGGTCTGATCGCTCAGCCCACCGGTTCTTCGGAACACACCACGGTTGTCTTTCGGTCAGTCTGGGCTTTCACCGGTGCACACGGTGTCCACCTTCCCAGGAGGCGCCTTTCCCGGGAGCGACTTACCAGTTGGTGGACCGCTTGCGAACAGCACAACCACTTACCCGCTCGCGCAGGCTCGAAGTTCTGAAGTTCGCCGACCTACGGTTCCCCCTTGCGGGTTCCCCCTCGATCCGGTTACCCGTCTCTGGTGGCGTGTGAGATTTCTACCGCCGTAACACGCGCCACACAAGGGTTCCGGCGAAGCAATCTCAAGAATCTTTCTCCGTCCACAGAAACGGTGGTGTTACCCCCAGGTTTCGACGAGTTATCCACCGGTTCATCCACACGACCCCGCCGTCAGCCCTCGGAGCCAGCGGGGCTTCGCTGCCGAACCGTGACCTCGGACCGGCGTTCGTCGGCGGCCGCCAGCCACACGTAGACCCAGGTGCGCCGCGACCGGCTCAGTGGGTGAACGGCTCCAGGCAGCCGTACTCCGCGGCCGCGCCTCGCACCTGCACCAGCACGCGCTCCGGCCGCACGTCACCGACCACGCAGCCCCGGCCGCCGACCCGCACCCCGAACACCGCGCCGGCCGCCTCCCGCATCGACCGGACGGTGATCGCCTCGGAGCCGACCCCCAGGTCGAGGAACGCCTGGCGGGTCGACGCCGGCCTGAAGTCGCCGGCGGCGCGCAGCGCCTCGAGTGTCGGCCGCACCCGGGCGGCGAGGTCCTCACCCGCCGCCTGGTCGTCGGCCGACGGGTCGTTCCCCTGCTTCCAGGCGTTGTTGTCGACGTGGTTCGGCGGCCCGTCGCCGGGCGGTGTCGCGGCACCCGCGTCCGGCGCACCCGACGACGAAGAGGCGCCGCTCGGCGACGACGAGGCGCCGGTCGACGACAGCGGACCGCTCGCCGTGGGACGTGGCCCGTCGCCCGCGCGCGGCTTCGTCTCGGCGTCGCGGTTCACCATCAGGAGGACGACGTTGGCGAGCACCATCGCGGCCACGACCACCGCCACCGTCCACCACCTCGACCGTGTCATCAACCGCCGAGCGTAGCCGCGCGGTGCCACCGGACCTCGCCGTCGTGCCACTCGTCGGTCGCGGTCAACCCCACGGCCGTCGCGACGCTCGCGGAGGCGCGGTGGTCGGGGTGGATATGGGCGATGATCGTCGGGACCCGCTGAGCGTCGAGCCATTCCACGAGTCCCCTGGCCGCCTCGGTGGCGATGCCCCGGCCCTGCCAGGGAGTGCCGACCACCCAGGCGATCTCGGCACCGTCGCTTTCGACGGTCGCCTGGACGTACCCGGTCAGGCAGTCCTCGTCGCGCAGCCGGATGACCCAGTTCAACCAGGAGACACCCGGATCGTCCGGACCCTGCACCATGCGCTCGTACCGGGCCCGGAGCACCTCCGGCGACACCGGTTCCCCGCCGATGAAGGTGTGCAGGGCCGGGTCGGAGAGCACCTCCGCCATCTCCCCGGCATGGTCGACGCGCAGCGGCAGCAGGTCCAGCCGCCCGGTGGTGATGGCCTCGGATTCCATGCGCCCTTCCTACCGCACCCCGCGCGCGGCCGGGAGCCGCGGTCCCCCGGTGCGGCCGTCACCGCGTTCGGGAGGACGGCGCGCGGCGGGCGGCCGGATCGCTCCGACCGCCCGCCGCTCTCCGGCGGCGCGCCACCCGTCGCCGGTGCCCGGCGGCCAGCCACCAGTGGCCGCCGGGTTCGGAATGCCTACTTCAGCTTCGCCGGTCCGGCGGCGACCGCCTCGGTCTTCGCGGCCGAGGTGCGGGCCGCGGCCTTGTCGTCGCCGGTGGTCGGACGGTCGGCGGCCGACTTCGCGCCGGCGCGTGCCGCCGCCGCGGCGGCCGGGGCCTGGTCGCCGGTGACGCCGCCGCGGATGCGGTTGCTCGGCGCCACGACCGCGGCCGGGTTGTTGCTGGCGAGCTGCAGCTGGCCGTTGATGATGTTGTCGTCCAGCGACACCCCGCCGGAGGTGTTGGAGATGCTCACGTCGCGGCCGTAGTAGCTGCCGGAGGCGCAGCCGTCCAGGGTCCCGTTCGGGCCGAGCTGCACGCCGCCGAGGTTGCCGGCGAACGTCGCCTTGCCGCGCACGGCGCTGCCGCACACGACGCTGCCGGTCGCGTTGTTCAGCACCGAGAGCGCACCGTCCACAAAGGAGTCGTGGACGTCGGTGTAGTAGGCGCCGCTGCTGTTGACGTTGCCGGTCACCTGGGTGTTGGCGTCGAGCCGGACCTCGCCGACGTTCACCGCGACGTTGCCGGTGATCGACGTGTTCTCCACGTACAGGAAGCCCTCGATGGTCTGGTTCCCCTTGGGGCGCAGCGTCACCGTGCCGCTGGTGCCGTTCTTGAGGAAGACGCCGAAGCCGCCGGCGGCGAGCACGATCTGCCCGCCGACGGTCGTGCCCGACGTGTCGAGGTAGCCGTCGGCGGCCACCCGGATCTCGCCGCTGATGGTGCCGTTGTTGACGACCAGGTTGGCGCCGGCGGCCACCTGGACGTTGCCGGTGATCGTGGTCCCCTCGAGCGCGCAGGACTCACCCGGCGGAACGTAGAGGTCGTTCGGCACGGTCACCGCCCCGCCCGTCCCGATGCAGTAGGTGATGAGATCGGCCTGCGCGGCCGGTGCGGCCGCGCCCACGACGGACGCGGTGACGACCGCGGTCAGCGCCGCGAGCCTGGCGACGGTTTTGCTCTGCATCAAGGTCTCCCAATCAGAAGAAGGCGTGGACGCTGCGGGTACCGATGTCCGACGCGGCGGCGGCCCGGACGATGGCCCCCTGGTCGCGGCGGGTGATGAGGCCGGCGGTGACCAGCGGCGCGGTGACCGACTGGACGTGCCGCACGAACGTGGGGTGGTCGGGGTACTCCCCGTTCTCGGCGACCAGGTCGTTGATGGTGCAGCCGTTGCCGGTGTCCTTGTTGGAGACGCCGGTGTCGTGACCGCGGATGACCACGGTGGCCCGGTTGTCGGAGTTGGGGCACGCGTCCGACCCGGGTTCCACGACGGTGAACGAGACGGTCTTCTCGGCCGCGACGTTGCCGGCGTTGTCGGTGGCCCGGTACCGCACCGAGTGCGGCCCGGCGGTGCCGACGGCGATCGGTCCACTGTAGACGGTCCAGGCACCGGCATCGAGCGCGTACTCCACGGTGCGCACGCCGGACTGGCTGTCGGTGGCGGTGACCGTGACGGTCGCGGTGTCGATGTAGCTGCCGTTGGCGTCGCGGCTCCCGGTGACCGTGGCCGTCGTCGCCGGTGGCACCACGTCCTCGGCCGGCGGCTGCACGACCGTGAACGACGTCGACCCGATCGGCGAGACGTTCCCGGCGACGTCGGTGGCCCGGTACCGCACCGTGTGCGCCCCGAGTGCGCGGACCTCGACCGGCGCGGTGTACGCGACGAACGCCGCACCGTCGAGCGAGTACTCCACGCCGGCGACCCCCGACCCGCTGTCGGTCGCGGTCACCGTCACCGTCGCCAGGCCGATGTAGTCGCCGTCCGGCTCGCGGTTGCCCGACACCGACGAGGTGACCGTGGGTGGCGTGGTGTCCTGCGGTTCCGGCTCCACGACCGTGAAGCCGGCCATGCCCTCCGGCGACACGTTGCCGGCGTTGTCGACGGCCCGGTAGTGCACCATGTGCTCGCCCGGGTCGTCGACGACGATCGGCGCGGTGTACGGCAGGAACGGCGCCCCGTCGACCGAGGCCTCGATGCCGGCCACGCCGGAGCCGCCGGTGTTGTCGGTCGCGGTGACGGTGACCGTCGCGCTCCCGACGTAGCGGCCCTGCGCGTCACGGTCGCCGGTGACGGCCGCGGTGACCGTCGGCGGCGTGGTGTCCTGCTGCTGCGGCTCGACGACGCGGAACTGCACCGAGCCGACCGGCGACACGTTGCCGGCGTTGTCGGTGGCCCGGAACTGCACCGAGTGGTCACCGATGCCCGACACCACGACCGGTGCGGTGTACGGGGTCCAGCTGGTGTCGTCGACCTGGTACTCGACGCTCGCCACACCCGAGCCGCCGGCGTTGTCGGTCGCCTGCACGGTGACCGTCGCCGAGCCGACGTAGTTGCCCTGGGCGTCGCGCTGCCCGCTGACGGTTCCGCTCACGGTCGGCGCGGTCTCGTCCTCGACGGGGTCACCGCTCACGGTGAACTCGCCGACCATCGAGCCGTGCCCGGGGATCGTGCAGAAGTACCGGTACTTCCCCGGCGTCAGCGTGACGGTCGCGGTGTGCCGGCCGTTGTTCGCGTCGAACGGGTTGGCGAGGATGTTCAACGAGACGTCGTGGTTGTAGCCCGGCGTCGAGGTGTCGAACGTGAGCGTGTGCGACATCAGGATGGTGTTGCCGGTCGCCTCGCTGTTCTCGAAGACGATCGTCGTCTCACCGGGTTGCGCGCTGGTCGGCGCGCTCTTGTACCGCGTGATGTCGTTGTCGGCAGTCCAGGTCAGGGTCTGCGCCGCGAGCCGCGGGGGCGCCCCCGGCGCCGCGGAGACCGCGGGCGCCGGGGACACCACGAACGCTGACAGGACCAGCAGTAGAACGGCGACGAGCTGTTTCACAGTTGCCTCACGCGAACGTTGCGGATCTCGATCAGGTCGGCGTTCCCGTGGTTCTGCAGCCCGACGAAGCCGCTGGCGAACTGGCGGAGGTCGGTCGGCGGGTCACCGGCCCGCGAGGACTGCTTGCCGGGCGTGTTGTCGAACTCGTTGATCACCACGCCATTGCGGACGATCGTGTAGTGCTGGCCGACCACGCGGATCTCGTAGTCGTTCCATACACCCTTGGGCGTGGCGCCACCCTGCTGCAGCGACAGGACCGGGTCGAAGTTGTAGACCGAGCCGGTCTTCTGCGGCTCGCCGGTCTCACCGTCGTAGATCTGGATCTCGTGTCCACAGTAGATGGCCACCCAGGCCTGCGACGTCTGCGCCGAGCCGACCGTGCCGCAGCTGCCCGGAGGCCGCTGTGCCAACGGGATGCGCGGGTCGGGGAACCGCACGAACGCACCGCTGTTGGCGCGCGTCGTGCCCGCCGAGGAGTCCTTGAACTGGAACTTCAGCGAGAAGTTCCCGTACTCCCTCGCGCCGTACCAGAGCATGCCCAGCCCGCCCTGCGAGAGCAGGGACCCGTCGGGCTGCAGCGTGAACGACCCGGACGGTGCCTGGATCCAGCCGGCCAGCGACTCCGGTGTGCCGTCGAAGATGCCCTCGTACCCCACGTGCCCGGTGCGGCCGATCGGCGACGACGCCGCCGCGCGGGTCAGCGCTCCGGCCTCGCGTCCATTGAGGACACCGTCGCGCTGGAGCTGGCCGGCGACGGCGTCGACGTGGCGCACGAAGCTGTCGTGGTCGGCCCACGTGCTGTCGTCGTCGATCAGGTCGTCGACGGCGCAGCCGCCACCCACGACCCGGTTCGCCACCCCGGTGTCGGTGTCGCCGATGGTCACGGTGGTTCCGCGGTCGGGCACCACGCAGCTGACGGTCACCGTCGTGCTCACCTCGGCGACCTCACCGTCGGCGTAGGTCACCGTGAGCCGCGCGGTGTAGGTCCCGACCTTGGCGTAGGTGTGACGCGGGTTCGCCTCCGTCGACGTGGCACCGTCGCCGAAGCTCCACTGCCACGACACGCCACCGGCACGCGACCCGTTGAACTGGTACGTCAACGGCTTGTTCTGGACCGCGACGGCGGTCGCCGCCGGTGCCGGGGTGGCCGGGCCACCCTGGTACGCCACCCGGATCAGCTTCTGGTTCGGGTGCAGGCTGAAGAAGCCGCCGCCGTAGTCGAGCAGGTAGAGCGCGCCGTCGGTGCCGAACTTCGCGTCCATCCAGCCCTGCACCGTGGTGCTGGTGCCGCCGAACGGAACGATGGCCCGCAGCGACTCGGCGAACACCGGCGGCTGCGCCGTCGCCACCCCGGCCGGGTCGACCGTCACCGCCACGCGGTTCTGCGGACCCGACTGGTCACCGATGAACCACTTGTTGTCCCAGTGCGCCGGCCACGCCACGCCGCTGTTCACGTTGACCAGCGAGCGGTGGTAGGTCGGGCCGCTCATCACGGCCTGGGAGCCACCGGTCAGGTACGGCTGCGTGTAGGTGGCGTCGGCCGCGTTGTAGGTCGGGATGTTGCTGCCGGGACGGTTCGGGAAGACCGGGCCGCCGCCGTCGGGTGAGTACCAGATCATGTTGTTCTTCACCGGTGGCAGGTCGACCAGACCGGTGTTGCGCGGAGAGGTGTTCTTCGGCGCGTTGCAGTCGTACCAGCCGGTGAGCACCGTCGCGTCGGTGTTGCTGCGGTCGCGGTAGGGCTGCTTGTTGCCCATGCAGAACGGCCAGCCGTGGTTGCCGGCCTCGGTGATGACCGTTGCCGTCTCGTACTTCGCCGGTCCCAGCTCCGGGTTCGGCGACCCGGCGTCCGGGCCGACCCAGGCGGCGGTGAGCCACTTGTTCTTCGGGTCCCACTGCAGGCGCGAGATGTTGCGCACGCCCATCACGTAGATCTCGGGCCGGGTCTTGTCGGTGCCCGGCGGGAACAGGTTCCCGGACGGGATCGTGTAGGTGCCGTCGGCCTCCGGGTGGATCCGCACGATCTTCCCGTTGAGGTCGTTCGTGTTGCCGGACGTGCGGCGCGCGTCCTGGAACGAGATGCCGGCGAACTCCTGGGTCCAGTTGTTGCCGGAGTAGCCGCCCGACCCGCCCGACGAGTTGCTGTCGCCGGAGCCGATGTACAGGTTGCCCTTGTCGTCGAACGTCATGCCGCCGCCGGCGTGGCAGCAGCTGTGGATCTGCACCGGCCACTGGATGAGGTCCTTGCGGGTCGCCTGGTCGATCGTGTTGTTCACCTTGTCGTAGGTGAACCGCGAGACGGTCCGCTGGCCGACGCGCGTGGTGCGGTCGATCGACGCGTGCGGCATCCAGTAGACGTAGATCCAGTTGTTCTGGGCGAAGTTCGGGTCGGTGACGATGCCGAGCAGGCCCTCCTCGTTCTTCACCAGTTCGTCGCCGCTGCCCCGGTTGCCCATGACCTGCAACGTGGTGAGCAGCTTGACGCCCTTCGTCGCGGGGTCGAAGCGGTGGATCGTGCCGCAGCCGAGACCCACGTTCGGGTTGCTCCAGTCGACGACCGGCCCGCTCGGGCAGGCGGCCTTGCCGACGTAGAACACGCCGCCGTCGGGCGCGACGGTCAGCCCGTGCGACTCGCCGATCTGGTCGAGCTGCCCGGCCTGGTTCGTGGCGGTCAGCCGCTCGATCTTGTAGTTCGACGCGATCGTCGCCTGGCAGTCACCGCGCTCGATGCCGGTGGTCCAGCGCAGCGCGCCGGCGAGGTGGGTGCGGAACGCGGCCTCGTCGTAGCTGCCGACGGTGTGGCCCATGCCGGTGTAGAACGAGCGGCCGCCGTCGTAGTCCCTGCACCACGAGACCGGGTGGAACGCGCCGTTCGCGCCCTGGCCCGCGTTGTGCTTCCACTCCTCGACCTGCGCGACCGTGTGCACGGTGCCGATGGGGTTCGGGTCCCAGTTGTACCAGCGGTCCGAGCGGGTCAGCTTGAGCGGCAGCGTCGCCGTCGCCGGGTGCTGACGGTCGAGGATGTCGACGACGCTCTGCTGTACCGACGGCACCGGGGGAGGCGTCGGGTCACCGGCGAACAGCCGCAGGTCGGCGAGCTGGATGATCGGCTCGCCCGCGTTCGCGGTGATGTTCAAC
The DNA here is from genome assembly GCF_016863655.1 of Virgisporangium ochraceum. GTDB lineage: Bacteria > Actinomycetota > Actinomycetes > Mycobacteriales > Micromonosporaceae > Virgisporangium > Virgisporangium ochraceum. Next base: position 162,514 of record NZ_BOPH01000020.1, read on the forward strand.
CGGTAGTGCGCGTACGTCGTGGTGTTGGCGAACGTGAACCGGCGGATCTGGAACGGGTGGTTCGGGAACGTCTCGCCGGTGCGCCGGTCGAGGTCGGTCCAGTCGGTGCCGTTCTGGGAGCCCTGCAGGGTCCAGTCGCGCGGGTTGCGGCCGGCGAAGTCGTTGGCCGAGGTGAGCGCGTAGGCGTTCACGGCGGCGGGGTTGGTGAGGCGGTAGGCCACCCAGCCGGTGTTGGCGAACGTCAGCCACTTGGTGGCCGAGTTGTTGTCGATGAGCTTCTCTTTGGTCTCGTTCGGCGGGTTCTCCGCGCTGGCCGTCACGGCGGCGACGGGTAGCGGGTTGTCGACCGAGCCGACCGGACGGGTACCGATGAGCCCGGTGAACCAGGTCGAGTCCGGCTGCGCCTTCGCGGCGTCGCCGATGCCGAGGAAACCGTTGCCCGCGCGGACGTAGTTCTGCAGCGCGGTCTCCTGGTCACCGGTCAGCGGGGCGCCGGCGGCCGACAGGAACACCACGCCGCGGTACTTCGCGAGGTTCGTCGGGGTGAACACGGCCGGGTCGTCGGAGACCGTCACCGCGACGTCGTTGTCGGCGCCGACCTCGGCGATCTCGTCGGCCGCCTTCTGCACCGGGTCCTGCTGGTCGCCGACCGGGCCGTGGAACGCCAGCACCTGCACGCCGGCGTCCTGCGCGCCGGCGGGTTCGCGCACCGGTGACGGCGCGGCCGACACGGGCGCCAGCGGCAGGCCGACGGTGAGAGCGACAACGGTGGCGACGGCCAACGCGGGCCGCCACCTTCTGCGTCGGAAGCCTGATAGCGGGGTCATCCGTGGCTCCTTCGTTGGGGAGGGTTCAGTCGCCGTGGACGTGCTGGTGGTCGGGGTCGGGACCGCGCACCTCGGGCGGGGCGACGAACTGCGGTTGCGTCGCGCCGTGAGCAGCCTGCTGCGCGGCGACGTGGGTGTGTCCGTGGTGCTTGTCGATGGCTTCCTGAGCGCCCGCCGGCATGCTGCCGTCGGCGTTGCGGACCAGGAAGATGCCGACCATGCCGGTGTCGGAGTGCGACTGGATGTGGCAGTGGTACATCCACGCGCCGGGTCCGACGCCCTCGCCGGCCAGCACCTGGAACCCGAACGAGCTGCCGGGGTTGAGGTCCTTGTTGTCGACGACCTGGCTGGGGTCGGTCGGGCCCTCGAGCATGCCGGTGCGGTTGTCGGCCCAGCGGTGGGCGTGCAGGTGGAACGTGTGGAACTGGCTGCCGTGGCCGATCGCGATCCACTCGACCCGCTGGCCGAGGTTCGCCTCGAACTGCGGCGCGTTCGGCGCCACCCTGTTGTTGATGGTCAGGTCGTTGAAGACGACCGTGAACTGCCTGTCGGGCAGGATGTCGCCGCGCCGGCGCACGATCAGCGCGCCGTAGAGGCCGCGGATGAGCCCGCCGGTGCCGTGGTCGGTGCCCATCGCGTGGTCGTGGTAGTGCCAGTAGCCGGCGCTGCCGGGCATGAATCGCCGGCCGGCGGCCGCGAACATCTCGCGCGAGCGCCAGACGTAGGTCCGGGTCTCACCGGGGTTATTGAAGGAGTTGTGCAGCGGGCTGCCGTCGGAGTCGACGCTGTAGTCCACCCCGTGCGGGTGGATCGACAGCCGCTGGTTGGTCGTGTTGACGAGCGTGACCTCGAGCGTGTCGCCCTCGTACATCTCCAGCACCGGGCCGGGCACGGTCGCCTGGCCCGGCGCGAGCCCGTAGCCGAACAGGTTGCCGGGTAGGGCCTCCGCGTAGATGGTCACCTTGCGCGTGGCGCCCGCGGCCTTCGCGGGCGGCGGGTTCCCGGTGACGACGGTTCCCAGCGCCGCCGCCGGGAGTGTGGCCGCGGCGGCGCCGGTGACGAGCACCGACCGCCGCGAGAGGAGCCTGCGTAACAGATCGGCCATGGATCCCCCTTCGGGACACCGGTGGATGAGCAGGCCGCGTTTCGCGCGCACGGTTCAGCCCGCGGTCATCCCGTTCGAGGGGAGGGGATCCGAACTGCGCATGCCGGCGGTAGCCGCGCCGTTGGTGAAAGGCCTACGAGGAACTTTGGGGGTTCTGGGAGAAACTTATGTACTGATCGATCAAAAGTAAAGAGCTCCATCAATAAAGTCCGGCATCAGCACGATCGACGCCGATGCCTGCGTTCGACGCGCTTCGACAGCCGTTCGACACGGCACTCTACAGATGAGCCTCGATGAGCCGCGTCGACACGCGTCGACCAGCACGAATGCCTCTACGGGCAACGAGGTCTGGTGGACCAGACCATTCAGGTCCGATCAGCCGGAGACGCGGCCGGAGCTCAGCCGCACCACGTCGTCGGCGACGTCGATGATGCGCTGGTCGTGGGTCGCCACGAGCACGAGCGTCCCGGCGGTGGCGGCCGCCCGCAGCGCGTCGACGACCATGCCCACGTGCTCGTCGTCCTGGTGACCGGTGGGCTCGTCGAGCACCGCCACGGTCGAGCGCAGCACCAGTGCCCGGGCCAGCGCCGTGCGCTGCCGTTCGCCCTGCGACGTCTGGTGTACCGGCCGGCCCGCGATGCCGGCCAGCCCGAGGCTCTCCAGCAGGTCTGCCTCGGGCGTGCGGCGGCGGATCCGGGCCGGCAGCAACGCGTTCTCCGCGACGGTCAGCTCGGTGGCGAGGGCCAGCCGTTGGGGCAGCAGCGACACGGCGGCCCAGTCGCGCACGCGGTGCGCGGCGACGCCGTCGACGCGCACGTCGCCCTTCGAGGGCGTCATCACGCCGGCGACCAGGTGGCACAGCGTGGACTTGCCCGACCCCGACCGGCCGGCGAGGACGGCCAGCCGGCCGGCGTCGAGCCGCAGGTCGATGTCGTGCAGCACGATCGTCGAGCCGCGGGTGTGGGTGACGCCGGCGACCTCCACCAGACTCATGACTCGGGCCTCAGTTCCACGTGACCGTCCCCCACCGTCACCACGACCCGGCCGGCCGGGAACACGGCCAGCGCGTCCGCGGGTAGCTGCAGCCGGCCCTGTCCGTCGATCGTCAACGCGTGCGCGCTGCCGGCGTCGGTCTGCGACGTGGTGCCCGACAGCACGCCCCGGCTGAGGTGCAGCACCGTGTCGGCGTAGGCGACCGCGCGGGCGTCGTGGGTCGCCATCACCACGCCGGCGCCGGCGGCCGCGCACGAGCGCAGGTGCGCCAGCACGAGGTCGGCGGTGGCGTCGTCGAGCTCCGCGGTCGGCTCGTCGGCCACGATCAGCGCCGGCGGTCCGACCGCTGCCGCCGCCACCGCGAGGCGCTGCTGCTCGCCGCCGGACATCGCGGTGAGCCGGGCGCCGGCGCGGGCGGTCAGGTCGAGGGCGCGCAGCGCCGTGTCGGGGTCCGCGGGGACCCGGCGCAGCCGCGCCACCTGCGTCAGCTGCCTGCGCGCGGTCAGCTGCGGGAAGAGGCCGTGCCCCGGCACCTGGGCGATCCACCCGATGTCGCGGCGGCGGATGCGGTGCAGGTCCCGCCGGCCCAGCGTCGCGACCGGCCGGCCGCGCCACCGCAGGTCTCCTCCGGCGGGACGCTCGCGCAGCGCGAGGATCGCCAGCAGGCTCGACTTCCCGCTGCCCGACGGCCCGGTGATCGCGGTGACCGCGCCCGGCCGCACCACCACGTCGACGCCGCGCAGCGCCTGGGTGGCACCGGTCGGCGCCGGGTACAGCTGGAGCAGCTCTCCCCCGGTCAGCAGGTCATCCGTCGCCACGGAACGCGTCCTCCTCCCGCGCCGACGAGCGCATCACGGCCAGCCCGGCGGCGATCAGCGCCGCGAGCACGGCGACGCCGGCGGTGACGGCGACCGCCGCCGGCGGCACGGCCAGCCGCAGCTCCGGCACCTGGCCGGGGTTCGGGTCGAGCAGCCGGGCCGCGAGCGGCGCCAGCCCCGCCAGGGCGCCGACCGCGCACACCACCGCCACCACGACGAGCGTCACCAGCTCGGCCGCCCGCGCGCCGACGATCCGCGCCCGGCCGACGCCGACGCGGGCCAGCATCAGGTCGCCGGGCCGGGCGGCCACGGCGGTGCGGTCGGCGTGCAGCGCCAGCGCGACCACGGCCAGGAGCGCCAGGTACGCCGCGATCGCCAGCTCGTAGCCGCGCGACTGGCCGGCCGCCACGTACAGCGGATCCTGCCGGTACCGCGCGATCGTCACGGTCTGCTCGACCTTCACCGCGCGCGGCGCGGTCACCTCGTCGATGCCGAGGAGACCGGCCGAGCTCCACACCTCGGTGGTGAAGAAGCCCCCGGTGAATCCGTTCTCCGGGCGCAGCCGCGGGTCCTCGCGGCCGAGCTGGGGGAACATGGCCGCGCCGGGTACGACGTACATGGCCCGGTTGCCCATCCCGGGGAACGCCGGTAGGTGCGCGACGACGCGCAGCCGCCCGTTCCATCCGGGAAGCACGACCGGCATCTCGTCGAGCTTCGCCACCGACGGGTCACCGACGACGATCGCCGGCACCACCGGGCCGGACGACGGTTTCCTCAGCTCCTCGACGGCGCGCCGGGCCGCGGCCAGGTCGTCGCCGCGCCCCCACCGGGCCACCGGCAGCAGCGTCTCGGGCTCGACGATCACGAGGTCGCGCAGCCCTTCGTCGTAGGGGGTGTAGGCGTCGAACCGCCAGACCAGGGCGGCGTGGCCGGGCAGCGGTGGTGTCCGAACGCCGGGCACGAGGCCGCTGGGCGGTGGCGCGTCTCCGGGCTTCGGCTCCGGCGGCTGGGGCACCGCCTGTTCGTCGAGCGCCCATGACCCTTCGATCCGGGCGATCGCGGCGGTTCCGGCGGCCGTGTCCACCCGGTCGGCGATGTTCACGTCGACGGTGTGCACCGCCGACACCGTGAACGCCAGCATGCCGAGACCGGTGGTCAGCAGCATCACGGTGAGCACCCGCTCGCCGCCGGCGGCGAGGCGCCGGCGCAGCAGCCACCAGGTCACCGCCGGCCGCGCGGTGTCCGTCGCGGTCCGTCTCCTTCTCAGGGACGCGAACCGCACGAGCAGCGTGCCACCGACGACCCCGGCGGCGGCGAGAACGAGCAACGGGACCACGAGGTCGACGCCGCGCGCCTGCGTGGTCCCCCACAGGCCGACCGCGGCAACCGCGGCCGCCACGACCACGAGCAGACCCCACGGCCGGGGCCGGCGCGGAGCGACCGGCACCGCCGGCCGGACCCGGCGCGCCGCCGACCCGGCCGCCACCACCGCGACGACCACCGGACCCACCAGCGCCGCGACGACGGCCGCGACCAGCGCCGGTCGCAGCGACGTCGCGGTGACCGCGCCCGGCGGCCCCAGCCGGTCGACGAGCAGCCACGCCAACGCCCAGCCGGCGGCCGCCGCCGGCACGGCGGGAACGAGGTGCTCCAGGAACCACAGGGTGCCCACAGTGGACGGTGACAGCCCCGACCCCACGCTGTGCCGCAGCTCCACCCGCCGTCGGCGCACCGCGAGGAGCCCGATCGCGAGCACCGAGGCGACCGCGATCAGCAGGGCCGCCCAGCCGGCCACGCGGGTGCGCTGCTGCACGGTCTCGGCCGTGCGGGCGGCGTCGACGACCACCTGGGCCACGCCGCTGGCCACCCGGGGCGTGACGGTGGCCTCGGGGTCGGTACTCACCCGGCCGAGGTAGCGGGTGCGCATGCCGGCGATCCCGCGGGCGGCCTCCCGCGCCTCGGTCATCGTGGCGCCGGGGACGAGCGCCGCGTCGGCCCACCACAGCATGCGGTCGCCGCTCGCGTCGGCGAGCTTCTCGATGGTCGCGATGTCGCCGATGACGAGGTGCGCCTTCAACGTCCGGGTCGACGGGTCGGGTGGGAAGTCGCCCTGCTGCCGCGCCCACGACTGCGGCGCGCCGGGCTTGTCGGCCGGAACCCGGCTCCCGGTGACCGCGTAGACGCCCGCCACCTTGACCGCGACCCCGGGTGGAGCGGCGGGGGTGGTGTCGATCGCGTAGGTGACGGTGTCGCCGGCACGCACGCCGAGGTCCGCGGCGACCGGCTGGGGCAGCCAGACGCCCTCGGCCGCCGCGGCGCCGACGGCCACGAGACGCGCGGCCGGGTTCTCCACGGCGAGCAGCCGCGCGATCTCGGAGCGCCCACCGGACGTCACCGTCGACCGCCACCGGCGCGACTTCGCGATCTCCGCGCCGACCGACGCGCCGCCGAGCGTCGGCGCCGACAGGTGCGGCACGGCGCGCAGCTCGCGCAGCGCGACCTCCTGGTCCTTGCTCTCCGGTGACGTGGAGGCGGTGAGCCGCACCGCCACGTCCTCGTTCTGGCCGGCCGTCTGCGGGATCGCCGCCCGCCGCTGCGCGAAGACCGCGTTGTCGGAGGCCTCGTCGAACATCGGCGCCGACGCGGCGGCGAGGGTGGCGACGGTGAACACCGCCAGCACGAGCATGGCCCACGGACCCTGCCGTAGCCAGCCGGTCACCCCCGCCGCCACCAGTGGCCAACGCACGCCTGTGGAACCTCCCCCGCGATCGACCCCATATCCTGCCCCGCAACCGTTCCCAGGTCCACTGAACGATGGTCTACATCAGGAACGGCAGCACCGCGTCACGGAAGTCGTCGGGGGCGAGGCTGTGGATCCGGTGGCCGACCGGGATCGTCACGAACCGGCCGTCCGGGAGCTCGGCGGCCACCTCGGCGGTGCGTCGCGACGCGAGGTGGCTGCGCGGCCCGCCCGAGAGGACCAGCGCCGGAGCGGTGATCGCGGGCAGCCGCTGCCACCAGGACGGGTCGGGCCGGCGGAGCTCGCGGATCGCCGAGGTCAGTGCCCGCGGGTGGTACCGGCCGCGGCGCAGGAGGCTGCCGGCGAACAGCGCGGCGACCCGGGTCGGCGACAGCTCGGCGGCCAGCTCGCCGTCGCGCGACGGGGCCGGCGGGTCCTCGAGCACGAGCCGGCTCACCGGCCGGTCCATCGCGACGAGTGACGCCGTGTGCGCTCCGAGCGAGTGTCCGACCAGCGCCGGACGGTCGAGCCCGAGCGCGTCGAGCAGCCCCGCGACCGCGTCGCGGTGGGTGGCGAGCGTGTAGGCGCGCAGCCGGGTGCTGCCGCCGTGCCCGGGCAGGTCCGGGGCGATGGCCCGCCATCCCGCGCCGGCGAGCGCGGCCGCGAACCGGTCCCAGGTCGACGCGTCGCTGCCCCCGCCGTGCAGCAGCACCGCCACGGGTCCCCGCGGGTCACCGGTGGACCGGTAGCTCACGCGCATGCCGTCGAGGTCCACCGTTCGAACGTCGGTCACCGGTCAACGATCACACAGTCCGGCGGACCCGGGAGCGCCCGCGGTCCGTACCACCGGGCATGGTGACCACCACCGCCGCCATCGGCCCCGACCGCACGGACCGCCCGCACGTCCGGCGCCGCGTGGTGCTCGGCGGTGCCGGTGTCGTGCTCGCCGCGGTCGTGGTGCTGACGGTCACCGCGCGCGACATCCGCGACAACGCCCGCTCCGCCGACGTGCTCGGGCTCGACCTCGGCTGGGCACCGTGGCTGGTGCCGGTCGCGGGCACGGCCGGAACGCTGTCGGCGGTCGCGGTCGTCGGGATGCTGCTGTCGGCCGCGTTCCTCACCGGTGGACGCATGTGGGCGACGCCCGTCCTCGTGTGGACGGCCGTGACGGCGGTCCGCGTCTGCGTCGGTACGGCCGAGGTGTTCGGGATGCCGGTGCTGGACGTGCTGAGGCCGCGGAGCCTGTGGTTCTTCGTCACCGAGGTGGCCGTCGGGCAGGCGCTGCTGACCACGCTCGTGCTGACCCTCGTGGTCGCCGCCGGCTGCCGGTTCCTCCGCGGCGCCGACGCGGCGGCGGTACTGACCGTGCTCGCGGTCGTGGCGGTGCTGCCGCCGGTGGCGTCCGGGCACGCCAGCAGCGCCGGCAACCACCAGGTGATCACGTCGGCGCTGATGCTGCACGCGGCGTCGGCGGTGGTGTGGACCGGCGGACTGGTCGCACTCGTGCTCGGCGTCCGTCCATCGAGGACGGACCTCGCCGCCGCCACGACGCGCTTCTCCCTCGTCGCCGGGTGGTGCTTCGCGATCACCGTCGCCACCGGGGTGGTCTCCGCCGCGGCCCGTCTCGACCGGTGGTCCGACCTCGTCTCGACCCGCTACGGCGTGGTGCTCGCGGCCAAGGTGGGCGCGCTCGCGGCTCTCGGCGCGTTCGGCTGGTGGCACCGGCGCCGGTCGCTGCCCGCGCTCGCCGCCGGGCACACCCGGGTGTTCCTCCGCGTCGCGGGCGCGGAACTGCTCCTCCTCGCCGCGACGATGGGCCTCGCGGCGGCGCTGTCGCGGACGGCGCCGCCGAACGAGCTCGGCTCGATCGTGTTCGACGCGCCGCTCACGCCGGCGGTGCGCTGGATCCCCGAGCCCGTGCTGCTGGCCGTCGCGGTGGTCGCGGTGGTCGCCTATCTCACGGCCGCACGTTTCGCGGCCGCCCGCGCCGCGGCCGGTCCGCCCGCGGCCGGGCGTCCGGCCGGCGCCGGCTGGTCGCACCGGCGGACGGCCGCCTGGGTAGCGGGGTGGTCGCTGCTGGTCGCGGCCGGCACGGTGCAGTTCGCGCAGGTGGACCCGTCGGGGACGGTCACCGTGCTGCAGCCGCTCGTCGCGGCGTTCGCGGTGCCGGCGCTGCTCGTGCTGGGCGCGCCGGTCCGGCTCGCCCGGGCCACCGGACGGGCCTGGGCCGACCGGGTCGCCGACGCGACCGAGTCCCGGCCGATGCGGCTGCTGCGCCAGCCCGGCGTCGCGCTGTCGCTGTACCTGGCCGCCGGGTTCGGGACGTTGCTCGCGGTCAGCGGGAACTGGGCCGCCACGCGGCACGGCGTGCACCTGCTGCTGACCCCCGCCGTCGCCGCCGCGGGGTGTCTGTTCTGGTCACCGGCCGTCCGGCGGCCGGCGACGGGCATGGTGGTCGTGCGTCCCTCGGCGCCATCGGCGGACAGCGCCGAACGTTCACCTGGACGTGGCTGAGCGCTCACCGGCCATGGGTAGCTTCTGACGACCCACGGCAGAGGGAGTGACCATGACTGACGACACCAGCGCGGAGCGGTCCGGGATGATCGCGTTCGGCGACCTCGAGCTCGGCATCCGGCGCGAGGTCGAGGTGGTGCGGGAACGGTTCCCCGACACCGATCCCGCGATCGTCGACGGCACCGTGCGCGAGCTGTTCGCCGAGCTGCGGACCGACGCGACCGTCGAGGCGCACCTGCTCGCGGTGACCCGGAACGAGGCGATCCGCCGGCTCGAGGAGGCGGGGCACACGTTCCGGCCCGCCGACCTGGCGGAGACCACACCGGATTCCTGACCCGTTCGCATCGACGACGCTGATCCGTCACGTCGCGTTCGCCGTTCTCCGCGAGGTTCAGTCGCATGAGCCACGGTCACCACCACAGCCACGACGCGCCGTTCGCGCCGCAGGACGTTCCGGCGGTTCTGGACACCTCGGTTCCCGACAGCGAGCTGTCGCCCGCCGAGCTGGGCCGGCGCGGGTTCCTGCGCGGCGCCGGCCTGCTCGGCGCCGGTGCGGCCGCCGGCGGCGTGTTCGCCGGCGTGGGCGGGTCGGCCGCGTCGGCGGACCCCGGTGGTGGCGACCGGGGCCACGGCGGGCAGCTGCGGTGGCTGGCCGGCGACCACCACATCCACACGCAGTACAGCTCCGACGCCGTCTACCGGGTGATCGACCAGGCCAGGCACGCCGCCGCGTACGGGCTGGACTGGATGGTGGTCACCGACCACGGCAGCGTGGCGCACGCGAAGATCGGCGTGGAGAAGGTCAACCCGGGCATCGTGGCGGCCCGCGAGGAACTGCCGGGCATGCTCGTCTTCCAGGGCCTGGAGTGGAACATCCCCGCCGCCGAGCACGGCACGGTGTTCGTCACGCCCGGGCGCGACGAGGTCGCGGTCCTCAAGGAGTTCGAGAACGCCTTCGACGGCTCGGTGACCGGCACCAGCGGCTCGTCGCAGGCCAACGAGGCGCACGGGATCGCCGGTCTCGACTTCCTGGCCGACGCCGTGAAGCGGCGCCGCGTCGAGCACGCGCTGTTCCTCGCCAACCACCCGGCCCGTCGCGGCGTCGACTCGCCGCACGAGTTCCGCGGCTGGCGGGACGCCGCGCCGGGCATCGCGGTCGGCATGGAGGGCGCACCCGGTCACCAGGCCGCCGGCATCCCGGCGCCGCACGGGCCCGGCAGCGGCCGCGGCTTCTACGACAACGCCCCGTCGGCCGCGTCGTTCCCCGGCTACCCGCTGGAGAGCTACCGCACCTGGGGCGGGTTCGACTTCTTCACCGCGACCGTCGGCGGCCTGTGGGACAGCCTGCTCGCCGAGGGACGGCCGTGGTGGGTCACCGCGAACTCCGACGCCCACTTCGTCTACCTCGACACGGTGGCCCGCGGTCCGGGCAGCGACTTCGCCGCCAACGGCTTCTACAACGACCCCGTCCACGGCGGCACGCCCAACAGCACCGCCGGTGACTACTGGCCCGGCTACTACAGCCGGACCCACGTCGGCGCCACCGGCGCGAGCTACCGGGCGGTGATGGAGGGCCTGCGCGACGGCCGGATCTGGGTCGACCACGGTGGCCTCGTCCGCAACCTCGACATCCGGGTGAACCGGTCCACCACGCTCGGGGGCACCGCGACCGTGCGGCGCGGGTCCACTGTGGACCTGACCATCGGGATCGACCTGGCCCGCACGCCGAACTGGGCGCAGTTCGTGCCGGTGCTCAAGCGGGTCGACGTCATCGCCGGTCCGGTCACCGGACCCGCCGCCGACCGGGACGTCTTCGCCGCGCCCGGCACGAAGGTGGTGAGGTCGTTCGAGGTCGCCGCCGGCTCGAAGCGGGTCACGTTCACGCACCGGTTCCCGCGCGTCGACGGTCCGTTCTACGTGCGGGTGCGCGGAACCGACGGCAACCGCACCGCGCCGGGCTTCCACGGCGCGGCCGTCGACCCGGCCGGACCGGCGATGGACGTGGTCGGCAACGCCGACCCGTGGGGCGACCTCTGGTTCTACGCCAACCCGATCTGGGTCCTCCCCCGATGACGCCGGTCTACATAGGACTCGACGCCGGCCACGGCACGGTCGCGGAGGCCGAGCACTGGCTCGACGACGTGCTGGCCGCCACCGGCCTGGACCTCGTCGACGGCGTGGTCGCCTGCACCCACCTGGTCCGGACGCCGTGGCCGCACGTGGCGGTCAGCCTCGCGGTGCCGGGGCCGAGCGTGCCCGACGGCCTTCCCGGGGTGCCCGACCCGCTGGCCCGCGCCGCCGAGGTGGCCCGGGCCGCGCACGCCTCGGGCCGCTCGGGACGCGCGTCGCACTTCCCCGGCCGCGACCGCCTCACCGGGACCCGCACCGTGGCCGACCTGCTGGCCGCCAGCGCGATCGAGGCGGTGGTGGTCCTCGGCGCCCCACCACCGCGCCCGGAGACGCCGGTGCAGACCAGGGACTTCGTCCGTCCCCAGTGGACGGACGGCCGGCTGACGCTGGTGACCACCCCGGCCGCCGACGGCCACCTGGCCCCGTTCGAGGTCCCCAACCCCACCCCGTGCTGCGCCCAACACGCCTGACCTTCTCCCGCCCTCCCGCCCCCGGGCGGCCGGTTGGCGGTTTTCGGACACGCAGAGCCCGACGGAGCACCGAGCCGGCACCCAGGAGCCCGATCTTGGACGCCGATGCACCGCATCGCATGTACAGACGTCCAAGATCGCGAACGAGGTACCCCTGGCCGCCCGAAATGCTTCTCTTGCCCTGTCTTGCACGCGCGCTCCCACCACCACCCAACAGGTGCCCTTCCCCCGAACACCGATCCTGACAATCGACAACCCCGTAGACCACCGGCGCCGCACACAGGGAGCAACCACCGGGCCGGACCGGCCGGATCGACCCCGCCCAACGGCCCGGCCCCGTCTCGCCGTCGCCCCAGCCGTACTCCAGCCCACCCGGGCCGCCCCGACCCTGCCCTGCTCGCACGCGCCGCCGCGCGCCCCGCACGCCGCACACCCCGCGCGCCCCGCGCCGCCGCGCCCACCGCGCCGCGTGCCCGCACTGCTTGCCCACCCCGCCGCGCCACCGCGAACCCCACCGAGCCACCGCGCACAGCGCCGGTTGACACATCGGCCGGGCCTGGTCAGAATCGGGCAAACGCATAGACCTGAATCGATGAGCACCGCGCCCCGGAGTGTTGTGAACGATAACATCGCCGGGGTGGCCGGTTCGAGGACGTAGTCGGGCCGGAGGTGGGAGCGGGCACGTCGCGGGTCACCTTCCGCCAAGGAGACACCCCATGCCCGCCACCCATACGCAGGGGTACGGGCGGCACGGTCGGTCGATCGGCGCGTCACTCGGCGCCGTCCTCATCGTGCTGCTCGCATCGCTCACGTTCGTCCCGAAGCCGGCCGCCGCCGCCACGGTCGACACCAACGCCTGGTACGTGCTGGTGAACCGGCACAGCGGCAAGGCCCTGGACCTGTACAACTTCGCCACCACCGACGGCGCCCCGATCGTCCAGTGGGCGCGCAACGACGGCAACCAGCAGCAGTGGCAGTTCGTCTCCTCGGGCGACGGCTACTACCGGCTGAAGTCCCGCCACAGCGGCAAGGTGCTCGACATCTTCGAGCGCTCCACCGCCGGCGGCGCCAACGTCGTGCAGTGGGCCGACACCAACGGATGGAACCAGCAGTTCCGGCTCGCCGACTCGGCCGGCGGCTACGTGCGCCTGATCAACCGCAACAGCAACATGGCGCTCGAGGTGTGGGAATGGTCCACAGCCGACGGTGGACGCGTTTCCCAGTTCGACGACCTGGGCGGCAACAACCAGCAGTGGCAGCTCGTCCAGATCGGCTCCACCCCCGGCAACCCCGGTACCGGCTGCGGTTCCGGTTCGTTCAACGCCGAGGTGACCGTCAGCGGCAGCACGTGGACCGCCCGCAACGGAAGCTCCACCGTCTACACCGGCACCAGCATGCTGTCGGCGATGCAGGGCGCGGTCAACAGCCTCACCGCGGGCCGCACCAGCAAGCAGCGCGTGGTGGTGCGCGGGTCCGGCTCGATGAGCGCCGCGTCCCGGCTGTCGCTACCCAGCTACACCGTGCTCGACGTCTGCGGGACGATCAACGTCACCGGGTCCGGATCCGGCGACATGGCACCGGTCTACTCGCGCGGCACCACCCAGGTCGAGGTCCAGAACCTGAACATCACGGGCACGCCGGTCTACGGCATGTTCTTCCGCAACGTGAACAACCTGACGCTCGGCCGCATCGACCTCCGGGTCGGCAGCGGGCTCGGGGTGCGCATCGACAACCACGGCGGCGACCGCGCGGTGAAGGTCCGCAACATCTCCATCGGCACCGTGTACGCGCAGGGCACGAGCTCGCACGGCGTGGAGACCTACGGCGTCGACGGCATCACCATCGGCACCGTGACCGCCCGCAACGTCGGCGAGTCCGGCCTGCTGTTCAACGACACCATCAACGCCACGGTCGGCACCGTCGACGCGCAGAACGCCGGCGCCGGCACCGGGTACGCCGCGTTCCGCATGGCCAACCGCAACGGCCGCGTGGGCAGCGGCTACCCGACCAACATCCGGGTCGGCACCGTCATCGCCAGCGGTGGCGGCCGGGGCATCTTCTGCGTGTCCGAGAGCGGCGGCGCGGTGATCGACCGGGTCACGATCTCCAACACCGGCAACAACTCGGTGCTGATCGAGAACTGCTACAACGTGACCATCGCCGGCGTGTCCGGCACGATCACCGGTGGCGGCGAGGTGCGGGTCGCGGCGCGGTCGGAGTTCCCGATCTCGTCCGGGATCACGTTCCAGAACCTGACCGTCACGAACACGAACATCACCCAGAGCCCGTGCGGCGGCGCCAACAACGTCGTCCGCAACGTCACCCGGGTGAACTCGGCGCTGAACTGGTGCTAGCCGACATGGGGAGCTCCGGACGGAGCTCCCCATGTCACGGCATCGCGTCGCGGCGCAGGCTCACCCGCCACCACGTCCCGTTGAACAGCGCATCGACCCTGATCTGCTCGTCGTCGACACCCTCGACGCCGAAGCCGGCCCGCCCGGGTTGGGGGTTCAGCGTGAACCCCGCCTCGGTGAACCAGTTCAGGGCGTCGGACCGGGCGTCGGAGGGCCGCCGCGCCTCGGCGATGACCACCCACTCACCGATCTCGTCCACGGAGCAGATTGTGTATCACGGCACCACGTGGCGGGTCCACCGGAGTCCGTCGGTCGAGCGGTAGACGGCCTCGTCGTCACGGGCGACGTAGACCCCCGGCACGGTCGTGGTGACGAGGCCGGTGGTCCTGTGGTCGCGGGTCAGCTTGTCGCCGAGCCCGGTCACCGCACCGCCCTTCCGGTAGGTCCGACCGTCGTCGCTGCTCGTGTACCGCTCGAACGGCGCCGCGTAGTTGCGCAGGTACCGGTCCGTCGACATCAGCACCACGTGCGTGCCGTCTCCGGCGACGTAGGACTCGGCGACGCCGAGGGCGCCGTCGGGGAGCGTCCGGTCGGGGTCGACCCGCTCCCAGGTCCGGCCGCCGTTGACCGTGCGGTAGACGCGCTTCTTCGACTCCGTCGGGGAGACCGTCGGGTTCGGGCCGGTCGGTCGCACCGGGTAGGAGTCGCTGACGATGGCGTACCCGGTGACACCGTCGACGGAGACCGGGGCGAAGAGGTCGTCCGGCGGGGTGTGCGTGGTCCAGGTGCGGCCACGGTCGGCGGTGGTGGCGACGAGGAACCTGTTGGTCGCGGGGTCGGAACCGATGAGCCAGAACCCCGCCGACTGCGGCAGCTGCCTGATCGTGAACATCCTGAGGTCCGGCTGCTTCCGCAGCGGCGCCGCGCGCGCGTTCGCCGGGTCGAAGGCGATCAGGCTCGCGCACGGGTCGTCCCTGACCTGCCGGCACTCGATCCAGCCGCCGGCCGGTACGGCGTCGACCGGTGCGGTGACCTCGCGCACGTCCACCCAGGTCCGGCCGCCGTCGGTGCTGATCCTCCGCTGGGACAGCATCTTCGGGCTTTCCGGGTCGGCGTCGACGTAGTCGGGGTTGGGCGTCGTCACCATATGGTGGAGCACCCCGGCGGCGGGCACCTCCACCTCGTAGTTCAACGCGTCGCCGAAGGGCTCCTGGCGGACGGTCCAGGTCGCGCCGCCGTCGTCGGAGCCGACGAGGCGGTAGGAGCACTGCTCCTTCACCCTGCAGACGGTCTTCACCGCGTACAGGTGGTCGGCGTCGGTCGCCACGGCCGTCACGAGTCCGCCGTCGGTCAGCCACCCCGGCGGCGGCTCCTCCCCCGTCGCGTCCGGGCGCGGGTCGCGGGCCACGCGGTTGTCGCCCGCCGATCCCAGCAGGTCGACGCCGACGAGCGCGACGACGAGGGCGGCGGCGATGCCGGCGGCCGCGAACGTCGCGACGCGTCGACGCTGCCGGCGCCATCCCGCGGCGTAGACCGCGTCGGCGGAGAGCCGGCTGGCCGGCATGGCGGTTCCGGCCGCGTCCTTGAAACGATCCTCGATCCGGTTCACCGTGTGCCCTCCACCGTCGTCAGGTCCCCGTTCTCGGCGAGCAGGTCCCGCAGTTTCGCGAGCCCGCGCGCGGCCTGGCTGCGAACCGTCCCGGGGGAACATCCGAGCGTCTGCGCGGTCGCCGCCACGTCGAGGTCCTGGTAGTAGCGGCATACGAGGACCGCACGCTGGCGCGGCGGCAGCCGGCGCAGCGCGGACAGGAAGGCCGCCCGGTCGTCGGTCCCCTCGCCGGCGACCGCGAGGTCGGGCGGATCGGCGACGGACCGTTCGCGCCGGCGCCACACCTTGCGCAGGTCGGAGAAGTACGCCCGCATGAGACACGTGCGCACGAACGCGTCGAGGGCCTGCCGGTCGCGGACCTTGCGCCAGTTCACCGCCAGCCGCATGAACGCGCTCTGGGTCAGGTCGTCGGCCCAGTGCCAGTCTCCGCACAGCATGTAGGCGGTCCGGCGCACCGTGTCGCGCCGGGCCACGAAGTACTCACGAAACTGTCTGTGCTCTTCCGGGTCCTCGCTCGGCATCGCACCTCCTCGTCACTAGGTGCGCGACGGCCCTTCATTGTGTTGCATGTACATCCATGAGAGTTCTGCTGGCGTACGCCGGCTTCGTGCTCGCCGGCCTGTCCGCGGGTGTCAGCGGGGTGCTGCTGCCGGCCCAGATCGACGACTACGGCGTCGACAAGGCGGTGGTCGGGCTGACGTTCTTCACCGGCGCGGCCGGCTTCTTCCTGGCCGGTGCCGCCGCCGGCCCGCTGCTGCACCGGTTCGGCGTCCGCGCGACGCTCGCGGCCGGCGGCGCCGCGGTCGTCCTGTCGTGGCTGTACCTCGCGACCAGGCCGGTGTTCCTGGTGCTCGTGCTGGTGCAGCTGGTGCTGGGGTTCGGCATCGGTGTCCTGGAGTCGGTGCTCAACGTCTACCTGGCCGGCCTCCCACGGTCGACCGTGCTGCTCAACCGGTTGCACGCGTTCTTCGGCGTGGGCGCGCTCCTCGGTCCGCTGCTCGCCGCCTGGATGCTCGGCTTCGCCCGCTGGCCGATGGTGTACCTGGTACTGGCGCTGGTGGCGGTCCCGGTGATCGCCGGCTACCTGCTGACCTACCCGCGTCAGGAGCCGCCCGGCGAGGAGCGGCCGGCGTTGCTGCGTCACGCGGTCCGGGTTCCGGCCGTGCTGTTCGCCGGCGCGTTCCTCACCGTCTACGTTGGACTGGAGATCGGCGTCGGCAACTGGGCCTACAGCCTTCTCACCGAGGAGCACGGCCAGGGTCCGCTCGCGGCGGGGTGGTCGGTGAGCGGCTACTGGTTGGGGTTGACGCTGGGCCGTTTCATCATCAGCCCCGTCGCGGGCAGGGTCGGTCTGTCGGCTGCGGGCACGTCGTTCGTCTGTCTTTTCGGGGTGACGGGCACAGCCCTGCTCGGATGGCTGGCGCCGGCCGGGGTGGTGGTGACTGTGGCGCTCGTGCTCATGGGGTGCTTCCTGGGCCCACTGTTCCCCACGGCGATCGCGGTCGTTCCCGACGTGGTCGAGCCGCGGCTGGTCCCCACGGCCATCGGTGTGGTCAACGGCTTCTCCGTGGTGGGTGGTGCGCTGTTCCCCTGGTTCGCGGGCGCGCTGGCCCAGGGCATGGGCGTGTGGACGCTGCTGCCGTTCACCACCGTGCTCGCCGTCGCCCAGCTGCTGCTGTGGCGTGCGGTCGTCACGCGGATGCGCATTCCCCAGCGCCCGTCGGAGGCGGCGACGTAGCCTGGGTCTGCGACCGCGACCTGACAGCAGGGGGTGTTCGATGACTCTGCTCGACGAGCCCCGTCGCGACGGCGACCCGGGCGCTCCGCCGGTCGGTCGGCGGTCGGCCGTCGGTGACGTCCTCATCTCCGCGGGCAACGCCGAACCGGCTCTCGCGACGCGCACCGGTGAGCGCGGGGTCTACGCGGCCCTCGGCGTCACTGTCATCGCGGTCGGTGTCATCGCGGCGGCGACGTCGATCAGCGCGCTCGCCACCGCGACCGACCTGTCGTGGTGGCTCATCGTGCCCGTCGGCGTGTTCTGGGGTCTCACGCTGTTCGCGTTCGACCGCGGCGTCATCCTCGGCGCGCCGCGGCGGGTCGACACCGGCGGCCTGTCCTCGGTGGTCCCGTACGTGGGCCGGATGCTGGTGAGCGTCTTCATCGGTGTCGTCGTCGCCGACTTCGCCTGCATGGTGCTGTTCGCACCCGACATCGAGGCGCGCCTCGCGGAGACCAACGCCAGCCGGTACACCGCCGTCGTCGAGACCGAGCAGCGGGCCGTGGAGAGCCGGCTCGTCGTCGAGGAGGAGGCGGTGCGGCAACGCACCGAGGCGCTGCGCGTCCTGGAGGCCGAGTACGCCGCCGCGCAGCGCGCCGCCGACCAGGAGATGCAGGGCACCGGCGGCACCCGCCTGATCGGGCAGGGCCAGGTGTGGCAGCGAAAGCAGGCGCACGCCGACACGGTGCGGGCCAACCGCGACAAGGCCGTCGCAGACCTGGCGACCGCACAGGCCACATTGGACGAACGCCGGGCCGAGGTGTCGGCCGAGGCCGACGAGACCGCCGCCGCGGCACAGACCCGGGCCGCCGACGTGCACGGCGCGACCGGTCTGCTGTCGCGGCACGAGGCGATGGTCGACCTGGTACGCCACGACACCGGTGCGCTGATCCTGCTCCTGATGGTGACGATCGTGTTCCTCGCCGTCGACCTGCTGCCGGTGCTCGGCAAGCTGATGACCGGCAACACCGTGTACGAACAGGAACGGCGCGAACGGGCCCGCGACATCCTGCACCAGCTGGAGATCGAGCGGGAGATCCGCAGTGCCCAGCACGACGAGCGCGTCACCGAGGACGCCACCCTCCGCGCCGACGTCGAGCGGGCCCGTAGCCTCGCCGAGCGGCGGGTGGCCCAACAGGCGCTGGAGTACGAGACCGAGTTCAAGCTCGCCCGGCTCCAGCGCCAGCACAACGACCGCATGACGTCCCTGATGCGGTGAAGCGCTGACGCGCCCCGCGGGTCAGCGCGGGGCGCGTCAGCCTTACCGGCCCGTCCGGGCGACGCTCGGTCGATGCGGCCGAAGGGCGTAGGGTCACGCGGATGGAGCTCCACGTCGCGGTCACCGGGGCCGGCGCGGGCATCGGTGCGGCCACCGTCGGTGCGCTCGTGGCCGCCGGTGCCCGGGTCAGCGCCGGCGATCTCGTCGGCGACGCGGCGCGCTCGGTGGCCGGGGCCGCGGCCCGGCGCGGTCCGGGCGACGCCGCGGGCTTCGACCTCGACGTGACCGGCACCGCCAGCTACCGCGCGTTCCTCGCCGCGGCGCGCGAGCGGTTCGGTCCGCTGGACGTGCTCGTCGGCAACGCCGGGGTCATGTGGGTCGGGCCGTTCGCCGCGGAGCCCGAGGAGGTGACCCGCCGGCAGCTCGACGTCAACGTGCACGGCGTCATCCGCGGGGCGCGGCTGGCCGTGCCGGACATGGTCGCGCGCGGACGCGGTCACCTCGTCACGATCGCGTCCGCGGCGAGCCGGGTGGCCCCGGCGGGCGAGGCGACGTACGCCGCCACGAAGCACGCCGTGCTCGGGTACTGCACCGCGCTGCGGGCCGAGCTGCGGGGCACCGGCGTGCGGGTCTCGGTCGTCCTGCCGACCGTGGTGGAGACGGAGCTCGCGGCGGGCACCGCACACGGACGGGTGCGCCGCCTGCGTCCCGACGATGTGGCCGCGGCGGTACTGGCCACCGTCCGACGGCCGCGACCGGAGGTATGGGTGCCCCGGCGGGTGGCCGCCCTGGTGCGCCTGCGCGACGTGCTGCCGGGCCGGCTGCGGGAGGCGATGGTGCGGGCGATGGTCCCCGACCAGGTGGCCGCGACCGACCCGGCCGTCCGCGCGGAGTACCACCGGCGGGTCCTGGGGAATGTCAAGGATGATTGACATCATGTCCGCTCCGACATACCTTGGCTGATGTCAAGGCTGCTTAACATCGGAGCGCTCATGTCGTACGAGGAGAAGGGCTCGTGGGTGTACCTGATCGTGGTCACGGGCACCTGCGCCGCCTACGTCGCCATGGTCCTGAGCCGGGCCGACGGTGGCCCGCTCACCGACGTGGCCTACCGGTCGCCGATGCTGTGGAGCATGGGTGTGGCCATGGTGCTGGCGATCATCGTCCGGATCCTGGTCGAGATGGTCCGGCCCAGTGAGACGTACCGCAAGGACGTGCGTGACCGCGACATCGGCCGCTTCGGCGAGTACGTCGGCGGAAGCGTGCTGGCCATCGGCATGCTCGTCCCGTTCGCGTTGACCCTCCTCGCCGCCGACCACTTCTGGATCGCCAACGCGATGTACGCGGCGTTCGCCGTGGCCTCCCTGGTCGGCGCCGCCGCGCGCGTGGTCGCCTACCGCCGGGGCATGGGCGCCTGGATGAGCCGGACCGGCTGACCGCGTGGGCAAACCGACCCGGGTGACCAACTCGATCCGCCGGCTGCGGTTCGAGCACGGGGAGATGACGCAGGCCGAACTGGCCCGCCGCATCGACGTCACCCGCCAGACCGTGATCGCGATCGAGCAGGCCCGGTACTCGCCGTCGCTGGAGATGGCGTTCCAGATCGCGGCCGTGTTCAAGGTCCCGATCGACCAGGTCTTCCACTACGACGACGCGGGTGTCCCCAAACCGACAGAAGGCTGACCTGCGTACTCCGCGAGCCATGTGAATCCCCGTCGAAATCCGCGCAACCAACGACGCAACGATTTCGTACCCGTCGATGTAGATCGACAGGTCGCGCTTTCCGGGGGATACATGGCAGAGGTAGAGCATTTCACGTACGGGTCGGTGAATCCCGTACTCGCGTTCGTGCTGTCGTTCCTGGGCTCGCTGCTCAGCCTGGTCCTGGCGCGCCGGGCCCGCGACGCGCGCGGTTTCACCAGGGTGCGCTTTCTCATCCTGTCGGCGCTGTCGCTGGGTGGCACCGGAATCTGGCTCATGCACTTCATGGCAATGGTCGGTTTCGATGTTCCGGAATCACCGGTGCGGTACGACCTGCTCATCACCGTGTTGAGTTTCGCGATCGCGGTCGTCATCGTCGCTGTCGGACTTTTCACGGCGGTCTTCACCCGACCCGGTGCCCTGAAGATCCTCGCCGGCGGCTTCGTCACCGGCGTCGGGATCGCCGCCATGCACTACACCGGCATGCTCGCCATGGACGTCGGCGGGAGGATCTCGTTCGACCTCGGCTACGTCGCCGCGTCGGTGGGCATCGCGGTCGTCGCGGCGACCACCGCGTTGTGCTTCGCCGCCGTCGTGCGGGGCGCGGCCGCGACGGTCGGCGCCGCCCTGCTCATGGCGGTCGCGGTGTGCAGCATGCACTACACCGGCATGCGGGCGATCCAGGTCCGGCTCACCGACCCCGGTGCGCGCGTGCACGGGCTGGAGGCGTTCGAACTGCTCGCGCCGATCGCTGTCATCGCGTGTGTGATGATCATGGGACTGGCGTACGCGGCCGTGAGCACGACGCCCCACACGGAGCGTGCCGCCGTCACGGGCCACCTCGAACGGACCCGAACAGGGTAGGGCGCCGCACCCGCAAATGGCCGACGAGCTGGACGAGCGCGATCGCGGCCAGCCCGGCGAGCCACAGCCGCATCGACCACGGGAACCCCGACCCGGACCCGCACGCCGGCGACCGCGGCGGGATCCAGCCCCACGGGTCGGCGACCACCTCGACCGTGTCGCGGGTGGGTTCCCCGCACATGCGCGCCCAGCCGAGGTCCTCGCCGTCCACCGCCGCCCGCGGGTCCGTCACGCACCGCGGCATGTTCTGGCCGCACACCTGACGGGTGGCGGTGACCTCGGCGGTGACCCGCTGACCGAACCAGACCAGGTGGTTCCCGCCGTACCCGGCCGCGGCCACGAACCCGACCACGCCGACGAGCAGACCCAGGAGCGGCCGCGCCCACCAGCCGGCCCGCTCGTCCCGCAGCTGACCGGCGCGCACCGGCCACGCCGCCGCGACCACGTGCCCGACGACCCCGGCGAACGCGAACGGCAGGGCGACGTAGAACCAGAACACCGACAGCCGCCCCTGCAGGAACCCGGCGAGGAGCGCCGACGCGGCGGCGGCGGCGAGCCAGCCCAGGGCCTTCATGGTGCCCATTGTGAGGCTTTCGTCGAAGCATGGACATCTTTTGTTGATCGCAGCGGTACCGTACGGTGGCCCTGATCGACAGCCGTCAACGTGCAAGACCGGAGGCAGGGGCACCATGACCGAGTCCGAGCAGCCCACGTCCGTCACCCGCCGCACCGTCCTCGCGGCCGGAGCAGGCGCCGCCGCCGCGACCACCGCGGCCCTCGCGGGCGCCGCACCCGCCGCCGCGGCGCCCGACCCCGACGCGGAAAGGGGCGGCGGCACCAGCGACCGCGTTCCCCGCGACCGCATCAGCGTCCAGCTGTACACCCTGCGCGACCAGCTCCAGATCGACCTGCCGGGCAGCCTCGCCGAGCTGCGCCGGATCGGCTACACCCGGGTCGAGCACGCCGGCTTCGTCGGTCGCACCGCGGCGCAGTTCCGGGCCGCGCTCGACACCGCCGGGCTGCGCGCCACGTCGGGACACGTCGGCATTCCGCAGCCGTTCGACGCCGCCACCTGGCAGCGCGCGCTCGAGGACGCCAACATCGTCGGCAACCGGTACGTCGTGCACCCGTTCTTCGGGCTCGACTCCGCCGGTCAGCCGATCCGCGACGCCGCCGTCTACCGCGCGTTCGCCCGCGACCTCAACCGGGCCGGCGCGCTGGCGAAGCGGGCCGGGCTGAGCTTCGGCTACCACAATCACCAGCTCGAGTTCGTCCGCCAGAACGACGGCAGGCGGGGCTTCGACATCCTCACCGCGGAGACGGACTCCGACCTGGTGCACCTGGAGGTCGACCTGTTCTGGGCCTGGCGCGGCACCGCCGACCCGGTCGACCTCATCCAGCGCCACCGCGGGCGCATCCGGCAGGTGCACGTCAAGGACATGGACGTCAACGCGAGCTTCGCCGACCCCGGCGCGGGTCTCATCGACTTCGGCCGGATCTTCGAGCACGCCCGCACCGCGGGGCTGGTCGAGTACATCGTCGAACGCGACGACGCCGGCAGCCCGCCCCGCACGCCCGCCCAGGCGCTGGACACCGCGCGCAACGGCTACCGGTACCTGGAGTCCCTACGGTTCTAGGTGCTCCAGGAAGTCCTCGCACTTCGCCGCCAGCTCGGAGCGGCCGGCCGCCCGGTGCCGGTCGCGGAGCGCGGTGAGGCGGGCGCGTGCCTCGTCGACCCGGCCCAGTCCCCACGCCTCGAGGTTCGCGGCGGTGAACTGGGTCTGGGTCGCGACGCCCGGTTCGTCGAGCCGGAGAAAGCCGTCGGCGGCGGTGTCGGCGAGGTCGAGTGCCCGCGCGGCCAGCTTCTCCGACCGGTCCTCCGAGGGCCAGTTCAGCACCAGGTGCGTGGTCTGGCGCAGCGTCTCGTAGTACTCGTAGCCGGGTTCGGCCGACTCGGCGGCCACCGAGTCGAGCATCTCCAGCGCGCCCGGCCAGTCGGGTTCGTCGCCCTGCACGAGTGTCCACGCGTGGCCGCGCACGGCGCGGATCTCTGCGTCGCGGTCGCCGACCGTGCGCCACAGCGCGGCGGCCCGGTCGAACGTGCGCCCGGCCTCGTCGGACATGCCGGCGCCGTCGAGCGCGTTCGCGGCCGCGTGCACCAGGGCCGCGTGCTCGCGCTGGTCGGGCCGGTCGGCGACCATACGGGCCGCGGCGATCAGCTCCTCGGCCGCCGCGCGGAACTCGCCGAGGTCGGTCAGGCACTCTCCATACACCTGACGCACGTGCACGATCTCCTGCTCGTCGCCGCGCCGGTCGACGTCGGGGAGCATCGACTCCAGCAGCGCCGCCGCCTCCGCCGGCCGGCCGCCGCGGCGGAACGCGAACACCGCGACCATGCGGGCGCGCGCCGCGACGACCGGGTCGCTGTCGTCGAGCAGGTGCGCGGCGGTGAGCGCCGACCCGACGGCGTCGCCGTCGCGCCCGCCCAGCATCACGTAGATCTCGGCCAGCAGCGCGGCGATCCGGCCGCGGGTGTCGGCGTCGAGCCGGTCGCCACCGACGGCGCGGGCCCGCTCGAGGTGCGCCTCGGCCGCGCGCGGGTCGCCGCCGCGCATCGTGACCTCGGCCAGCAACTGCAGCGAGTCGGCCGCCCGGTTCACCGCCCCCGCGGCGAGGAACTTCTCGGCGGCCCGCGGTAGCACGTCCAGCGCCTGTCGCGGGTCGCCTTCCGCCAGCGCGACCTGCGCCCTGATGTGCAGCAGCGAGCCCTGTTCGAACGGCAGCTCCGACGCTTCGGTCAGCAGGTCGGTGAGCACCCGGTCGAGTTCGGCGCGCGCCGGGTCGTCGGGGTCGCGGCCCTCCGGCGCCCGCGCCCAGCCGAGAAACAGGCTCTGCACGTGGCAGAACCGCGCCACCCACAGCGTGTTCCGGGTGGCCTCGCCCGCCTCGTGCAGCGCGGTCACCTCGGCCAGGACCTCCGCGGGGTCGGTGCCCGGCGGCGGTTCGGCGCCGCCGATGAGCGCGCCGAGCCCGGCCCGCGCCCGGTTGACCGCCTCGCGTCCGGCGTCGCCGGCGATGCCGAACTCCCGCGCGACCGCGAGGAAGTCCGCGCCGACGCCGACCGGGTCCTCGTCGGCCCGTTCCAGCACGCGGCTCTCGGCGATCCGCGCCCGCACGAGCGGCGGCAGGTCGGCACCGGTCGCCGCGACGCGCTCCCACGCCGCGTGCGCCCGCGGGTCGTGTGCCTCCGACAGCCGGGTCGCCTCGGCGATCAGCGCCTCGGCGTCGTCGGGGGCCGGGCCGTCGGCGGCGCGCTCGTCGGGTTTCTCCCGGACCGGCGACGGGACGGCCGTGCCGGCGCGCAGCCCGAGCGGCAGCGACCCGAGCAGCGGCTCCTGCGCGCGGCGCGCCGCGGACCGCTCGCTGACCGACGTGGTGCCGTTGCGCTTGTCGAACGTGGCGACGATCGTGTCGACCTCGGCGTCGACGGCCGGCAGCAGCGCCGCCACCGTGGTGGTCGGGGTCTCGCCGCGCGGCGTGGGCAGCTCCAGGTCACCCTGCCCGAGCGCGACCAGGCGGCGCAGCAGCACCACGACCGCCTCCAGGTAGAACAGGCGGTACCGCACCGGTTCGTCACCGCCGAGGGTGAGCCAGGTGGCGTGGTCGGCGAGGATCTCCAGCGCCCGGCCCTCGTTGCCGGTGAGGGCCGCGAACTCCAGGTGCTCCCCCACGCTCGAGCGCAGGTTGGGGTTGCCCCGCACCATCCGGTAGCCGCGCAGGTGGTTGGCGCGTGCCTCGTCGGCGCGGCCGAGGCGCAGCAGGGGCAGGAGCGTCTTGGCCAGCACGCGGTGCGGCTCCTCGGCGCAGACCAGGTGCCCGTCGGTCACCGCCTGCCAGGTGCGTACCGCCTCGAGGTCCTGCTCGCGCATGGTCAGCCAGTCGCCGCGGTTGTGGCGTTCGCACGCCTCGCAGTCGGCCATGTCGTCGCGTTCGGCGGTGACCCACCGGTCGAAGTGCGTGGCGGCGGCCTCCGTGTCGCCGAGGTGGGCGGCGACGTAGTGGCGGCACGCGTGGACGGCCTGCGTGCCGTAGCCGGCGAGCCGGTACCGGCGCTCCATCTCGTCGAGCCAGCGCTCGATCGTGGCGAGCGGCACGTTCGGTTGCCAGATCAGCCCGGCGCTGACCCACTTGAAGTGCCAGTGCAGGCCGTGGGCGGCCTCCTCGTCGAAGTCCTCGGGCCGCTCGTCCCACATCTTCAGGACCCGCGCGAACGGCACGAGCATGCGGTCGGAGGTGCCGTCGTACTCGTAGGCGGTGATGAGCGCCTGCAGCGCGTGCACCAGCATCGGCCGGTCGCCGGTCTGCGCCGCGAGTTCGACGAGCTGTTCGGCCCGGGCGCTGCGCGCCGGCCCGTAGGGCCTCGTGGCGTTGTCCCGCAACGCCTCGTGCACCTGTTGCGCGTCCACTTACGCCTCCCTGGTCCGGGTCTGGTCGGCCGCCCATGTGAGCAGGTCTCCGAGGGCGCGGTTGAGCAACGCCGACTCGGTCGTCCGAAGTGGACGGTGGGTCATCAGGAGGGCCTGGCCGTACAACGCGTCGACGGCGGTGTCGCGCAGTTCGGGCTCCGTGAGGGCGGCGACCGTGCGCACCACCGGGTTGTGGTCGTTGAGCACGAGCTGCGCGCGTGGCGCGGTCGAGCGCAGGTTCGACAGGATCTCCGTCCACAGTGGATCGGCCTCCGCCTCCGCCTGCGCCCGCGAGCGCTCGTGCAGCGCCTCCCGGCTGTCGAGGTAGAGGGCCGGCACGGTCACCGGGTGGAACGCTCGCAGCACCACGTCGCAGTCGAGCTTGTCGAGCCGGGCCCGGGCGGCGGCGAGGAACGCGGCGACGGCGAGCTCGCGGTCGGCGGGCACGGCGTCGAGGTGCGCGACCACCGCGTCGGCGGCGAGCGGGACGACCGACGTTCCCGGTGCCACCGTCGGCAGTTTCTCGACGAGCTCGGCGTCGTAGGTGTAGCCGCCGTTGACCACGCCGAGCCCCTGCGCCGACGCGATCGCGGACACCTGGCGGAACTCCTCGACGGTGCGGGCCAGGTGCACCACCGGGTGCCGGCGGGCCAGCTCCGCGAGGCTGAGCGTGCCGGCGGTGGTCTCGAACCGCAGCCACGGCAGCATGGTGCGCAGCAGTTCGTCGTCGTGCACGGCCAGCGCCTTGACGCCGAGTTGGTGCACGGACAGGAACCGTTCCAGCCGCTCGGGGTCGGTGGCGGCGAGCCCGGTGAGCCAGCCGCGGATCCGTTCGCCGAGCGCCTCCCGCACGGCGGCGAGGGTCTCGTCGTCGTACAGGGCCTCGCGCGACGCGGTGGGACGCAGCGCTTCCGCGTCGAGCACGCAGCGGGCGAAGAACGCCCACTCCGGCAGCAGCTTGCTGGCCGACTCCGAGAGCAGCATGCCCTTGAGGTACACGCGGTGACCGCCCCGCTCCAGCGGGTTCGACGCGACCGGCAGGACGTACGCGGCCCCCCGCACCCCGACCAGCGGCAGGTCGAGGTCGACGACGTCGAGCGCGGCGAACCCGAGCGTCTCGTAGCCGTAGGTGAGCAGGGCGGCCCGCCGCGCGTCGGGCGTGGGGTGGTCGCGGTCCCATACCGCCGGGGTGCGGTTCACGGTCGTGGTGACGCCGTCGGCGACCACCCGGATCTCGTGCCGCAGCAGCGCCCCGAACGACCCCGCGAGCTCGGTGACCCGCTCGGCGGTGAACCACGGTTCGGCACCGTGCCGCGCCGTGACGGTGACCGTGGTGCCGGCCTCCGCGCGGGCGTCGGCGGGCAGCGTGCGCACGGTGTACGCCCCGTCGGACGTGGCCCGCCACTCCACCGGGGTGGCCGCCGGATCGACCGCCGACCGGCTGACCACCGTGATCTCGTCGGCGACCACGAAGCACGCCAGCAGACCGATGCCGAACTGCCCGAGGAACTCCCGCCGGGCCACCTCCACCCCGGCGAGGTCGTCCCGCTTGGAGCTGCTGCCGATCGTGGCGAGGAACCTGTGCACGTCGGCCTCGGTCAGCCCGATGCCGGGGTCGTCGACCCGCAACGCCCCGGGCAGCACCGTCAGCCGGATCTCCGACGGCGCGTCGGGCTCGGTGCGCTGGCGCGCGGTGACCGCGTCGACCGCGTTCTGCAGCAGCTCCCGCACGTACACGCGGGGACTGGAGTACAGGTGGTGGGACAGCAGATCCACCAGCCCGCGAAGATCGACCTGGAACGTGTGTGACGGCGGCTCCTGCACCCGCACATGCTACGGAACGCGTCCGCGTCACGGTGACCGCCCTAGATCCTCAAAAGCGGAATTTGCGGTTCCCCCAAAGCAGAACCCGCGATTGGGGGGTTCCACCCACCCCGGGGCCAGGACCGCCAGCCGCCGCTGCACCCACCCGGGCCCGGGGGCGACGACCGCCAGCCGTCGCCCCCGGCCACGACCAGCGGTCTCCGCCCCCGAGGCGGTCAGGTCCAGCAGCTGCCGCTCCACGTCCGCGCCGACCAGGTCCTGGCCGACCACGTGCGCGCCGACCACGTACGCCCGTCCCACACCGCGTCGCTCCACGTGCGCGAGCTCCACAGCGCGCCCGTCCAGGTCGTCCCGGTCCACAGCGCGCTGCTCCACGTGCGCGAGGTCCACGAGTACCCCGACCACGACGAGCCCGACCAGGTGCGACCGTTCCACACCCCACCCGACCAGGTGCGCGCCGTCAGCGCCGCCGCGCTCCACACCCCCGGGTTCCACGAGGAGCCCATGATGTCGCGCTCGCCCCGCAGCTCGACCCCGGTGACCGGGTCGGCGATGTGCGCGGACCCGCGCGCGCCCTCCAGCGTCCCGGTGCCCCGCGACGCGGGCCAGGTCTGCACGTACGCCGGCGTCGGGGCGGCGGCCGCGGCCGCGATGTTGAGCTGCCCTTCGCCCGCCGAGATCGGGTCGGCCGTCGGCATCTTGTCGGTGGTGGTCATCAGCAGCCGCTTGACCTGGTCGGGCGTGAGCGTGGGCCGCTGCTGCAG
Organism: Virgisporangium ochraceum; assembly: GCF_016863655.1. GTDB lineage: Bacteria > Actinomycetota > Actinomycetes > Mycobacteriales > Micromonosporaceae > Virgisporangium > Virgisporangium ochraceum. The sequence continues at coordinate 190,689 of NZ_BOPH01000020.1, forward strand.
CAGCAGCGCCGCCGCACCGGAGACCACGGCCGTCGCCTGCGACGTGCCCGACCCGCGGAACAGCCGCTGTGCCGGGTCGCTGGGCAGCCGGCCGGTCGGGTAGTTGATGTCGATGTACGAGCCGGGCACGCGCAGCGACACCACGGACTTCCCGGCGGCGAGCAGGTCGGCGTGCCGCGTGGCGCTGCCCCGGGTGCTGAAGTCGCCGACGATGTCGTCGGTGCGCACCGCGGTGCCGCGCGGATCGGCGCCGCCCACCGCGATCACGTACGGGTTGGCCGCCGGCATCGAGACCCGCGTGGCGGTGGGACCGTCGTTCCCGACCGCGACCACCACCACGATGCCGAGCCGCCACGCCGCCTCGACCGCGTGCGACAGCGGGTCGAGCCGCGGGTCCTGCGCCGAGTCGGTGCCGAACGACAGGTTCAGCACGCGGATGTTCAGCCCGGCGTCGTTGCGGTGCGCCACCACCCAGTCGATCGCGGCGATCACCTGCGAGACGTCGACCGCGCCGTCGGCGGCCGCCACCTTCACGTTGATCAGCGTGGCGTCGGGCGCGACCCCGGTGAAGTTCCTCGGGTCGCTCTCGTAGCCGGCCCTCACCGCGGTGTCGCGACCGGCGATGATGCCGGCCATGTGCGTGCCGTGCCCGAACGTGTCGAGGTGCCGGGTGACCACCGCGGGCGCCTCCAGCGACAGGTCGGGCCCGTTGACCACCTTGCCGGGCGCGTTGAGCCCCTCGACCGGCGAGATCCCGGAGTCGATCAGCGCCACGCCCACGCCCTTGCCGGTGACGGTGCGTCCGGCCGCGTCCTTCATGGTCCAGACCCGCTGTGCCCCGTTGCCCGCCTCGATGCTGTAGAGCGAGTTCTCGTCGGTGTCGGCACGCCACCGGGCGGCCTTCAGCCGCACGGAGCCGTCGGGTGTCACCGTGCGCACGCCCGACGCCGTCGCCAGCCCGCGCAGGCCGCTCGCCGGCACCGTCGCGGCGATGCTGTCGACCAGGTCGAGGCGGCGCGTGGTGGTGCCGCCGACCGCGGCGACCGCCCGCTCCGCGGCCGCCGCGTCGGTGTAGGCCACGATCACGTCGGTGTCCGCGCGTGGTCCGGCCGCGACCGTTCCGGCAGCCGCCGGGATGGCAGGCGCCGTCGTGAGCGCTGTCGTGAGCGCGGCCAGCGAAGCCACCGCCGGGACCGCGAGATGGCGCACCCATCGCCCTGGTCTCAACACCGCCATGAACCTGCCTCCCCGTGAACCGGCAACGGGGTCCATCGTGCGACCGCGGGCCGCACGCCGTCGTCGCCCCACGGGGGGATCCCTCGTCGTACCCGGACGACGCGGCGGGAGCGGGCCCGGGTGCCGTCAGGTTGCCGGGGTCGCCGGCACCGCGACGGACACCGGAGCAGGACGGTGCGGCGCGGTCACACCCGCTTCACGTAGCGGTGCGCCGGTACCGCGACGCCGCCGGGCGCGTGGTGCTCGAACGGCCCCTCGTCGGCCCAGCCGTGGCGCTCGTAGAAGCGGCGGGCCCGCGTGTTCCCGGCGACGACGGCGAGCCAGGCCCGGCCGTGGCCACCGGCCGCCACCTGCCGCTCCGCCTCGGCGAGCAGCACGGCCGCCACACCCGTACCCCGGTGCCCCGGCGACACGTAGACCTGCTCCACCTCGTCGCCGACCACCATGACGAACCCGGCGACCTCCCCGTCGACGGTGGCGACCGCCGTACCGTCGACCCGCTCCGCGGCCCGCCGCGTGAACGACTCCCCGGTGCGCACGGCGACCAGCTCGTCGGGGACGTTGCCGAGGTGGCCGTCGCGCCACCCGTCCCACCAGATCCGTGCGATGGCGTCCGCGTCGCCGGGCCGCGCTGGCCGCACCTGCGTCACACCGGTCACGGCACCCACCGTAGAGCACAATGGGTCGGATGCGGCGCAACGCGTTCGGCCAGCTGTACCACGCCCCCTGGGGCAGGACGGCGAGCCGGCTCACCCACCGCGTCCTGCGCGGGATCGAGCGCCTCGCCGCGCGGGGTCGCGGTCCGCTGGCGCGGCTCGCGGTCCGTTACCTCGTCCGGGGCATGGTGACCGGCCACAGATACACCGACGCCGAGCCGGTCCTGCGGACCCTGTACGACGCCCGGGACCCGCGCGTGGCCGAGCTGGCCCGGTCCGGCCTCGACCGCGCATGGTCGGCCGGTGGCGACGCCCGCACCGGCGTCTGGCAGGGCATGTGGCTGCTCGCCCGGGGCGACGGGCACCACTGGGGGCGGCTGGACCACCTCGACGGACCGCTTCCCGCGCCGGCCCGTGACCTCATTCTCGCCCCCGACCCGGCCGCCCGCCACGAGCCCCGGGTCCGCCTCGTCGCGGCGCTCGACGACGGGGCGGGAAGGGCCGGGCTCGTCGTCGAGGCCGCGGTCGGCCACGGAGACCGAGAGCTCGCCGACGTCCTCGCCCGCACCGACCAGCCCGACCTGCTCGACGCGGTCGAGCGGGCGTTCGTCTCCGGTCTCACGTCCTCCGATCGTCCCCTGTGGACGAACGAGCTGTTGCTGGCGGTCCTGCGTGCCAACCCGATGCTCCCCCGCCGACCCACCGAGGCCGGCGACGACACCGACGCGGCGCTGCTCGCGGTCGTCATGGACCGGTTCGACCTGCTCGACGGTCACGACGACTGGCAGCTGTACCAACGGATCGAGGCCGCGCTACGCACCGACCCGCCGACCGACGTCGCCGACCGGCTCCGCCGGGCGCTGCGCCGACCGGGGCCGATGGCCGAGGTCGTCCGCCGGTCGGCGATGGGCGGCAACGAGGAGGCGCTCGCGGCGTGGGCGGAGACCGGTGGGCACACCGACGACCCGCGCTGGCGCGCCGCGCACCTGTTCTGGACCCGCGACTGGCCAGGGTACGACCGGCACGACCCCGACGGCCGGCTGCTCCGCGAGTTCCTCGACGGCCCTCCCTACGAGGACCGGAGGATCACGGGGATGGTGTACATCGCCCACCGGTTCCGTGAGATCGCCGAGGAGGAGGGTCGCCCGAACCCGTTCCCGCCGCCGCCACCGCGCCCCGCGCGTCCCGGATCAGGGGACGACGACGGGCGCGGCGGCGGAAGCTGGCCGACCAGCTACACCGGCGACACGGGCTTCGGCGGACATTTCTGAGACCTCATCCGCCCGCGCTCGTGGCCCGCGGCGCGGCGCCGATGAGCCGCTGCAGCAGGATGAACGCGAAGAGCAGCCCGCCGATGACGATGCGGGTCCACCACGAGTTCAGCGTGCCGTCGAACGTGATGAGGGTCTGGATGACGCCGAGCACCAGCACACCGAGCACCGTGCCGAACACGTAGCCGGAGCCACCGGTGAGCAGCGTGCCGCCGATGACCACGGCCGCGATCACGTCGAGTTCCAGGCCGATGCCGATGAGCGGGTCGCCCGAGAGCGTGTAGAGGCTCAGCAGGACGCCGCCGATCGCCGAGCAGAGCCCGCTGATCGTGTAGACCGCGATCTTCGTGCGCCCGACCGGCAGGCCCATCAGCAGCGCCGACTGCTGGTCGCCGCCGATCGCGTACACGTTGCGTCCGAACCGGGTGTAGGCGAGGACGGCCGCGGCGACCAGCACGACCGCGAACACGACGAGCACGGCCGGCGAGATGAAGTTGTCGCCGATGTGGATGCGCGCCTGCGCGGTCTTCACCCACGCCGGGTCCTTGATCGGGATCGACTCCTTGCTGATGAACGTGCACATGCCCCGCGCGAAGAACATCCCCGCGAGCGTCACGATGAACGGCTGGATGTCGAAGAAGTGGATGACACAGCCCATGAGGAAACCCAGTGTGGGACCGATGAGCAGCGCCACCACGAGCACGAGCCAGGCCGGTACGGTGCCGCCCTCCAGCATCCACGCCGACACCATCGCGGTCATCGCGACGACGGAGCCGACCGACAGGTCGATGCCGCCGGTCAGCAGCACGAACGTCATCCCGACCGCGACCACGAGCAGGAAACCGCGGTTGATGAAGATGTTCAGCAGGACCTGCGGGTCGGAGAACGCCTGGTACTGCGAGATGCCGATCGCGTACATCACCAGCAGCAGCGCACCGGTGGCGAGCACCGGCACGAGCCGGCGCGGCACGTGGAACCCCTTCGTCTGCCGCGCTGCCTCGACGGTCGTCACGCCGTACCTCCGAAATCCCGCACAAGAGCCCGGCACAGCCGCCTGCACTGCGTTTCGGCGCTCATGCCGGAACCTCCACCTTCTTGGTGAGCTTGTCGGTGGGCGCCGGCGCGGTCGGTGGTCTCCGGCGACGGCGGCCCAGCGCCGCGCGGAACTTCGGCGCCTGGATCAGGCACACCGCGATCACGACCATCGCCTTGAACAGCAACGAGGTCTGGGTGGAGATGTTCATCGCGTACACCGTGGTCGTCAGGGTCTGGATGAGGATCGCGCCGATCACGGTGCCGCTGATCGAGAACCGGCCGCCGACGAGCGACGTGCCGCCGATCACCACCGCGAGGATCGCGTCGAGCTCGATCCACAGGCCGGCGTTGTTGCCGTCGGCGCTCGACACGTCGGAGGTCACCATGAGCCCGGCGATCCCGGCGCACAGACCGCTGAACGCGTAGACGAACAGCATGAAGCGACGGGACCGGATGCCGGCGAGCCGGCTCGCCTCGGCGTTGCCGCCGACCGACTCGATGATCATTCCGAGCGCGGACCGGCGGGTCAGCGCCCACGTGAGGGCGGTGACCGCCGCCGCGATGAGGATCGCGAACGGCACGGCCAGCACGTACCCGGCACCGATCATCTTGTACGGCGAGCTGTTGATCGTGATGATCTGGCCCTCGGTGATCAGCTGGGCCAGGCCGCGGCCGGCGACCATCAGGATCAGCGTCGCGATGATCGGCTGGATGCCGATGCCGGCCACCAGGATCCCGTTGCCGATGCCGAGCAGCGTGGCCAGGAGCACGCCCAGCACCACCGCGACCAGCACCCCGCCGACCGCGTTCTGGTCGGGCTGGTTGCTGATGTGCAGGCAGGCCATCGCGCCGGAGATCGCCACGATGGAACCGACCGACAGGTCGATGCCGCCGGTGGCGATGACGAGCGTCATGCCGAGGCCCACCAGGATCAGCGGCGCGCTCAGCCGCACGATGTCGACGAGGCTGCCGTAGAGGTGCCCGTCGCGCACCTCGATCGACACGAAGCTCGGCCGGTAGACCACGTTCGCGACGACCAGCACGAGCAGCACCACGACCGGCCAGAACAGGTGGTGCGCCGAGAGCGTCTTCCAGCGTTCGCTCATGAGCGGGCCCCGCTCGCGATGACCTCCATGACGCGGTCGGCGTCGAGGGTGTCGTCGTTGATCAGCTCGCCGACGACCCTGCGGTCACGCATCACCACCACCTTGTGGCTCAACCTCAGTACCTCTTCCAGCTCCGCCGAGATGAACAGCACCGCCATGCCACCGTCGGACAGTTGGACCACCAGCTTCTGGATCTCGGCCTTGGCGCCGATGTCGATGCCGCGGGTCGGCTCGTCGAGGATCAGCAGCCGCGGTTCGGTGATCAGCCAGCGCGCCAGCACGACCTTCTGCTGGTTGCCGCCGCTGAGGTTGCGCACCGGCAGGTCGGGGTTGGCGGGGCGGATGCTCAACGTCTGTATCCACTTGTCGACGAGCTCGTCCTGCCGGCGCCGGGGCAGCGGCCGGGCCCAGCCGCGGGCGGCCTGCATGGCGAGGATGATGTTCTCCCGCACGGTCAGCTCGCCGACCAGGCCCTCTGCGGCCCGGTTCTCCGAGCAGTACGCGATGTCGCGCTGGATCGCCGCCACCGGGGTGCGCAGCGCCGCCGGACGGCCGTCGACCTTCACCTGTCCGGTGTCGGCCTTGTCGGCGCCGAAGAACAGCCGCGCCAGCTCGGTGCGGCCCGACCCGAGCAGACCGGCGAGACCCACGACCTGTCCCTTGTGGATGGTCAGGCTGAACGGCGCCACCGAGCCCTTGCGACCGAGAGCCTCGGCTTCGGCCACGACCTCGTGCTCCTCCAGGGCCGCCGGCGGGCGCTTGTCGGCCTCCTCGATCCGGTCGAGCACCTCGAGCTCTTTGCCGATCATCTTCTCGACCAGCGCGAGCTGCGGCAGGTCGCGGGTGGCGTACTCCCCCACCAGCCGGCCGTTGCGCAGCACGGTGATCCGGTCGGACACCTCGTAGACCTGGTCGAGGAAGTGGGTGACGAACAGCATCGCGATGCCGTGGTCCTTCAGGTTCCGCATGACCCGGAACAGCTGCGCGACCTCGCCGGCGTCGAGGCTCGACGTGGGCTCGTCGAGGATCAGCACCTTCGGGTCGAGGTCGATGGCCCGCGCGATCGCGACCATCTGCTGCACCGCGAGCGAGCAGGTGTCGAGCCGGCGGTTCACGTCGATGTCCAGCTCGAGGCGCCGCACCAGGTCGCGGGCCCGCTTGCGCAGGTCGCCCCAGCGGATGCGACCGAGGCTGCGCGGCTGGCGACCGAGGTAGATGTTCTCCGCCACCGACAGGTTGGGGCAGAGGTTGACCTCCTGGTACACGGTGCTGATCCCGGCCGCCTGCGCGCGCAGCGGACCGGAGAACCGCACCTGCTCGCCGGCGAGCACGATGCTGCCGGCGTCGGCCTCGTAGACGCCGGTGAGCACCTTGATGAGGGTGGACTTGCCGGCGCCGTTCTCGCCCATGAGGGCGTGCACCTCGCCCGGGAACAGCTGGAAGTCCACCCCGGTGAGGGCGGTGACGCCGGGGAACGTCTTGCCGATCCCGGTCATCGTGACGATCGGTGCCGACGCTGCGGGTGCTGCCGGCTCGGCGGGCTCGACCGGAGTCGGCTCGACCATGGGGGGACCTCCAGCCCGGGTCCGGTGCCGCCCGCCGTGGCGGGCGGCACCGGGTCGTTCGAATCAGTACTTACGGGTGGGCAGGGCGGCCTTCGCCTGCTCCTGGGTGAAGGTGGTCTCCTGGGTCTCGATCCGCGCCGGGACCGACTCACCCTTGTTGACCTTCTTCACCAGCTCCATCAGCTGTGGCCCGAGGAGCGGGCTGCACTCGGCGATGAAGTTGAACTTGCCGTCGGCAAGCGCCTGCATGCCGTCCTTCACCGCGTCGATGGTGATGATCTTGATGTCCTTGCCGGGCACCTTGCCGGCCGCGGTGATCGCCTCGAGCGCACCGAGACCCATGTCGTCGTTGTGCGCGAACAGCACATCGATCTTCGGGTTGGCCTTGACGAACTGCTCCATGACCTGCTTGCCGCCGGCCCGGGTGAAGTCACCGCTCTGGGACGCGATGACCTTCAGCTTCGGGTCCTTGGCGATGGCCTCGGCGAAGCCCTTCTTGCGGTCGTTGGCGGGCGCGGAGCCCGTGGTGCCCTGGAGCTCCACGATGTTGACGTCACCCGTGGCGCTCTTCATCTCGTTGACCAGCCACTCCCCGGACAGACGCCCCTCCTTGACGAAGTCGGAGCCGAGGAATGACTTGTACAGCGTCTTGTCCTGGGTGTCCACCGCCCGGTCGGTCAGGATCACCGGGATGCCGGCGTCCTTGGCCTCCTTGAGCACGGTCTCGAAACCGGTCTCCACCTTCGGCGAGAACGCGATGACGTCGACCTTCTGCTGGATGAAGTTCCGGATCGCGGTGATCTGGTTCTCCTGCTTGCCCTGTGCGTCGTCGAACTTGAGCTCGATACCGGCCTCGGCGGCCGACTCCTTGATCGACGTGGTGTTGGCCGTCCGCCAGCCGCTCTCGGCACCGACCTGCGAGAAGCCGAGCACGATCGGCTCGTTGCCCGACCCGGCGTCGCCGCCGTCGCCGCCGGTGTCGCTGTTGTTGCAGGCCGCAAGGCTCAATGCGAGCAGGCCGACAGCCGTACCCGCCCAGACCTTCCTGAGCATTCCTAACTCCCTGTTCAGTTCAGTGGGTGGTGTGGGCGGTCGTGCGACCGCCGTCGCTGCGAACGGCCGGTTCGTCGCCGGGGCGACTGTGAGCGCTCACAGCGCGTGAGGGTTTCCTCCTTCTTCCGCAGTGTGTCCTTGTGGGTGGGTGACCGCGGCGGTTACGCCGCGCTGCGGGAACTGACCCGCGGGATGAGCGTCGGTGTCAACAGGATCCGCACGGGGTCGGAGCCGGGGGGCCGGCCGAGCATGCGGACGAACAGGTCGATGCTCAAGCGGCCCATCTCGGTGAAGTCCTGCTTGACCGTCGACAGTGGAGGGATCATGTAGGCGGCCTCGGGAACGTCGTCGAACCCGACGACGCTCACGTCGGCCGGAATCCGGCGGCCGGACTCGAACAGCGCCCGCAGCAGGCCGAGGGCCATCTGGTCGTTGCCGCAGAACACGGCCGTCACCGCCCGGTCGGCGGCCAGCACGCGCCCGAGATCGTAGCCGGACCGCGCGCTCCAGTCGCCGGTGAGCGCGTCGGGTGTCGGCGCGCCCGCCTCGGTGAGCGCCCGTCGCCAGCCCTGGCGCCGCTCCCGCGCGTCGGGGTAGCCGACCGGGCCACCGATGTGGTGCACGGTGCGGTGCCCCTGCGCGAGCAGGTGGCGGGTGGCGACGACCGCGCCGGCGACGTTGTCGACGCCCACGAACGGCACCGCCGCGCCGCTGCCGACCCCGACCGCCACCGTGATGACGCCCGACGGCACGGCGACCAGCGCGTGCACCGCCTCGTCGTGCGGCACCACGCCGACGATCCCCTCGACCGACTGCTCCTCGAGCCGGGAGACCGCGTCGCGCACCGCCCGCTGGGTCAGCGTGTTGATGCTGGCGACGCTGACGAAGTAGCCGGCCGCGCGGGCCGCCTGCTCGACGCCGTACACCATCGACGCCGGCCCGAAGAGGGTGCTGTCGACGGTGACGATGCCGATCGTGTTGGACCGCCGCGTCACCAGGGTGCGGGCCGCCGAGTTGGGCTGGTAGTTCAGCTCACGCATGGCGTCGAGCACCCGCTGCCGGGTCTCGGCCCGCACGTTGGCGTGCGAGTTGACGACCCGCGAGACGGTCTGGTGGGAGACCCCGGCAAGCCGGGCGACGTCCATCATCACCGGCGCGCGTGGCCGGCGGCCGTCGACGGCTGAGACCGGGATACGCGGTGGTAGAACACCGTCCATGCGCACCTCCGGCTGTTTCGACGTTGTTACCGCCCCGTCAGTGTTAGCGTTCACACGTCGACCCGTCAAGACACCGTCACACACTTGAAATCGACGGCGGCGAACCCTTTTTGTGGATCTTGGAGCCGGGCGGGTCGCGCGGCCCCAAGATCCACATCTGACCTCAGCCGAGCAGGAAGACCGTCGCGGCGCCGGTGGTCAGGCGCCCGCCCTCGTGCCGCAGGTAGGCGCCCGTGCCGACCGACTGCAACGTGACCCCGGCGCCCGACGCCACCCGGCGGAAGCTCGCCTGCCCGGCGAACGTGCCGCCGCTCTCCTGCGGGTCGATACGCACCGTGGTCCCGGAGATCCGCGCGTAGCGGTTCGGGAAGTTGACCGACTGGATCGACTCCGTGCCGGCACCGGCGAGACCGGGCACGAACCGGAACTGGGTGTCGGCGAGCTGCCGCACGCCCGCCTCCACCCGCAGGACATAGTCGTAGTGCCGCAGGTGGCTGGCCGGCGCGTCGGCCGGGGACAGCCGCACGATCGGCCCGCCCCTGCCCACCGGCACCCCGAACAGCGGGGTCCCGTCGGCGTGCCAGTAGAGCCTCTGCACGCGGGTGTGCCGGTTCGGGTCGTAGAGCGGGTCGCCGGTGATGTCGCGGTAGTCGCGGGCGTGGTAGACGAGCACGTCGGTGACGCCGTCCTCGGCGACGGTGAACGTGTTGTGACCCGGTCCGTACTGCGACGTGTTGGCGTTGGTGACGAACACCGGGTCCGGCGACTTCACCCAGCTCGACGGCGCCAGCAGGTTCGACGACGCCGACGCCGTGAGCAGCCCCATGCAGTACCGGGAGTCCGTGGCGCTGGCCGAGAACGTCATGAACACCCTGCCGTTGCGGACGATCACCGCCGCGCCCTCGTTGACCCGGAACCCCTGGACCTCCCAGCTCCGCGTCGGCGTGGCGATCCGCACCGGCTTGGTGCGCAGCGCCAGCGGGGAGCTCATCTCGGAGATGTACAGGTTGGAGTTCGTCGCGATCTCCGGCTCGCTCTGCGCCCACACGTAGTACCGCCGCCCGTTGTGGGCGAACGTCGTCGCGTCGAGGGCGAAGCTGTCCCACTCGGTGACGATCTGACCGCGCAGCGCCCAGCCGGCCGCGTCGAGCGGGTCGGCCCGCGCCGACTCCAGCACGTACATCCGGATCCGGAAGACGTTGTCGGAGTCGCCCGCGGCGAAGTAGATGTACCAGCGGTTGTCGATGCGGTGCAGCTCCGGCGCCCAGATGTGCCCGCCCATCCGGCCCGACGACGGTCGGCGCCACACGACGGTCTCGGCCGCGGTCGACAGTCCCGCGATCGTCGACGCGCCGCGCACGACGACGCGGTCGTACTCCGGCACCGAGCCGGTGAAGTAGTACATCCCGTTGGTGCGCGGGGTGATGAACGGGTCGGCCCGCTGGGTGACGAGCGGGTTCACGGTGGTCACCCCGTAGATCTCCGCGTCCGTCCGCGGTGGGGCCGCCGCACGCGCGACCGCACCGCCTCCGACGGACGCCGCCACAGCGGCACCGAGACCGCCGCGGAGGAGGTTGCGTCGACTGGTCATGGCTCTACCTCGTCCGGATTCGAAGGAACGTGACGGAGTTCGGCGGGAACGTGTGCGTGAACCGCGACCCGACGCGCACGGTGCCCGTCACCGGCTGGATCGGCTCGGCCGAGCGGGTGTTCTGCTCCCCCGGGTCACCGGTGATCACGGTCGTCCGCGCGGTGTCGCGCACCCGCTGACGACCGAGGTCGATGCGTGTCGTCGCCGGTGCGTCCTGCGCGTTGACCACCTTGACGATCAGCTCGCCGGTGCGGTCGTCGCGCGTGACCACCTGCGCGAACGGCTGCGTCACCTGGTCGTCGACGAAGCTGCCCCACTCCTCGTTGTTGAGGAACAGCCGCACGGTCGTCCCCCGGACCTCGACGCGGATGTCGTAGGCGACGCCGGCCTGGATGGTGTTCGGCTTGGCGATGACGATCGACTTGCTGCCGCCGGCGCCCTTCTGGATCGCGCCCTGGGTGTTGTTCCAGCCGCCCAGGTTCCACCAGTACAGCTCGCCGCTCTCCTGTACGCCGAACGCGACGAGGAAGCCCTCGGCGCCGTCGAGCTTCGTCGCCTTGAGCGTCAGGTCGTAGTCGGTCGCCGTGATGTTGCCGGCCCTGACGAGCGTGTCGAGCGCGGCCGTGTCGGACTGCTGGTACTGGCCGTCGACGACGCTCCACGCGCCGCGCGGTTCGACCGCCGACCACTGTCCGGCGCCGTTCGCGAAGTCGTCGCTGAAGAGCACGCCGCCGTCGGTGCCGGTGACCTTCACGTCGTCGTAGCGGGCGGCGGTCGCCCACGTCGACAGCCCGACCGCGCCGGTGATGCCGCGCGGCGGAACCACCGGCGCGGTGAACCGGCTCGGCACGGTGCGGTCGCCGACGTTGTTCATGAACAGCTTCTGCACCTGGTAGCTGGTGGTGCCCCAGGACTCGTCGCTGTCGAACCAGATCAGGTCGGGCCGCCACTGCACGTGGTCGATGTTCGCGAGAAGCGGCGCGTAGGCGGCCAGCCGCACCACGTCGGCGTTGCGTTCCAGGCCGGTCATGTAGTGCGCCTCGGCGAGGGAGTTGAAGAACTTGTTGTCCTGCGAGGCGAACTCACCGAGGAACACCTTGGGACCGTTGCGGTCGTAGCTGTCGTAGCGGTGGTTGTTCTGCAGGAACCAGCCGGGGGTGTTGTAGTAGTGCTCGTCGACCATGTCGACGCCGGCCTCGCGGTTCAGGGTCCAGAGCCGGTCGAACGTGGCGCCGGTGTCGTCCGGCCCGGAGTTGCTGATCACCGTGATGTCCGGGTACCTCGCCTTGATCGCCGACCGGAACCGCAGGAAGTTCGCGAAGAACTCGTTCGGCAGGTTCTCCTCGTTGCCGATCGCGATGTGGGTCAGGGCGTACGGCTTCGGGTGCCCCATCCGCGCGCGCAGCCCGCCCCACGTCGACGATGCGGGGCCGTTCGCGAACTCGATGAGGTCGAGGGTGTCCTGGATGTGCCGCTGGAGCAGGGCCTCGTCGGCCGTGGCCCGGTTCTGCCCGCACCCGGTCACCAGTGCCGGCACCACCGGCAGCGGCATCGCGCCGACGTCCTCGGAGAACTGGAAGTACTCGAAGTAGCCGAGGCCGTAGGACTGGTTGTAGCCCCAGAAGTTGCGGTTGGTCGCGCGCTGTTCGACCGGACCCACGGTGTCCTTCCACTGGTACGACCGCGACCGTTCCCAGTTGGACGAGGCGTCGTAGCCGTACATGCTGTTGGTGTTCACCAGGCAGCCGCCGGGGAAGCGCACGAAGCCCGGCTTCAGCGCGGCGATCTTCTCGGCGAGGTCCTTGCGGAGACCGTTGGCGCGGCCCTTGAACGTCTTCTGCGGGAACAGCGACACCATGTCCAGCCGCAGTGTGCCGGTGCCGGCCGCCCGCACCGAGAGCCGGCCGACGTCGGAGTCGCGGCGGGCGGTGAGCGTCCCGGTGTACCGGGACCAGGTGTCGCCGCGCACCACGCGGGTCAGCGGCGTGGCGAGCGGATCGCCCTGCGCGTCGTGCACCGTGACCGACAGCGGCGTGCCCGCCGCGGCGTCGGTGCGCGCCCACACCGAGAAGTCGTAGCGGTCGCCCGCCTGCACGGCGACGCCGGTGTTCCAGCCCGCGTTGGTCACGCCGTACCAGCCACCGTCCGGGTTGGACAGTGCGAGGTTCAGGTAGGTGCGGTTGCGCTCGTGCAGCCGCGCGGCGTCGTCGACCGTGGTGGCGGTGCCGGCGCCGCCGTCCACCCCGTTCGGGGTCCACGCGGTGAGCCCGGTGTAGGACTGGTTGTCGATCGGCAGGAACTCGAACGACCGGTTGCGCACGAGCTCGGCGTACAGGCCGCCGTCGGCGGCGAAGTTGATGTCCTCGAAGAAGACCCCGTACATGGAGTCGGAGATGTCGGCGCCGGCAGCGCGTGGGTCGACGGTGATCGTGTAGTCGGGAGTCGGTTCGGGCGCCCGTGCCTGCGCCGGCACGGCTCCGACCGAGCCGACCAGTGCCACGATCGCCAACCCGACAAGTGTCCTGGCCCGGGGCATGGCGGATCCTCCGGAGTGGGTTGTGAACGCTAACAAGCTGGGTCAGTATCCGCTAGCCATCGCCAGAGGTCAATGTGTAAGGTGCTGGTGAACCCGTGGGCGGGCAGTTGCACAACTCTGCAAAACCGGCCCGTTCGCTTGCCCGGCCGGCCTGTCCGTGTGAGGGTCGCCGCGTGAATCTGCTCGAGCCGGTCCCGTCGCTCACCCGGTGGGGCCTGTCTCCCGACGCCGACCTCGTCTACCGGTCGCTGGCCGCGATCGGTCCGGGCACCGTCGGGTCGCTGTCGGCGGGTCTGGGGATCACGAGGCACCGGGTGTCGATGGCGATCGACGAGCTGCACGTCACGGGGGCGGTGCGCGGGCCCCACGTCCCCGAATCGCCGCCGGCGGCCCGACGGTGGCAGGCCATGCCGGTCGCCGACGTGGTCGCCGCGCTGCGGCAGCGCCGGCTGCGCACCGTCGACCTGCGCTACCAGGCCGGGTTCCACCACGCGTTGTTGCAGGGCTCGGTGCTGCCGACGCCGACCCCGCCGCCCGCACACGGCCGGGTCCTGCTCACCTCCGGCGAGATCAGGGCCCGGATCGCCACCCTCGTCGCGGCCGAGCGGCACGAGCACCTCGCGGTGAACCCCGAGCCGAGCTTCGCCGAGGAGGACATGGCCGAGGCGCTGCCGCTCGACCGCGCGCTCGTGGCCCGCGGGATCCGCCTGCGCACCTGCGGCGTGCCGCCGCTCGACGCCGACCGCAGTTCGGCCGTCGCCCACCAGCTGGCCAGCATCGGCGCCGACTACCGGGAACGCACCGACGTGCCGGTCAAGCTGATGGTGTTCGACCGGCGGATCGCGCTGCTGCCGGTCGACCCGTTCGACCCGTCGGCCGGCGCGCTGGAGATCGACCATCCGGTCATCGTGGCCGGGCTCGTCGCGCTCTTCGAACAGTTGTGGGGCGCGGGGCGCGACCCGCGCCGCGGTGGCGTGCCGCCGATCGTGCTGTCGCCGCGGGAGCGGTCGATCGTCGCGCTGCTCGCCACCGGCCTCACCGACGCGGGTGTCGCCACCCGGCTGAACATCAGCCGGCGCACCATCGCCTACACGCTCCGCGCGCTGATGGACCGGATCGGCGCGGAGAACCGTTTCCAGCTCGGGCTCATCCTGGGCTCGATGCATCTGCTCACCCCGCCCGGCCGTCCGGCCGGTGCGGCAGACCATGGGGGAAATCAATGAGACGGACCGGGATGCTCCTGGTCGCGGCGTTCGCGGCCATCCTGTCGGTGGTGACGGCCCAGGGTGCCGCCTCCGCCGCCGGCGCCGACACCTGGGACCCGCGGTACCCGTGCACCAGCGGCGCCTTCGACCTCGGATCGCTCACCGCGCGGCCCGCCGAGCCACCGATGGACCAGGCGCTGACGATCGTGAGGCTGTACGGCTCGCTGACGTGCGACGTTCCCGTGCCGGGGGCGAAGTACGCGCTCGCCGTGTACCCGGTGGGCGCCGCGTTCGGGGTGGTCGACACGGCCGCGGCGGTGCTGCCCTACGAGCCGACCAAGGACCCGCAGACGTTCCGGGTGGAGGGCGGGATCAGCCCGCAGCAGGGCGTCGCGGTCTGCGCCGCCTCCGACGTCGACCTGCGCATCGCCTGTGTCGAGGTACGCGTGAAGATGTCCGGCGTCGTGGGGTCCGTCTCCGCCCGGTCCCTCGCCGTGTCCGACCCGCTCGTCACCCGTCCGCTGCTGATCAGCAGCCGCGACGTCGACCCGTCGTGCGGCACCTGCTGGCGCATGAAGAAGCCGTGACCGTCCGGCCGGTCGTGACCTTCACGGCCGGCCGGCACCCGCTACCCTGGCCACGCTGACGGACCGGACGGCGGGAGGACCGGTGGGAGTCACGCCGGTGGCTCCATCATCGTCGCCAGCCTCGACAAGCTGTACTGGATGAAGGAGCCCGACGTCGTCGTCCGCCCGCCGGCCCGCGAGCTGCACCTGGCCGGCCGCTTCGCCGAGGAGCACGGCCTGGTCGTGAGCATCGGCTTCTAGCCCTTCACCGCGCCCGAGGTCATGCCGGCCACGATGCGGCGGTTGAAGAACAGGAACATGACCAGCGGCGGCACCGTGATCAGCAGGATGTTCATGAACAGCAGGTTGTACTGCGTCGTGTACTGGCTCTGGAAGTTGTAGAGCGTCAGCTGCACGGTGGCGTTCTGGTCGCCGGGCAGGAAGTACAGCGGATACGTGAAGTCGTTGAAGACGGCCACCGACTGAACCACGATCACGGTGATCGCCACCGAGCGCAGCAGCGGGAAGACCACCCGGAAGAACAGGCGCACCGGGCCGGCACCGTCGATCGTGGCCGCCTCGTCGAGCTCGCGCGGGATCGTCGAGATGAAGGCCCGGAACAGCAGCACGCTGAACGACAACCCGAAGGCGATCTCCACCAGGATGAGGCCGGGCATGGTCTTGAACAGTCCCAACCCCTCCAGCACCCAGATCGTCGGCACCACGGCCGGCGGGATGATCAGTCCACTGAGGACGAGGAAGTTGATGGGACCCGTCCAGCGGCTGGCCCGCCGCTGCAGCACGAACGCCGCCATCGCCGACAGCACGACCATCCCCGCCACGCTGCACACGGTGAGGATCGTGCTGTTGATGAACGCGATGACGAGCATGTAGTCGCGGGCCCGCACGACCTCCGCGAAGTTGTCGACCACCCGGAACTCGGTGGGCCACGAGAAGTCCAGCAGCGACGCCTGCTGCTGGTTCTTCACCGCGGTGAGCACGATGAACGCGAACGGCACGATGAACACCACGACCGACAGCAGGATCGACACGACGCTCAGCGCGTAGCTGCGGCGGCGCGGCCCGCGCCGGGTGGCGCCGACGGCGGCGGTCACCGGTCCACCTCCCTACGGTTGAGGAACCAGAACAACGGGACCACGATCGCGGTGACGGTGAGGAACAGCAACACGTTCCCCGCGGTCGACAGCCCGTAGAACCCGGCCTGGTACTGCTTGTAGATGACCGACGCGATGACGTCGGAGGTGAACCCGGGCCCGCCCCGGGTCATCGCCCAGATCAGGTCGAACGACCGCAGCCCGCCGATCAGCGACAGGATGACGACGGTGACCGTCGCCGGGCGGGCCAGCGGCAGCACGATGTGCCGGAAGCTCGCGAACGAGCCGGCGCCGTCCACCCTGGCCGCCTCGAAGTAGTCCTGCGGGATCGACACGATGCCGGCGATGTAGATGAGCGTCGCCAGGCCCACGCCCTTCCACACGTCGACGAGCGCCACCGACAGCAGCGCGTACTTCGGGTCGGTCAACCAGCCCGGTCCGTCGATCCCGACCACGGCGAGCGACTCGTTGATGAGCCCGCGTTCGGGGTTCATGAGGATCGTGAACGTGATGCCGACGCCGATCGTGCTCACCAGTACCGGGAAGAACACCACCGACCGCAGGTAGCCGCGGGCGACAATGCGCGAGGTGAGCAGCACGGCCAGCAGCAGCCCGAGCACCACCTTCAGGGCCGAGGTCACCACCGCGTAGATCAGGGTGTTGGTGAAGCCCTTGACCAGCGCGGGCTCCTGGAAGAAGTTGGTGAAGTTCTCCAGGCCGATGAACTCGTACTCGAAGATGGTCCAGCGGGTGAGGCTGAAGAAGAACGACGCGAACGTCGGCACGATGAACAGGGTCACGTAGACGACCGCGGCGGGCAGGTAGAACCAGTACGGGTACGGGCTCGTCCGCCGCGGGCGGCGACCCCCCGGGGAGTCCGGGGCGGACGCGTCCCGGACATCCCTCTGCTCGACGGTGACAGCCATGGGACCTACCAGCCCGGCAGACCGAGCTGCTGGGCCTGCTTCTGTACGTCACGGTCGTAGAGCTCGGCCGCGTCGCCCGACTTGCGGATGCCGGAGCCGACCTCGACGCAGATCTGCTCCAGGGCCGGGCCCTTCACCGGCGAGAGGAACTCCAGCGCGGGCGTGGTCTTCGAGGCGTCGAAGTACGGCTGCATGTCCTTGACCGCCTGCGGCACGTCGGCCGGAAGCGTGCAGCCCTTCACCACGTACGGTCCGCTCGGCGCGGTCGTCTTCCCCATCACGTCGCAGCCCTCCGGCGAGGCGACGAACGCGAGGAACTTCTTCGCCGCGTCGAGCCTCGCGCCGGTGGTGGTCTTCGGAAGGTAGATGCCGCCCGGCATCCACACCGTGAGGCCGTTCTTCGCCGCGTCCTCACCGGGCAGCGCGAAGAAGCCGACGTCCTTGGCCTTGTCGGGCGAGTTGGCCACGATCGTCGCGACGGTGAAGGTCAGCATCGGGTAGTGCGCGCCGGTGCCGTCGGCGATCATCTTCAGCCCGTTCTCCAGCTGTGCCGAGGCGAAGTCGGAGTTCTGGTAGCCGGCGTCGTGGACCTCCTGCAGCCGCTGGAAGCTGCGCAGCGCCGCCGGCGTGGACGCCACCTTCACCTTGTTCGCCGTGTACTGCTCGGCGAAGTCGGGCTGGACGCTCGCCACGTTGTGGTAGTCGGCGAGGTAGATGAGCTGCGAGGTCCACGTGGTCTGGTAGGTCTGCACCACCGGCGCGATGTCGGCGGCCTTGATCCTGGCGTTGTTCGCCATGAACTCGGCCCACGTCTTCGGCACCTGCAGTCCGAGCCGGCTGTAGACGGCCCGGTTGTAGTAGACGCCGCCACCGACGGTGCCCCCGGTCGGCACGCCGTACACCTTGCCGGCCGCGGTCACCGTCTTCGCGAACGTCGGGTCGATGGTGCCCACCAACGCCTGGTCGTCGAGCGGGGTGAGGTTCTGCTCGGGCTTGAGCGCCTGGAACAGCGAACCCGAGTTGTAGGCGAAGATGTCGGTCATGTCCCCTGTGGACAGTCGGGTCTTGACGATGTTGTCGCCCTCGCCGCCCTGCGGACGGGTCTCGACCTTCACGGAGAGGTCCGGGTACTTGGCGGTGAACGCCTTCGCCAACGCCTCGGCCGTCTTCACCGTCGAGGGTTCGTTGTCGACGAGGTAGGACAGCGCGGTAGCGTCACCGTCGCTGTCTCCGAGACTGCCGGGCGTGCAGGCGCTCGTCGCGAGCAGCCCGACGACCGCGGCCGTCAACCAGAACCGTGCCATGGTGGGTCCTCCGGGTGGTGGGTTAGAAGGGGGACGGTGGTGCGGGTGGCTCGGGGTCGTCGGCCGGGGCGCGGTAGGCACAGCCGAACCGGTGCTCGCCGGAGCCGACCTCGACGGGTGTGAACGACGGGTTCGGCAGCTGCACCACGGCGGTGACGCCGGGCGGCACGGTGATCTCGACGTCGAGGCGGTCGTCCGCGCGACGCCAGGCCACGGCGACGCGGCCGTACGGGCTGTCGAACGTCGCCGACGCGTGGGTCAGGCCGCCGCCGGGCAGCGGCCGCACCGACACCCGCCGGTAGC
This sequence comes from Virgisporangium ochraceum, assembly GCF_016863655.1. Lineage (GTDB taxonomy): Bacteria > Actinomycetota > Actinomycetes > Mycobacteriales > Micromonosporaceae > Virgisporangium > Virgisporangium ochraceum. The sequence continues at coordinate 209,374 of NZ_BOPH01000020.1, forward strand.
CGGGCGCGGCCGGCGCGAGACCGGCGACCACACGGTGCAGCCAGTCGGCGACCGCGCCGAACGCGTAGTGGTTGAACGACGTCATCTCGCCGGGGTTGACGGTGCCGTCGGGCAGCAGGCTGTCCCACCGCTCCCAGATCGTCGTGGCGCCCATCGTCACCGGGTACAGCCACGACGGGCACTCCCGTTGCAGGAGAAGGTGGTACGCGCTGTCGACGGCGCCGACCGCGGTGAGCGCGTCGCAGATGAGCGGCGTGCCGGCGAAGCCGGTGCCCACGTGGTGGCCCTCGGCGGCGACGAGCTCCACCAGCCGGCGGCCGGCCCGTTCGCGCTGGGTCTCCTTGGCCAGCAGGTCGCCGGTCAGGGCCATCGCGTAGGCGGTCTGCGCGTCGCTGGCCAGGCGCCCGTTCGGCGTGACGAACTCGTCGTCGAACGCCTCGGCGACCGCGTCGGCCAGTTCGGTGTAGCGGCGGTGGTCGGCCTCCTCCCCGAGCAGCTCCGCGATGCGGGCGAGCGTGCGGCTGCTGCCGGCCAGGGCCGCGGTGGCGACGAGGCTCTTGTCGGTGCGCGCGTCGCCCGGCCGGTCCGGTGGCGCCGCCGGGTCGAGCCAGTCGCCGAACTGGAAACCGGTGTCCCACAACCGGTTCTCGCCGGCGATCTCCGCGATCTGGTCGACCCAGGCGCACATGCTCGCGTACTGGACGCGCAGCAGCTCCCGGTCGGCGGTGCGCTCGTGCAGCACGGCCGGCGCCGTGACCGCGACGTCGCCCCACACCGCGGCCGGGTGCGGGTCGCCGAGGAGCCCGACCCACGGCACGTAGAACGGCACGGTGCCGTACTCCGACTGCTCGGCGGCGAGGTCGGCGAGCCAGGACGTGAGCAGACCCGTGCAGTCGTAGAGGAACGCGGCGGTCGGCGCGAACACGGCCAGGTCGCCGGTCCAGCCGAGGCGTTCGTCGCGCTGGGGGCAGTCGGTCGGCACGTCGAGGAAGTTGCCGCGCATGCTCCACACGACGTTGTCGTGCAGCCGCTCCAGGTCCGGTTCCGAGCAGGAGAACCAGCCGGTGCGGGTCATGTCGGTGTGGCAGACGACCGCCTCGACGTCGTCCGGATCCAGCTCGCCGGGCCAGCCCTCGACCTCGGCGTAGCGGAAGCCGTGCACGGTGAACCGCGGCTCCCACTCCTCCTTCTCCCCCGTGCCGCGCAGCGTGTACCCGTCGGTGGCCGCGGCCGACCTCAGTGGACGGACGCACAGGTCGCCGTCCTGCAGCACCTCGGCGTGCCGCAGCCGGACGGTCGTGCCGGCCGGGCCGGCCGGCCGGATCCGCAGCCGCCCGGTGAGGTTCTGTCCGAAGTCGACGATCGTGCGGCCCGTCGGTGACCTGCCGATCGACACCGGCCGGAGCACCTCGGTGCGGCGCACGGGCGGGCCGTCGGGAGCCACGAGCACGGCCGGGTCGAACTCCCGCTCCCGCGCGGCCACCCAGCCGGCGTCGTCGAAGCCCGGCGACGACCAGCCGGACTGTTCGCGCCGCGCGTCGTGGTGCTCGCCGTCGTACAGGCCCGTGGCGACGACCGGGCCGGACGCGGTGCGCCACCGCCCGTCGGTGCCGACCACCACGGTGCTCCCATCGACGCACGACACCTCGAGCTGAGCGAGCAGGCCGGTGCGGTCGCCGTACAGGTCGCGGCGGCCGCCCCGGAACCCGAGCCGTCCCCGGAACCAGCCGTCGCCGAGCCAGCCGCCGATGGCGTTCGCGCCCTCGCGCAGCAGGCCGGTGACGTCGAACGTCTGGTAGCGCAGGCGGTGCCGGTAGCTGGTCCAGCCCGGCGACAGCACGTGGTCGCCGACGCGCTCGCCGTTGACCTCCAGTTCGTAGACGCCGTGCGCGGTGGCGTAGAGCCGCGCGTGCACCGGTGCGGCCGGCAGGTCGAAGCCGCGACGCAGCAGCATGGCGGGCCCGTCGACGTCCGGTCCGGGCGGCTGCGCCGCGCCGATCATGCGCGCCGTCCAGTCGCCGGGGCTCAGCAGGCCGGCCTCGACCACGAGCGGGTCGCTCCAGGGTGACGGCTCCCCGGCTCCCCGACCACGCACCCGCACGCGGACCGTGCGCCGTTCCCGCGACGCCAGCGGCCCGGCCGGCCACGGCACCAGCACCTGGTCGGGGCCCTCCACAGTGGACTCGTGGGTCTCCACCGCCACGTCGTAGGAGGACTGGATCCAGTCCGGCGCGGCCGTCTCCACCCGCCAGGACAGGCGCGGCGAGGCGGTGCCGATCCCCAGCGGATCGCGGTGGTGTTCGGCGCGTAGACCGACGACGCGAGGTGACACGCGATCCTCCACAGTTCCGTGTGTGAAACGATTCATTCAATGGGTCGAGGGACCCCGGGCAGGCTTCGCGATGGAGTTGGCGGACGGCCGCAGCGCGCCGAAGGGGTGGCCGACGGGTACCTGATTACGGCAACGTTTCGTAGAGCGTTCCCCATTGTTGTGACACGATTCGACGTCTGTCAAGAAGGGTTCCCGGCCATATAGCCTGTAGATCGATCAACGCGTGTAGAGCGTTCTACACAGAACCCGGGAGTCTCGATGTCACAGCGCCGCGTCACCATCGCCGACGTCGCCGAGCACGCGAACGTCTCGACCGCCGCGGTGTCGAAGGTGCTGCGCAACGCGTACGGCGTCAGCCCGGCCATGCAGACGCGGGTGCAGGAGGCGATCGCGGCGCTCGGGTACCGCCCGCACGCCGCGGCGCGCGGGATGCGCGGCCAGACCTACACCGTCGGGGTCCTGGTGCCCGACGTGCGCAACCCGTTCTTCCCGGAGCTGATCGAGGGCATGGTCGAGCACCTGGGCGCCACCAACTACCAGGTGCTGCTCGGTCCCGGTGGCAGCGAGCCCGAGTCGCAGAGCCGCAGCATCGACGCGATGGTCGACCGGCGGATGGACGGGCTGATCCTCATCGCGCCGATCGTCGGCCGCCGCGCGCTGGAGGAGACCGCCCGCGCCGTGCCGACGGTGGTCATCGGCCGGCACGGCCGGTCGGCCGACTACGACGCCGTCGTCGACGACGACCAGGTGGGCGCCGGCCTCGTCGTCGACCACCTGGCCGACCTCGGCCACCGCCGCATCGCGCACATCGAGCACCGGTACACCCGTCGCGGCAGCCCCACCACGATGCCGCAGACGGTGCGGGCCGAGGGCTACCGCCGGGCGATGGAGCGGCGGGGCCTCGGCGGGTACGTCGACGTGGTCGCCAGCACCTACACCGAGGAGGGCGGCTACACGGCGACGAAGGAGCTGCTCGCCCGGCCGGTGCGCCCCACGGCCATCTTCGCCGGCGCCGACGCGGCCGCGATCGGCACCCTCAATGCCGTACACGAGGCGGGCCTGTCGGTTCCCGGCGATATCTCGGTCGCCGGCTACGACAACACGGCGATCGCCGCCCTCGGCCCGATCTCGTTGACCAGCGTCGACCAGGACGGCCACCTGATGGGCGTCAACGCGGCGCGGATGCTGCTGGAGCGGGTGGAGGGAACCCGCGAGCGGTCGGCCCTGCTGACCCTCTCCCCCACCCTGGTGGTCCGCCGCAGCACCGCCCCTCCGCCCACTTGAGGCGCGCCCAGCAGCGCGCCGGTGAGCGCCCGGTCGTCGCCGCCCCACCCGTCCCACCCCGCCGGGGGAACCACCGCCCCCGCGGAGCGCCGGAAGGCATGAGGGAGAATGGCGCCATGGTCGTGGGGCGGCGGGACGGTCGGCGGGAGCTCAGCTCCGAGGAGCTCGAGCGGGACATGGAGCGGGACACGCCGTTCCGGCGCTTCCGGCAGCGGCTGCAGGGGCGGCGCGAGGCGGCCCGCCAGCAGCCCGAGCCGGCCGACGAGCCGCAGCTGTGCGAGCACCTCGTCGCCGCGCCGGCACGCGACGTCGGCAGCCCGTCCACGTGCGAGGAGCACACCGACGAGGACGGGCCCGTGGTGCACCTGCGCACCTGTCTGGCCTGTGGGTACGTCGGCTGCTGCGACTCGTCCCGGGGCCGGCACGCCACCACGCACTTCGAGAAGGAGGGCCACCCGGTGATGCAGTCGGCCGAGCCGGGCGAGTCGTGGCGCTGGTGCTACGTCCACGAGCTACTCGGCTAGCACCCGCACCTCCGCCGCCGGTGGAAGCGCCGGTGGAAGCTTTGCCCACCAGTGGTTGTAGCGCCGGTACACCGCCGGGTCGCGGTCGGCGAGCACGGGCAGCAGCGCCGCCGCCTCGGCGGCAAGGCCTTTCCACGCCCGGGAAGACAGCGGGTGGAACGCGGTCGCCTCGATGCCGCCGTCGACGGGGCGCCACACGCCGGCGACACGCCCGTCGACCAGCACCGTCGGCAGCACGTCGCCGTTGACCCGGATCACCAGTGTCCGGTACTCCGGCGGGATGATCCGGCTCCGGTCGGCGTAGGCGAGCAGCGTGCTGTCCCACATCGGCAGCAGTCGCGGCGGCGCCGGCGTCCGCGCCGGCGGGATCGCGGCGCCGGCCACGTCGTAGAGCTCGGCGCCGTCGTCCGCTTGTGTGAGGACGCGCACCGCACCGCCCGGGAACCGGACAGCTTCGCGCACAAGCGTGCGGGGCAGAAGGCTGAACTGTGCGATGTCCGCGATCGTCGCGGGTCCGAAGCCGGCGAGGTAGCGCAGCACCAGCCGGCGTACCGACTCCTCCCGGTCCCCCGCCGGAAGCGGCGATGCGAACGAGCGGAACGCCGCCCGCGTACCGAACGACCACGGCCCGCCGGTCGGCGTGTGCAGCAGCGGCGCGTACGTCCGCAGGGCCCAGTAGACGCCGGGATGCCGGCGGCCGAGCCGCTCCTCGAACATGTCCTCGATGTGGACCTTCGTGCGGGGCTCGGCGGCGGTGAACGCGAGCAGGTGCCCGAGGAGGTCGTCGGCGTCCGCTGTGGACAGTCCGCTGTCGGTGAACCGCCTGTCGCCGAGCCGCGGGCCGCGCAGCACGGGCACCATCGCGTTGTGGAACGCCGGGTAGTCGCCGGCGTGCACCGCGTGCAGCGTGACGCGCATCAGCGTCGCCTTCACCACCGTGCCGTCGGCGAACGCGGCGTCGAGGTCGGCCGGGTCGAAGCCGGTGACGCGGTTCCACAGCGCCAGGTACGGCGACGCCGGCTCCTGCGCCTGCAGGGCGACCACGCGCCGCACGGCCTCACCGACGCCGAGCGGTTCCCGGCGCAGCAGCAGCTGCCGGGCCAGCGTGGCCCGGTTGAGCTGACCGGCGGTGACGGGCTTCACCGTGCAGAGCTTAGAGTCTTCCGATGACGTCCGGACCGTTCAGCGGCACCACCCTGGCCGACACCGTGCAGCGCCTGCGGTCGGGTGCCACCGATCCGGTGGACCTCGTCGAGGAGGTGCTCGACGCGGTGGCCGCCGCCCAGCCGGTGCTGAACGCGTTCGTCACCGTCGACGCGGAAGGCGCGCGGAAGCAGGCCCGCGCGGCCCGCGACCAGCAGCCGACCGGTGCGCTGCACGGGGTTCCGGTGGCGGTCAAGGACATCGTCGACACGGCCGGCGTGCTCACGACGATGGGCTCGCGGCACTTCGCCGGCCACGTGCCGGAGCGTGACGCGGTCCTCGTGCGGCGCCTGAGGCGGGCCGGCGCCATCGTCGTCGGCAAGACCACCACGCACGAGTTCGCCTACGGGCCCACCGGCGACGACACCGCCAACGGGCCCTGCGGCAACCCGCACGACCCGTCGCGGATGGCCGGCGGCTCCAGCGCCGGCTCGGCGGCGGCGGTGGCGGCCGGGCTCGTGCCGCTCGCGGTCGGCACCGACACCGGCGGCTCGGTGCGGATCCCGGCGGCGCTGTGCGGGGTCACCGGGATCCGGCCGGGGATCGGGCGGATACCGACCGACGGCGTGTTCCCGCTGTCGTGGTCGCTCGACACCGTCGGGGTGCTCGCGACCGACGTCGCCGGCACCGCGAGCGGGTGGCGCGTTCTCGCCGAGGGCGGCGACGTCGAAGGCCCGCCGGTGACGGGGCTGCGCGTCGGGCTGCCCACCGGCGACTGGTTCGACCGGCTCGACCCGGTGGTCCGCGCGCGGTTCGACGCGTTCGTCGAGGCGCTGGGCCGCGCCGGTGCCGCCCTCACCCGGGTCGCGGTGCCCGACGCCGCGGAACTGCACGACGTCTACGTGACGGTGCAGTCGGCGGAAGCCGTGGCGGTGCACCACGAGCGGCTGGCAGAGAACGCGGACATGTTCGGGAACGAAGTTCGCCGGCGCCTGAATGCCGCCACGCGCGTCCCCTCGTATCTGTACGCGCGGGCGCTGCGCCGCCTGACGGCCGCGCGCGCGACGGCCGCGCGGCGGTTCTCCGGGCTGGATGTGCTGCTGCTGCCGACGGCGCCGATCACCGCGCCGCCGCTGCACGCGCGCGACACCGACGTCGGCGGCGGGTGGACGTCGCCGCGCGAGGCGTTGCTGGCGCACAACACTCCGTGGAGCGTGCTCGGGCTTCCCGCGTTGTCGATGCCGGTCGCGGGCGACGGGCTGCCCGTGGGCGCGCAGCTCGTCGGCCCGCCGGGTGCCGACGCCGACCTTCTCGCCGTTGCGCAGGCGATCGAGGAGGCGACGGGATAGCGTGGGGCGCATGGAGTTCCGCACCCTCGGAAAGACCGGCACGCTCGTATCGACGTTGTGCCTGGGCACGATGACGTTCGGCAACGAGACCGACGAGAAGGGCGCGCACGCCCAGCTCGACCGGTTCGTCGACGTCGGCGGCAACTTCCTCGACACCGCCGACGTGTACACCCGCGGCGTGTCCGAGGAGATCGTCGGCGCGTGGCTGGCGCAGCGCAACGGGATCCGCGACAGCGTGGTCATCGCCACCAAGGGCCGCTTCCCCATGGGCGACGGCCCCAACGACGCCGGTCTCACGCGCACGCACCTCAGCCGCGCGCTCGACGCGAGCCTGCGCCGCCTCGGCACCGACCACGTCGACCTGTACCAGGCGCACGCGTGGGACCCGCTGACGCCGCTGGAGGAGACCCTCCGCTTCTTCGACGACGCCGTGCGCGCCGGGAAGATCCGCTACGCGGGGGTCAGCAACTTCACCGGTTGGCAGCTGCAGAAGGCCGCGCTGCTGACCAGTTTCCACGGGCTCGCGCCGATCGTGACGCTGCAGCCGCAGTACAACCTGCTCGCCCGCGACATCGAGTTCGAGATCCTGCCGGTGTGCGGGAACGAGGGCATCGGCGTGCTGCCCTGGTCGCCGCTCGCCGGTGGCTGGCTCACCGGCAAGTACCGGGCCGACGAGGCGCCGACCGGTGCCACGCGCCTCGGCGAGAACCCGAACCGGGGCGTGGAGGCGTACGCGCGGCGCAACAACGAACGCACGTGGCAGGTCGTCGAGGCCGTGCGGGAGGTGGCATCCGCCCGGGGCGTGTCGATGGCGGTCGTCGCCCTGGCGTGGCTCGCCGACCGCCCGTCGGTCACCTCGGTGATCCTGGGCGCACGGACGCTGGAGCAGTTGGACGACAACCTCGCCGCGGCGGGCGTGCACCTGTCCGCCGAGGAGACCGCCCGCCTCGACGACGCGAGCGCCCCGCTGGTGGCCGACTACCCGTACGGCGAACCCGGCGTGAACCAGCGCGCCCGCGCGATCCCGTAGGCCCTACCGCCCGGCGCGTCGCCGGGTGTTCAGACCAGGTGGGCGCGGCGCCAGATGCGGCGGGACGGGCCGTCGATGAGGCCGAGGGACGTGAGGTACTCGACCGCCTTCGAGGCCGACCACTTCAGGGTTTCGCGGAAGTGCGGGTTGGCCAGCGCGGTCCGGCGGCCCACCGACGGGTCGACACCGACGCTGCGGTACACGTCGGGGTGTACGAGGCGGCTCACCACCGACGCCGCGGCCCGGGCGATCACCATCCGGGAGTACGCCAGGCGTACCGGGCCGACCGAGGCGACCTGGCGCTCCAGCTCCTCGCGGGCGTAGCGGACGTGCCGCGCCTCCTCCACGACGTGGATGCGTGACACCATGCGGATCAGCGGCTGCAGCGACTCGTCGGTGGAGATCTCGCGCTGGAACGCGTCGAGGATCTCCTCGGCGATGAGGATCGCGGCGTACATGTGCGGACCGGTGGCCGTCGCCTTCAGGAAGCGGCCGAGCGTGTGGTCGCGCCACTTCGCCCTCGTCGGCTCGACGCCGAGGCGCTCGATCAGGCGGCCGAACATGATGGAGTGGCGGCACTCGTCGGCCACCTCGGTGAGGGCGTACTGGGCGTGCCGGCTCGTCGGGTCCTGGTCGTAGTACTCGCGGATCAGCATCTGCATGAGCACGGTCTCGAACCAGATGCCGGCACTCGCCGCGCTCGCGACCTCGTGCTTGGTGAGCTCGATGCGTTGCTCCTCCGACAGCGAGGCCCACAGGTCCGTGCCGTAGAGGCTGCTCCGCGACGGCGCCAGCCAGTACCGGCCGGGCTCGAACGGCGCCTCCCAGTCGATGGTCACCACCGGGTCGTAGGACCGGCGGGTCGACGCGGTGAGCAGGCGTTCTGCGGTCTCTTCACGTCCCACGGCGCGGCCTCCCACGAGTTGATGTATCTCCAAGTATCTGTTACCAAGGGTATCGTGAACCGGGAACAGAGGGAAGACGGCCGCCGCAGCCGCTGGTCGGCCCACCGCGAGCAGCGCCGCGCGGTGCTGGTCGAGGCCGCGGTGGAGGCGCTGCTGCGCTACGGCGCCGACGCCGACATGGCCCGGGTCGCGGCGGTCGCCGGCGTCAGCAAACCGGTGCTGTATCGCTACTTCGCCGACAAGGCCGAGCTGTGGCTGGCGGTCGGTGAGCACCTGGCGCGGCTGGTCGTCGACCAGATCACGCCCGTGGTCGCGCAGGTGCGCGCCGAGCGCGACCTCGTCTCCGCCACCATCGACGCCTATCTCACCGCGATCGAGACGAACCCCGACCTGTACCGGTTCCTCGTGCACCAGTCGGGCGTCCCGGGCATGCCGCACCTCATCGCCACCGCCGCGCGCACCGTCGCCACCGAGCTGGCGCGCGCGGTCGGCGACCGGTTGCGCGCGCTCGGGCTCGACGCCGGCCCGGCCGAGCCGTGGGCGTACGGCATGGTCGGGATGGTGCAGTCGGTCGGCGACTGGTGGATCCTGCACGACCGTCCGATCAGCCGCGCCGCGCTCACCGAGTACCTCACCACGCTGCTGTGGCACGGGCTCGACGGCGTGCGGGCGTCCGCCGACCTTCCGCTTCCACTGCAAGGGGACGCACGTGA